>DASPPG010000162.1:0-20117 GCA_035625625.1 Solirubrobacteraceae bacterium
TTTAGCCGTTTTCCAGAATTTTGAGAACCGCGCAATCTGCGGCGGAGAGTCGGCGCATGCCTGTTCGATACACTCAATCAGCGGATGGAGCTGGCTGCCTCGCGTGGGGCCTCCGGACCTGCCGCCGTCCATCCCCTTTTCCCTAGTCTCGATACTGCATGGGCTTCTTCACGTACATGACCGGTTTCGGTGGCCGAGACATGGCGGTCGACCTCGGGACGGCGAACACGCTCGTCTACGTCCGGGGGCGCGGAATCGTGCTGTCCGAGCCGAGCGTCGTCGCCGTCGACTCACGGACCGGCGAGGTCCACGCGGTCGGAATCGAAGCGAAGCGGATGCTGGGCCGCACGCCTGGCACGATCCAGGCGATCCGCCCGCTCAAAGACGGGGTGATCGCGGACTTCGAGGTGACCGAGGAGATGCTCCGGCACTTCATCCAGAAGGTCCACCAGAACCGCTGGGCCCACCCCCGGGTCGTCGTCTGCGTCCCCTCCGGGGTCACGGGGGTCGAGAAGCGCGCCGTCGAGGAGGCCTGCCTCAGCGCCGGCGCCCGGCAGGCGTACCTGATCGAGGAGCCGATGGCGGCCGCGATCGGCGCCGGCCTCCCGGTGGGCGAGCCGACCGGGTCGATGGTCGTCGACATCGGCGGCGGTACCAGCGAGGTGGCGGTGATCTCCCTCGGGGGCATCGTCGTCTCGCAATCGATCCGGGTCGGCGGCGACGAGCTCGACGAGTCGATCATGAATTACGTCAAGCGCGAGTACAAGCTGCTGATCGGCCAGCAGACGGCGGAGGAGGTCAAGCTCGAGATCGGCTCGGCCTATCCGCTGGGTGAGGAGGTCCAGGCCGAGATCCGCGGGCGCGACATGGTGTCCGGGCTGCCCAAGACCGTGGTCCTGACCAGCGAGGAGATCCGTGGCGCGCTCGAGGAGCCCGTCGTGCAGATCATCGACGCGGTCAAGGAGACGCTCGACCGCACGCCTCCTGAGCTGGCCTCCGACATCATGGATCGTGGCATCATGCTGGCGGGAGGAGGCTCGTTGCTCCAGGGGCTCGACGAGCGCCTGCGCCACGAGACGCAGATGCCCGCGCATCTGGCCGAGTCGCCGCTCACCTGCGTGGCGGTTGGTTCGGGGAGGTCGTTGGAGGAGTTCGAAGCGATCCACCGTTCGAGCAAGAATTCACGTAATCGGCGACGTCGGTACTAGCTTCCGACAACGTACTCGACGTGGCTTCCGGGATGATTGACATCCCGTCCACCCCCTGGAGACTGCAAGCACGTGCATGACAAGCAAGTTCGACGGCGACGAGCGGTCCTCGGATTGCTCGTGGCGGTCTCCCTGATTCTGCTCACCGCCTACTTCGGCGAGACGCCGAACAGTCCTCTGCACAACGTGCAACGGGGCGTGGTCGAGGTCTTCTCGCCGATCGAGCAGGGAGCCAGCGAGGTTCTCTCGCCCGTGCGCTCGGTGACCAGCTGGTTCTCGAGCACGTTCCACGCGAAGTCCCAGGTGGCCCAGCTTCAGCAGCAGGTGCAGAAGCTGACCGGCGAGCTGGCGGCGGCCAAGGGGGCCCAGATCGAGAACCAGCAGCTGCGCAAGGAGGTCGGGCTCGACGACAGCATCGGCATCGACGCCTACCACCCCGTCACCGGGCAGGTCATCCTGCGCGATCCCACCCTCTGGTACCAGACCGTCGGCATCGACAAGGGCTCGGACGACGGCGTCGCCCTCCACGATCCGGTGCTGGCCGACGGCGCGCTGGTGGGTGAGGTGAGCGAGGTGTCGGCAAACGCGTCGTTCGTGTCGCTGATCACCGACCACACCGTGTCGGTGACCGCGCGGGTCGTCGACGCGAACGGCGATACCGGCGAGCTCGTCCCCGCGGTCGGGAGCCCCAATGAGCTCCTGCTCGAGTACCTGCAGGCGCCGAACCCCGGCCAGGTCCAGAACGGCCCCCAGCCGGGCCAGCTCGTGGAGACGGCGGGCTTCAGATCGGGCACGCTCGAGTCCTACTTCCCGGCCAACATCCCGATCGGCTGGGTGACCCAGTTCAACGAGAACGACTTGCTCAACAACGGCCAGGTCCCGGTCACGCCGGCCGCCGACCTGAGACACTTCGACGTCGTCCAGGTCCTGACTCAGGCCCAACCCGGGACCGCGCGGGCGCAGCTGCCGTGAGCGAGATTCCCACGTCGGTCAAGCTCTCCTTGCGCCTCGTCCTGCTGGCGCTGCTCGCCGTGCTCGTCCAGGAGTCCGCGATCTCCCAGATCTCGATCTTCGGGGTCAGCGCGGACATCACGCCATTGGTGGTGATGTCAGTGGGGCTGCTGTGCGGCTCGATGACCGGCGCGATCTTCGGCTTCGCCACCGGCCTGTTGATCGATCTGGTGCTCGTCCAGACGCTCGGCGTCACCTCGCTCCTCTACATCGCGATCGGCTACTGGGCCGGCCGGCTGCACGAGCTCCGCGACCCCTCTCACGAACTCGTTCCCCTGGCCGCCGGCGCGCTGGCTTCGGCCTTCGCGGGACTGGGGATGGCGGTGATCCAGTTCCTACTCGGGGTCGACGCCCCGGTCAGCCTGCTGCTGCTCCAGCAGATCTTCATCGTGGTGTTGGTCAACACGCTGATCGCGCTCCCCGTCTACGCGCTGGTCCGGCGAGTCGTCCGGCCGGTCCTGCCCGAGGATCCCCGCCGCCGGCGCCGCCGCGCCTACACCACCGGCGGCCTCAGCCCGCTCCAGCAAGGCGCCGCTCGCCGCGGTGGAATGTCCCGTCTGCAAACGTGATGCCCCCGCTACCGGACGACAAGCAGCTGCGGTTCGTCAAGCAGGAGGAGCGACCGCCGATGAGCCCGCAGTTGGCCCGGCGGGCAGCGATGGTCGGGATGCTGGCCCTGGGTCTATTCGCGATCCTGTTCTTCCGCCTGTGGTTCCTCCAGGTCCTTTCGACCAACCAGTACGCGAAGGCTGCAAGCGTGAACTTCGTGCGCGACGTCGAGGTGCCGGCGCCGCGGGGCGAGATCCTCGACTCGAGCGGTCAGATCCTCGCCTCGAGCCGGCGCGCCTACGCCGTGGAGATCTCACCGCCAAACCTGCCGGTGCCGATTACCGACTCTAACCTCGCGCACCCGCCGCAGCCCGACGCCGCGCTGTACGACCGGCTGGCCAGCGTGCTGGGACTGCCGACCAAGCGCGAGCCGTGCCCGGTCAACGGCCACGGACTGCTGCACATGTCGGTGATCGCCTGCCGCGTGGTGCAGGGGTACGTGCAGCTGTCCTACGGCGAGGCCACCGTGGCCAGCGACATCTCCGACCAGCAGCTCTGGTACATCTCGGAGCGGCAATCCTCGTTGCCGGGTGTGACCGTCCAGCAGATCTACCAGCGGACCTATCCGTTCGGGGACCTCGCCTCCCAGGTGCTCGGGATCGTCAGCCGGATCACCGCGGGCGAGGTGGGCCAGCCGTATTACGCGGGAGTGTCGCCGAACGATTCGGTCGGCCAATCCGGCCTGGAGGCGTCCTATGACCGGTACTTGCGCGGGGCTGACGGCGCCGAGAAGGTCAAGGTGGATGCGTTCGGCAACTTCGTCGGGGTGCAGTCGCAGACGGCCCCGACTCCCGGCGACAGCCTCAAGCTCTCGTTGAACGTGAAGCTTGAGCAGGTGGGCCAGCAGGCGCTCCAGGAATCGATCGACAACAACCCTCCGGCCGACGGCGGCGCGTTCGTGGCCATGAACCCGGACAACGGCGAGGTCTACGCGATGGGCTCGCTCCCAACCTACGACGCGAACGTGTTCACCAAGCCGGTTCCGTACTCGACATATAACGCCCTGTTCGGACCGAATTCCGGCGACCCGCAGGTCAACCGCGCCTACCAGGGCGCCGGGCCGACGGGCTCGACGTTCAAGCCGATCACGGCCACCGCGGCGCTCGAGAGCGGTGCCTGGAGCGTCGGGAGCATCTTCGATGACAGCGGCCAGTACTGCTTCAGCGGCCAGTGCCGGCATAACGCCGGCGGCGCGGTCGACGGCGCGCTCGATCTCGTGGACGCGATCAAGGTCTCCTCCGACGACTTCTTCTACAACCTGGGCGTGCTGACGAACTCGCCGGCGCCGAACGGCGGCGCGCTCCAGCACTGGGCGAGCCTGTACGGGATCGGCCAGCAGACCGGGATCGACCTGCCCGACGAGGTCTCTGGGACCCTGCCCGACGCCGCCTGGCGCGCGAACCGCAACGAGCTCGAAGCCGAGTGCGACAGCGCCACCGGGCCGTTCAGCTACACCAACGGCGTCACCACCGGGCCGAAGAAGCTGCCGGGCTGGCACCGCAGCTCCACGCACCCGCCGGGCGGCTGCGGGATCGCCGACGGGACGAACCGGCCGTGGTCGGCCGGCGACAACGAGAACCTGGCGGTTGGTCAGGGCGACGTGCAGGTCACGCCGCTTCAGCTCGCGGTGGCGTACTCGGCGCTGGCCAACGACGGGACGATCGTCACTCCGCACCTGGGGCTCGACGTGCAGACCGCCGACGGGTTCGTCCTGCGCTCGTTCAACCCGGCGCCCAAGCGCCACATCAACCTCGACCCGCTGTACCGCGACACGATCCTCGAGGGCCTGCGTGAGGCCGCTTCGCAGCCGGGCGGAACCTCGGCCGATGTGTTCGGCACCTTCCCGGAGCAGGTGTACGGCAAGACGGGCACCGCCCAGTACATCTCCCCGACCACCGGCGAACAGGACTACGCCTGGTACGCGTGCTTCGTCCCGCCCAGCGCGACGAGCAAGCCGATCGTGGTCGTGGTCACCGTGGAGAAGGGCGGCTTCGGTGCGGTCGGCGCGGCGCCGGTGGCGCGCCAGATCCTGTCCCAGTGGTTCTTCGGCAGCAAGGGCACATACACGCCCGGGAGTTCGCAGACGCTGTGAGCGCGGTGGGCGCACAAGCGATCCGGCCGGCCGACGAGGTGGTGGCGGATCCCCGCCCCAGGGTGTGGCTGCGGATGGATCCGCTGATGCTGCTGGCCGCGCTCGGGCTGGCCGCCTGCTCGCTGATCATGCTGAAGGGCGAGGGCCCCTCGCTCGACTCGGCGAACCACATGTACTTCGCCGAGCGCCAGGCCATCTACTTCGGGATCGGGCTGGCGCTCGCGCTCGTGCTGGCGCACATCGACTACTCGCGGCTGCGCGAGTACAAGTACGGCCTGTACGGCGTGATGATCGCGCTGAACGTGGTCGTGCTCGGGATGCCCAAGGTGCAGGGGGCGGCCCGATGGATCCCGCTCCCGTTCTTCCAGCTTCAGCCCTCGGAGTTCGGCAAGGTGCTGCTGATCGTGGCCCTCTCGGCGTTCGCCGTGGACCGCTCGCGTCTGCTGCACGAGCGCCGCACGACGGCCCGGATCATGTTGCTGGCGATCATCCCGGCGATGCTCGTGATCCCCCAGCCCGACCTGGGCACGTCGCTCGTCTACATCGTCGTTGGGTTCGCGGTGCTGTTCTTCGCGGGCACCTCGTGGAAGCAGCTGATCGCGCTCTTGTTGCTGTTCGTGATCGCGATCGTGCTCGTGCTCGTGGTGGCCCCCGCCACCGGGCACCATCTGCTGAAGCCGTACCAGATGCAGCGCCTGACCGGCTTCCTGCATCCCTCACACGACCCGCAGAACCAGACCTACAACATCACGGAGTCGCTGACGGCGATCGGCTCCGGGGGCAAGACCGGCCTCGGCGTGCAGGGGGCCAGCCAGGTCAACCTGCACTTCCTGCCGGCGCCGGACACCGACTTCATCTTCGCCGTGGTGGGGGAGACGTATGGATTCGTGGGCGCGGCGGTCGTGCTGTCGCTCTACGCGCTGCTGATCTGGCGGGCCCTGCGGGTTCTGACCATGGCCAAGAACCTGTACGGGACGCTGGTAGCGGGTGGCATCCTGGCCATGCTGATGTTTCAGGTATTCGTCAACGCGGGCATGACGATCGGCATCATGCCGATTACCGGAGTGCCCTTGCCGCTGCTGAGCTACGGCGGCTCCTCGGTGTTGGTGACGTTCATAGCCATCGGCCTTCTACAGTCAATTTATGTGCAGGCACGCATGACGAACGCGTCGAAAAGCCGAGGACTGGTGTCGCAATGACCGCAGCCCCGCAAATTGGTGCCCACCCACCCACCCCCAGCCACCAAGGGCCGCGGCACGTGTTCGCGTTCGCCCGGAGGACCGAGCTCTCAAAGCTCGCGCTCCCTCCGCGAACGTTCCCAAACTTCCACAAAGGACTGACAAGCATTGAAGAAGCAAGTTTTGGTCAGCGTCGACCGGGGCGAGACCCGGGTCGCGCTGCTCGAGGCGACCGGATCGGTCGCCGCACGTAAGACCACGTCCAAGCCTGGGACGCGCCGGCGCCGCCGGTCGACCAAACCGGCCGCCGGGTACAAGGTCGCCGAGCTGTATCTGGAGCGCCGCGGAGCGCGCTCGATCGTCGGAAACATCTACAAAGGCCGCGTCGACAACGTGCTCGGGGGGCTCGAGGCCGCGTTCGTCGACATCGGCCTGGAGAAGAACGGCTTCCTGCACGTCGATGAGATCGTGCTGCCGGGGGTCGAGGCGCCTCGCCGGGGTCGCGGCTCCGGGCGCGAGAGCCGCCAGATCACCGACATGCTCAAGCCGGGCCAGGAGATCGTCGTGCAGGTGGTCAAGGACCCCCTGAAGACCAAGGGAGCACGGCTGACCATGGACCTCACGATCGCCGGGCGCTACATGGTGTACGCGCCGTTCGGCGAGGGCGTCGGGGTTTCGCGCCGGCTGGACGACCCCGAGCGCGACCGCCTGCGCAAGGAGGCCGCGAAGCTGGATCTGAAGGGGGCGGGCGCGATCATCCGCACCGCCGCCCAGGGGGCGACCCGCGCCGATCTCGAGCGCGAGCTGCTGTATCTGTTCAAGCTGAACGAGGTCTTGCAGAAGCGGGTGGCCGAGACCACCGCGCCGGCGCTCGTCTTCCAGGAGGCCGACCTGTCGGTGAGGGTCGTGCGCGACATCTTCTCCTCGACGTTCGAGCGGGCGATCGTGGACGACCCGAAGCAGCACCATCGGCTCGTGTCGTTCTTCTCGCGCACCGCGCCGGAACTGGTCGACCACGTTGAGCTGTGGGAGGAGGAGACGCCGCTGTTTGAGGCCTTTGGGGTCGAGGCCGTGCTGGACTCGACGCTGTCGCGGCGGGTCGACCTCCCGAGCGGCGGCTACCTGATGATCGACTACGCCGAGGCGTTGACGGTCATCGACGTCAACTCGGGTTCGTTCGTGGGACGCGGCAAGGCGGCCCGGCTCGAGGACACGATCACCAAGACGAACCTCGAAGCCGCCACCGAGGTCGTGCGCCAGCTGCGGCTGCGCGATATCGGCGGGATCATCGTCATCGACTTCATCGACATGGCGCGGGCCCGCAACCGGGACGCCGTGCTCAAGGCGCTCCGCGGCGCCCTGGACGAGGACCGCACGAAGACGTTTGTGGTCGAGATCTCGCCGCTCGGGCTGGTCGAGATGACGCGCCAGAACGTGACCGACGGGGTGCGGGAGATCATGACCCGTCCGTGCCCCACGTGCGACGGCGAAGGGGTGATCAAGTCTGAGGAAACGCTCGCCATTGAGTTCGAGCGGCGGATGCGAGACCTGGCCAAGGAGAGTGAGTCCGAGGCCATCCTGCTCCAGATGAACCCGCGCGTGAGCGCCGAGTTCACCCGCGACGACGCGCGCGCGCTGCGGGCGATCGAGGAGGAGACCGGGAAGTGGTTCCACTTCGAGGGCTCCGAGGGACTTCCGCTCGATCACTTCGCGGTCGTGCTCGAATCGAGCCGCGAGCGGGTGCTCGAGCGGGCGGTGCCGTTCCGCGCCGGCGAGGAGGTCCACGTCGAGATCGTCGAGCCGCACATGTACAGCCCGGGCGACGCCGTGGCCAAGGTCGACGGCTACATGATCTCGATCACGGGCGCCGGCGACTACGTGGGCGAGAAGCACCTGGTGCGGATCGAGGAGGCCGGGCGGACGTCCGCGATCGCCACGCTGCTGGACGTGCCGGCCAGCCCGGCCGAGGCCGACCACCCGAGTGAGAACGGAGATGGCCTAGAATCGAAGCCTCGGCGTCGTGGCCGCAGAGGCGGACGGCGCCGTTCGGGCGCTAAGGCCGAGTCAGTGAGCTCTTCCGAATGACGTACGCAATCGTGAAAACCGGCGGCAAGCAGTACCGCGTCGAGCAGGGCCAGACCCTGCTCGTCGAGCGCCTGCCCGCGGGCGACGGCGAGTCGGTCGCATTGCGGCCGCTGCTGTTCGTCGACGGCTCCTCGGTCGTCGACGGCTCGGATCTGTCGAAGGTCTCGGTCACCGCTCGGGTCCTCGCCCACGAGCGTGGCCCGAAGCTGCGGGTGGTCAAGTTCAAGCCCAAGCGCGGCTACAAGCGGCGCACCGGCCACCGGCAGGAGCTCACCCGGATTGAGGTGACGGAGGTGAAACATGGCGCATAAGAAAGGGCTGGGCTCCTCGCGTAACGGCCGCGACTCGCACGCCAAGCGTCTCGGCGTGAAGGTGTTCGCCGGCGAGACGGTGACCGGCGGCGAGATCATCGTCCGCCAGCGGGGAACGCGCTTCAAGCCCGGCGACGGCGCCGGCATCGGTAAGGACGACACGATCTACGCCCGCGCGGCGGGGACCGTGGAGTTCACGCGCGGCCGGCGCGGCCGCGTGATCTCGGTCGTGCCGGGCGCCGACTCTTCAGAGTCGTAAGGGCGCGGAACGCTTTGGTCCCGCCGGGCAGGGATGCCCGGCGGAACGGCCCAATGGACGCCGGCGAAGCCGGCCCCTAAGTATTCGTTACGAGCTCCGAGGTGCAGAGGGGACAGCGCTTGGCCCGAATCGGGATCGCGCTTGTGCAATCCGGGCACTCCTTGGTGTCCGCATCCTCCTTGGTGCGACGTTCCATCAGCGCGGTGACCGGCGCCACCACCAGGAAGAACACCACGTGAGGAGGTCACTCACCAGCGACTTCACGACCGCGATGAACGCGGTGCCGACAACCACCGCCACCGAGGTCCACGACGTTCCCGCGGAAGATGAACTTCTTGAAGTCCGTGAGCAGTTTTGGCACAGGTCCGCGTCTTGTTTCGTCACACGGAAGGCCGGATCCTTCGGCTCATGGCGGATCTTTGGCGATGCGGCTGACACATGCGCCCTCTGAGCGCCAAAGTCCGTGTGGCTCGGCTTGCTGACGGTCAGGCGGGCTTAGTTGGTACCGCACAGCTCGCCGCCCTCGGGGTGGAGACGCGCGAGGTCTCGCGCTGGGTGAGCCAGGGCTTATCTGCTGCCGCGCGTGCCGCGCGTGTATGCAGTGGGCCACCGGGCGCCCAGCGTCAAGGCTGATCTGACAGCCGCGGTGCTGTACGCCGGCCCCGGCGCCATGCTCAGCCACGCCACCGCACTCTGGTGGTTAGGCCTAATCGACAAGCAGCAGTGGCCGATCCACCTGAGCACGCCACGTCGGTGCCTGTCGTTGCGAGGCGTAATCGTCCACTGCCGGCGCGCGTGCGAGCGCATCTGGCACAAGGACCTGCCGACGACTAGCGTCGAGCAGGGGCTGCTGGACTTCGCAGCGGTGGCGCCGCTGGAACGCGTCCGCCACGCGCTCGCGAACGCCGACTACCACAAGGTGCTTGACGTTGACGCGTTGCAAGCGATCGCCGGCAGCGGCCGCACGGGCAGCACGAAGCTGCGACAGGCGCTCGAGCGTCACGAGCCGAAGCTCGCCCGGACCCGCAGTCCGCTCGAGCGGCTGTTCCTGCCGCTGTGCGAACGCGCCGGCATCCCGCTTCCCGACGAGGTCAACGTCTATGTCGAGGGTGTGCTGGTCGACGCGGTGTGGTGGGAGCAGAAGCTGGTCGTCGAGCTCGACGGCCGCGACAACCACAGCTCCTGGGCGCAGATTCAGAACGACCGCAGCAAGGAGCTGCGGGTGCGCGCCGGGGGATTCGGTGTCGTTCGCTACGGGACGTGCCAGCTTGAGGATGAGGCGGCGCTGGTCGAGATCGACCTGAAAACGGCGCTGGGCCTGCCACGATGAATCCATGCAGGACCACGCACGCATCCACGTCACGGCCGGCGCCGGCGGCGACGGCTGCCTGAGCTTCCGCCGCGAGGCCCACGTCCCGAAGGGCGGGCCCAACGGTGGCGACGGCGGCCGCGGGGGCGACGTCGTGCTGGTGTGCGATGACTCCATCCGCGACCTCGAGACCTTCCGCCGCAAGGCCCACTTCAAGGCGGGTCGCGGTGGCCACGGCGAGGGGGCGCTGCGCCACGGCAAGGATGGTGAGACGCTCGAGATCGCGGTGCCGCCGGGCACCGAGGCGCGCGTCGAGGGGGATGGGACGGTGCACGATCTCGTGCGGCCCGGGCAAACGGCGGTGGTGGCGCGCGGCGGGCCCGGGGGGCGGGGGAACAAGCGCTTCGCCGGCCCCACGCACCAGACGCCCCGATTCGCCGAAAAAGGACTGCGAGGCGATGAGACATGGATCACGCTGCAGCTCAAGCTACTGGCCGACGTGGGTCTGGTCGGCGTCCCCAACGCCGGGAAGTCCTCGCTCCTGGGACGCCTCACGCGCGCCCACCCCAAGGTGGCCGACTACCCGTTCACCACGCTGGAGCCCGCGCTCGGCACGCTCGAGACGGAGGAGCGCCAGCGGGTGATCGCCGACATCCCCGGACTGATCGAGGGGGCGAGCGCCGGCGCCGGGCTCGGGCACGACTTCCTGGCCCACGTCGAGCGCACCCGGCTGCTCGTGCACGTCCTCGACCTGGCGCCGCTCGACGGCTCAGACCCAGTCGCCAACCACGCCACCGTGGAGCGCGAGCTCGAGCTGCACAACCCGCGGCTGGCGGCGCTGCCACGCGTGCTCGTGTTGTCGAAGGCCGACCTGGTGGACGCCGAGCAGCGGGAGGCGGCGCGCGCGGAGTGGGCCCGCCGAGTCGGCGCCGGCACGCCCGTGATCGTCACCTCCTCGGTGACGCGCCTCGGCCTGCCCGAGCTCGCCACCGAGCTGGTGCGCCGCGTTCCCGCCGATACCGCCGTCGAGGTCACGCCCGAACCGACGCCCGAGGAGCTGGCCGAGCACCGCGTCTTCCGTCCCGCCGCGCGGCGCGCGTACCGGGTGGTCAAGGTCGCGGACGGCGCGTACCAGGTCACCGGCGAGGGGATCGAGCGCCTGGTCGCGCGCTACGACCTCGACAACGACGACGCGCTGGCATACCTCGAGCGCCGGCTGCGGGGGATCGGGGTGATCCGGGCGCTCCAGGACGAGGGATTCGAGCCAGGCGACGAGGTCGAGATCGCCGGCGTCGCGTTCGACCTCGATCCGGACTGAGGCGGCGCCGACGATCCGACTCATCCCCGATCCTCGCGTGTAAGATGCCCGCCGCGCCGGGACAATCAAGGAGGAGAGATGCGTCGGTACGTAGCAATCGGAGTTGTCGCGGCGTTGCTCGCGATCGCGGCGCCAGCCGCAAGCGCGCGGGTTCTGCGGGTTGGCACGTACAAGGGAATCCGCGGTCAGTACAGCTCGGTCCAGGCGGCGGTGAACGCGGCCAGACCCGGCGACTGGATCCTGATCGCTCCCGGCGATTACAAGACCAGCTCGAGCCACGCGCCCAAGGGCGCCAACAATGCGCCGGCGGGGATCCTGATCACGACCCCTCGGATCCACCTCCGCGGGATGAGCCGGAACAAGG
Source organism: Solirubrobacteraceae bacterium (assembly GCA_035625625.1). Lineage (GTDB taxonomy): Bacteria > Actinomycetota > Thermoleophilia > Solirubrobacterales > Solirubrobacteraceae > Palsa-465. Next base: position 11,745 of record DASPPG010000162.1, read on the forward strand.
TGATCATCGACGGCACCAAGCCGGGCTCGCCGGTGTGCTCCGCGCGCAAGGCGGCCCAGAACTTGGGGCCAAGTCTGGGGAAGGGTCCGCTCGGGCTGAACGGGATCATGGTCTGGAAGGCCGACGACGTCTGGGTTCAGAACGTGACCGTGTGCAACTTCCTCGGTGGCGCGGGCGGCGATGGGGACACCGGCAACGAGATCTGGTGGAACGGTGGCGACGGCAGCGGCAACATCGGCGGCTGGGGCTTCTACGGCTCGTACCTGACGGCGACCAGCACGTTCTTCGACAACGAGAAGACCGCGGCCGAGTACGGCATCTTCTCGAGTAACTGGAGCGGCGGCACGTGGGATCAGACCTACGCGTCGAACTTCAACGACTCCGGCTACTACATCGGCGCCTGTCAGCAGAGCTGCGATCAGACGATCGACCACGCCCACGGTGAGTACAGCGCCCTCGGGTACTCGGGCTCGAACTCCGGCGGTTGGATGCTGATCGAGAACTCTCGCTTCGACAACAACGAGGATGGGTTCGACACCAACAGCCAGAACGGCGACGAACCGTCGCCGCAGAACGGCGCGTGCCCGTCGGGCAAGACACCGCCGATCGCCGGCGCCGACTCGTGCTGGGTGCTGTACCACAACCTGTTCGATCACAACAACAATCCGAACGCGCCCTCCGCGGGCTCGGCGGCTCAGGGACCGGTGGGCACCGGGCTGTCCCTCTCGGGCGCGCGCAACGACACCGTGATGGACAACACGTTCGAGGACAACGGCGCGTGGGGAACGATCCTCGTTCCCTATCCGGACAACGGGCCGCCCTGCACCGGCGGCGTCGTGGACTGGATCGGAGCCGGCAGCTGCCTGTTCGACGAGAGCGGCGATGCGCTGCTCAACAACACCTACGTGGACGACGGGTACTTCGGCAACCCGACCAACGGTGACTTCGCACTGACCAACTTCGAGCCCGGCCCGACCGACTGCTTCAGCGGCAACGTCGAGTCGGGTGGTGGCGCGATCAACAGCACCCCGTCGAACGCCGAGCAGATGTATCCTGTTTGCAACGGTCAAGACGTTCAACCCACCGGCTTTACCCAGTTCACGAACGAGGTGCTGTGTGACTCCCGGGTGTCGCTGTCACCGGGCTCGCCTCCGCCGTGCACGGCGACCGATCACTACCCGCGACTGTCGAAGGTCGTGATGCACAAGCTGCCCCGGAACCTGGCGAGCATGCCGAACCCATGCGCCGGCGTCCCCGCCAACCCGTGGTGCCGAGCTAAGCGGTAGTGGCGCGCCGTCTCGTCACGTCGCTGTTCGCTGCCCTGGCGCTGCTGCTCTGCGCCGGGGCCGCGAACGCATCTGCGCGAGTGCTGATCGTGACCCAGCGGCACGTCTCGTATCCGCACTACACCTCGATCCAGGCCGCGGCTAACGCCGCCCATCCAGGGGATTGGATCCTGATCGCGCCCGGCGTGTACGCGGGCCCGGTGGTCGTCCGCACGCCGCGGCTCCATCTGCGGGGGATGAACCGGAACAAGGTGATCATCGACGGGCGCCACCGCGTCGGCAACGGGATAACGGTCTTCTCGAGCGGTGTATGGATCGAGAATCTGACCGTGCGCAACTTCGACCGGCGCACGCGGGAGGACGCGGCCGACGGCAATGAGATCTGGTGGGAGGGAGCCGGTCCGAAGGGCAGCCGGATCGGGATCCACGGGTGGTGGGGCCAGTACCTGACCGCATATGACACCGGGCTGCTCGGCGGCTACGGGGAGTACACCAGCCATGCTGTCGACGGCTTCTTCAAGCACATCTACGCGTCGGGCATGAACGACTCCGGCGTGTACGTCGGTGGCTGCCGGGACTGCCACGCACTCGTGCAGGACGCGGTGATGGAGCGCAACGCGCTCGGATGGTCGAGCACCAATGCCGGCGGCCACCTGATCGTCGAGGACTCGATCTTCCGTGACAACAGCATCGGCGTCGGCCCCGACTCGGAGCCGGACGATGATCTACCGCCACCGCAGGACGGGGCGTGCAACTCGGCGTCGAACCGCGCCAAGCTCCCGACCTTCAACTCGACCCAGATCGACCGCTGCACGATCTTCCGCGACAACGTGATCGAGGAAAACGGCAACATCTCGACGCCGGCCAGCTCCGACATCCTCAACGCGCCCTGGGGAGTCGGCGTGCTCCTCGGGGGCGACTACGCGGACCTGATCGAGGACAATACGATCCGCGACAACCCGACATTCGGGGTGCTCGTGCTCGAGCGGCCCGACCCGTTCCCACCGACGTCGAAGACCGTCTACTTCCAGTCCGCGGGCAACGAGATCTCCGACAACCAGATCACCGGCAACGCCACCGAACCGGGTGCGTTCGACATCGGCCTCGAAGGCGGCGTGTTCGGCACGCAGAACTCTGTCAACGACTGCTTCTCGGGCAACGTCTTCGGGACCTCGAGCCCCGCCGACATCGAGGGCACGTGGGGATGCCAGAACGCCACCACGCCCAACGGCGGCGCGGCGCTCTTCAACGAGATCCTCACCCTGATCGCGCAGTCCGGCGCGCGTGACCAGCGCCCGCAGCCGGCGCCGCGGCCGCAGGCGACGATGCCGCGCCCCTGCCAGGGCGTGCCGCGCAACCCGCTGTGCGCGTAATCGCGTCCTAATCTCTTCAGGGACATGGGCGCGATGGTGGTGAAGCTCGGGTCGAGCATCGTCGCGAGCGATCGCGGCGAGGTGCGGACCGACGTCCTCGGCCGGATCTGCGACGAGCTCGCCGAGCTCCAGCGCGCCGGCCGCCAGCCCGTGGTCGTGACCAGTGGGGCGATCGCGCGCGGGATGGGCCTGATGGCGCTGCCGCTGCGCCCCCGCGCGATGGACGAGCTGCAGGCCGCAAGCGCGGTCGGGCAGGGGAAGCTCTACCAGGTCTACGACGAGCTGCTGCGCGCTCGCGGGGTGCAGACCGCGCAGGTGCTCTTGACGTTCTTCGACATGAGCGCGCGCAGTCACTACCTGAACGCCCGCCAGACCCTGCGCAAGCTGCTCGACTGGCGGGTGGTCCCGGTGATCAATGAGAACGACACCACCACCACCGACGAGATCTCGTTCGGCGACAACGACTTCCTGGCCGCGCAGGTGGCGATCCTGATCGCGGCCGAGCTGCTCGTCCTGCTGACCGATGCCGAGGGCCTGTTCACCGCCGATCCGCGGACCGACCCGAGTGCGCGCCTGGTTCCCGAGGTGACCGAGTTCGAGCAGCTCGACGAGCTGCGGATCGGGCACGCCAGCTCGCCGCTCGGGTCGGGTGGGATGCGCTCCAAGGTGGTCGCGGCCGAGATGGCGACCGCGGCAGGGATTCCGACGGTGATCGCGAGCGGCCAGACGCAGGGAACGCTGCTCGCGGCGGCCGCGGGCGATGACGTCGGCACTCGTTTCCCCGCCCGGGCCGGGCGCTACTCCAGTTTCAAGCTGTGGCTCCGCTACGCCAAGCCGACGCGGGGACGGGTGCTCGTGGACGCCGGCGCGGCGCGCGCGTTGCGGGAGGGTGGCACCAGCCTGTTGCCGGTGGGCATCGTCGAGGTGTCGGGCGAGTTCGACGCCGGCGACGCGGTCGAGATCGCGTACGACGGCGAGCTCGTTGGCAAGGGGATCTGCAACTACTCGGCGGGCGAGCTGCGGCGGGTGCGGGGTCTGAAGTCGGCCGACGTCCGTGAGCGGCTGCCCCGCGCCACCGAGGAGGCCGTCCACCGAGACTACTTCGTGCTCGCGTAATCTTTGTCGAGCGAGGACCATGGCCGCCGTCACCGAGACATCCGTAGCCGAGACCTGCGCCGTCGCCAAGCGGGCGGCAACGCAGCTGGCCGCGATGCCGTCCGGGGTCAAGAACGGCGCGCTCGAAGCGATCGCGGCGGCCCTGATCGAGCGCACGCCTGAGATCCTCGAGGCCAATGCACGTGATCTCCAGGACGGGCGCGAGAACGGCCTGAGCGAATCTTTGATGGACCGGCTGGCGCTCGATCCTGGCCGGGTGGCGACAATCGCCGGCCAGGTTCGGGACATCGCCGCCCTGCCCGATCCGGTCGGCGAGGTGATCGAGGGGCGCCGGCTCTACAACGGACTCGAGGTGCGCAAGGTGCGCGTCCCACTCGGCGTGATCGCGGTCGTATATGAGGCGCGCCCGAACGTGACGATCGACGCGGCGGCGCTGTGCCTGAAGTCGGGCAACGCGATCGTGCTCCGCGGCTCCTCAATGGCCGCGGCGTCGAATGCCGTGCTCGCCGGCGTCGCGATCGAGGCGGGACTGGCCGCCGGCCTCCCGGACGGAGCCATGTCGCTGGTCGCCGGCGGCGGGCGCGAGGAGCTCGAGCAGCTGGCTACGCAGACGGGCGTCGTCGACCTCATCATCCCGCGCGGCGGCGAGGGCCTGAAGGCGGCCTTGAAGGGCGTGGCCACCGTGCCGGTCATGTACGCGGCGTCGGGCAACTGCCACGTGTACGTGGATGCCACCGCTTCGCTCGAGGACGCGCTCGCGATCACGCTCAATGCCAAGATCCAACGGCCCAGCGTCTGCAACGCGGCCGAGACCCTGCTCGTGCACTCGTCCGTGGCGGGCGAGTTCCTGCCGACGGCGCTCCGCGCCCTGGCCGATGCCGGGGTCGAGTTGCGCGCCGACGCTCGCACGCGAGCTCTTGCTCCGGCGTCGGTGGCGGTCGCCGAGGCTACGGAGGAAGACTGGGCGACCGAGTACCACGCGCTGACCCTCGCCGTGGGTGTCGTCGATTCGGTGGAGGAGGCGATCGAACACGTCAACCGCTACGGATCGGGGCACTCGGAGGCGATCGTCACGCGCGATACCGACGGCGCGCGAGCCTTCCAGCTCGGGGTGGACGCCGCGTGCGTGTACGTCAACGCGTCCACGCGGTTCACCGACGGCGGCGAGTTCGGGATGGGCGCGGAGATCGGCAACTCCACCCAGAAGCTGCACGCGCGCGGGCCGATCGGGCTGCGCGAGCTGTGCACGTTCAAGTACCTGATCGAAGGCGCCGGCCAGGTTCGGGGCTGAACCGGCCGGGCATCTAGGAGTCCGTGCGGATCGGCATCTTGGGCGGGACGTTCAACCCGCCACATCTCGGTCACCTGATCTGCGCCCAGGAGGCGTACCTCCAGCTCGGACTGGACCGAGTGACGGTGATCCCCGCCCGGATACCGCCGCACAAGCCTGTCGAGGAGGAGCCAGGCCCCGAACACCGGCTTGAGCTGTGCCGGCTGGCGATCCAGGGCGACGAGCAGCGGTTCGACGTCTCGGACGTGGAGATCGCCCGCGACGGACCGTCCTACACGGTCGATACCCTTGAAGAACTGCACACTCGATCGCCAGACAACGAGCTGTTTCTGATTGTTGGGGGCGACATCGCCGCGGGGCTGCCGAATTGGCGAGAGCCCGAGCGGGTTCTGTCATTGGCGACGCTGGCGGTCGCCAACCGTCGCGGCACCTCGCGCGCCGCAGTCGACAACGCGCTTAGCGCGCTGCGCGGCGGCGAGCGCGCACAGTTCTTCCGGATGCCGCGGATCGCGATCTCCTCGACCATGCTGCGCAACCGGGTCAGGGTAGGGGAGCCCATCCGCTACTACGTCCCCGATCCGGTCATCAACTACATCGATCATCACCATCTCTACGCGGGGGTAGGCTCTCTGACATGAAGCAAGCTGGGTGCGCATCCCGATGAGTCCACAGAATCTGGCAACCACCACTCTCAGCCCTGAGGCGCTGGCCGGCGCGATCGCCGACTACGCCGCCGACCGCAAGGCGATCGACATCGTCCAACTCGACCTGCGCGCGATCATTGGTTACACGGACTACTTCGTGATCTGCACGGGCCGGACGGAGCGGCAGAGCCGGGCGATCCACGACGCGATCTACGAGGGGATGAAGTCCGGCTACGGGCGACTGCCCGAGCGAGTCGAGGGTCTTCCGGGCGCCCGCTGGATCCTGATGGACTACCTCGACGTGGTCGTGCACGTGTTCGTCCCCGAAGCCCGCGACTACTACCGGCTCGAGCAGCTGTGGGGTGAGGCGCCGGCGCGGGCGGTTGGAGCCGGCGTCTGACGGCGCGCCTTGGCGGCTACAGCGCCGCCAGCAGCTTCGGCGCGACCTCCTTCTTGCGGCTCATCACCCCCGGGAGGTCGATCTGGCTGTCGTGCGCCTGCGTGCCGAATGTTCGCGCCACCGCGGTCGCGTCGCCGGCGACGAGCAGGTCGGTTCCCTTGGTGAGCACATCGGTGACCATCAGCGCGTAGAGCTGAAGCTCGCGGCTCTCACGCGCCTTGCGCATGGCCGCGATCAGCTCGTCCTTACGGTCCATCAGCGTCTTGCCCACGACCTCGATCTGGGCGATGCAGATCTGGTGTCCGCTCGAGGTGTGGTACTGCTTGGCGTCGCGCGAGATGATGTCGTCCGCGCTCACCTCGGACACGTCGGCGCTGGCCTCGAACATCTCGCGGCCGTACTCCGCGGCGTCGAGGGCGAGCACCCGCTCGAGGTACTCGACGACAAGGCGGTCGCGGTCGGTGGTGGTTGCCGAATTGAGGATGACCGTGTCGGACAGCACGGCGCCGAGCAGCATCATCGCGGTCGCCGGGCTGGGCTCCATTCCGCTCTGGCGGAAACGCTCGACCACCAGCGTCGCCGTCGACCCGACCGGGTCGAACGTGGCAGTGACCGGGATGCGGGTCTCGATCGATCCGATGTGGTGATGGTCGAGGATCTCGACGATCTCGGCTTGCTCGACGCCGGACACGCTTTGCGCCTGCTCGGCGTGATCGACGAGGAGCACACGCCGGCGCGGCGGCGCCACCAGGTCAGAGCGGGTGACGAGTCCGATCGGATGCCGCTGCGGATCGATCACCACCGCGGCGCCGTAGTGGCTCTCCTTGATCTGTTCGGACATCTCGTCGACGAGGAACTCGCTGGTGGCGGTCAGCGGATCGGATTCCATCAGTGCGCCGCACGGCGCCGCGAGCGTGATCATGCGGCCCGAGACGTAGCTGTCGAGCGGCGAGACGATCACGGCGACTCCGCGCTCGCCGGCCAGCGCCAGGATGTCGTCGGTCGGCTCGGAGTCGTTGGAGAGCACGAGCAGCTGCGCCCCGCGTTCGATGGCCAGCCGCTGGGCGTCGGACCGATTGCCCACCACGACCACGTCGCCGGGCGAGGCGCCGCTGCGGGTGGGATCCATCGAGTGCACCCACACGCGCCCCGAGAGCGGCCTGTCCTCGCCGGTGAGAAGCCTCGCCCCGAGGACGTCGACGATCGCCGACACCATCGTGGGCGCGTCCCGGAGGGTCGAGGCGTCTCGCGTCTCGCGGATGAAGCGGCGAGCCAGGGCCCGCTCGGTCAGCACGCCGACGAGCGCGCCGTCGTCGTCGACCACGGGGACGAGCTCAAGGCCGGCGCTCGCCATCTCGAGTCCGGCCTCCCGGATCGGTGCCCCGACGTTGGCGATCGGGAAGCTCGACTGCATCACGTCACAAGCCCGGGCCATCACGTGGGGCAGGAACTGTGGTGACGCGGCGCCGCTGCGATCGAGCAGCCAGCGGGTCTGGGCGTTGACCTCGCCAAGGCGTATCGGGACGTAGCTGTTGCGGGTGTCGAGGCGTCCCTTGAGCTCTGCGTAGCCGATCGCCGACGCGATCGAGTCTGCGTCGGGATTGCGGTGGCCGGTGATGTAGATGGTCGCCATAGGGGTGCGATTATCGCCGGTGATCCGGCCGCCGCGATAGCGTCCGCCCCACATTCCCCAGACGAAGAGAGACGCCATGCCGACCGCCCCCCAGATCCTGCCAACCCAGATCCAAGAGGGGACCGCGCCCGGAGTCAGGTACCGACTCGAGGGCGAGCTCGTCCCCGTCCTGCACATGGCCCTCGACGGACGTGTGCCCGTGTACTTCGAGCATCACGTGCTGCTATGGAAGTATCCGGAGCTCCAGATCGGGCTGCACCCGCTCGGGAAGGGACTCAAGCGGCGCGTGTTCGGCGGCATGCCACTGCTGATGCTCGAAGCCCAGTCGCCCGGCGAGATTGCCTTCAGCCGTGACGCGCCCGGTCACGTGGTCGCACTGCACCTCCAGCCGGGGCAGGGAATCGTCGTGCGCGAGCACCAGTTCCTGGCGGCGACGGGTGGCGTCCAGTACGACTACAGCCGCCAACAGGGCTTCGCCAACATGTTCTACGGCGGCGGCTTCTGGGTCGACCAGTTCTTCGCCGGCGATCACGAGGGCGTGGTTTGGATCCACGGCTACGGCAACGTGTTCGAGAAGAATCTGGAGCCGGGGGAGACGATCGACATCGAGCCGGGAGGCTGGGTCTTCCG
>DASPPG010000163.1:0-17155 GCA_035625625.1 Solirubrobacteraceae bacterium
ACCGCGACCACCGCCACGGGCACCGCGACCACCGCCGCCTCCCCCGCCACCGCAAACGCCACGACCGCCACCCCAAACGCCACGACCGCCACCGCAAACGCCACCGGCGCCGGCGCCACTACGAGCGTCGCCGCCACAACCGCCGGCGCTGTCGCCGCGACCGCTACGCCGGTGAGCACCGCGCCATCGCCGCCCGGCGCCGCGCCCGCCCAGGTTCAGCCGCAGGCCGCCCCCCCGCCGCCGCAGGCCTCGTACGTCCCTTCCAACTCCTCCACTCAAGCCACCGCCCCGACCCCGACCGACACCCCCACCCTGACCGACACCCCGAGCCTGACCGATACCGCCACCGCTACGGGCGCGCCGGCTGCAACGCAGCCTGCGTCCGCCTCGGCGTCTTCCCAGCCCGCTCCAACTCAGGCGGCCGCGCCGGAGCCGGCAAAGCCGCAGACGCAGGCGCCGTCCACGCAGGCCCAGGGCGCGAGCCAGTCGACGGCCGCCGGCGTGCGCACGCTACAAACCACGGGACAGTCACAGTCAGAGTCACAGTCGCAGCCGCAGTCACAGTCAGCTCCGCAGCAGCAGCAGCAGCAGCAGCACGCCGCTGCGCCCGGCCAGTCCACCACCGCGCCGGCACCCGCCTCGGCCGCACCGACCCCCACAGTGGTCGCGCCGCAGACGGCCGCACCGGTACAGGCCCCGCAGGCGACCCAGGCGACCGAGACCGCGACCACGACACCCACGCGCTACGGGGTCTCGATGCAGGACGCGATCGACACCATCCGCACCACGATCGAGACCTCGAGCCGGGGCGTCTCGCAGGCGCGGATCGAGCTCTCACCCCCGCAGCTGGGCACGATCCGAATCCAGCTTCAGCGCACCGACAACGGCGTCACCGCGCACGTGATGGCGGACCACGCCGCGGCCGCCGACACCCTGTCGCAGGGCGGGGACGACCTCAAGCGCCAGCTGGCCAATGCCGGAGTGAACCTGTTGAGCCTCAACATCGAGAGCCGCGGCGGCGGTGACGGCGCGCAGTCGCAGAGGCAGACCTCCACCCCCGGTTCGGGTCAGGCAACCGATCCCGACCAGATCGACGGCGACGCCGATGGCGCCGCGTCCCAGTCAACGACTCCGATGTCCGGTAGCACGCTTGTGAACGTGCTCGCCTGAAGGCATCGCCGACCCAAGGACCAACGTTATGAGCATCAGCACCCCCGGCAGCACGAACACGACCACCACGACCTCGACCACCGGGACGAGTAGCACCAGCTCGAGCTCGAACGGCATGGGAATCAACGAGAACCAGTTTCTGCAGATGCTCATGACCGAGCTCCAGAACCAGAACCCGATGGACCCGAATTCGAGCGACCCGATGACCTTCGTCACCGAGCTCGCCCAGTTCACCTCCGTCGAGCAGGAGACCGACACCGCGCAGAACACCTCCACGCTGGCAACCGGCCAGACCACCGCCTCCGCGGTGTCACTGATCGGTGACACGGTCAATTACACCGACCCGACGACAGGCAACACCGACACCGGCACGGTGCAGAGCGTCGAGATCACCTCCTCGGGGCCGACGCTCACGATCAACGGCACGTCCGGGATCGATCCCTCGACCGTCACCGAGGTCTCGTGAGGCCCCGTGGGCTCAGTGCTCCCCAATGCGGCGCTGATCGCGCCCGGCCCGGTCGGCCCGGCTCAGCCGGCCGCGACGCCGGCTGCCGGCACGAGCGGCGCGCAGGCGGCGAGCGGTCCGTCTTTTCAGGAGCTGCTCAACCAGCAGACGAACTCACTTCAGTTTTCCCGCCACGCGCTCCAGCGTCTGCGGCAGCGCGGAATTCAGCTCGACCAGCCCACGCTGGGACGGCTGACGGAAGGAGTCCAGCGCGCCGCCAACAAGGGCTCGCGCGACTCCGTGGTCTTCGTCGACGGCACCGCCTACGTGGTGTCGGTCGCGAACAACACCGTCATCACGGCGGTGGGATCCGAGCACATGCGTGAGCAGGTGTTCACCAACATCGACAGCGCCGTGATCGCGTGAGCGAGACGGTCAACAACAATCGCGGCTGGACCTCTGCGAGGAGGCCGCAGAAGGGCACGATGCTCCCATGATGTCAGGCATGTACGCCGCGATCAGCGGTCTCGACGCTCACCAGACGATGCTCGACGTGACGGCCAACAACCTGGCCAACGTCGACACGATCGGTTACAAGGCACAGAGCGTCCAGTTCTCCGACGAGCTGTCACAGCTCATACAGGCCGGCAGCAGCCCAAACGGCTACAGCGCCGGCACCAACCCGGTCCAGGTCGGCCTGGGCGTCCAGGTCGGCTCGATCGACAACAACATGTCGACGGGCGGCATCGAGACGACCGGCAATCCCACCGACGTTGCCATCCAGGGCAACGGATGGCTGCGGGTCGCCGACGGCGACGTCGGCGCGACCCCGCCGACGTTCGACGCCACCCAGTACACCCGCGCGGGCGACCTGACTACCAACTCCTCGGGTTACCTGTGCACGCAGACCGGGCAGTACGTACTCGGCTATGGCGCGACCCAGAACGCCACCACGGGTGCCTACTCGATCAACACGGCCGGCGGTGCAAACAACCCGATTGTCATCCCGCCTGGCTCGACCAACGTCACGATCGGCCCGGACGGGAGCGTCAACTACGAGACGTCAACGGGCACGGCAGTGACCGCCGGTTACATCTCGCTGTCGACCTTCCCGAATCAGTCGGGTCTACAGCGCGATGGCGGCAACCTGTGGAGCGCCACGACGGCTTCCGGCGCCGAGACCGTCGGCCAGCCCGGCACGGGCAACTTCGGCGAGACGATCGGCGGCGAGCTCGAGCAGTCCAATGTCGACATGGGCACCGAGTTCACCAACATGATCGAGGCCGAGCGCGGCTACCAGGCCAACGCCTCAACGATCACGACCGCCGACCAGATGATGCAGACGGTCGTCCAGATGAAGCAGTAAATCGAATTGTCGCCGGCGCCTGACGGCGGCGCCTTAGTCGACCTTGAGGGCTGGTAAGGGAGGGGCGGCGATCGAGGGAATGCCGCCCCTCCCGACTCCAGCCTCATCGCCCCTACCTAACACAAGAGGACCGAAACCATGATCACCCTGCACCGTCTCGGGCACAAGCTCGAGATATTCCGCCTTAACCCCGATCTCATTGTCACCGTGGAGGCGACGCCTGACACGGTCATCACGCTGGCCACCGGCGCCAAGATCGTGGTTGCCGAGACGCCCGAGCGCGTTGCCAAGGCGGTACGCGAGTACCGCGTAGAGATCCTGGCCGACGCACTGAAGGTCCGTCACGAACGGCGCCGTGCGGAGAACCCCCGCCTCGCCGCCGTCCGGATCGCCGCCGAGGCGGGTCACCACGACAACGTCTCCGAGTTCGCTCGCCGCGACCACGCGGCAGAGTGATGACAGTCACTCTCCAGGTTTCCATAGCCCAGCCGATGAACGGGTCATGAAGGCCGCAACCGGCATAGGAATCGCTGTCGCCATGGTCGGCATCCTGATGGGCGCCATGATGGACGGCACCAGCCCAGCGGCGTTCATGAACCCGACGGCGCTGGTGCTCATCATCGCCGGCACGGCCGGCGCCACGATGGCCAGCGTCGGCATGGAGGGGATGAAGAAGATCCCCGCGCTCTACAAGCTCGTGATCAGCGCTGAGCCGCTCGACGTCCAGGGGCGCGTCAACCTGCTGGTCTCACTCGCCGAGCAGGCACGACGTGAGGGCCTGCTGGCCCTCGACGGCCAGATCGCCGAGATCGACGACGAGTTCACCAAGAAGGGCCTGCAGCTGGTCGTCGACGGCACCGACCCCGAGCTCGTGCGCGACATCCTCGAGGCCGAGATCGACGCGATGGCCGCGCGCCACCACGCCGGCGTGCTGCCGTTCGAGAAGGCCGGTGGCTTCGCGCCGACGATCGGCATCATCGGCACGGTCATGGGCCTGGTGCACGTGCTCCAGAACCTGTCCGCGCCCGCGACGCTCGGTCCCTCGATCTCTTCCGCGTTCATCGCGACGCTGATGGGCGTGGGGTCGGCCAACGTGATCTACCTACCGGTGGCCAACCGCCTGAAGGCGCTGTCGGCCGGCGAGGTCGAGCTGCGCACCCTGACCGTCGAGGGCATCCTGTCCGTGCAGGCCGGCGACAACCCGCGTGTGGTGGCCGACAAGCTGACGTCGTTCGTGCCTCCGAGCGAGCGCGGCGGCGACGGCGCCGACAACGTGACCGAGCTGCCTCAGCGCGAGGCGGAAGCCGCCTGATCGGAGAATCATGGCTGCGCACGGCAAGGGCAAGAAGCGGGGCCTGCCCGTCGAGCACGAGAACGAGGAGCGCTGGCTCCTGACCTACGCGGACATGCTCACGCTGCTGTTCGCGCTGTTCATGGTCCTGTTCTCGATCTCCTCGGTCAACATCTCCAAGTACCAGGTCCTCCAGCAGTCACTCAAGGCCGCGTTCTCCGGCTCGATCCTTCCGGGCGGACGCGCCATCCTCCAATCCGGCTCGGAGTCGACGGCCGCGCACACGCCGGCCACTGCCGCCGTGCCGTCGATCGTGCCGCTGCAGCCGACGCCGACCTCGCAATCGAGCGACAGCATCGGCTCCGCCAACGCGTTCACCTCGGCTCAGACCGCGGCGTCGGCGCGGCCGATGACCAGCGCAGAGCTCCAGGCGGCGCTGAACAGCATGAGCGCCTCGATCGCCGAGCAGGACGAGCTCCTCGGGCTGGAGCGCCAGCTCAACGCGTACGCGAAGTCACACGGCTTCGCCAACCAGGTCAAGGCGATCGTCAACCGCCGCGGACTGGTCGTCCAGGTGCTCACCGACAACCTGCTGTTCCAGTCCGGACAGGCGACGCTTCAGCCGGCCGGTCGGCCGCTGCTGAACGAAGTCGCGATGCTGCTCAATGTCGACAAGACGCATCCGATCACTGTGGAGGGATACACCGACAACGTCCCGATCCACAGCGCCGAGTTCCCCAGCAACTGGGAGCTGTCGACGGCGCGAGCGACGACCGTCGTGCGGTACCTGATCAGCCGAGGCGTCAACGAGAACCGGCTGGGGGCTGCCGGGTACGCCGACCTGCACCCAGTAGCCAGCAACGCGACCGCGGCAGGGCGCACGCTCAACCGCCGGGTCGACATCGTCATCGAGCGCCTGAACCCCGAACCCCCGTCCTGACCAAGGCGCCGGCGAAGCCGCCGCCGCAGAAATCCGAATCTCCCCAACCCGAGAGCCCACCCATGAAGAAGAAAATCCTGATCATCCTGCCGATCATCCTGCTCGGCGGCGGCTATGTCGCCAAGGCCAAGCTGATGCCCGCGAAGGTCGTCAAGCCGAAGATCGCCGGCGAGATCTACATCCTCCCCCACCAGTTCATGTGCAACCTCCAGGGCGGGCATTACGCGACGTTCACGATCGCGCTCGAGCTCGCGCCCGGTCAAAGTGACGGGTCGAGCGCCGCGACCGCGGGTGACACGTCGTCCACGAGCGTGGTCGGGACGCTGCCCGAGGAGGCGGTGATCCGGGCAATCATCACCAACCTGATCACGAACCAGACCGAGAACACCCTGGTGACCTCCAGCGGACGCATCGGCCTCCAACAGCAAATCCTGTCCGACATCAAGACGCAGACCGACGTGAACGTGGACCAGGTCTACTTCACCGACGTCGCCGTCCAGTAGGAGAGGGGCAGACCATGAGCGAGAGACTCGAACTCGAGCAGCTTCCAGCGACGGCCGGCGAGGGCCTCCCCGCGGCGAACGGCGCGGTCGGCGACCTGCGCCGGCTGAGCGCCGTCCCGGTCGACCTGAGCGTTGAGATGGGACGCACCCGAATGACCGTCGGCGAGACGCTCGAGCTCCGCCAGGGCTCGATCATCACGCTCAACCGGATGGCCGGCGAGCCGGTCGATCTGCTCGTCAACGGCACCCCGATCGCGCGCGGCGAGGTGGTGGTGATCGACGAGCAGTTCGGACTGCGCGTCACCCAGGTGCTCGGCTCCTCCCCGGTGGGCGAGACGGCCGGATCCGCCGCCGGCGATCCCGGCGCGGACGCCGCCGCTTAGAAGCTAAAGCTGCGCACCAGACCTGACGAGTACCACAGGTACCGAACGCACTTAATGAAATTTGTCGGCGGCGCCTGACGCCGGCGCCTTTGTCCGCGGCGCCTGACGGCGACGCCTTAGGCAAGGAGCAAACCGTCATGCCAGATGCCAATAACCCGCGTCAGCTCGTCGTCTTCACGCTGGGCACCGAGCAGTACGCGCTCCCGATCCAGCAGGTGCACGAGATCATCCGTTACTCCGAGCCTCGTTCGGTCGCCTCGCGCGCGGATTGGGTCAGGGGCGTGATCAGCCTTCGCGGCCGGATCGTTCCGGTGTACGACCTCGCGGCTCGGCTGGGCCTGCCCTCTGAGCTCAGCGAGCACACCAAGATCGTGATCGTCGAGGCGGGCAGCGAGACCGCCGGCGTGATCGTCGACGGCGTCGAGGAGGTGCTGACGGTCAAGGACGAGGAGCTGCAGGAGGCGCCGGGAGCCGACACCACCCTGATCGACTCGATCGCCAAGATCGGCGACCGGCTGGTCGTGCTGCTCAAGCCGAGTGCGATCTTCTCCGGGCCCGATCTCGCGCTCGCCGCCTGACGCGCTGCCGGGGACCGATCACGGCAAGCAAGCGACATGTCCACCACCTTCCCCGCGCGGGTCGTCGTCGTCGATGACAGCGCGCTGATGCGCAACATCGTCACGCGGTCACTGACGCGAGCCGGCGTCGAGGTGGTGGGGAGCGCCCGCGACGGCGACGAGGCCCTCGCCGTATGCGAGCGCGAGCGTCCGGACGCGATGACGCTCGACCTGACGATGCCCGGTCTCGACGGCCTCGGCGTGCTCCGGGCCCTCCGTGAGCGCACCGACACGAACATCCCGGTCGTCGTCGTCTCGGCCTTCTCGGCTGCCCACGGTGCCCGGGCCGTCGACGCGCTCGCCGAAGGGGCGTTCGACCTGGTCTCCAAGCCAACCGCCAACGAGGGCCTCGACGCCTTCATCGACAACCTCGGAGTCAAGGTCAAGGCGGCCGCGGCGTCGCGCCACAAGCCCCGGACTTCTCCCCCCGTTTTCACGCTCGCGCCGAGCAACCCCGCAGCCGACGCCGGCACCGGTGCCGCTCTGCCGCGGCCGGTCCCGGTCCGCCGCAAGGTCTCGCGCCTGGTCCTGATCGCAACCTCTACCGGTGGCCCCCGCGCGCTGGCTGCGCTCGTGCCGAAGCTGCCGGCTCCGCTGGGCGTCGGCACGCTGATCGTCCAGCACATGCCGGCCGGCTTCACCGGCTCGCTCGCCGCGCGCCTGAACGCGAGCAGCCGGCTGAACGTCGTCGAGGCCGCCGGCGGCGAGAGCCTGGATCCCGGGACCGCGCTCCTCGCGCCGGGAGGGCGTCACCTGCGCCTGTCCCCGGACGGCCGTACCGAGCTCTCCGAGGACCCGGCGATCGGCGGCCTTCGCCCCCGCGCGGATCTGTTGATCGAGGACGCCGCCCGCGCTTACGGCGAGCGGCTCCTGCTCGTGGTACTCACCGGGATGGGGAACGACGGCCTGCGCGGCGCGCGCGAGGTCAGGCGCCGCGGCGGACGCATCCTGGTCGAGTCCGAGGAGACCTGCACCGTGTACGGCATGCCGCGCGCGATCGTCGACGGCGGCCTGGCCGACGAAGTGATCGACCTCGGACGCCTTCCGGAGGCGATCGCCAACGAGGCCCTGCCGTGAACGAGCCGGACACTCGCCGGCTGGGCCGCGCGCTGGTTCCTCGCCACCGGGGGCACGACGCCTCGCTTGAGGGACCGCGCTCAGACCTCGTTGCGGCCGACGACTACATCGGCTTCTGCGACGGCCTGCGCGAGATCTGCGGCATCGACCTGACCCAGTACAGGCGGCCGCAGATGGAGCGCCGGTTGCGCTCCTACTGGGCCCGCCTCGGCATCTCTAAGCTGACCGACGCCCTCCCGCGACTACGCCGGGACGCCGCGCAGCTCGACGACCTGCTCGATCGAGTCACCATCAACGTCTCGCAGCTGTGGCGCCACCCCGACCAATGGGCCCATCTCGAGCGCGGCCTGCTGGCCGAGCTCGCGGCCCGCGGTCCCGTCCGCGCCTGGAGCGCGGGGTGCTCGTACGGCGCCGAGGCCTACACCCTGGCCGCGGTCTGCCGCGCCGCCGTCCCGACGGCGTCGGTGCGCATCCTCGGGACCGACATCGACCAGCGCATGGTCGCCCGGGCCAAGGCGGGCGAGTTCTCCGACGCGGATGCCCGCACCGCTCCCCCGGCGGCGATGGAGCGGTGGTTCGAGCGCACGCCGGACGGCTGGAGGGCCAAGCAGGCGGTGCGCGCCATCACCAGCTTCGAGGTGGGTGACCTGCTCAAGCTTCGGCGGCCCCCGTCGAGCTATGAACTGATCATGTGTCGCAACACGGTCATCTACTTCGCCGACCGGATCCGCGACGACCTGCATGCGTCGTTTGCAGATGCCCTGCGACCGGGGGGGCTGCTCGTTATCGGCGGGACGGAGCGCGTCAGCGATGCCACAGCGCTCGGTCTCACTCCGATCCACCCCTTCATCTACCGGAAGTCGTGATGGACACCTCCGAGTACATGCCGATGTTCCTCGCGGAGACGCGCGAGCATCTCGAACAACTGAACCTGGCGATCGTCAAGCTCGAGGAGGACCCCACGGACCGGGCCACCGTCGAGGAGATCTTCCGCATCGCGCATTCGCTCAAGGGCATGAGCGCGACCATGGGCTTCGCCAAGATCGCCGAGCTCACCCACCACATGGAGGACGTCTTCGAGCTCCTGCGCCAGCGCTCCGGTGGGCTGCCCTCCGAGGCCATCGACACCGTGTTCGCCTGTCTCGATGCGCTGTCGGCCGCGGCCGAGTCGATCGAGTCTGACGGGCACGAATCACTCGATCCGACGCCACTCGTGACGCGCCTGCGCAGCCTGGTCCGGCCGCGCACGGCCGAGCAGGAGTTGGCTCGCAACGGCGGCGTCGATGAGCCCAGCCGCGCGGCGGTGGAGGCTGCGCGTGCCGCCGGCGCGCGCGTGCTGCTCGTCCGCGTCGCGCTCGCCAAGGATGTGATGATGCCGGCGGTCCGGGCGCACATGGTGCTCGCCGCACTGTCGGATCACGGCGAGGTGCTCGGAAGCGTTCCCGCCCCGGAGGGTCTCGAACAGTTCCAGGGGCGGGAGATCACCGCCTGGGTGGCCTCCGACCACGAAGACGAGCCGATCATCGAGAACCTCTCCGGTGTCTCCGAGGTCACCTCGGTCACCGTCGCCGACATCACCGAGCCTCAGCGGGAAGCCCCCGCCGCCGAAGTCGCTCCCGAGCCCGAGCCCGAGGCCGCGCCGGCGGCCGATCCCGAGGCTGCGCCTGCGGTCGATCCCGAGGCTGCGGCCGCGGTCGATCCCGAGCCGGTGCTTGCGGTCGCGCCCGAGCCCCTACTTGCGGTCGCGCCGGAACCTGCGCCTCCAGCCGGAGCTGCTCCCAGCGCCCCGCCGGCCGACACGCCCACCAAGGCGACGCGGACAGTGCGGGTCGACGCCGAGCGGCTCGACGCCCTGATGCACTCGATGGGCGAGCTCGTGATCCACCGCACCGCGGTGGAGGCGCTGACCGCGAACGTCGAGGTCGCAGGCCTGCAGCAGGCCGTTCAGGAGCTGACGCGCAGCTCGCAGGCGCTACAGGCGATGGTCATGCAGGTCCGGATGATCCCCGTCGACGTCGTCTTCCTGCGCTTCCCGCGACTGATCCGCGATCTGTCCACGAAGCTCGGCAAGGAGGTCAAGCTCGAGCTGGTGGGCTCAGAGACAGAGCTCGACCGCACCGTGGTCGACGCCCTCGGCGACCCGCTCGTTCACTTGGTCCGCAACGCCATCGACCATGGCCTCGAGGTGCCCGAAGAGCGCCTGGCCGCCGGCAAGCCGCGCCAGGGCACGATCGAGATCGCCGCCCGCCACGCTGGCGGCAGCGTGGTGATCGAGGTGCGTGACGACGGCAAGGGGATCAACCCGGTCGCTATCGCCCGCAGGGCGCTCTCGCTCGACATGATCGACGAGGACACGGCGGCGACGATCGACATGCGTGGCGCGGTCGAGCTGCTGTTCAGCCCCGGGTTTTCGACCGCCGAGACCACCAGCGACATCTCCGGCCGCGGCGTCGGCATGGACGCGGTGCGCGCGAAGATCCGCCAGCTGGGTGGCGAGGTCGTGATCGACTCCAGTCCGGGCCAGGGCACGCTCGCCCAGATCCGGCTGCCGTTGACCCTTGCGATCGTCTCCGCGCTGCAGGTCGACGTCTCGGACGCGCCGTTCGCGATCCCGCTCGACCGGATCGAGCGGACGCTCCGGCTGTCCGAGCAGACCGTCCGGTCGATCGTCGGCCGGCCGATGCTGGTCCTCGACGACGGGGTCCTGCCGCTGCTGGACGGGGCCGAGGTGTTCGGCTGCGAGACCGTCGCCGAGCACGAGTTCGTCGTGATCATCCGCGCCCAGGACCGGCGCCTGGCCCTCGCCGTCGATGACCTGGTCGGCCAGCGCGAGCTCGTCACCCGGCCGCTGCCGGAGATCGTCTCCGACGGCGAGCCGGTATCCGGCGGCGCCGCCTTGGCCGACGGACGGATCGCGCTGATTGTCGATTGCGACGCGCTCGCAGCGGAGAAGGCGACCGCCCGCAGCCTCGCGACCTCCACACCCCAATCTCTCGCCGCCTAGGACGACCCGATCATCGAATACAGGAGCCCTCACCGGTGACCCCTCGTTACACAGAGCTGCAACTGGATGCCTTGCGGGAGCTGGCGAACATCGCCTCCGGCAACGCCGCGACGTCTCTCTCGCAGATGCTGGGGCGGGAGGTCGGCCTGAGCGTGCCTCGCGTGCTGGCCCTGCCGCTGGCCGACGCGGTCGACGCGTGCGGCAGTCCCGACGACGACATCACCGGCATCGTCATCCCGCTCCAGGGCGACGTCAAGGGCGTCGTGCTCCTGCTCATCTCCCCGGACAGCGCCGATGCGCTCTGCCGGCTACTGGGCGTCGAGCCCGATACCGAGATCGGCGAGTCCGCGCTGCGGGAGATCGGCAACGTCCTCGGCACCTCGTGCCTGAACGCGCTCGCCTCGATGACGGGCCTGGGGCTCGAGCCGTGCCCGCCGCACCTGACCACGGACATGCTCGGAGCGATCGTCTCCTCCCTCGCGCTGACCCAGACGGCCTGCGCCGAGCTCGTGCTCGTGCTCGACTCTGAGCTCGAGGTATCCGGCGAGCCGTGTGCAATCTCCTTCGTCCTCCTGCCGATCGACGGCGGCGTCGCCGACCTGCTCAGGCCACTCGGCCTCGCGGAGACCTCGGCGTAGTGATGGGAACCGGCGTAGTGATGGGAACGGTGCGCATGGGCGAGATCGAGGTCTCAGCAGAGAGCGGCGAGGAGCTGGTGGCGCGCGGACTGGGGTCGTGCATCGGCCTCGCGCTCATCGACCGCTTCTCCGGCGTGGCCGGGATGGCTCACATCGTGCTTCCCGAGGCGCCCGGCAGCCCCGGTGCCGATCCGGAGCCCGGCAGGTTCGCCGACCTGGCCGTACCCGAGCTGATCTCCCAGATGAAACAGGCCGGAGCGGTGGTGCGCCGCCTCGACGCCGTGCTCGCCGGCGGCGCGCAGATGTTCGAGATGGGCGAGATGGACATCGGCGCGCGGAATGCGGCGGCCGTGGAAGCCGGGCTGGCCCGCTCCGGGGTGACCGTCCGAGCCGCCGACACCGGCGGCAATCGTGGCCGCACGATGCGCCTGACGGTGGGCGACTTCACGGTCAAGGTCAAGGAGGCCGGAGGCGCGACCACCACGTTGTTCGACGGCGCGGGCAGCGAATCCAGGAGAGACCGATGAGCAGCGACAAGCTCAACGCCGACCAGGTCGCCGCTCTCGTGGAGGCAGCCAAGCAGGGGCAGCTGCCCGATCAGCCCGCCGCCCGCTTGAGACGGGCGCACCGTCTGCGCACGGTCGACTTCTCGCGTCCCACCAAGTTCACCGCCGATCACCAGCGCCGCATCGGCCGGGCGATCGACACCTTCTGCCAGACGTCCGTGACGCGGCTTTCGACCGAGCTGCGAACGGCGGTCGAGCTCGAGGCGATCAACACCACTCAGGCCACATGGTCAGGCGCCCAGGCCCAGCTGCCGGGCGGCTCGCTGTGGGTCACGCTCGAAGTGCAGCCGCTCGGCACCCGCGTGCTGTTCACCCTGGAGCAGTCGTTCATCCTCATGTGCCTGGACTGCCTGCTGGGCGGCTCGCCCGATAAGCCGCCGCGCGAGCGGCGCTTCAGCGAGATCGACACGATGCTCACCGAGCGCCTGATCGAGTCCATGGTGCACCAGCTGTTGCTGGTGTGGCACGACCTGGCCGGGGTCACCCTGTCGATCGTCGAGATCGAGACCTTCAACGACGCGAGCCAGATTGCACCCGTGTCGGAGCCGACGCTGGTGATCGTGATCGAGAGCCGGATCAACAAGCACTCGACCTCGATGGCGCTGCTGATCCCGTGGATCGCGATCGACCCGGTCGCAGACCGCCTGTCCGGCAAGGACGCGGAGGAGCCCGAGGCCGACGCCATCGGCGCCGCCGAGATCGGGCGGGCGGTGGCCGGCGTCCCGGTCACGCTGCGAGCCGAGGTCGCCGCGATCGACCTGCCGATCGACGCGATCCTGGCACTCGGCCCGGGCAGCGTGATCAAGCTCGGGGTGGCGGCCGAGCAAGGCGTGACGCTGTTCGCCGAGAACGTCAAGCTCGCGCGCGCCCAGCCCGGCTGCAACGGGCCCCGCCGCGCGATCCAGATATCCGGCACCGAGCGGAGGTATGGATGACCACGCAGCAGGACATCACGCCGCGCGAGGCCCTGATGCGGCTCGGCGCCTCCACCGCGGAGGCGATTGCGCAGGTGCTGGAGATGTTCGCTCCCGACGGGCTGGAGCGGGGCGAGGTCACGGTCATCGCCGACGGCACGTCTCCGTTCTCGAACATCCCGCGCGGCTCGATTGCTTCGAGCGTCTCCTACGTGGACGGCGTGACCGGCGCCAACATCTTCGTGCTCACGCCGGCCGGCGCCCGCCGCTTGGCCGGCGCGATGGGCGCGCCGGCGCCCGAGGAGGCCGGCCCCGAGCTATCGGAGCTCGAGATGTCGGCGATCGCCGAGGCCGCGAACCAGACGATGGCCGCTGCGGCCGGCGCGATCGGCGTGGTCCTCGGTCAGGAGATCGAGATCTCGTCGCCCGACACGCGCGTTCTGGACGATCCCGCATCCGCCACCGACATCTACGGGAGCGCTCCTCACGCCATCTCCACCACCTTCGTGATCGCCGGAGAGGCGTGCCGCCTCATCCAGCTCGTCCCTGCCGCGTTCGTCGTGAGGATGGCGCGCGCGATCGACGAGCGCAGCGCCGAGCAGAGCGCCGCCGCGGGTCCGGTCAACGGATCCTCCGCCGCAGGCGACAGCGCGGGCGCCGACACCACCCCCCACAGCCTGGCGCTCGAGGAGGCGCTCGGGGCGATCAGCCTGCGCGTGTGGGCAGAGCTCGGGCGGGCTCAGATGCCGCTGGGCTCGGCGCTCGGTCTGCCCGTTGGTGCCGTGCTCGATCTCGACCGTCCGGCCGACGCACCGGTCGACCTGTACGTCAACGGCGTGCGTTTCGCCCGCGGCCAGCTGCTTGTCACCGAGGAGGGCGAATGGGCCGTGGTGCTTGAGGAACTCGAGAACGAGGGACTGCGGCTGCTCGACGAGGCGCGCTCCGCCCAGCCCGAGGCCCGGGCGGACGTCGAGGCCGAGGCTCGGGCGGACGTCGAGGCCGAGTCTCAATCTCTGGACCCAGGGTCCGATCAACCGATAGAGACCGCAACGTCTCCGTCTGAACCCGAAACCCCCGACGTGCTGCAAGCTGAAGTGGAAGGAGCCGTGACCTGATGGCCCGTGTACTCGTAGTCGACGACGCCGCGTTCATGCGCAAGGTGGTGAGCGATGCCCTCGCCTCCGGCGGCCATGAGGTGGTCGGCGAGGCAGGTAACGGCACCGAGGCCGTCCAGCGCTACCAGGAGCTGTCCCCCGAGCTGGTGACGCTCGACATCACCATGCCCGAGAAGGACGGCCTCGAGGCCCTCGGGGAGATCATCTCGATCGATCCCGGCGCACGCGTGCTGATGTGCTCGGCGCTCGGTCAGGAAAGCAAAGTGATCGAGTCGATCCAGAAGGGCGCCAAAGACTTCGTCGTCAAGCCGTTCCAGCCGGCGCAGCTGCTCGAGGCGGTCGGCAAGGCACTGGCCTGAGGCGCCGCCGTCAGGCGCCGCCGTCAGGCGCCGCCGACAATCCGACTACACCGCCTTAGTCTGAACGGAAGCGCTCGGTCATCTCGGCGTCGGGATCGCGTCCCTGATCTGCGCCGGCGCTTTCCGGCCCGTCTTCGCCCGCCTCGGCATCCCGGTCCTCCTCGCCCGCGTCCTCAACCGTGGCGTTCGCCTACTCGACGACCCCCTCCAGGTGATGCTTGAGCTCGGCCTCCGAGCCCGCCGTCACGTCGGCCACCAGGACCTTGTCCTTCTTGACCCTGATCTCGCCCCAGTCCCCGCCGCCCAGGAGCTGGACCGTCCTCTCGAAGCTCTGCTTCCAGCCCTTCGGCGCATCGCCGTCGAGCGGCACGACCAGCTTGGCGTCCTTGACCTCGGCTTCTGACCAGCTCAGCTTGATTGGTGCCATGCGATAGTCCTACCCGGATGGCGACTCTCGAAGACCTGTCGCCGCGCGACGGGTACGCCGATCTGGGTGAGGTACGGCTCCACTACGTCGAGGCGGGCGAGGGGCCGCTGCTCGTCCTGCTCCACGGCTTTCCCGACTTCTGGTACGGCTGGCGCTTCCAGATCCCCGCGCTGGCCGGCGCAGGCTTCCGAGTCGTCGTGCCCGACATGCGGGGCTACAACCTGTCGTCGCGTCCGGAGGGCGTCTCGGCGTATGCACCCGCGAAGCTCGCAGGCGATGTGCGTGATCTGATCGCCGAGCGCGGCGGTTCGCCCGCGTTCGTGGCCGGCCACGACTGGGGTGCCGCCGTGGCCTGGCTGACGGCGATCCGCCACCCCGAGGCGGTAAGGCGCCTGGCCGTCCTGAACGTACCCCACCCCCGCCGCATGGTCGAGGCTCTGCGCCGGCCGGGCCGGCAGCTCCTGCGCTCCTGGTACATGTTCTTCTTCCAGCTCCCGTGGCTGCCCGAGCGCTTCGTCGCCGCTGGGGACTGGCGGGGCCTCCGGCAACCGTTTGAGGATGCACGCCCGGGGGCGTTCACGCCGGCGGACATCGCGCGCTACCAGCAGGCGTGGTCGCAGCCGGGCGCCGTCACCGCGATGCTCAACTACTACCGGGCGGCGATGCGCCGGCCGCCCGGGGGCGCCACCGGGCGCTCGCTCGCGCCGGTGCAGGCGCCTACGCTCATCATCTGGGGCGAGCGCGATCGCCACCTGGGCGCCGAGCTGGCCGAGCCACGCCCCGGCGACGTGCCGCACCTCGAACGCGTCGTCCGCCTCCCCGATGCCTCCCACTGGGTCCAGCACGACGAGCCCGACCGCGTCTCCGAGCTGCTGATCGACTTCTTCCGGGCCTGATCTTTCCGGTAAACCCCTTGTTCCCCGCCTGATCTTTCCGGTTAACCCCTTCTCCCGGGCCTTGATCTTTCCGGTTAACCCCTCACTCGCGCCCCCGCGGGAGGGTGAATTCGGATTCACCCGGCCATAGCACGGTTAACCCGACCTTCGCGGGCGGCGGCGTGCCGAGTGAGGGCTTAACCGGAATCCGAGCACCCCCCGGGCCCGCATCCGAGGCCGCGCCACCGCGCCGACAGGCACGCCACCGCGCCGACAGGCGCGCCACCGCGCCGACTGGCGTCCGTTAAAGCGACGGTTCCCCTGGCCGATTACCGGAAGGACTCTTCCCTCGGAGTCCTTTCCCTCGATGAAGTCGCTCACGTTTATACGTGGCGTCGCGCTTGCCGGCGCCCTGACGCTCACGCATGCCGCCATCGCGTTCGGCGCGAGCACGGATGCGGCGACCACGCAGGCCCACCACGTGGAATCGGCGGCCGTGCAGGCCGAGGGCACCAAGGCCCTGGCGAACGCGACCGGCGAGAACACGCCGGTGAGCGTCGGCCACACGGCGGCGACCCACGCTGCTTCGAGCAGCGGCGGTGGCGCGAGCATCGTCCGCACGATCGTCGGCCTGTTCATCGTGATCGCCGTGATCTACGGGATCGCGTGGATCATGAAGCAGGCCAAAAAGAGCAAAACCCGTCCGACGGGGCAGGGCCTCTCGCAGGTCGCCAACCTGCCCCTGGGCAGCGGGCGCAGCGTCGCAGTCGTCCGCGCCGGCCGGGAGATTCTGGTCGTCGGGGTGGCCGAGAACGGCGTCACCCCGATCCGCAGCTACACCGAAGCCGAGGCGATCGCGCTCGGCATCGAGGTCCCGTCCGAGGAGTCCGAGAACGCCAACCCGGTCGTCGAGAAGCCGCTTGGCCGGGCGCTCGACGGTCTCCGCAGGATGACGGCCCGCTCGTGACGGTCAACTCGAGCAACGCGCTGCAGATCCTGCTGCTGATCGGCGGCCTCTCGATCCTGCCGGCGCTGCTGTTCACAGTCACCGGGTTCACCCGCATCCTGATCGTCCTCGGCTTCATCCGCCAGGCGCTCGGCCTGCAGAACACGCCGCCCAACCAGGCGATGATCGGGATCGCGCTGTTCCTGACCCTGTTCGTGATGATGCCGACGATCACCGCGATCAAGAAGGACGCCTACGACCCGCTGGTCAAGCACGAGATCAGCACCGCCACGGCGATCCAGCGCGGCGAGGAGCCGCTGCGCGAGTTCATGTTCAGGCAGACGAGCAACGAGGACCTCTCGCTGTTCGTCAGCCTGGCCAAGATCAAGACGCCGCAGACGCGCGCCCAGGTGCCGACCTACGTGCTGATCCCGGCCTTCATCCTGTCGGAGCTCAAGACGGCATTCGAGATCGGCTTCCTGATCTTCCTGCCCTTCCTGCTGATCGACCTGATCGTCT
>DASPPG010000164.1:0-2327 GCA_035625625.1 Solirubrobacteraceae bacterium
GCCCGCGCGGTCGTGCGCCGACGCGACCACGCCTCCAGGCGGGCGCGCTCATCCTCAGAGAGCTCGATTGCAACAGCAGTAGGAGTAGGCATGCCTACCCCAAACCCTAACTGCAAACTAATTAAACAAACAGGACACTAGAACGCCGCCGCGTTCCCCTCTGGTCCTGCATGTCGGTGAGGATGCTGTCGCCAAGCTCGGCGATGTCCTCGGCCGTCTTCAGCAGGTCGGCCTCGCCCGAGTATCCGGTGAGGAGCTTCCCCCTGGCCTCCTGTAGGCGGGTCTTGGCCGCGACGAGTGCCTCGCGGAACAGGCGCTCGTCCCCGCGGCTGATATCGAGCGAGACACCGAGCGGCAGACTTTGGCGCAGCGCAGCGGTGCCGTCAGGGCTTTAAAGGACGTCGTCGAGTCGGCGGAGGTCAGGGTTCTGCGACTGCACGATCGGCCGTATTTCACGGCTGCGGCTCCCGTAAAGCCAGACGCAGAGGTCGACGAGCGCCTCGAGCCTTTGACGCGGAATCGGACGAGGCGTGAAATCACGTGCCTCACGCGTCCGTCAACTATGGCGATGTGCAAAAGGACGCCGAACGGCTCCGCGGGGCTTGTCCGATCGTGGCCTCCTACGGGCGGCGTGATCTGATCCTCGGACGCCGGCCACCGCAGCGGTTGCGCCGGCATCTCGAGCAGCTTGGTATCGACCACGACGTCAAGGTCTACGACGAAGCGGGACACGGTTTCATGACCGAAGGTCAGCATCCCGTGGGCAGACTCGTGTTTCTCCCGATGCGCTACGGATACGTCGCCGAGGCGGCCGTCGACGCCTGGCAGCGAGTATTCGCCTTCTTCGACGCAAGGCTCCAGCCCGCCTGATGCTCGCTGCCAGGCTTTGACCACCGAGCGCTCGCTGTTCCTCGGTCAGCGCCAACCGCAGGTTCTGCCGCTCGCCCGAGGATGCCTGCTCGCACCGGCTGCCGGTCGTTTGCTCACGGAAGGGCGCGGTTAGGCGCTGGCGATCGTCGGATCCGGGGCCGATCCGGCTCCCGGATCGTCAGCTGCGCGCGTTGTCGCCCGAGCACAACTGCGAGGGCGGCTGGTCCCGGACCGAAAGGATTCATCCGGCTCGCCGCCGCGGCACGATCGCATCTCCGCGCATTCCGATCGCGCGGGTCGCCGCAGCGCCCGGAGGTGAGCATCCCGTCGTTGCCTCTGCAATCGGCCACGGTGCCCAGCCGTCTCGCATTCATGGTTGCCGCTGGATGCAAAAGTCCGCTCGCCGAGGAGAAGCGAAAGCCGCGAGGGCGACCGAGCTGCCCTCAGTTCGGACGCGTCCGCGGGGCTGCGGTAGCGTTCAATAGGCCAGCGAGATCGGACTGTTGAGCTCGGTGAAGCGTCCCGCTGAGTCGGCCCAGAACAGCAACAGCGTGGCGCGTGGTGAGCGCCATCCGACGTTGCACCAGATCCTTGCGCGCGTGGGTCATCGCCTCTTAGCGCCTTGCTCTGATCCGCGCCCGGCTCGAGCACCCAAGAGCGATGATCATTGGTGCGGGTCAGCACAGACGACGAACGCCTCGAAGCGATCTGACTTGCCGCCCCGAGGCCTTGAACCGCGAACGCGTGGCCACCACTTGGATGGGGATTCAGCGGAGCACCCGCGGGCCAGCGTCCCGCAGCCGCTCGACCAACAGACCGTCCGGCCGGTCGATCCCGACCAGCTTAACCCCGAGGCGAGAGCGTCTAGCACAAGGAGCGGATCCCGGCTCGTCGTGCGAAAACGGACTCGCCATTGCGGGCGCTCATGGCGAGGCCCTCGAAGGGCTGAGTCTGTCGCCCCTGACGGGCCCCCGCCCCGGGCGGAGCAGGTCTGGGGCAGGCCCTCGCACGGCCGCGCGACGCGTCGGCAGCCCCGGTGACCCCGATGTCGCGTTCGGTCCCGCCGCGCCGGCGAACAGCACGTGGACGTCACCGGCACGGTCACTAGCGCCGCGAGCACCGTTGAGGAGAACACCGCGGTGCCCATCACGAGCAGGGCGCTACCGGCGTGGGCGAGTCCGGCGTGGGCGATCAGCTCCTCGCGCCAGGTGCCTGCGAAGGTCACCATCACCAGCGTGCCAACGGACCGAAGCCGGCGAACAGGGCGTTCTGGACGTTGCCGGACCCCCTTGTAGGTGATGGCGAACAGCGTGGGCATGACAAGCGTCGCGTGGATCGCCCGCCGGACGGCCACGGGCGACCACACGGGGAGCCACGGAGTGCCGGCCTGGCGGTTCGCCCGGTCCCGCAGTCGAGCGAACGACGTTGCCCTCGTAACGATCGACACGGACCCAGTA
>DASPPG010000165.1:0-20141 GCA_035625625.1 Solirubrobacteraceae bacterium
AGTCGATCGAGCGATGCCGCTCGCTGGCGCTCATTGCCTCCGTCGCGGCGCTCGAGCAGCCACCGGGACCACCGATCTTGATGAGTCGACATAAGATCGATTATCGAGCGTTGAAGTACGCGATCTGCGGGTCCCTGGATAGTGCCAAGATGGCGTAGTGATGAGCAGCAGACCGCTGGCATTCCCCGCGTCGCAGTCGCTCGAGCGAGCGCTCGAGTTCGGGCGCACGATGCTGGTCAGGACCGTCGACGAGGTCCGGCCGATTCCGGCCGGCCTGGTCGTGCGGACGCCGTCGCTCCCGTCGGTGTGGTCGGGCAATCAACTCCGTGCGACCGAGGCGCTCGGCTTCGCCGGGCTGGTCGACCTGGCCCAAGAACAGCTGCCTGGGCTCGGGTACCTCGACATCGCCTTCGAGCACCAGGAATCCGGTCCGGCAGTCGAACACGCGTTTCGTAACGCGAGCTGGAAGGTCCAGCGCGACCTTCTGATGATCCTGTCCAGCGGCCCCGATCGCGTGGTCGACACGGGCGTCGTGATCGACGCCGGTGAGGACGAGATGATGGACCTGATGGGCCGCTGGTACGCGGAGGACCCCGGCCCCGACCCGATGGAGCGCGCTCAGCTGGTCGAATTCACACGGCGCGAGGCTCGCGTCCACGGCGACCGCATGCTCGGCGTAAGGAGCACCGACGATCAGCTGGTCTCGATGACCAAGCTCCGCTCGGACGGCCGCACGGTGCAGATCGAGGACGTTTACACGGTGCCCGAGGCCCGCGGGCGCGGGTATGCGCGGGCGATGGTGAGCCACGCCGTCGAGCTCGCCCGGGAGGACGGCGCTGAGCTGATCTTCATCACCGCCGACGACAACGACTGGCCCAAGCTGCTGTACGCCCGGATCGGCTTCCGGCCGGTCGGCCACGTCTGGCACTTCCACCACGAGTAGCTATCAAGCGGCGGCACGCTCGCTCCCGACGGACGCCGGCGCAGCCGGGGCAGGTACGTGCGGCCGGCAAGAGCGAAGGGTTACCCCCGATCCCCTCGCTCCACTCGTGGCGCAACTTCCACCCCAGCTGCGGGTATAGAGCCTCCAGATTCGGCCTACCAGGGAGGCAGGGATGAAGCGCACGTTGGCAATGTTGCTGACCGTGGTCGCGGCGTCATCGGTGCTGGTGGTGACGGCAGTCGCGCTGGCGGCGTCGTCGCCGACGGTCGCGACCGGGACACACACGCAGGTGACCGATACGAGCGCGGTGCTCCACGGCACGATCAACCCGAACGGGAGCGCAACGACGTACTACTTCCAATGGGGGCTGACGAACGCCTACGGGGTGGATAGCGTTGCGCATTCGGCGGGCCACGGGACCGCACCCGCGTCGGTCACCGCCACCGCCACCGGCCTGATCCCGGGCACGATCTACCACTACCGGCTCGTCGCGACCAACGGCTCGGGCCTGAGCGTCGGTGCCGATCGCACGCTCAAGACCACAGGCAATCCTCCTCCCCTCGTAGCCACCGGGCCGCCGGCGCAGGTGGCCGGCAACAGCGTCACGATGACCGCGGTGATCAATCCCAACGAGCAGGCCACCACCTATTACTTCCAGTACGGGATCATGAACTCGTTGCTGCAGCAGACGCAGGTCGGCACGGTTCCGGCTGGCGCCGCGCCGGTGACGGTCGCGCTCACCGTTCAGGGCCTCGAGGCCCAGACGATCTTCGAGTACCGGGTGGTGGCGCAGCACTCCAACTCGGCTCCGCAGGCCGGCGCGACCGCGTCGTTCATGACCCTTCCCCGCCAGCGACAGGTGCCGCACATCAGGGCGAGGACGAGGCCTCGCACCGTGCGCAAAGCGCCGTACACATTGACGACGACAGGATCTGTCAAGGGACCCGGGTGGATTCCCGCCCAGTACGACTGCGTCGGCGACGTGAAGGTCAAGTTTCTGCGCGGCGGGCGGCGAGTCGCCTCCACGCTGCTGCCACTCCAGCCGAACTGCACGTTCTCCGGCCAAACGGTGTTCGCCCATCTCCCTCCGGGCAGACGACGGCCCGTCGGCCTGACGGTGGTGGCTCAGTTCGCCGGCAACGGTTACCTGACGCCGCGCCGCACGACGCAGCAGACGATCATCGTGGGATAGCGGCGTCGCCGGCTACCGGGGCCGGTCGCGGAGACGGTAGACCAGCCGCAGTCCGGACCACACCTGGTCCAGCGCGCACACCTTGTTGTCGACCAGCCCGGTGGCGAGACCCAATGAGCGCACCTCGACGTCGGTGAGGTCAGTCAGCACCCCCGAGGCGCGCTTGGGCCATGCGAGCCACAGGCCGCCGGCCGGATCGAGGCCTTCGACGAGCGCCGGCAGCCGGCCCTCGAGCTCGGCACGCCGTTTGAAGAAGGCAACGATCACGTCGAAGGGCTGGCCGCCGAGGCGACGGCGGATCCCGACGCCAGGCGGGAGCTCGCCGAGAGTGGCGTCGAAACCGTGGGGCGCGCCGATCAGCCCGAGCCGAGAATCCGGCTTAATCCCGAGCTTGCGGACCAGCGGCGTGCCGGAGACGTTTATTCGCGCGTTCGCGCGGGCGCTGTTCACGCCCGAGGATGCTACGGAGACCGAGCCGCCTCCCACACGTAGCGCTCGAACGCCTCCCAGGAGCGGTCCTCGCCGTCGTCAATCATCGTTCGCGCCCTCCTCAATCCAGGGACCCGATCCGGTTCAACATCTCGCCCAGTCGGCCGGCCCGGTCTCTTTGATGTCCGAGGGGAGGCGTCAGTGCGCCCTAAACCTTTGCCGCGCGGTCGCCGATACGCCATCGGGGGCGGGCCGGCGTGGGGCGATGCCGGCCCGCCCTAGTCAGCGTCTTGCCGACGGGTCACGCGATGTGCGCCGGTCCACCTTCTGTCTCAGCGCGACCTGCTGAACGAGCTTGAGAGACAGGCCGTCGGGTGAGCGGGATCCTTGACCGCGGGAGCCGGGTTACGGCTTCCCCGTCTCGATCAACTCAGCAGCCAGCGCGCGTCGCCGCAGAGTGTCGGGTTTGGGCGAGAGCAGCAGCGCAGCGACGCGTGGGCAGACGGTTGCTTCGATGAGCCGTCGCGCCGGTCGTTCGCTTGCTCAAGGCCCAGCGGTGCGCGTGTGAGCAAGCGTCTCGCGCAAGCCGGTGGTGCTGCTTCGCCTGGCGGAGGAGCATCGCGGCCCACGCGGCGTCCGCGTCAAGATGCATCGCGAGGCGGACCGCCCCGGTTCGCGGCAGACGGGACCGCGCCTGCGGTCAGCGCGGGATCCGGCCGTTGCGCTTCTTAGGTGTACCCGGTTGGTCGACGCCGGATCCGGGGACTTCCTGGAGCCCGGCGCGCAGAAGTGCTATGGCTGCCCAGCGCAGGACGGCGAGGGTCTCGTCGTTGTCGAGGCGGCAGACGTCCTTCATCGTGATGATCGCCTCGCCGCCGAGTGTCAGCGCCAGGGCCGCTTGGAGTCGGCGCTTGCGTTCGGCGGGGAGTCCGTCCAGCGGGGCGAGCACCGTCTCGAGCCATCGCATTCGGCGGCCCTCGCGCACCACGGGCGCGTCGTCACCGTTGCGGCGGCCGCGCAACCAAGTGTCCAGCGACACGCGCGTGAACGTGCGGAAATGCTCTTCTTCGGCGAGCATGAATCCGTCGAAGGTCTCGATCAGGAGGAGCAGCCGCTCCTCGACGTCATCGGTCGTGAGGTTCGCGAGCAGAGCCTCGACCGGGGCTGGGTCGGTGATCTCTGACAGTTCGATCAGCAGCGCTTCTTTGGTCGGGAAGTAGCGATACGCCGTCGCGCGGGAGACGCGCGCACGCTCGGCCGCTTGTTCGATCGTGGGCGCCGTCCCTTGCCGTTGCAGCTCCTTCGCGGCGGCGATGATCGCCGCTCTGGTTCTCGCTTTCTGGTTGGCGCGAGGGTCCTGGCTCTTGACAGCAGACATAGCTGGTGATACAAGTCTCACGAGAGGATATCTCTCAAGAGTAGAACTGTATCACACCAGCAGTGAGGGGCGGATATGAGCGCCGGGGCACAAGCCATGCAGAGCCGACCGGGGGTCGAGATCCCGGACATCACGGCGAACCCGAGAGTGGTCGAGGTAGTGCAGCCGCTCATCGACCGGGTCCAAGAGGTGATTCAAGAGAAGAACGTCAGCTACGACGAATGGCACCACGCCATCCATTTCATGATCGACCTCGCCAACGCCGGCGAGGTGCCGCTTCTCATGGCCTTATTCGAAGCCACCGTCGATGAGGTCGCCAACGCGGCGAGCGCGTCGTCCACGACAGCGATCGAAGGCCCCTACTACGTGCCCGGCGCCCCGATGCTCGAGCCGCCATACGTCATGCCGCAGCGGCCCGATGAGCCCGGTGAGCCTCTGGTCTTCTCCGGCGCCGTCACAACCCCGGCCGGCCAGCCAATCGTCGGCGCCCTGCTCGACGTCTGGCACGCGGACGCCACGGTGCCCGGAACCTACTCCAACATCCACCCCGGCCAACCCGATTTCAACCTCCGCGGCAAGCTCAAGACCGACGAGCAAGGACGGTTCGAGCTCACGACAATCCGCCCAACGCCGTACCACATCCCCGACCAAGGCCCGACCGGGCGGCTGCTGGGCGCGCTCGGCCGACACTCCTGGCGGCCGGCCCACATCCACGTCAAGATCAGCGCCGATGGCTACCAGCCCCTGACCACACAGCTGTACTTCCAAGGCGACGAGTTCCTCGACTCAGACGTGGCAAGCGCCGTCAAGGACGAGCTCATCCTTCCGCTCCGACCGGCCGGGCCCAACACAGACTCCCACCTAACCCTGCGCTACGACTTCCAGCTCGCGCCGACTCGCCGCTGACTCGCCAAGTGCCTAGGTGCGAACGGGCGCTCCTGTGGGCTAAACGCCATAGCGGCTGAGCACTTGGCTGGTGGACGGGTACGGCGGCGGCGCCTGCGAGGGGGCGCCGTGGTGTCCGGCATCGGCCAGCGCGCCGCCTCGCACGACGATGGCCGTTGCGAGATATGCGAGCCGAGAGACCAGCTACTTCTGGCCGATGGTCGTGCCGATCGGCTCGTGCATCGTGAGCCTCGACATGACTGTCGCGGCCTGTCACGAGCGATCATCTGAGCGCTCTGCCCTCTCACCGTCAAGATGTCACGTCATGAACGATCACGATCAGGTCGAGGTGCTCGAAGTGGTTATTGACGAGCTGCGCCACATTCGGGGCAAGCTCGCCGCCGTCTACGACCGCGACTACCACAATGATCCGGTTCAGGCCGCGCTCGACATCGTCGTCACCAACGACCTACCGTTTCTGATCGGCTACCTGGAGAGCTGCGCGAAGACGCGTCGCTAGGGCCGCCTCAGACGACCGCCTAGACGCCACCCGCCGCAGCCAGCGCAGGAATCTCCACCATCCCTGCGGAGATTCCCGAGTGCCCTTCCGACTCGCCCGGCGCTTGCCTCGCCTGCGCCGCGCCAGCCTCCCGCGAGCCCGCGTCGCCGCCCGTGCAACCCCTCATGGCTCGGGGCGAAACAAACCCCTTCGGGCAGCGGGGTCCCGGAGTAGCCGGCGGCCGTCGGCGTCCTCACGGCGCATCCACCTCTGCCGCGAGCTCACCGATCAGCCGCGACAGCTGGCTCCCCTGCCAGGCGATCGGGGATTTGCCCGGCTCGTCGAGCACCAGCCGCGAGCCCGGGATCGCGGCGGCGTAGGCCTCCCCCACCGCCTGGGGATGACCCGGGTCGGGCTCGTCGGCGCTCGCCACGATCATCGTCGGAACGGAGATCGCCGCGAGGTCGCCGATCGCTTCGAACGGGCGCGAACGCGGCACCACTCGCAACGCGTCCGCCACCGCGGCCGGATGCTCATGCTCCGAGAGCCGCTGGCGGGTCACCTTCACCACGGTTTCCTGCCAGGACTCGGGGACGTTGGGGGGCCCGTGGGCGGTGATAAACCCCTCGACGCCGCCGTGCTCGAGCCCGTCGGCCAGCGCGTCCCACCGCGCGAGCCGCGCCTCGTCCAGATGCACGGAAGGGTCATAGGCCGGCGTTATGACAACTAGCCCGGCCGCCCGATCCGGAGCGTTCAGGGCCAGCCACAGCAGCGCGTGCGCCCCCATCGATGCGCCGGCCAGGACCGCCCGTTCAATTCCCCGGTCGTCGAGGACCGCGATCAGATCGTTCCCAAGGTCCCCGTACGTGTATTCCTGGCTAGAGACCGCCGGCGACGAGCGCCCGTGGCCGCGGGCGTCGTACGCGATCACCCGGTGGCCCGACCGCTCGAGCGCGCGCGAGCCCATCACCACATAGCGGCGGGTCGCCGTCAGCCCGTGCAGCAGGACGACCGGGATCCCCTCCCCCGTTTGGTCACCCGACAGCTCGACGCCGGCGCGCTCAACCACGATTTCGGCCATGCCGACGCTACATCTACAGGATCGCGCGCGGATAGGCGCGCGTGGCCGCCACCATCGCCGCGTCGCCGGCGGCCAAAAATTGCGACGAAATTGACGTGGACGTCAGATTACCCCCTCGCGCGGCGCCGCTACCATCAGAGTCATGGACGTCTCCGAGGCGAATTTCCAATCTGCAGTCCTCGACCGGTCGCACACCCTCCCGGTGGTGGTCGACTTCTGGGCCAGCTGGTGCGGCCCCTGTCGGCAGCTCGGGCCGTTGCTCGAGCGTGCCGCGAACGCCCGTGCGGGCAAGGTCAAGTTGGTCAAGGTCGACGTCGACGCCAATCCGGGTCTGGCTCGGGCGTTCCGGATCCAAGGCATCCCGGCCGTCAAGGCGTTCCGCGAGGGCCGGGTCGTGGCGGAGTTCGTCGGTGCCCAACCCCCGGCGGCCGTCGAGCAGTTCCTCGAGTCGCTGATCCCCTCCGAGGCGGACGACTTGGTTACGCGCGGCGACGAGGAGTCGCTGCGTCGGGCCCACGAACTCGAGCCGACCCGCGCCGATGCGGCGGTGCCCCTGGCTCGGATCCTGAAGAGCCGGGGCGAGACCGACGAGGCGCTCACGGTGCTGGCCCGCGTGCCCGGCAGCTTCGCGGCGGACGGTCTGGCTGCGCGCATCGGCCTCGAGCGAGCCGCGGCGATTTCCGCACAGTCGGCCGTCCCCGATCTGAGTGATGCATTCGCCGCGCTCGACGCGGGCGAGCACGAGCGTGCCCTCGATCTGCTCCTCGACGCGATCCCGAACG
This sequence comes from Solirubrobacteraceae bacterium, assembly GCA_035625625.1. Classification (GTDB taxonomy): domain Bacteria; phylum Actinomycetota; class Thermoleophilia; order Solirubrobacterales; family Solirubrobacteraceae; genus Palsa-465. The sequence goes on from DASPPG010000165.1 coordinate 7,190, forward strand.
CGGACGGAGCCCGCGACGACGTACGCCGTGTCGTGGTCGGCGTGCTCGACGAGCTCGGCGTAGAGCATCCGCTGGCCCGCGACGCGCGCCGGCGGCTCGCGTCGGCGCTGTACTGAGCCGGACGCGGGCGGTTCCCGCGGCCGCCGGCGGTCGAACCCGCGGCGCTCCTGTCCCCGGAGAGCCGCGATTTTCTGCGCATGACTTCCCCTCGTTGACGTCCCGGATCGTCGCCTCGTTGGCGGCGGCGCGACGCTGCTTCTTGCGCTCCACGCAGGGATCCTCTGACGCCGCGAGGCTGCGTGCCATCACGGCGCGGGCGCGGCTCACAGAACCAACGTGAGCTGCGGCTCGCCGGCAGGCTCGGGCAGGTCAAGCCCGGCAATGCGCACCCCCAGCAAACGGACCGGTCGCTTGGGCGCGAACCGGCGTAGCAGATCGAGCGCGACCGGCCCCACCCGGTCGACCGAGCTGACCGCCTCGGGAAGCGTGCGGGCCCGCGTGTGGGTGGAGAAGTCGTCGAGGCGGACCTTGATGCCGACGGTACGACCCCGCCGGTCCTGCGCAACGAGCGCCGCGCATAGCCGCTCGACCAGGTCGGCGAGGATCGCCTCGAGCCGATGCGGGTCGCGGATGTCCTCGTCGAAGGTCACCTCGCGGGACTCGGAGACCACCTTGCGCTCCTCGGTGACCGGCGAGGCGTCCTCGAATCTCGCCCGCCGCTGGAGCTCGGCGGCCAAGCGCGGACCGAAGCGCAACGCCAGCCGCGCCTGAGGCGCCGCGGCGAGGGCGGCGAGCGTCTGCAGCCCGAGCGCTCGGAGCCGTTCAGCCGTCTTGGGTCCGATCCCGGGCACGAGCCCGCAGGGCGAGCCTCCAAACCGCTCGCATGCCTGCTCGCGGCTCAGCGCGACGAATCCCCGCGGCTTGTCGGCGTCCGAGGCGACCTTGGCCACCAGCTTGTTCGGGCCGATGCCGATCGAGCAGCCGAGGCCGGTCGTCTCGTCGATCCGGGCCGCCAGCCGTCGCATCGCCGCATGAGGGTCCGGAAGCCCGGTCAGCTCGAGGTAGGCCTCGTCGAGACCGACCACTTCGACCACCTCGGCGGCGGCCCGTACGCTCGCCATCACCTCGCCTGATGCCTGGCGGTAGTAGGCAAAGTCGGGTGCGAGGAACACACCATGTGGACACAGGCGGCGGGCCCGTGCTGCCGGCATGGCCGACCCGACTCCGTACCGCCGAGCCTCATAAGACGCGGTCGTTACGACCGACCGTGGCCCGGTGCCGGCCACGATTACCGGCTGTCCCTTCAGCTCGGGTCGGCGCCGGAGCTCCACGGACACATAGAACGCGTCCATGTCCAGGTGCGCGACGCAACGCTCCGCCATCCATGGGCACGCTAGAGCGCGGCGCGGACGCCAGCGGGCGCGGCTGGCCGTTGGTTCACGCTACTCGCTCGACCAGACGGTGCCGACCCCACCGAAACCGAGCGCCGCGGCAGTGTTCTGGTTGAGGTCCCAGTCGCGACCGCCGACATACGGGCACGCGGTGTTGCCGCCGTCGTTGTACCAGGACGCACCGGCCTCGCGGTAGACGGTCATCTCGCCCGCCCGCACGGCAACGCGCGCGTTCTTCCGGTCACCGGCGAAGCGCACGCGGATCGGCGCCTGACCGGCGGTCCCGGTGACGTACCGCAGGACGAACCGACCCGCAGCACCCGTCCGTGCCGTGGCGAGCGTCCGCCACGCGCCGTTCTCGCGCGCCTGGAGGCTGACCCTGCGTCCGGCAAGCGCAGGCAGCAAACGGCCACGGATCCGAACTGTCTGGCCAGTCAGGACGCCGATCTTGCCGGCACGAAAGTCGATTCGCCCCGGCCAGGCAGTGAGTCACCTGGCAGTGGGTCCCCCGCTCGCCCTCGTTCCGAACGAGAGCGACTCGGCAGGTCGATCAATGAGTCGGGCAGGTTAGGCGACCCCCTGAGACCCTGGCTGTGACATCGCTCACAGGACCAGGGACGTGACAATCCTCACGAGCGGCCCTTTCGCCCTCCGGGTGGGCCTTTTCGAACGCCCGGTGGGACTACCATCTCGACCGTGGCCAACAAGGACAGGCTGACCGGCCTCGACGCCTCTTTCCTGCATCTCGAGCGCGACTCGGCCCACATGCACGTGGCCGGCTGCTCGGTGTTCACCGGGGACGCCCCGGCCTACGAAGAGCTCGTCGAGGCCATCGAATCGCGCCTCCACCTGGTTCCCCGCTACCGGCAGCGGCTCGCGTTCGTGCCCTTCAACCAGGGACGTCCGGTGTGGGTCGACGATCCCTACTTCAAGGTGCGCTATCACGTCCGCCACACGGCCCTGCCGCGGCCCGGCGCCGACGCTCAGCTCAAGCGGCTGGCGGGCCGGGTCTTCTCGCAGGCGCTCGACCGCAGCCGGCCGCTGTGGGAGCTATGGCTGGTCGAGGGACTCGCCGACGGACGCTTCGCGCTGCTGTCTAAGACGCATCACGCGCTCGTGGACGGGGTCTCGGGCGTGGACATCGCCACCGTCCTGTTCGACACCTCGCCGGATCCGCTGGCGGTGGCGCCGCCCGACCCCGAATGGGTCGCGCGTCCGCTGCCAAGCTCGGCCCAGCTGCTGGCCGACGCGCTGCTCGAGCGCGCCACCGTTCCGGGCGAGGTGGCCCGGGGCGCCCGGGCGGCCTTCCGTGGCCCGCGCACGGTCGTGGCGCGTGTCGGCCGCACCTTAGGAAGTGTCGGCGCGCTGGCGTGGACGGGACTGCAGGCAGCTCCGCCGAGTCCGTTCAACACCCGGATCGGCCCCCACCGCCGGTTCACCTGGGTCGAAGCCGATCTCGGGCAGTTCAAGGCGATCAAGGACTCGCTCGGTGGAACCGTGAACGACGTGGTGCTGGCAGTTGTGGCCGGCGGGCTCGGCAGCTACATGCGCCTGCACGAGCAGCCGACCGAAGACGTCGGTCTCAGGGCGATGGTGCCGGTCTCGGTCCGGGCCGACGTCGAGCGCGGCGCGCTCGGCAACCGCGTCGCCGCGATGTGGGTCACGTTGCCGGTCGGGACGACGGACCCTGAGCAGCGACTGCACAAGATCAGCGAGGCCATGGGTGCGGTCAAGCGGTCCGGCCAGGCGGTCGGAGCGGAGATCCTGACCCATCTAAGCGGATTCGCGTCACCGACGATCATGGCGCAGGCGGCGCGGCTTCAGGCCCGGCAGCGGCTGTTCAACCTCGTCGTCACCAACGTTCCCGGCCCTCAGTTCCCCCTCTACCTGCTCGGCCGCGAGCTCGAATCGGTCTATCCGATGGTGCCGCTGGCCGAGAACACCGCCCTCGGCATCGCGATCCTCAGCTACAACGGGCGTCTGAACTTCGGCCTCGTGGCCGACTACGACGCGCTGGCCGATGTCGAAGTGCTGGCCGACGAGCTGCGCGCCTCGACTGAGGAGCTCGCGGCGGCGGCCGGGGCCGCGCCCGCCGCACCGACGCGCAGCGCCTCGCCCGGCGCTCCTCATCGGCAGGCCCCCGCCGCCCGGTGACGCCGACGCCGGGGGCCGGGGGGCGGGTAGCCGGGCGCGTCAGGCGCCTGGGGCGGCGGGCATCTCGCTCGCGGCCGGCTGAGCACGACCGACGTCCCCGCCCATCCGAATCCCGCCTGCTCAGAGTGCTCGAGGTGCTCGCGATCGCGGTCGCGTCGCTGGTCCTGTCGGTGGGGTTGATCGTGCTGCTCTCGGGTTACTTCGCGGGCCGCGACCAGCCGGGCGTGTCCGGCGCCGGCACCGGTCCCGGACAGGCGTTCGCGGATCTCGGCCACGGGGTACTGGCGCCCGGACAGCCGCGGCCGGCCTACAACTCGGACCCGCCGACGAGCGGCGCACATCTCGCGGCCGCTGTGACGAGCGACGGCGTTCCGCTGACCGACGATCAGCTGCTTGGAGCACTGCAAGAGGGTGACGTGGTGATCTTCTACGGCACGCGCCAGCCGCCGGCGGGCCTCGATCAGCTCGCGCACTCGGTGGCGCCGTCGTTCACGCCGGCGCTGGCGGCCATCGGCGAAACGGTGATCGTCGCGCCGCGCCCCGGGACGGTGGGACTGGTCGCGGCCGCATGGACCCACCTGCTGCGCGTGCCGGGGCCGACCGATCCACAGCTGCGAGAGTTCGTGGGCTTTTGGCTCGGGCGGGGCGCTCCGGACGTGCATTAGCCCGCCAGAGCGCCGGGCGGCGGCGCATCGACCGCGCGTGTCAGCTCAGCCCGAGCGGGTGCTCCTCGTAGCGCCGGGCCAGCTGGAAGAAGAACCCGCCGTCGGTCTGCGCGGTGGTGCAGCCGGTGGCGCCGGCGCCGAACAGGAAGCCGATCACGCCGGCATTGCGCGTCGCCCGCAGGTGCGCGGCCGAGTCGGCGCCGAACCACCACTGCAGGCGGTTGTCCTGGTAGTGCTCCCAGGTGTTGTCCAGGTGGGTGTTCCCCACCGGGAGCTGCCACAAGACCACCGAGGTGTGGGTGCGGCGGGTGAAGCCGGCGATGTAGCGGTTCTCGCGGGCGAAGTCGGCCGGCCCCCACCAGGTCTGCGGATTGCCCTCTACGTACTGGTAGTAGCCGGCGTCGCGGTCGGTGACGTCGTTGAACACCAGGTCGAAATGGGCATGCAGCGACTCGTAGAAGGCGGCTGAGGCCGCCGCCATCTGATCCGCCTGCGCGGGCGAGGGTTTTGAGTTGGTGATGTCGCGATCGGTCCCCCACACGCTCAGGTGGTAGGCGAGCAGGACGTGGGGCGCCAGCTGATTGCGGAGCGCGATCAGGCGCTGCGCGAAGGAACGGGCGAGCGTCGTGGCGTGCGCCTGCTCAAGGTATCCCCACAGGTCGGGCTCCACGTGAATCACGACGAGGTGCTGCCCTGCCGCCTGCGCGACGCGACGCAGGAGCAGCTTATAGTCGGCCCAATAGGCCCGCATCGTGCCCGGGTTGCGCATGTTCGAGAGGTCCCGGGCCTGCTCCGTTGCGCCGACCGACGGCGCCGATTGGAGCATCTGGTAGTAGGTGAAGATCGGGATCGTGTGCGCGGCGAGCGATTCGCGCACGTACAACGTGACGAAGCTCCCGTTGGGATTCCAGGTCGTCCAGCCGTGGCCCGTGTTCACCCCCCCGGCCAGATACTGGTAGCGCATATCGACTCCGCTTTGGGCTCGCAGCGCCTGCGCGTCTCCCGGCGAGTCGGCCACCCCAAGGGCGACGTGGTCCGGCCAGCCCGGCGGGATGGCCGCGCCGAGGGCGAGGGGCGGCCGGCCGAGCGGAATGAGCGCGATCGAGAGCAGCACCACAAGCCAGACGTGGCGCAGCCGGCGGGCCGGGTGGATGGCTCCCCGCATACGCCAAACGCTACCCGGGCACCGCGACGGTAACGCGCGCCACCACGCACACCTGACCGGCGTCGTCAGCGATCTCGACCTCCCACACCCAGGTCGTTCGTCCGCGGTGGCGTCGCACCGCGGTTGCGTGCATTGCGCCGTCGTCGATCGGGTGCACCACATTGGTGTGGGTGGCCAGGCCGACGGCGCCCTGATCCGACATGCCGGCCACAGTCCCGCGCACCGCCAGGGCATCGGCGACTGCGGCGTACACGCCGCCGTGGACCGGTCCGCCGGGCTGCTTGAGCTCGTCGCGGATTTGCACCCGCCCCCGCACGAGCTCCTCGCCGACCTCAATGAGCTCGAGCCCGAACAGCTCGTCGAATCCAGACGTGTCGGTGGGAGACGGGAGCATCGGCCGCGGCACGTTACCGCTCCCCCATCTTCCGCAACTCTTCGCCGGCTTGTCTACGCTGGTCGGTCTCGATGGCATCCCTCGAGACCCTTGCGCCCGATCAACGCGCGGTCCTCGACCTCGTTCTCCGCCGCGGCCGGAGCTACGACGACATCGCGCGGCTGCTCGCGATCGACCGGGCGGGGGTGCGGGCGCGCGCGCTCGCTGCGTTCGACGAGATCGGACCGGAAACCGGAATCTCGCCCGAGAGCCGCGCGCTGATCACCGACTACCTGCTCGGTCAGCTGCCCGAGAAGGTCGCCGAGCAGACGCGCGAGCGCCTGGCCGAGTCCCCCTACGAGCGTGCCTGGGCGCGGGTCGTCGCCTCCGAGCTCGAGCCGCTGGCCGCCGAGCCACTCCCGGAGATCCCGGACGGCTCGCGGCGACGATCTGCCGCGGCCACCGAGGCGGGGGCGGCCGCAACCGCGGACGGACCGCCCGTCGCCGGGGAGCGCCAGGCGCCAGCGCGGGAATCCGGTCCCCGCCCGCCCCGGCGCCGGCCGCCGCGACTCTCGGACCGGCCGAGCTCTCGTCTGGGCGGCGCGATCATGCTCGGCGTCGGGGCGCTCGTGGTGGTGGCGGTCGTCGTGGTTCTGGTGGCGTTGCTGAGCAGCGGGTCGAGCCCCAAGCACTCCCCCACCACGGTCGCGTCGAGCACGACGAGGACCTCGACCGCGGGCTCGACGGCGCAGGCGCAGATCGTCGCGCAGGTCAACCTGAACCCCCCGAGCGGCAGCAGCAGCACCGCTAAGGGCGTCGGGCTCGTCATCAAGGACGGTAACGCCTACGGGCTGATCATCGAGGCTCAGAACGTCGCTCCCAACAATCACAACGCGTACGCCGCGTGGCTGTACAACTCGCCCACGAACAGCCTCCGCCTCGGCTTCGTCAACCCCGGTGTGGGCAACACGGGCAAGCTCCAGGTCGGCAGCGCGCTGCCCACGAACGCCGGCCACTACACGGAGCTGCTGCTCACGCTCGAGACGCAGAGCAACCCGAAGACGCCGGGGACGATCGTGCTCGAGGGGCCGTTCAAGGGCGTCCCAGCCACCGGGTCATAAGCCGGATCAGCAGAGGATGCGCGCCAGGCCGTCCAGGGCCTGCTCGAGGCGCTTCGTGGTCGCGCCGCGCATCGACAGGGCGCCGAAGCGCGTGTATCCCTTGAGCTTCTGGCGCTGCGCGAGCGTCACCCGCGTCCCCCCTTCCGGGGCGGGCTCGACGAGTACCTCGGTGATGGACTCGTTGAGCACCCGCTCGAACGGCGTCCCCGCCACCTCCTGGGACCAGGTCCGGTGACCGCTCGGGTACTCGGCATCCGGGGGCTCGGAGGCGAGCAGCCTGAAGTCCGCCCGCACCGTGCGCCCGTGCTTGGACACGAACACCTCGGTGAAGCGATCCGCCTCCACCCCTTCCATCCGGGTAACCCGGGGCCACCAGCGCGGCATCTGATACGGGTCTTCGAGCACCTTCCAAACCTCCGCCACCGGCGCGGTCACCACGCGCGTCCGCTTGGCGGTCGAAATCGTGCTGCGGGGCTCGAAGAATCCCCGGTTGCGGAAAGGAATGAAGCTCACGACGCGTATTCGAGCACGGCGTGGACGGGATAGGGCGCGAGCCGCTTCCGGCCACCCAGGAAGCTCAGCTCGATCAGGAAGGCGCAACCAGCGATCTCCGCCCCCAGGCCGGCGACCAGGTCGCATACCCCGCGCGCGGTTCCCCCGGTCGCCAGCAGGTCGTCGTGCACGAGTACCCGGGTGCCCTCGCCCAGCGCGTCGGCGTGTACCTCGAGCGCGTCGATCCCGTACTCGAGGATGTACTCCACGCTCACCGTGTCGGACGGCAGGCGCCCGGGCTTGCGGGCCGGCACGAACCCGGCGCCGAGCTCACGGGCAAGCGCGGCACCCAAGATGAACCCGCGGGCCTCGGCTGCGACCACGAGATCGACCCGGAGCGGCCGGGCGAAGGCCGCGAGCTCGGCGACCGCCCGGTCGAGTGCTGCCGGTTCGAGCAACAGCGGCGTGATGTCCTTGAAGACGATCCCGGGCTTGGGGAAATCGGGGATTTCGCGGATCAGCGTCCGCAGCTCGACCCGATCCACAGCGCCCTTGGACCGGCCCAACAGCTACGTGGCGATCTTGCGCAGATCGCGGATCAGGAGCAGGTGCTTGAGATGGGTGGTGACCGAGGCCAGATTCTCGAGCGCCTCGATCGCCTCCCGGCGGCGGTCCGGGTTGCGGGAGCGCAGGGCGGGCGCGAGGATGCTCTGAAGGAGCTGCGCCTCGCGGTCAGCCGAGCTGCGAAACACGCGGAGGTTGCGGCCGCCGACGCCGTAGCGAGCAAGCTCGGAGACGGCCCGGACGATCTCCCGCTCGGTTTCGTCGAAGTAGCGCACGCCGGCGCGCACGTCGCCCTTGATCACCCCGTAGTCGACCAGCTCGCGCACCAGACCGGCGTCGGCCCCGGTCTCGTCGACCACGTCCTCGAGCGAGTAGAGCGCGCCGGGGTCGCGGGTCGACACGAGCGCGCGCCGCAGCGAGCGGCCGTCGGCGGCCGGCGCGGTCACCTCGCGTTCCGCCCGGCCCCCGGCGAGCTCCTGGCGGATCACCCTCAGCGGCAGGAACTCGTCGCGCTGAAGGCGAAGGATCGTGCGCAGGCGCTGAATATCGGACTGGGTGTAGAGGCGGTAGCCGCCCTGGGTGCGCCGGGGAGACAGTAGCTTCTGGTCTTCCAGGTAGCGGATCTTCGAGATCGAGATGTCGGGGAACTCCTGCTGGAGCGCCTTGCAGACCGTCCCGATCGTAACCGCCTTCTGACGCGGAGGCTGGGCCTCGTGATCGGCCGGGTCCGGGAGCTCGAGAGCGGGATCGCGGGTGTCTGAGGTGGCCATCAGCGGCTGAGGAAGGCGAGCTTGTACTTGCCGATCTGGAGCTCGTCGCCGTGAGCGAGGCGGTGAGATTCGATCCGGCGTCGGTTGACGTAGGTTCCGTTCAGCGATCCGCAGTCGTCGAGGTAATACTCGCTGCCGCGACGGACCAGGATCGCATGGTCGCGCGAGACCGTGACGTCGTCGAGGAAGATGTCCGAGATCGGGCGGCGGCCGATCGTCACCCGGCCGGCGCCGAGCGGAAAGCTCTCGCCGGCGCGCCCTCCGCCGGACCGGATCACCAGGGCCGGCCCCCGGGCGATGACGTCGTCCAGCTCAATCTCCTCAAGCTCTCCCGTCTCCCCGAGCTTGTAGGTCGCGGTGGTGGTGCCGGGCGGCGGATCTGACTGCGCGAGAAACGCCCCACAACGCTGGCAGTAGTTGGCGCCGTCGTCGTTGGCAAAGCCGCACTCTGGGCAGTGCTGGGCCACCGACGCCGGCTATTCGGACTCGGACCCCGGGACGCGACCGGCCAGGATGTCGGTCAGCTGCTGGACGTCGGCGCCGGTGATCACCAGCTCGCCGGTCTCGTCCTTCTTGCGCAGCCGGTTGACCAGCTCGGCGCGGAGGATGTCGATCTTGCCGTGGAGGATGCGCCGCCGGTAGGAGATCTCCATCTCCTCATCGGTCAGTTGCTTGATCAGCTCCTTCAGCTCCTGATCGGTGAGTGAGCCCAGGTCGGGAAACGTGTCCATGTAGATCAGATCCTCCGGTCGTCCGGTCCGAGTGGCGCGAGGAGGCGAGTATAGCCGGGCTAAGTGCGAGGCTCAATCTCAGCTTGAGAGTTCGCTTCGCTGGTTACGAGGGTTTCGATAACTCGTCCCGGGCACGGATCTCGCGGGCGCCGCGCCGGACATAAAGGGCGGCTGACACGAGGCCGAGTGCCATCCCGACGTACAGCATGATCAGGGCGAGCCAGTGGACTCCCGCCATCGCGAAGAACGACGCGCCGGCGATCGGTGCCACGCCGAGCCGGCCGGGCCAGTTGATCACAAGCTCCACGCCGCGCTTGAGCGCGTACCGGCTCGCCACCAGCATGAACAGCTCGCGGGCGATCACAATCGCGATCGCCCACCTCGGCAGCAGCGAGAAGTGCCAGCACACGACCATGCCCGAGACGATCAGCAGCCGGTCGACGAGCGGATCGAGCAGTGCGCCGAGGCGGCTGTACTGGCCTGTCAGCCTCGCGAGGAAGCCGTCGAGGTAGTCAGACCACCCGATCACTCCGAACAGCACCGCCGCCAGCGCATCCTGTCCGTCGGTGCTCGAAAGCGCGACGATCAGGAACACCGGAATGCCGGCGAGACGGATGTAGTCGATCGCGTTCGGGATCGTCCACGGGTTGAGGGGATGGCCCGAAAGCGTCGCCTCCGGAGGCGGTCCGGACCGGTCGATGCCCGAGAGCCGGCGCTTGCTGACGTTTGGGCTCACAGGAGAATTGTCGGCGGCGCCTGCCGGCGGCGCCTCAGCCTCGCGGCACCGGTGCTCAGGGCAAGTCGCGCCACAGCGCGGCGATCTCCTCCGCCGCGTCTTCGAGGAGCACCGACGCGTTCTGCCCGCCGCGGCGAATCTGCACCTCCACCTCGCCCGAGCCGAGCGTGCGGCGCCCGACTGTGACCCGGAGCGGACAGCCGACGAGCTCGGCGTCGGTGAACTTCTCCCCTGGCCCGGCATCGCGATCGTCGTACAGCACCTCGAGCCCAAGTTCCTGAAGCTCGCCGTAGAGACCGTCCGCGAAGATTCGTTCCTCGCTCCCCTCCTTGCCCAGGGTGACGAGCTCGACGTCGAACGGGGCCATCGACCGGGGCCAGGAGATTCCCTGCTCGTCGGCATACTGCTCGACCGCGGCGGCCGCGGCGCGCGCCGGCCCGAAGCCGTAGCAGCCCATGTGGATCAGCTGCTCCTGGCCGGACTCGTCGAGATACTTCGCCCCGAGCGGCAGCGAGTACCGGGTCCCGAGCTTGAAGATGTTCCCTACCTCAATCGCCGGCTCAATCCGGATCGCACTGCCGTTGACCGTGTCCCCGGTGACCACGGTCCGGACATCGACGCGCTCGAACCGGAAATCGCGGCCCGGCTCGACCCCACGTAGATGGGCATCCAGCTCGTTGGCGCCGGCGACGTAGCCGCCCGGGCCGACCCCCTCGTCGAGCAGGATCGGCATCTGCGCGCCAACGGGTCCGATATACCCCGGCGGCCCGAGGCGCGCCTCCACCTCCTCGGGACGCGCGGGCCGGAAGTCGGCCCGCAGCGCGTTGGCCAGCTTGACCTCGTTGACGCGGTGATCGCCCCGGAGGACGACGAGCCGCATCTCGTCGCCGTCGAGCACGACCGGATAGGCCTTGAGCAGGGCGCCGGGCGGGACCCCGAGCGCGGTGGCCACCGCGTCGATGGTCGTCATCCCGGGCGTCGGGACTACCTGGGGCGCGTCGAGCGCGGGCTCGAGCGGCACCGGCTGGGGCAAGGCGCTCGCCACCTCGAGATTGGACGCGTAACCGTCCGCGAGCACGACCTCGTTCTCGCCGGCCGGGCACGGGGCCATGTACTCGTGCGCACCGCTGCCGCCCATCATCCCGACGTCGGCCTCGACCCGATACCACTCCAGGCCGCAGCGGTCCATCATCCGGTCGTATGCGACCACGTGCTTCTGGTACGTCGCCTCGAGCCCCTCGGCGTCGCGGTCGAAGCTGTAGGAGTCCTTCATGATGAACTCGCGCGTGCGCAGCACGCCGGCGCGCGGGCGCGGCTCATCGCGCTCCTTGGTCTGGAAGTGGTAGAGGATCAGCGGCAGCTCGCGGTAGGACTTGACGGCCGCCGCCACGTGGGTCGTGACGACCTCCTCACTGGTCATCGCCAGCACCAGGTCGGCGCTCCGCCGGTCCTTGAGCTTGAACAGCTCCTCGATGTCATAGCGCCCGCTGCGCCGCCACAGCTCCGCCGGCTGGAGGACCGGCATCAGCATCTCCTGGCCGCCGATCGCGTCCATCTCCTCGCGAACGATCTGGACGATCCGCTGATGCACGCGCCAGCCGGCCGGCAGCCAGGTCCACAGGCCTGCCCCGACCTGCCGGATCAGGCCGGCGCGGACCATCAGCTTGTGCGAGATCGCCTCTGCGTCGGCCGGCGGCTCACGCTCGGTGGGCAGGAAGTACGTGGACAGACGCGTCATTACCCGCGCAGCGTACCCGGGCGTGATACAAGACACGGCGACCTGAGAACCGGATGCAAGGAGCAGCCCGATGGCTTACGAAGTTCCGCCGCTGCCGTACGACTACAACGCGCTCGAGCCGACGATCGACGAGCAGACGATGCACCTGCATCACGACAAGCACCACCAGGCCTACGTGAACGCCGCTAACGGCCTGCTCGAAGGGACCGAGTGGGCTGACAAACCGGTCGAGGATGTCCTCAAGAACCTGGACAAGCTGCCCAGCGACAAGCAGGCCGGGGTTCGCAACCAGGCCGGGGGCCACTACAACCACTCGCTGTTCTGGGAGTGGATGTCGCCGAACGGCGGCGGCGAGCCCGACGGTGCCCTACGCGCCGCGATCGACGCGGCGTTTGGTTCGTTCGACGACTTCAAGGCGCAGTTCAAGGACAACGGCGTCAAGCGCTTCGGCTCGGGGTGGACGTGGCTTGTCCATGACGGCTCGGGGTTGGCGCTCCTGTCAACCGCCAACCAGGACAGCCCGATCTCAGACGCCAAGACGCCGCTGCTTGGCAACGACGTGTGGGAGCACGCCTACTACCTGACCTACCAGAACCGGCGCCCCGACTATCTCGACGCCTGGTGGAACGTGGTCAACTGGCCGAAGGTGGCTGAGGGGTTCGCGGCAGTCAGCTGACTGAGTCTGGTCGAGGAACGTGAGGAATACTTGCGTTTCTCGACCAGCCCGCCGCTAGGCGCGTGTGAAGCGGCGGCCGGCGACCGGCGAGGCGTCTTCGTCGAGCTGGGCCGCCGCCGCTTCCATCGCGGCGAGACGCTCGGGGGTCATCGCGGTGGCATCCTCGTTCTCGGACAGCCATTCGCGGGCCTCGGCCGCTTTGTCCTCGTCGCGGACGACGCGCTTGCCGGCGGCGTAGTACCTGTCGATTTCGGCGAACAGCTCGTCTACCAAGTCCTCGGTCTTGACCTTCTTGAGCGGCTCTCCGCGGGAGTAGATCATCCCCATGTCCTTGGCGCCGGTGATCCCTAAGTCGGCGTGCCGAGCCTCCCCGATC
>DASPPG010000166.1:0-165211 GCA_035625625.1 Solirubrobacteraceae bacterium
GGGAGTCGACACCCCCCACACCTAGTGCCCATCGTTTACGGCGTGGACTACCAGGGTATCTAATCCTGTTTGCTCCCCACGCTTTCGCGTCTCAGCGTCAGTACCGTCCCAGCGAGCTGCCTTCGCCATTGGTGTTCCTCCCGATATCTGCGCATTTCACCGCTACACCGGGAATTCCACTCGCCCCTTCCGGACTCTAGCTCGACAGTTTCCACCGGCATTCCAGGGTTGAGCCCTGGACTTTCACAGCAGACTTGCCGAGCCGCCTACACGCTCTTTACGCCCAATGATTCCGGACAACGCTTGCCCCCTACGTATTACCGCGGCTGCTGGCACGTAGTTAGCCGGGGCTTCTTCTGAAGGTACCGTCACTCCAACCGGCTATTCACCGGCGGAACTTCGTCCCAACTGAAAGGGGTTTACAACCCGAAGGCATTCTTCCCCCACGCGGCGTTGCTGCGTCACGCTTTCGCGCATTGCGCAAGATTCCCCACTGCTGCCTCCCGTAGGAGTCTGGGCCGTGTCTCAGTCCCAGTGTGGCTGATCGTCCTCTCAGACCAGCTACCCATCGTCGCCTTGGTGAGCCGTTACCTCACCAACAAGCTAATGGGCCGCGGGCCCATCCCGATGCGGAGGCCGAAGCTTCCTTTCCCCAGCGGCCTTATGGCCGGAGGGCACATTCGGTATTAGCCCGAGTTTCCTCGGGTTGTCCCAATCATCGGGGCAGGTTACCCACGTGTTACTCACCCGTTCGCGGCTTTGCCCCAGGCCGAAGCCTGGTTCGTCGCTCCACTTGCATGTGTTAGGCACGCCGCCAGCGTTCGTCCTGAGCCAGGATCAAACTCTCCGTGAAGAACTGCTGAACAGGCCGCCGTGGGCGACCTGCTTCACAAAGAGTCGTCAAGTCCAGTTCCGCCGGAGCGGACGCTCCCACCTAGCGCGGTGGTGGACCCGGGCCTGTCCGCTGGTGGGAACAGGCCCCTGCGTCCTCACGAGGGGACCCGATGTACACCAACGGGCCCCGGGACGCATGACGGGGTTTCAATCTGGCACCGCCGTCCGAAGGCCCGCGAGGGCCGGTCGAGCGACGGCGTCGAACCTGGACACACTCCTCGACCGAGGGTCGGTCGAAGGGTGCGCATGCTGTTGAGTTTTCAAAGACCGTCGCACCTCTTCGGGAAGGGGATTCCTTCCCTCGGCACATCCAGAATTATCTCCGATTGCGGAGCGGACCCCTAAGTATAGCGCCCGTTCCGCCGGTCTGGGAGGTCTGCAGGCGCCGCTAGCTCATTGTGCCACCACTCGGCCCCGAGCGGCGGCTCCTGGATTGTCGGCGTGCCGACCCGCCGGCTTTAGCGACCGATCCGGAGGCCGGCTACGACAGCACCTGCACCGTCACCGTCCGCCGGCGGGGCCGGTCGTCGAAGTCGATCAGCACCACCTGCTGCCACGTGCCGAGGCCCAGCCGGCCGTCCACGACCGGAATCGTCTCCGAAGGGCCGATGACCGCGGCGCGGAGGTGGGCATGGGCGTTGGTGTCATGGTTGCGGCGGTTGTGCTCATAGTCGCCGGCGGGCGGAACCAGTCGGTCGAGCAGGGCCTGAAGATCGTGGACCCCGCCGGGCTCGTACTCCATGGTGGTCACGGCGACGGTTGAGCCGGTGGCGAACACGCTCACGACCCCGCGCTCGACGCCCGAGGTGGCCAGCACGCTCTCAACGCCGGGCGTGATGTCGACGATGTGGCCGTTGCCGGGGGTCTCGAGGCGCAGTAGGCCGCCGTGGACGGTCACGAGCGATCCACCGGACCCTCACCCGGCGGGCCGGGCCACCCGAACGCGAACGAAGCGGCGCTTGCCGAGCTGGAGGACCTTGCCGTCAACGTCGGCGGCGGGCAGGTCGAGCGCGCCGTTGCCGATCGGCTCGCCGTCGAGCTTGACCCCGCCCTGGCCGAGCGTGCGGCGGGCCTCGGAGGTCGAGATCCCGAACGCGTCGTGGAGAAGGGCCGGGAGGTGGACGTCGCTCCGGTCCGAAGGCCAAGCGACCGTCGGCATCTCCTCGGGCGCCTCACGCCGGATGTGAACCCGGTCGAACTCGGCCTCGGCCGGGTCGGCGGCCGCTTGACCGTGGAACCGGGCGACGAGCGCCCGGGCCAAGGCGCGCTTGGCGTCGCGGGGCCCTTCCGCCGGCGGGGGCTCGGCGTTGAGCAGAAGCTCGTACCACGACCGCAGCGACGCATCCGGAATGCTGAGCGTCTTGCCGTACATGTCTCCCGGCGGGTCGGTGACCCCGATGTAGTTGCCGGCCGACTTCGACATCTTCTGTTCGCCGTCGGTTCCGGTCAGCAGGGGCATGGTGAGGATCACCTGCTCGGGGACGCCGTACGCGCGCTGAATGTCGCGGCCAAGCAGCAGGTTGAACTTCTGATCGGTGCCGCCGAGCTCGACATCGGCCCGGATCGCGACCGAGTCATAGCCCTGAAGTAGCGGATACAGCAGCTCGAGCACCGAGATCGGCTGATGGGCCGCGAACCGCTTGGCGAAGTCGTCGCGCTCGAGCAGCTGCGCGACGGTCGGGATGCGCGCCAGCCGGAACAGCTCCTCCATCGACATGTCGAGCCACTCGCCGTTGAAGCGGACCTCGAGGCGCTCCGAGTCGAGCACGGTGAGCGCCTGCTCCTGGAAAGTCGTGGCGTTAGCGTCGATCTCGGCCGGCGAGAGGACCGGGCGGGTCGAGGAGCGCCCGCTCGGGTCCCCCACCCGGGCGGTGTAGTCGCCGATGATCAACACCACGATGTGCCCGAGATCCTGGAACTCACGGAGCTTCTGGAGAACCACGGTGAAGCCGAGGTGGATGTCGGGCGCGGTCGGGTCGATGCCCAGCTTCACGCGCAGCGGGCGGCCGAGCGCGAGCTTGCGCTCGAGCTCGCCTTCCGGCAGGCAGTCAAACGCGTTGCGACGCAGCCACGCGGCGGCCTCGCGCGGGCCCGCGCCGGCCGGCGGAGGCGCGGTGAGCAGCTCCGTCGTGGCCTCAGATTCCATCCGGGGCAATGCTAGACTCTCGCGCCCGACGGGACCCCTCGCCGCCACGTCCCGCCGTACGCCGCAACGGCGCCCGCCTCGCCATGGGTGGGCATAGGATCCCCAGCGATCGCATGATCGACGACGTGGACAAGGCGTCAACCGCCGAAAAATCCCGAATCCCGACACACGGCGATCAGCCGCAAGCTCCGAGTCCGCCGCAGGTGCCGGCGAACGGGCGCCGTGGCGCGCGATCAAATGGGCCTCGCGTGCCCTGGCGGTGGCGTCGCCGGCTCCGGCGGACCGGGAAGCCGCGCATCAAGAAGCTGCGACTGCTGCTGATCTTCATCGGGCTCGGCATCCTCGCCGCGGTCTCGACTGTGTTCGGGATGTTGATGGCGGTCGCCTCGGACATCCCGCAGATCGAGAACGTCACTCAGTACAGCTCGGGCCACAACTCGTACCTGTACGACGACCGAGGGCGGCCGATCGGGATCTTCGCGGCGCCGGATCCGGAGGTCGTCGACCAGTTCGACCAGATTTCACAGCCGATGCGCCAGGCGATCGTGGCCATCGAGGACAAGCGCTTCTGGTCCGATCCCGGGATTGACATCCGCTCGCTCACGCGGGCGCTGGCGGCCGATGCCACCGGCGGAGCGACTCAGGGCGCCTCCACGATCACGGAGCAGTTCGTCAAGAACGCGCTCTCCGAGGAGGACAACCGCACGATCCTCGAGAAGCTCCGCGAGGCCGCGCTCGCCTTCCAGCTGACGCACCACTGGACGCCCGAGAAGATTCTCACCGAGTACCTGAACTCGACCTACTTCGGGAACGGGGCGTACGGCGTCGAGTCCGCGGCGCGGGTGTACTTCGGTAAGGAACTCGGCTATGACCCGGCCGCGCCAGGCGACGGGAACACAAAGGCGTGTGGCGACAGCACCGCGCAGGTCCCGATGCAAAGCTGCGCATCGCGTCTGAACTACCGGCAGGCGGCGCTGCTGGCGGGGCTTGTGGCCAGCCCGAGTGCGTTCGATCCCGTCGTGAATCCGGTAGCCGCGAAGGCCCGCCGCGACCAGGTGCTCCAGGACATGCTCCAGCAGCACTACATCGATCGCACCGAGTACGAGAGCGGGAAAAACGAGCCACTCCCCACCTCGACCGACGTCGAGCAGGCCGTTGAGCCGAACGCGGCGCCCTACTTCACGAGCTGGCTGCGGCCCCAGATCTTGGCTGCAATGGGCCTGGGCCACGGGGTGCCGGCAAGGGACGCCGAGTACCGCGCGTACTACGGCGGGCTGAAAATCCGCACGACGCTCGACCTGCGCATGCAGCAGGCAGCGGACGAGGCCGTCTCCGAGGAGCTGCCTTCAGGCCCTGGCTGGCCCACGGCGTCGCTGGTCGCGATCGACAACAAGACGGGCCAGGTGCGGGCGATGGTTGGCGGCCCGATCGTGGACGGCCAGGAGGACTACAGCCAGTACCCCTTCAATCTCGCGACCGAGGCCGAACGTCAGCCCGGCTCCGCGTTCAAGCCGTTCACACTCGCGGTGGCGTTCGAGCACGGCTTCGGCCCGGACTCTCTGTTCCTCTCGGCCCCGCTGAGCATCGTCGTGCCGAACAGCGGCGGAAAGGAGATCTTCCACGTAGTCAACTTCGGCAACGAGTACTCGGGCGACATCACCCTCCAGGATGCGACCGACTTCTCCGACAACTCTGTGTTCGAGCGGCTCGGTTGGTACGGGCTCGGCGGGACGAAAGGAACGACGGCGATCGCGAGGATGGCGACGCGGGCGGGCATCACGACGCCCGTCTCCACCAACCCCGCGATGATCCTCGGCGGGCTCAAGATCGGGGTCTCCCCGCTCGACATGGCGCACGCATACGAGACGTTCGCGACCGGTGGCAACCGCGTGTACGACCCGGTGCTCGGCTCGCCGGACGAGGGACCCACGGGGATCGAGTCCATCCAGTCCACCCAGGGAGCGCACGTGGATCTCGTCGACCACCCCAAGTACCAACGGGTGATGCCGGCGGCGATCGCGACGGACGTCCACAACATCCTTGAGGGCGTGGTGTCCTCGGGCACCGGGACGGCGGCAGCGATCCCGGGCGTCGACGTCGTCGGGAAGACCGGGACCACGTCGAATTACGGCGACGCATGGTTCGTCGGCTGGACGCCGCAGCTGACGGTGGCGGTGTGGGTCGGCTTCCCCAACAAGCTCGTCCCGATGTCCACGCTCTACAACGGCGCGCCGGTCGAGGGCGGCACCTACCCGGCCCTCATCTGGCACGCCTTCATGGTGCAGGCGCTCCAGATCCTCGCGGATGAGAACCCGCAAGCCAAGACCACCACGTCGACCACGACCGACACGACCAGCGCCCCCTCTCTGCCGAGCGGTTCGGGCGCCGGCGGCCCGACCCCGACGGCCGCGACGACGCCGAACGGCGGGGCCGGCGGCGCAAACACCGGCGGTGGCGCAGCGGTCGGCAACGGCGGTGGGACGGGCGGTACGCAGGGCGGCGGTACTGCCGGCGCCGGCGGTGGCGGTGGTACCGGGCCCGCCGCTCCTGGCGGTGGCGCAACCGGAGGGGGCGGCGGCACCGGGGCAGGAGGCACCGGCGCGGGTGGCACCGGGGCAGGAGGCACCGGCGCGGGTGGCACCGGAGCTGGCGGTGCAGGCGCGGGCGGAGGCGGCGCCGGCGGAGGCGGCGGAGGCGGTACCTCGGGCGGCGCCGGGATCGGCGGGGGCGGCTAGGGCCTTACTCGAGAGCCGCGGCGGCGGGAGCAACAGCCTGCCGGCGCACCGGCCGTGACAGGTACCGGCTCCCCACGACAGAGAAGCGCCACTCGAGCTCGGTTGCCTTGGTGATGCCAATCCGCCGGCTCGCCCCTACCGGGACATCGCGCCAGCGTCGCGGCCTGCGGGCGATCACCACCGGACCGGCGGCCAGATCGCAGCCGTTGTCCTCGAGCCCGATTCCCAGGGCCTGGGTCAGCTTGCCGGGCCCGGAACAGAGATCCTCGAGGCGCTCGACGCCGCGCCGCGCGCGCATCAGCTCGATCCCCTCGGTCGGCTCGAGCGCGCGAATCAGCACCGCGGCGCCGACGCCCTCCGGCTCGCACACCGCGTTCAGGCAGGCGTGGATCCCGTAGGAGCGGTAGACGTACGCACGTCCGGGTGGCCCGAACAGCGTGCGCGTGCGCTCGGTCAGCCCGACATAGGCGTGGGAGGCTGGCTCGCTGTGGTGGTAGGCCTCGGTCTCCACGATCACCCCGGCGGCCCCCTCGTTCGAGACCACGCAGCCGATCAGGTCGCGGGCGACGAGGAGCACGGGCCGGTTGTAGAACGAGGGCCTCACCGCAGCGCGGCCCGGGCGCGCTCGAGCTGCTCCCGCACGCGCGCCAGGCTGGTCCCGCCCTGCGAGACTTTGGTCTCGAGCCAGGCGCCCTGCTGGAGAAGGGTGTAGAACTCGTCGTCGAGCAGCGGCGAGTGCCGCGCGAGCTCCTCGCGGGTCAGGTCCGAAAGGGCCTTGTCCTGGTCGATCGCGCTGCGGACGAGACCGGCGACCACGCCGTGCGCTTCGCGGAACGGCATGCCGCGTCGAACCAGCAGGTCGGCCACGTCGGTCGCCGCGAGCATCTCGTCGGCCGCCGCGGCGGCCAGGTTCTCCCGGCTGAAGCGGATCGATCCGAGCATCCCGTCGGCGGCGTCCAGGCACAGCTCGATCGTGTCGGTGGCGTCGAACAGATGCTCCTTGTCCTCCTGCATGTCCTTGTTGTATGTGAGCGGGAGGCCGTGGAGCACGCCGTGGAGCGCCACCAGGTGCGCCGCGACACGAGGCGACTTGGCGCGGAGCAGCTCTGCGGCGTCGGGATTCTTCTTCTGGGGCATGATCGATGAACCCGAGGCCCACGCGTCGGCGACCTCGCAGAAGCCGAACTCCTCGCTCGACCACAGCACGATCTCGCCGCCCAGGCGCGAGAGGTGCGTGGCGCAGGTGGCCGCAGCCGCCAGGTAGTCGAGCACGAAGTCTCGATTGGACACGGCGTCGATCGAGTTCTCGGCCACCGCGGGGAAGCCGAGCTCGCGCGCCACCAGCTCGCGGTTGGTGTCGAAGTTGACCCCGGCCAGGGCGCCGGCGCCGAGCGGCAGGGCGGCGGTGGCCGCTGCCGCGGCGGCGAACCGGTCCCGATCTCGGATCAGCATCCAGGCGTAGGCGAGTAGGTGGTGGCTCAGGTACACCGGCTGGGCACGCTGCAGGTGTGTATAGCCGGGCATCGGCCAGTCGAGGTGCCGCTCGGCCAGGGCGATCAGCGTGCCGGCGACGCGCTCGGTCTGCTCGCGGGCGCGGACCGCATGGGCACGCACGAACATGGCCACATCGGTCGCCACCTGGTCGTTGCGCGAGCGCGCCGTGTGCAGCTTTCCCCCAACCCGGCCGGCCAGCTCCGTGATGCGGCGCTCGATCGACATGTGGATGTCCTCGTCGCCCTCCGAGTATGGGAACTCGCCGTCGGCGAGCTCGTGCTCCACCTGGTCGAGCGCGTGGTGGAGCTGGTCGCGCTCGTCGCTCGAGATGATGCCCGCGGCCGCCAGCATGCTCGCGTGCGCGCGTGATTGCGCTACGTCGTAGGGGCCCAGGCGCCAATCGAACGACAGTGAGTCGTTGAGCGCGCGAAAGGCAGCGTCCTGCGGCTCGGCGAAACGGGACATGAAGGCGACTACCGTCCCCCTAAGGCGCCGCCGTCAGGCGCCGCCGACATGTCCCAATACCTTGCGCAGCGACTCGGCCACCCGCTCCACCTGCCCCTCGTTCATGTCCGGGAAGAACGGAAGCGCGATCGAGCGCGCGGCGACGTCCTCGCACACCGGGAACTCTCCCTCGCGATGTCCGAACCGCTCGCGGTAGAAGCTCATCAGGTGAACCGCCGGGAAGTACGGCTTGCTCGGGATTCCCAGCTCGTGCAGCGCGCGGACGACAGAGTCACGGTCGGAGTCGTGCGGAAGTTGGACGACATATACGAACCAGCCGCGACGGATCCGGCCGCTCTCCGGACACGGCAGCTCCACGCCCTCGAGATCGGACAGCGCCTCGCGGTACAGCGCGGCCACGCGCGCACGCCCCGCGAGCAACTCGTCCAGACGCTCGAGCTGCGCCAGCCCGAGCGCGCAGGCCAGATCCGACAGGCGATAGTTGAAGCCGAGGCGATCGTGGTCGAGCCAGTCCATGTTGGGCGCGCGCCCCTGGTTGCGCTCCGAATCGATCCGCTCTTTCAGATCGGCATCGCCCAGGGTGACCATCCCGCCCTCGCCGGTCGTGAGCTGTTTGTTGGCATAGAAACCGAACACGGCGGGATGGCCTCGACCGCCGACCGGAACGCCGTCGGCATCCACGGCGCCGAGCGCCTCGCACGCGTCCTCCACGATCGGAAGCCCGATCCGCTCAAACGCCGCCAGATCAGCTGGATAGCCGAATACGTGGACGGGCAGAAGCGCCGTGGTGCGCTCGGTGACTGCAGCGGCGGCGGCGTCCGGGTCGAGGTTCAGGGTGACGGGGTCGATGTCCGCGAAGACCGGCCTCGCCCGTTCGAACAAAGCCACGTTCGCGCTGGCCACGAAGGAGAACGGCGTGGTGATGACCTCGTCGCCGTCGGACACGTCGACCGCGCGCAGCGCGAGGTGAAGGCCCGCGGTGCCGCTCGATACCGCGCTCGCATAGCCGGCGCCGACGCGGCGCGCAAACTCGTTTTCGAACTCGGCGAGCAGCGGCCCGAGCGAAAGGCGGCCTGAACGCAGCACCTCGAGCACGCGCTGCTCCTCGCGTTCGCCCAGCACGGGACGCGCGAGCGGTATCCCCTCGGTGGCGAGCGGCGTGACGATATGGCGGTGTGTCACGAGCCCTGCGTCGAAGAGGTCGCCGGGTCAGACGAACGCCGCCGCGACGAGACCCGCATCCCGTACTCGAGCGAGTCGACGAGCGCCTCCCAGGAGGCCTCGATCACGTTCTCCGAGACGCCGATCGAGCCCCAGACCTGCTCGCCGTCGGAGGCGTCGAGCAGCACGCGCGTGATCGCGCCGGTCCCCTTGGTTTCGTCGAGGATGCGGACCTTGAAGTTGACCAGGTCGATCTCGCGCAGATGGGGATGGATCTCGACCAGAGCGTCGCGCAGGGCCCGGTCGAGCGCATTCACGGGGCCGTTGCCCTCTGCGGTGCGGACGTAGCGCTCGCCGTCGACCCAGATCTTTATGGTGGCCTCCGTCTCCACCCGGCCGTCAGCGCGCTTCTCGACGATCGCGCGCCACGACTCGAGCCGGAACAGCGGTTCGTACTCGCCGGTCTCTTTGCGCAGCAGCAGCTCGAACGAGCCGTCGGCGGCCTCGAAGTGATAGCCGCGATGCTCGAGCTCCTTGACCCGTTCCGCCAACCGTCCCGCCTCCTCGTCGCCGAGCGAGATTCCCGCGTCGCGCGCCCGAGCATGGACGGTCCCCCGACCGGACAGCTCCGAGATCAGCAGCTCGCGCCGGTTGCCGACCACGTCGGGATCGACGTGCTCGAACGTTGCCGGATCGACGTTGACGCCGGCGACGTGCATGCCGCCCTTGTGGGCGAAGGCATTGCGTCCCACGTATGGCTGGTCGGGGTCCGGGGTGAAGTTGAGCAGCTCGTCGAAGAAGTGGGCGGCCTGGGTGAGCGTCGCCAGCTGCTCATCGGTCATGCATTGGTAGCCGAGCTTCAGCTGCAGGTTGGGGATGATCGTGACGAGGTTGGCGTTGCCGCATCGCTCGCCGTAGCCGTTCATGGTGCCCTGGACATGTACGGCGCCGCGCCCCACGGCCGCCAACGAGCACGCCACCGCGCAACCTGAGTCGTCGTGGCAGTGGATGCCGGTGCGCGCGCCAAGCGGGGTCAGTGCGGCGACCACCTGGGTGATCGCGTCGGCGATCACGTCCGGCAGCGTCCCACCGTTGGTGTCGCAGCAGGTCACCGTCTCCGCCCCCGCCTCGGCCGCCGCCCGTACGCATTCGAGCGCATACGCACGGTCATCGGCGAACCCGTCGAAGAAATGCTCGGCGTCGTAGATCACGCGCTTGCCTTGCCCGACCAGGAACGCCACCGACTCGGAGATCATGTGCAGGTTCTCGTCGCGGTCGACCTTGACCACCTTCTTCAGGTGCAGGCCCCATGTCTTGCCGACGATCGTGCACACGGGAACCCCCGAGTCCGCCAGGACCCTCAGTCCCGGATCGGCGTCCGCCCGCGTCCCACGCCGACGGGTCATACCAAAGGCGGCGATCTGAGCGTGGCGGAACGACTCACCCATGAGTAGCTCGAATAGCTCGATCTCCTTGGGATTGGAGCTCGGGAAGCCGGCCTCGATCAGGTCGATGCCGAGCTCATCCAGACGATGCGCCACCCGCAGCTTCTCCTGCGCGGACAGCGACATCCCCTCCCCCTGCATGCCGTCGCGGAGGGTGGTGTCGTAGAGCTCGATGCGAGTCATCCGGTTCGGCTCGGGACTTCGACGGCGTCGAGCCACTCCGCGTAGCGCGGGTCGCGGCCGTGGAGCGCGTCGTCGAAGATCCGCTGGATGTCGCGCGTGACCTGACCGGGCTCGCCGGTCCCGATCGTGTGGTCGTCGATCTCACGGACCGGCACGAGTTCCGCGGCGGTGCCGGTCATGAACACCTCGTCGGCCAGGTACAGCTCGGCACGGGCCAGGTCGCGCTCGACCACCTCGTGACCGAGGTCGCGGGCGATCTGGATCACGGACTTGCGGCTGATCCCGTCGAGAATCCCGGCGGTGTGAGGGGGCGTGAGGATCTGGCCGTCGCGGACGGCATAGATGTTCTCGCCCGAGCCCTCGCACACGAACCCGTGGTGGTCGAGCAGGATCGCCTCCTGGTAGCCGGCCTTCGAGGCCTCGATCTTGGCCAGCACGCTGTTGAGGTACTGGCCGGTCGCCTTCGCGTGCGGGATCAGCGCGTCGTGCGGTATCCGCCGCCAACTCGCCACCTTGGCCCGGACCCCGTTCAACTTGCCTTCCTCGCCGAGATACGCGCCCCAGGGCCACACCGCGATCGACACCTCGACGGGCGCGTCGAGCGGATACAGCCCCATCTGGCCGTAGCCGCGAAACACGATCGGGCGGATGTAGCACTCGCGCAGCTCATTGGCCACGATCAGCTCGTGGGTGGCCTGGCGAAGCTCCTCGAGCGTGTACGGGATCGGCATGTAGTACAGCTCGGCAGACTTGTACAGGCGGTCGAGGTGGTCGTGGTGGCGGAAGATGGCCGTGCCGGCCGGGGTCTCGTAGGCCCGGATCCCCTCGAACACCCCGGTTCCGTAATGCAGGCCGTGGGTGAGTACATGGACCTTCGCGTCCTCCCAGGCAACCATTTCGCCGTTGTGCCAGATGAGGTCCGCTTGTTCCACGACCGACTCCTTATAGGTGTTTGAGGACTGCCTGGGTGGCCTCTTTGGTCTTTGCCGTGCCCCCCAGGTCGGGCGTGCGCAGCCCCTCGGCCAACGCGCGCTCGACGGCCGATTCTATCGCCGCCGCTTGGGGCTCCATTCCGAGTCCGTGGCGCAGCATCATCGCCGTCGACAGGATCATCGCCAGCGGGTTGGCGGCACCGGTGCCGGCGATGTCAGGGGCGGAGCCGTGCACCGGCTCGAACACACCTGGGCCTCCGTCCCCGAGCGATGCGCTGGGGAGCATCCCGATCGAGCCGGTGAGCATCGCGGCCTCGTCACTGAGGATGTCGCCGAACATGTTCTCGGTCAGGATCACCTCGAAGTGGCGCGGCGCCGCGACCAGCCGCATCGCGGCGTTGTCGACCAGGAGGTGCTCGAGCTCGATGTTGGGGAACTCGCTTGAGTGGATCTCGCGCACGACCTCGCGCCACAGCCGGCTGGTCTCGAGCACGTTGGCCTTGTCGACGCTGGTGACACGGGATTTCGCGGCCCTGAAGGCGACCCGGGCGATCCGCTCGATCTCCCGGCGGGTGTAGACGCAGTCGTCGGAGGCGCGATCAGCGGTGCGGGTCTTCTCGCCGAAGTAGATCCCGCCGGTCAGCTCGCGCACCACGGTCAGGTCGGTGCGGTCGATCAGCTCTCGTTTGAGCGGACTGGCGTCGTAGAGCGCCGGGATGGGCTTCACGGGGCGCAGGTTCGCGAACAGGTTCAGCCCCTTGCGCAGGCCGAGGAGCCCCTGCTCGGGGCGGGGCTTGTCGGGATCGGTGGTGTCCCACTTGGGGCCCCCGACCGCGGCCAGGAGCACCGCGTCGGCCTGCTCGCAGGCGCTCAATGTCTCGCCGGTGAGAGCGATGCCGTGCGCGTCGATCGAGGCGCCGCCGAAGATGCGCTCGTCGTACTCCAGGTCCGCGCCCACGGCGTCGAGGACCTCAACGGCGGAGGCGATGATCTCGGGGCCGATGCCGTCGCCGGGAAGGAGAACTACGCGCTGGGCCATGGGGCGGCGGACGGTAGCCGATCACGACCCTTCGAGGGTCGCGAGCCGCGGGGGGTGATCCGGGAGGCCGGCGTCGCGCCTGACCTCCAGGAGGCAGACCAGATCCGGCCCGGTGCGGCGATTCGCTCGGCCACCTCGGGCCGGCGCCCGACCCGCCGGCCACATTTCACTAGAGCAGGGTCCGCCGCACCATGCATAAGTCCCCAAAACGCCGCGCCCCGGAAGCGCCATGGGGACATAAGCAGCTCCCAGGCGCTTATGTCCCCAAAGCGGGTGCGGTCGGCGAGGTTTGGGACGTTTTACATGGTGGCGGACCACGCCGGCCGGCGGGCTAGGAGGACCGCGGTGGCGATGAGCACGGGCAGCATGGTGGCGTGGTCGATCAGATCGATCGGGTGCCCGCCCCGTACGGTGAAGGTGAGCCCGACGATGAAGCCCCGATGGCGAAGGCGACCGTGTAAAGCGCGACGCGCCGGCCGCGCCCCGGCGACCGCGCCAGCGCCCACGCGCCGGCGGCCAGCGCGAGGCAGATGAGCGCCTCGGCGAACCCCGCGCCGTCCGAGCCGCGGGAGCCAACCCGGAGCATGCCCGTCAGGTGGAGCGTCGAGAACACGGCCAGCGTGGCCGATTCGAACGCCAGGAGGACCGCCAGCGGCGAGCGGATTGGACGCGCCGGCCGACGTGAATCCGTCGGCCGGCGCGGCGTTGTGGCGCCCGTGGCGCGCGTGGCGCTCACGACGCAGCCTCCGAGGCATCGGCGACGCCACGGGCGGGGACACCGGAACGATGCTCACCGGTGGCGCGACTCAGCTTCGACGGCCACCAGTTCCAGCGCCCGAGGAGAATCACGGTCGAGGGCACGAGCAGCGTCCGGACCAGGAAGGTGTCCATCAGGATCCCGATCGCCAGCCCGAAGCCGATCGCGCGCAGCTGGCTGCCCTGGGACCCTCCGCCGCCGACGATCGCGAACACCGCGAACGTGCCGCCGAGGATCAGACCCGCGGAGGTCACCGTCGGGCCGGTCCGCGCGATCGCCCTGACCACGGCGTCTCGCAGCGGCAGCCGACGCGCCTCCTCACGGATGCGCGTCATCACGAGGATGTTGTAGTCCTCGCCGAGCGCGAGCAGGAACACGAACATCAAGAACGGCAGGAAGAAGCTGATGCCGCTGTCGCCGCCGAGGTCGATGAACACGAGCGTCGCAACCCCGAGCGCCGCCAGGTAGGAGAACACGACGCTGATGATCAGATACACCGGCGCGACCAGGCTCCGGAGCACGAGCGCGAGCAGGAGCGCGATCGCGATCACGGCGATCGGGATGATCACGCGCAGGTCGTGGTTGGCCGTCGTCGAGATGTCGTACACCGCCGCGGCCTCGCCGGCGACGCCGCTGTCCGTCGCGCCCGATGCGGCGGCGGCCTTGTCGACCGCGGCCCGGACCGCCGGCGTGGCGTTCATCGCCGCGGTGGAGTTCTGGGTCCCGGCGGCCAACACGGCCTCGAACTGCATGGTCCGTCCGTCGGCCGAGACGAACTGGGCCGTCGCGCGGTAAGCGTTGTAGGTGGCGGTGGGGACCGCCACGCCCGCCGGCTTCGCCACCGGCAAGCGCTGGGGCGGACCGAGCATCGCGTGCAGCCGGGCGAGCTCAGCTGGGGTGAGCGTCGTCCCGTTGGGATTCAGCGGGCCGGCCAGCGTCGTGAACTCACCCGAAGACCGCAGGCTGGCGTCGGCCGTCTGGACCGCGCCCGGATTGCTCCACACCGGCTGCGAGTAGGCAAACACCAGGTTCGCCGGGTTGCTGCTGGACTCCGGGAAGTGCCGGGCCAGCGCGGCGTTTCCGGCGGCGGCATCGGAGCCGGCCGGCGCGCTGGTCGCGCCACCGAAGCCCGAGGAGTGATAGCCAAGCGCGCCGGCGGCGAGCGCGAGAAACACGGCGACGCCAATCCCGAGGGTGGCCTTCGGATGTTGCACCAGGCGCCCGGCGATCCTCCCCCACACCGAATCCTTCTGCGTCCCGGGGGCGGTCTTGGAGGGCCAGAAGGCCCGCCGCCCGAGGATCGCCAGCAGTGCCGGCAGGAGGGTGAGGCCGATCACGAGCATCACCGCGACTCCGACCGCCAGCGGCACTCCGAGGTCGTGATAGAGCCCGAAGGTCGCGAACAAAAGCGTCAGCAGCGCGAGGATGACGGTGCCGGCGGAAGCGCTGATCGATTCGCCGACGCGGACGATTCCGCGCCTCACAGCCTCGTGCGGCTCGTGCCCCTCGCGGAGCTCTTCACGGACGCGGAAGACCAGGAACAGCCCGTAGTCGGTGCCGGCACCGAGCAGCAGCACGATCAAGAGCACCTGCGTGATCGAGGAGATCTGCAGCCCGTGAGCTCCGAGCTCCCCGATCAGGCGGAACGAGATCAGCAGCGCCAGCCCGCTCGGGATCAGCGTCACCAGCGCTGCCACGATCGAGCGGAACACGAGCAACAGCAGGACGATGATGAACAGGAAGGTGAAGTTCTGGACCTCGTTGCCGGCCTTGTTCGAGCTCGCTTGGTTGGCCACGAGCGTGGCGACCTGACCGGCGAGGTGGAGCTGGAGGCCCGGCGGCGCGTCGGCGCGCGCGAACGTCCCCTGGAGGTCGTCGACGATCGTCTTGTCCTTGGTGATGTCGTTGGCGCTCAGGGTGGCTCGGACCCTGATCTGCGCCGCCTGACCGTCGGCGGAGATCCCGAGCTCCGTGGCGGAGATCACGTTCGGGACCCCCTGGGCCAGCGAGGTCACCCGCGAGACCGCGGCCAGGTCGGAGCTGGTCAGCTGGCTCGAGCGCGAGGCGATGATCGTGATCTCGCTGACGCGCCCGGACGCCCCACCGCCCAAGAGCGGCGCGGCCAGGTTGGCCGCCTTGGTGCTCGGCGCGCTGGCGCGCAGGAACGCGCTGTTGTTGTCGTTGACCTCGCTGCCGAGCGACGGGAGCGCCGCGCTCGTGACGACCGCGACCAGCAGCCAGAACACCACCACCAGCCAGCGGAAGCGCACGACAAAGCGGGCAAGCGCCTCAAAGGCGGTATCAACCGAGAATCGCATCCTTAGGGGCCTCCTAGGCCTCGACCTCTCGCATCATCTCGCGAGACTCACAGTTGGGGGAACGGCGGACCGACAGGTGGACCGACGCGGCCGGCCCCAGCGGCGACGACCACGAGTTTGGCCCACTGCATGAAAGCAGTGTCGGCAGTTCGCCCCGATCTGTCGTCCCCCTAGTGCAGGCGGTGATCTTCGCCTACGAGCACGGGCTCGCCCCGTCCCAGCGGTCGGTTTCCTAAGCTTCGGCCCGCCGGGCAGTCATGTTGAGCCGCACGTAGTCGAGCACGAACGGCTTGCCCGAGCGCTCGAGCACGCGGTCCACGAATGGGTCACGGAGCTCGTCGGGGAGCGGGTCCAGGTGGCGGACGAGACACACGGTCTGGGTGAATGACCGCGGATCCGCCGGCGTGACCGACTTGGGCTCGAGCCAGCACGCGACGTCGGCATACCCCGCCTGCTGCAACCGCGCGGCGGTGTCAGTGTCGGTGGCGTAGTTCCATGGGCGCTGCCAGTCGGCGAAGTAGGGCACGAACGGCTCCTCGCCGGCGATCTGATCGGCGAGCGTTCGGAACGCGTCGATGTTGCCGCGCCCACCGCACTGGGCCACAAGCTGCCCGCTGGGCTTCAGCGTGCGGTACAGGGCCGCGAACAGCGCATCGTGGTCGTGGATCCAGTGGAAGGTGGCGTTCGAGAAGATCGCGTCGACGGGCTCGGGCAGGTCGAGCTCGACCAGGTCCTGACAGAGGACCGTCGCTCGGTCGCCGAGCGCTTCGCGGGCGTGCGCCGCCATCGACGGCGCGACGTCGACCGCGTAAACGCGCCCGCCGGGGACCATGTCGGCCAGCAGCGCCGTGACCCGTCCCGACCCGCAACCGGCGTCGAGCACAACCTCGTCGCCGCGTAAATCGAGTCGCTCGAGCTGCTCGCGCGCCCAGCCGAACTGGGGGTCGGAGATGCGGTCGTAGGTTTCCGCGTCCCAGTCGCGACTCGGCGCGCCGGCCATCAGATTGCCGTCGTCACCGGACCGGGACGCTCCCGCTCGTGCTCATATGAGGCGATCGCATCCTCCTCCGCGAGCGTCAGTCCGATGTCGTCGAGGCCGTTCAGCAGCCGGTGCTTGGTGTCGGGGTCGATCTCGAAGCTCGCCGTTCCCCCGGGCCAGCGCACCTCCTGCGCCGCCAGGTCGACCTGCGCCTCTCCCGCCTGGCGGATCGACGCGCAGTCCTCGGCGCTCAGCTGCACCGGCAACAGGCCGATCTTGGTGCAGTTGGAGCGGAAGATGTCCGCGAAGCTCGGCGCGATGATGGCTTGAAAGCCGTAGTCCTCGAGCGCCCAGGGAGCGTGCTCGCGGCTCGAACCGCACCCGAAGTTGCGCCCGGCGACGAGAATCGGGCTGCGCGGCAGCTCCCACCCGGGCTCTTGGGCCCAGTCGTAGAACAGGAACTCGCCGAACCCGGTCCGCTCGATCCGCTTCAGGAACTGCTTGGGGATGATCTGGTCGGTGTCGACGTCGTCGCGGTTCAGGACCGACACCCGTCCGGTGATGGTCTCGATTGCCTTCACTTGCCGTCGCCCTCCCATTCGCGAATGTCCACAAAATGCCCTTCGATCGCGGCGGCCGCCGCCATCTGAGGCGAGACGAGGTGCGAGCGCGCGCCGCGTCCCTGGCGTCCCTCGAAGTTGCGGTTCGAAGTCGACGCGACCCGCTCCCGCGGCGCCGCGATGTCCGGATTCATACCCAGGCAC
This sequence comes from Solirubrobacteraceae bacterium, assembly GCA_035625625.1. Lineage (GTDB taxonomy): Bacteria > Actinomycetota > Thermoleophilia > Solirubrobacterales > Solirubrobacteraceae > Palsa-465. The sequence continues at coordinate 17,313 of DASPPG010000166.1, forward strand.
ATAGAGCAACCGGCGCCCCGCCAGTCGAAGCCGGCGCGCTTGAACACCTCGTGGAGGCCCTCCTTCTCGGCCTGCGCCTTGACCTGCTGGGAGCCGGGCACGACCATCGCGTAGACGCCGTCGGCCACCTGGTGCCCGTTCACCACCTCGGCCGCCGCGCGCAGGTCGCCGATCCGCGAGTTCGTGCACGAGCCGATGAACACCCGGTCGAGCTTTAGCTCCTGCATCGGAACGCCAGGCTCCAGTCCCATGTAATCGAGCGCGCGCTCGTCCTGGTCGGAGTGGGGCTCGGGCACCGCTTCGGTCACCGGCACCACCATCCCCGGGTTGGTGCCCCAGGTGACCATCGGGCTGACCGCAGAAGCATCGACCTCGATCTCCTTGTCGAACCCCGCCCCGTCCTCGGTGTAGAGCTCGCGCCACGCGTCGGGGACCGCATCCGGGGCCCCCGCGCGTCCGATCACCCATTCGAACGTGGTCTCGTCGGGCGCCACCATGCCCGCCCGGCCGCCGCCCTCGATCGTCATGTTGCACACGGTCATGCGGCCCTCCATCGAGAGCCCCTCGATCGCGTCGCCGGCGTACTCGACCACGTGGCCGGCCGCACCGTCCACCCCCATCTGGCCGATCGTGGCCAGGATCAGGTCCTTGGCGGTCACGCCGTAACCCAGCGACCCCGTGTAGAGGATTCGCATCGAGCGTGGCTTCGACTGGACCAGGCACTGTGTGGCCAGCACGTGCTCGACCTCGCTCGTGCCGATCCCGAACGCGAGCGCGCCGAACGCCCCGTGGGTGGCCGTGTGCGAGTCGCCGCACACGATCGTCATGCCGGGCTGGGTGACCCCGAGCTCAGGGCCGATGATGTGGACGATCCCCTGCCGGTCTGACCCCAGCGAGTACAGCGGGATGCCGAACTCCTCGCAGTTTCGCTCGAGCGCCTCGACCTGCTTGCGCGACAGCTCGTCGCGGATCCGCGCCGCCACCGGCGTGCCGTCGGTGGGAACGTTGTGGTCGGCCGTGGCCAGCGTCCGGTCGGGCCGGCGCACCGCGCGCCCGGCGAGACGCAGCCCGTCAAACGCCTGCGGGCTGGTCACCTCGTGCACCAGGTGCAGGTCGATATAGATGAGGCCGCGCTGGACCTCGTGGGCATCCCAGATCTTGTCGAACAGTGTCTTCGGCATCAGCTTCTCCTCAGGCCGGCGCTGAGCACCGCCAAGAGCACGGCCTCGTGAGGGCCTGGATTTTCAAAATGATGATTCAGGTCCGCGTCGAACGTGACGCAGTCGCCATCGAGCAGCTCGTACCGCTGGCCGTCGCAATACAGGACGACCCTGCCGCGTTCCACGAGCGCGGTCTCGCGGCTGCCCGGCTCGTGCATCGGCGGATCGCCGGTACCACCCGTGACCGCTCCGGGCGCCAGCGTGTGGCGCGAGAGCTCGGCGCGCTGGCCGGGCAGCGGCGGGGTGAGGATCTCGTAGCTGTGGCCGGCGACCCGCGCCGGCCCCTTACGGCGCTCGCCGGCGCGCACGACGGTCACCGCGCCGTCTTCGTCGAGGCGGAGCAGCTGCGAGAGCCGCAGCTCGAGCCCGGCGGCGATGCGCGTAGCGACGTGCAGGGTGGGGCTGGTCTCCCCCCGCTCCACCTGCGAGAGCATCGGCGCACTGACCCCCGAGCGCTCGGCCAGGTCGCGCAGCGACAGATCCATGGCCTCGCGCAGGGCACGGACCCTCTGCCCGATGCCCGTTCCGGTGTCGTGCGCCGGAGCACTCGTCGACATACGTTCGTACGTTATCACATACACGGACTGTCGCGGCGGGCTGGGTAGCCTGGTGCGGATGATGCGATCACGCCCCGACGTGCTCGTGCTGGGCGCGGGCGGCGTCCTCGGCGAGGCCTGGCTGATGGGGGTCCTGGCCGGGATCGAGGACGCCACCGGCTTCGACCTGCGTGACTGCGACTACTACGTGGGGACGTCCGCGGGCGCGATCGTGGCCGCGCACCTCGTCGCCGGACAGTCGCCCCGCCGCCCCTCGACGGTCGAGACCGAGGAGATCGAGGTGGCGAACGGCGCACGCCCGGTCGACGGCCTGGCTGCGGCCGGCCTCGCCGCCGCCCGCCGGATGGGGTCCTTCGCCCTCGCCGCCGGCGCCACGCTCGCGCCGCTCGCGCTCGGGCTCGCCGCGCCCGGAGGCGCCGTGGCGCGCGCGCTGCTCCTACGCCGCCTGCCGCGGCCAAGCGACACGCTGAGTGACCTGCGGCGGAGCATCGAGCGGCTCGACCCCCGCTTCGACGGGCGACTGCGGGTGGTGGCACTCGATAAGAGGACCGGCCGGCGGGTCGTGTTCGGGAGCCCCGGAGCGCCGCGCGCGAGCGTGGCCGACGCGGTGGCCGCCTCCTGCTGCGTCCCGTGGTTGTTTGCCCCGGTGACGATCGGCGGACGCGAATACGTCGACGGGGGCGTGTGGAGCCCGACCAACCTCGACGCCGCACCGGCGGGCCGCGACACTCACGTCCTGTGCCTCAACCCCACGGCCAGCATTCCCGGTTCAAATGGCGTGCTCGCCGTGGTTCGCGGGGTGTCGCGTACGACGGTCTCCGTCGAGTCGCTCGTGCTCCGCCGCCGGGGCGCGATGGTTCAGATGCTCGCCCCGAACGCCGAATGCGTGGAGATGATGGGGACCAACTTCATGAACCGCGAGCCCCGAGTCCGGGTGCTCGCGGCGGCCTACCGGCAGGGGCTCAAGTTCGTCACGGGGTCCGCACGGGTGATTCCGACGCCGCCGCAGCCGTCGCTGCCTCGGCCTCGGCCATGATCCCGCGCTGGCGGATCGCGTTCGACAGGGCGCGCACATAGGCGCGGCCCGCCGCCTCGAGGATGTCCGTCGAGACGCCCTGACCCGAGCCGGTGACACCGGCGATCTCGAGCACCACCGACGTTTCTCCGAGCGCGTCCTGGCCTCCCGTCACCGCGTCGACCCGGAACTCGCGCAGCCGCGCGTCCGCGCCGGTAGCGGCGTTGATCGCGCGGAAGATCGCGTCCACGGGACCGTCGCCGGTGAACGAACCGCTGACCTCCTCGCCCTCAGGCGTGCGGATCCCCACCGTCGCGTGGGGTGGCCGGCGCGTCGACGCCTCGACGTCGAACCATTCGAGTTGGTAGGCCGCGACCTCCTCGCGCAGCTCGTCCGTGACCAGCGCCTCCAGATCCATCGCGGTCACCTGCTTCTTCTTGTCCGCGATCTCCTTGAAGCGCTTGAACGCGGTGTTGAGGCCCTGGCCGCTCAACTCGATGCCGAGCTCCGACAGCGCCTGCTGGAGGGCATGACGGCCCGAGTGCTTGCCGAGCACGATCGAGTTGGCCTCGAGCCCCACCGTCGTGGCGTCCATGATCTCGTAGGTGGTGCGCTCCTTGAGCACGCCGTCCTGGTGGATGCCCGACTCGTGCGCGAAGGCGTTGCGCCCCACCACGGCCTTGTTGGGCTGCACCGGATAGCCGGTCAGCCTCGAGACCATCCGCGAGGTGCGCGCGATCTCCCGCGTGACGATGCCCGTGCGAAGGCCGACGTCGGGCTCGCGCGTGTGCAGCAGCATCACTATCTCCTCGAGCGACGCGTTCCCGGCGCGCTCGCCGATGCCGTTGATCGCGCACTCGACCTGGCGCGCACCGGCCAACAGTCCCGCGAACGAGTTGGCCACCGCCAGTCCCAGGTCGTCGTGACAGTGAACGCTCAGGGTCACCTTGCGGAGATCGGGAATCAGCGCGTACAGCCTTTCCAGATACGCCGTGAACTCGTGCGGCATCGTGTAACCGACGGTGTCGGGGATGTTGATCGTGGTCGCGCCCTCGTCGATCGCGACCTGGCATACCTCCGCCGTGTACTCGATGTCGGCGCGGGTCGCGTCCATGGGCGAGAACTCGACGTCCTCCACGTACTGCCTGGCGTGCGCGACCGCCGCCCGCGCCTGGCCCTTGACGTCCTCGCGGGTGGTCTGGAGCTGGTATTGGATGTGGATATCAGAGGTGGAGATGAAAGTGTGGATGCGCGGACGTGCGGACTCCTTTACCGCGTTCCAGGCCGCATCGATGTCGGCCACGTGCGTGCGCGCCAGGGCGGCGATGACGGGTCCCTCGACGGTCCGCGAGATCTCCTGTACCGCCTCGAAGTCACCCGGCGAGGTGATCGGGAAGCCCGCCTCGATCACGTCGACGCCAAGCCGCGCCAGTTGCTGGGCGATCTCGAGTTTCTCCTGCGTGTTCAGCGAGATGCCGGGTGACTGCTCGCCGTCGCGCAGCGTCGTGTCGAAGATCAATACTCGGTTGGGGTCCTCAGGTCTTGTCACGTCACTCCTCGCTTGCTCGAACTTCGCTTCTTCTCGGTGCTGGTCTCGCGGCTACGTGCGGCCGCCCACGCGCTATTCCCCCCGAGGGGGGAGGAGAAGAAGTCGCAGGTCGATGCTGAGCGCCATGCCGGAGAAACCGTAGCAAACGGAATAGTCGGCGGCTGCCGCCTTAGCCGGGTGAGGCATCATGGGGCCGTGCCAAGGCGGCAACCGCCGAGAAATTCCCGTCGTTTCGCTCTGATCGTCAACCCCGTGGCCGGCGGGGGCCGCCCGGCGCGGGCGCTCCCGCAGGTCCAGGCGGAGTTGCGGGCACGTGGCGTCGAGCCGCGCTTCGAGTACACGAAGAGCCTCGGACACGCCCGCGAGCTCGCCCTGCAGGCAGCCGCAAACGGCGACGTGGCGGTGGCGTTCGGCGGCGACGGGCTGATCAGCACGGTGGCGGGCGTCTTGAAGCACACGGGCGGGGTCGTGGGCATCTTGCCCGGTGGGCGCGGCAACGACCTCTGCCGGGTGTTGGGAATCCCGTTGAAGCCGGTCGCCGCGTGTGGCGTGCTGATCTCCGGGATCGAAAGACAGCTGGACCTCGGGGAGGCCGACGGCCGGGCGTTCGCGGGCATCGCCAGCTGCGGCTTCGATTCCGTCGTCAACCAGATCGCCAACGAGACCACCGTCGTGCGCGGAAGCCCGGTCTACGGGTTGGCCCTCCTGAGAGCGCTGCCAAGCTGGCGGGCCGCCGGGTTTGAGGTCACGCTCGACGGTAGTGAGGTCCGACGGTTCACTGGGTACTCGGTCGCCGCGGCAAACTCGAGGCAGTTCGGCGGTGGCATGCGACTGGCCCCGGACGCCTCGTTGACCGACGGCGTGCTCGATGTGGTCATCATCGAGGACATGCCGAAGCTTCGCTTCCTCCGCCTCGCCCCGACCGTGTTCAGCGGCCGGCATCTTCGCTACCGCGAGGTCTCGGTGGTTCGCAGCCGCGAGGTCCACATCGAGGCGACGGAGCCATTCACCCTCTACGCCGACGGCGAGCCGATCGCCGAGCTGCCCGTGACCGTCCGGGTGCTGCCGGGCGCCGTCCGGATGATCGTGCCCCAATGAGCTTTCTGACGGCCAAGATCGCCGCCGCACGGGCGGTGGGAGAGCTCGCGCGGCGAGCCGGGCGCGGGGGCGGGACGAGCCTCCCGGGCAAGGTCCTGATCGCGCTCGAGCCCGATGCGATCTCCGAGCTCTCGAAGCGCCTCGTGCGCGGGTCGGTGGTGGTGTCCGCCACCAACGGGAAGACGACCACAGCCGCGATGGTCGCGTCGGTCCTGGCCCGCGCCGGCGTGCCGCTGGTGCACAACCGGGCGGGCGCGAACATGGCCGGCGGCGTCGCCTCGACGCTGCTGGCCGCCGCCCACGGCGGTGGGCGGATCGACGGCGAGCTCGGCCTGTTCGAGATCGATGAGTTCTGGCTCGATCGGATCGTGCCCGAGCTCGCCCCGCGCGGGATCCTGCTCGGCAACCTGTTCCGCGACCAGCTCGATCGCTACGGTGAGCTCGACACGATCGCCGACCGGTGGGCGGCCGTGGTCGCCACGGCGGCCGGCCGGCATGCCCAGCTGGTCCTCAACGCCGACGATCCCTTGATCGCCGACCTGGGCCGCGACGCTCCGCAGGTCACGTACTTCGGCATCGAGGATCCGTCGATGGCCATGCCCGAGATGCAGCACGCCTCCGATTCCAAGCACTGTCGCCAATGCGGCGCCGCGTACGTGTACGACGCCGTGTACATGGGACACCTCGGTCGCTACCGCTGTCCCGCGTGCGGCCAGGAACGCCCGGCGCCGGCGGTGGCGGCGGAGCAGATCTCGCTCGACGGCACCCGGGGCTCCTCCTTCGAACTAGTGACGCCGGCCGGCCAGGCGCGCGTCGAGCTTCCCCTGCCGGGCCTGTACAACGTCTACAACGCGCTCGGCGCCGCGGCGCTATGCCTCGGCCTCGAGATCGCGCTCCCCACCGTGGTCGCCGGCCTGGGCGGGGTACGCGCGGCGTTCGGGCGGGCAGAGCGACTCGCGATCGGGGACGTCGAGGTGCAGGTGCTGCTGGTCAAGAACCCGGCCGGTGCCAACGAGATCCTGCGCACGCTCGCACTCGAGGGCGACGAACTCGACCTGCTGGCCGTCCTCAACGACCGGACCGCCGACGGCCACGACGTGTCCTGGGTGTGGGACGCTGACTTCGAGCTGTTGGCGGGACGGGTGCGCCGCGTGACCTGCGCCGGGACCCGCGCCGCCGAGCTCGCGGTTCGCCTGAAGTACGCCGGCGTGCCGTCCGGGCGGCTGCACGTCGTCTCCGGGCTCGCGCCGGCGCTCGACGAGGCGGTCGCGCACACCTGTGCCGATGCGAGCCGGCTCTACGTCCTGCCCACGTACACCGCGCTGCTCGAGCTGCGCTCAGAGCTGGCAGGGCGCGGGCATGCGGTGCGCTTCTGGGAGCAGGCCGATCCGGTGGGGCAGCGATGAGTCGGGCGGTCATATGGCACGACATCGAGTGCGGCATCTACGCCGAGGACCTGGCGCTGTGGCGCTCGCTGGCAGCGGAGCATGGCGACCCCGTGCTGGACGTCGGCGCCGGAACGGGCCGCGTCGCTCTGGATCTCGCCCGCGCCGGCTACCGGGTCACGGCGCTCGACCGAGATCCGGAGCTGATCGACGCACTCGAGGCCCGGGCCTCGGGAAGAAACTCCGAAATAGTCAGAGTTTCTTCCCAAGCGCTCGTCACAACCGTGGCCGCGGACGCCCGCGACTTCGACCTCGGAGAGCGCTTTCCGCTGGCCATCGTGCCCATGCAAACCATCCAGCTCCTCGGGGGGCCGGATGGTCGGGCCGCGTTCCTGCACTGCGCCCGCCGTCACCTGGTGCCGGGTGGCGTGCTCGCAGTGGCCATCGCCGAGGTGCTCGAGCTCTACGAGGTGGTCGACGGCTTTGGAGCACCGCTACCCGACGTCCGTGAGTACGACGGCGTCGTCTATTCGAGCCAGCCGATCGCGGTGCGCGCCGACCGGGAGGGCTTCGTGCTCGAGCGCCGCCGCGAGACGGTGACGCCCGCGGGTGAGCGGACGGTCGAAGACGATCTCATCCGCCTGGACCGCCTGACCGCCACCCGCCTTGAGCGCGAGGGCGCTGCCACCGGCTTCACGGCCGCCGGCCGGACCACGGTCCCGGCCACCACCGACTACTCCGGAAGCGAGGTGGTGATCCTGCGTGCCTGACCGTGACGGCGGGCTGCGCGTGTGCGCGCTGTATCCGGACCTGATGAACATCTACGCCGACCGGGGCAACCTGCTGGTGCTCGAGCGGCGCTGCCGCTGGCGCGGGATCGGCTTCAGCGTCGAAGCCAGTGGCCTCGGCGACCACCTCGACCCGGACGGCGCCGATCTGTACTACCTCGGCGGAGGCCAGGACCGCGACCAGAAGCTGTGCGCGCTCGACCTCGCCGAGGTCAAACGCGACGCCCTGCACCGGGCGGCCGACCGGGGGGCAGTGATCCTCGCGGTATGCGGTGGCTATCAGCTCCTCGGCCACTCCTACCAGCTCGGTGATGAGACCCTCCCCGGGGTGGACCTGGTTGACCTCGTGACGGTCCGCTCGGACGAGCCTCGCTTGATCGGCAATGTGGCGATCGAGGTGGAGCTCGAGCCCGGCCGGGGCGGGCGGGGCCAAATCCTCGCCGGGTTCGAGAACCACGGCGGGCGCACCCAGCTCGGCGCCGACGCCGAGCCGCTCGGCCGGGTGCTGAAGGGCCACGGCAACAACGGTGTCGACGGCCACGAGGGCGTCCGGCGCGGGAACGTGATCGGGACCTATCTGCACGGTCCGCTCCTGCCGAAGAACGTCTGGTTTGCCGATTGGCTGATCCAGACGGCGCTTGGACGGCTCGAGCCGCTCGGGCCGCTCGATGACCGCCTTGAGGGCGACGCGCATGCGGAGGCCCGCCGAGCGGCAGGAGTGTGAAAGTGTGGACGTGATGGCGCGTGGGGCCTCTCACACCTCCGAGCGACTCGGGGCGACCCTCGCCTGCGGTCTGGCCGTGCTCGGCCTGGCCGCGTGCGGAACCGGCTCGCGGCCGGCAACGGCGGATGTGACGGGCACCAGCACCACCACCGCCACCGTCACCTCGCCGGGCGCGAGCGCGACCACGGTCACGAGCACGACCACGGTCACGACGACGACCACCATCACCACGACCGAGACGGTGACGCTCCCCGGCGCCGGCAGGCCGCCGGTCACGATCGGCGACGAGAACACCCCCGAGGAGTTCCTGCTCGGCCAGCTCTACTACCAGGCCCTGAAGGCGCAGGGCTTCCAGGTCTCGCTCAACCAGAGCATCGGCCCCACGCAGGTGATCATGCAGGCGCTCGCCACCGGACAGCTCGCCATGTACCCGGAGTACCTCGACACCTGGAACCGCGACGTCGCCGGGCTGACTCGTTCGTTCAGGACCCGCGACGACGCTTACGCGGCCGGCCAGAGCTACGCGCTTGCGCATGGGCTCCAACTGCTGAACCCCACGCCGTTCAGCGACACCGCGGCGATCGCGGTCACCTTCGACTACGCCGTGGAGAACGGCGTGCAGTCGATCGGGGACCTGGGCCAGGTCGGTCCGCAGCTGACCCTGGGCGGGCCCCCCCAGTTCCAGCAGGATCCGAACGGATTACCGGCCATCGAGAGCGCGTACGGTGTGACCCCGGCAACCTTCAAGCCGCTCGAGATCGGCGCCCAGTACCAGGCGCTCGACCAGGGAACCGTGCAGGCTGCGGTCGTCAACACGACCGATCCCCAGCTGCTGAGCGGTGGCTACCCGCTGCTGTCGGATCCGAAAAACGTGTTCGGGTGGGGAAACGTCGTACCGGTAGCGTCGATCCAGGCGATGAACGCCGAGGGGCCGGCGTTCATCGCCACGATCAACCGCGTGAGCGCGCTGTTGACGCTGCCGCAGATGCGCGAGCTGAACGGGGAGGTCGAGCTCGACAACGAGGATCCGGCCACGGTGGCACAGCAGTTCCTGCAGGCCGAGGGCCTGCTCCCACAGACGGCGCCTTAATCGTTCGTCGGCGGCGCCTTAGCGGTTGGTCGGTGGCGCGCCATGGCCGCTCGAGCCGAAGCCGCCGGCGCCGCGGTCGGTCAACGCCAGCTCGTCGACCTCCTCGACCGCCGGCGCCTCGACCCGCACCAGCACCAGCTGGGCGATCCGGTCGCCGGCGGCGACCGTGAACGGCTCGCTGCGGTCAGTGTTCAGCAACAGCACGCGAATCTCGCCCCGGTAGCCCGAGTCGATCAGGCCTGGCGCGTTGACGAGCGCGATCCCGTGCCTGGCCGCCAGGCCCGACCGGGGCAGCACCAGGCCGGCCTGGTCCTCAGGGATCTCGACGGAGATACCCGTGCCGACCGAGGCGCGGCCTCCGGGCCCGAGCACATGCTCCTCGAGCGCGTATAGGTCCAGCCCGGCATCGCCCCGGTAGGCGCGGGTCGGCAGCAGAGCGCGGGCGTCGAGCCGCCGCACCTTAAGAGTTCGCACGGGCCCTCACGTCAGGCGAACGGGCGGCTGAGCGCGAAGTCCTGGTAGCGCGCAGCCACGGCCCCCGGCAGGCGCGCCACCACGCGGACACCGTCGGGCGTCTCCTCGCGTTCGAGGTCGCCGGCGATCTCATGGAGCTCGGCCAGGCGGGCGCCCTCGGAGAACGGGATCAGGAGCTCAACGTCCTGGAGCGTGCGCGCGAACTCGTCCTCGATCCGCTGCACCAGAGCCTCGATCCCCTCGCCCGTGACCGCGGAGACCATCACTGCATCTGGATGCCGGTGCTGGAGCTCGGCCCGGCGCTCGTCGTCGATCCGGTCGGCCTTGGCCAGAACCAGGATCTGGGGCACCGCGTCGGCGCCGATTTCGAGCAGCACGTCCTCGACGGCGCGCGTCATCGAAACCAGAACCTCCTCGTCGACCGATGCGTCCACCACGTGCAGGATTAGGTCGGCCAGCCGCGTTTCCTCGAGCGTCGCACCGAACGCCTCGACCAACTGGTGGGGAAGCTTGCGAATGAACCCGACCGTGTCGGTCATCAGATAGTCGCGTCCGCTCGCCCTGAGCAAGCGGGTGGTGGGATCGAGCGTGTGGAACAGGCGGTCGCGGACGCCGACGGTCGACCCGGTGAGCGCATTCAGGAGAGTCGACTTGCCGGCGTTGGTGTAGCCGGCGAGTGCCACCGACGGCAGGTGGGTGCGCTCACGCTCGGCCCGCATGACCGAGCGGCTCGAGCGAACGTGGTCGAGCTTTCGCTTGAGTGCGGAGATGCGATCGCGCGCCAGGCGGCGGTCGGTCTCGATCTGCGTCTCACCCGGTCCACGGGTGCCGATGCCGCCGTCGATGCGCCCGGCGCCCAGTCGCTCGAGGTGCGACCACAATCCGCGCATCCGGGCCAGGTTGTACTCGAGCTGGGCCAGCTCGACCTGGAGCTTGCCCTCGGCGCTGTGGGCGTGCGCGGCAAAGATGTCGAGGATGATCGCGGTGCGGTCGATCACCGGGACGCCCAGCGCCGACTCCAGGTTGCGCTCCTGGCGGGGCGAGAGCTCGTCGTCGCACGCAACCAGATTCGCGTCCGCACGCGCGATCTCCGCCTTGAGCTCATCGAGCTTGCCCTGCCCCAGGTAGGTGTTGGGGTGCGGATGGTCGCGCCGCTGGATCAGCTCACCGACACCCGCCACGCCGGCGGTACGCAGGAGTTCGCGCAGCTCCGAAAGCTGCTCGTCGGCGCCGTCCGGCACCACCGCGATCAGGTAGGCACGCTGGCGCGCACGCCCCCGCGGACGCTGTCCGTTCAGCGCCGCCGATGATCCCTGGTTACCGGCGTTGCGGTCTCGCTGCACAAAACCTGATGGTAGCTTCGCTCCTCGACGCCGCCGTTTTATCTGGTTAGGGGATCGAAGTTCGTAGCCGGCGTGCTTACCCCGAAGGCGGCGTGGTCGGCGAGCTGCCGAGCGCGATCGGAGCCTTCCGGATCGTCGGGTAGGCGGGGGGACTCGGCGGCGCCTTAGAGCTTCCGGATCCGCTCGACCGCCTCGAGCAGCCGCTCGTCGGGCGTGGTGAGCGAGATTCGGAAGTACCCCTCCCCGCTCGCGCCGTAGGCGCCACCGGGCGAGATCACCACCGCGGCCTGCTCGAGCACGTGCTCGCAGTAGGCCGCGGAAGACTCGAAGCCGACGGGGATCGGCGCCCAGATGTAGATCGTGCCTTTCGGCGGGGTGACCTCGACCCCGGCCTGGGCCAGGGCTTCGCACACGAGATCGCGCCGGCGCTGGTAGACGGCGTTCATCCTGTGCTTGTCCGCGTCCACCTCGGGGGCGAGCGCGGCAGCCCCGGCGAGCTGGACCGCCTCAAAGTTGCCCGAGTCGATGTTCGACTTCAGGTGCCAGTAGTGCTCGATCGCCTCCGCGTTGCCGACGATCGCCGCGCAGCGCCAGCCGGTCATGTTGTAGCCCTTGGACAGCGAGAACACCTCGACGCCGACCTCCTTGGCGCCCGGCGTCTGCAAGAACGACGGCGCCACGTAGCCGTCGTAGGTGGTCTCGCTGTAGGCGTTGTCGTGGACCGCGAGGATCTCGTGGCGGCGGGCGAACTCGACCGCCTCCTCGAAGAACCCGGGCGGGGCGATCGCGCCGGTCGGGTTGTTCGGGTAGTTGATAAACATCAGGCGCGCCCGCTCACTGGCGGCGTCCGGAATCGCCTCGAGATCGGGAGCGAATCCGCGCTCGGGCACGAGCGGCATCAGCAGCGGCTCAGCGCCGACCAGCAGTGGTCCGCCCGTGTAGACGGGATAGCCGGGGTCGGACGCGAGCGCCACGTCCCCGGCGTCGAGGAAGGCGAGGTTCAGGTTGAAGATGCACTCCTTGGCGCCGATCGCCGCCATCACCTCGGTCTCCGGGTCGAGCTCGACGCCGAAGCGCCGGGCGTAGAAGGCCGCCACCGCCTCGCGGAACTCCTGCCGGCCGCGGTTCGTCGGGTACTGGTGCGTGCTCGGATCGGCCACCGCGCGCTGCATCGCGGCCACGACCTCGGGATAGGTCGGCGTGTCCGGATCCCCGATCCCCAGGCTGATCACGTCCACACCGGCGGCCCGCTTGACGCGGATCTTGCGCTCGAGCTCGGCGAACATGTACGGCGGGATCCGGTCCAGTCGGCTACTGCGTCGCATGCAACTCCTTTAGGAACGACTCGGCGAGCGCGCCGCTATACACCGGCACGGCCCAGCCCGTCAGCCTGATCTCGAGCTCGTCGGAGACCTCGACCACGAGCTCGCCCCCGTCGAGGATGACGGTCACGGGCGACTCACCCCCGTCGAGCACGTATGCGACGGCCGCTCCCGTGGCGCCCGTCCCGCTCGCGCTGGTCTCCCCCACGCCCCGCTCGAAGATCCGCGCCCGGATTTGGCGGGGCCCGTCCGCATCAAGCTCGGCGAACCAGGACACGTTGGTGCGGTTCGGAAACAGCTCGTGGTGCTCGATGCCAGGGCCAATCTCGCCTAGATCGAGCGCGTCCAGCTCGCGCACATCGCCGACGCGGATCGCGCATTGGGGATTGCCCACCTGCACGTGCTGAAAGCGCCAGATGCGCCCGGCGGCGGCGAGCTCGCCCCGTCCGTCGGGTCCGCCCGACGGATAGCCCGGGCTCTGCAGTCGCGCGCGTCCCATGTCGATCGTGCACTCGGTGTCGGACAGGATCCGCGGGTGGATGTCGCCGGCGGCAGTCTCGATCGCAAACGAGTCCGCGTCGGTCCAGCGGTGTCGGCGCAGGTAGAGCACCGCCTCCCGCGCGCCGTTCCCCGACAGCTCGGCTTCCGATCCGTCCGGGTTGAAGATGCGCAAGCGGGCGACGTAACCGTCGTGCTCGGGTTTCGACAGGAGCAGGATCCCGTCGGCCGACACGCCGGTGTGGGCGGCACAGATCGCCCGGATGCGGCGCTCCGTGAGCTCAAACGGAAGGCGCGCAGCCTCCACGATCACGTAGTCGTTGCCGAGCGCCTGCCACTTCTCGAACTCCACGGGGCGGCAGTCTAAGGCGCCGCCCCGAGGCGCCGCCGACCATCAAGAGATGTGTACCGTCGCGCGTTCATGCTGACGCGGCTGCACGCCTGGACCCTGCGCGGCCCGTCGCTCCCGCTCTGGCTGCTCGGCGCCCTGGTGGTGGTCTCGCTTGCGGCCCGGCTGGCGTGGATCGACGAGCCGTGCAAATCGCCATGCCGCACGCCGGAGGACCACCTCCTCGTGTTCGACGAGGACTACTACGTCAACGCCGCGCGCGTGATCGTGGGGATCCACCCGCCGCACGGCGACCCGTACTGGAACTCACCGTTGGGAACAGACCCAAACTCCGAACATCCGCAGCTGGTCAAACTGCTGATCGCCGGAGGAATCGAGCTGTTCGGCGACGGACCGCTGGCCTGGCGCCTGCCCAGCGTGCTGCTCGGCACGGTGGCCATCGTCGGCATGTTCGCTTTGGCGCTCGCCGCCGGCGGCGGCCGCTGGGTGGCGTTAGGGGCGGCGGCGCTGATGGCGAGCGACAACCTGCTGCTCGTGCACGGGCGGATTGGCACGCTCGACGTCCCGGCGGTCGCGGGGATGATCTGGGCCGGCGTTTTTTACTTACGCGGCCGCCCGGTGTGGGCGGGAGTCGTGCTCGGGATCGGCACCGCCGCCAAGGAGGTGGCGCCGTACCTCCTGTTCGGGCTCGCGGCGCTCGAGCTGTTTCGGTGGCTGCGGACGCGAGCCGAGGTGCGCAGACGGATCGTGCGGCTCGCCGTGTGCGCGGTCGCGACGGCCGCCTCGTTTCTGGCCTTGCTCCAGATCATGGGCTGGATCGCCGCGCCCTACAGTCCGCAAACCGGCAAGCTCGTGCCAAACGGTGCGCTCGGCCACCTGGCGCACATCATCAGCTACGCCGCTCACCAGACCAGTCCAAACGGGCCGCGCGGGATCGCTTCCTATCCGTGGGCCTGGCTGGTCGACTTCAAGCCGATCACCTATCTGCAGATCAACCCGGCGCACCCGACCGCGACGCTGAACCAGATTGGTCCCGCAGTGCACTTCCTCGGGATGATCAGCCCGCCGATCTTGCTGCTCGGGCTGCCGGGGCTGCTGTTCGCCGCGATCGACGTGACACGTCGTCCGTCGCGCGAGCCGGGCGGGTCGGGCGGAGAGGTCGGGATCGTCGGGCTGGCTTGGTTCCTCGGCACGTACCTGCCGTTCGTCGCGGGAACCCTGATCGAGAGCCGCACCAGCTACATCTACTACATGGTGATCGTGATGCCGGGGATCTACCTCGCGGCAGCCGACCTCGTCCGCCGGGCCGGATGGGATCGCAAGCTTGTGCTGGCCTGGATGGGGGCCGTGGTGGCCGCAGCGGTCGTGATGTACCCGTTCACCCCGTGGCCGTGAGGTTGATCGGCAGCGGGCCGTAGCGGAGCAGGGTCGCGATGTCTTTAGCGGACTGGACGGTGAAGTTGGCGCTGAGATCCGCCCAGTCGTTGCCCGCGATAGAAGACCGAGAACGCCTGTCCGTCGCCGGCCACCACCGCGGCCAACAACTCGCCGTCCGTCCCCTGCAGCTCTCGCGACATCTCAACCAGATACTTTGCGCGAGCGGCGCGCCGTGTGACATGTCGTCAGGGTCGGCCGCCCAGCCACAGCTTGAGCACCTCGCCGGCCACGTTCGCCGGCGAGCGGCCCGTCATGTCGATCGTGTGGACCGCGGCGAGCTTGCGCATCCAGGTCAACTGCCGCCGGGCGTAGTTCCGCGTCCGGCGCTTCATCGATTCGACATCGCCGGTCAGGAGCTCCTCGAACCCGAGCGCCTTGCGTGCGGTGGGCGAGGCGCCGGCGGCGTTGGCGCGGCGGACTTCATCCTCAGCGCCCGCCGCGATCATGGCATCGACTCGAGCGTCGATCCGCGCATAGAGCTGCTCGCGCTCGAGCACGAGCCCGACCAGCAGCGTGCTGCGCCGCATCTCGTCCGTCCACAGCTCGGAATCCTCGGCGTGGGGTTCGAGCTCGCCCGCGTCGAGCAGCTCGAGCGCTCGGACGATCCGCTGGCGGTCTCCCGGCTCGATGTCCGCCGCCGCCCACGGCGCGCGCTCGCGCAGCACGCCGTGCAGCGCGGGGGCGCCTCGACGCTCGAGCTCGGCCAGCCATCGCTCTCGGGCGCCCTCGGGAGGGGGCGGTCGCAGGCTGAGCTCGGCCAGCGCCGCACGCAGGTACAGGCCGGTCCCGCCGACCACGATCGGGCGCGCGCCGGCCGCGAGCAGCGCGTCGATCTCGGCGTGCGCCAGCTCGGCGTACTGGCCAGCGCTGAAGCTCGCGTCGACCGGCAGGAACGAGAGCAGTCGGTGCTCGAGCTGCGCCCGCTCGTGAGGCCGGGCGGCTCCGGTCAGGACCTGGAGGCCCTGATAGACCTGGAGCGCGTCGGCCGACACCGCGACCGGGTTCTCGCCGTGTTCTCGCAGCAGCCGGGCGAGCTCGATCGCCACGTCGGTCTTGCCGACCCCGGTCGGACCGAACAGCGCGATGACCTCGGCGCGCGGCATGGCCCGCAGTATCGTGGAGCGATGAGCGTTCGGATCGGCACCGGCGTTTCGACCGAGCACGATTCGCTTCAGGCCGGGACGGAGGCAGCCCGGGCGGCGGCGAGGGAGCTCGCCGGCGCGCCGGCGGACCTGGCCGTCGTGTTCGCGAGCGGGTCGCACCTGATCGCCCCGGAGGCGACACTCGAGGGCATCTACGGCGAGCTGTCCCCCGGCGCACTCGTCGGCTGCGGCGCGGGTGGCGTGCTCGGGCAGGGGCGTGAGCTCGAGAGCGGCACCGCGCTGGCGGTGTGGGCCGCCGCGTTCGGGGATGGCGGCTCGGCCACGCCGTTTCACGCCGAGCTTGCCGGTGACACCCCGTTGCTGGAGGAGGCAATCAGGGACAAGGAGGTGGTCGCCGAGCTCCTCGGCCTCCCGAGCGTCCGGGGATCGAGCGGGGTGCTGCTGCTGGCCGATCCGTACTCGTTCCCGACCGAGGCGGCGCTCGAGCTGCTCGCCACGGACGGGCCGGCCGTTCCTGTGCTCGGTGGGATCTCAAGTGCCCGCACCACCGCGGGGGGAGCGCTGTTCCTGGGCGACCGCGTCTGCGAGAGCGGGGCGGTTGGGGTCAACCTGGAAGGGGTCGAGTTGCTTCCGTGCGTCTCGCAGGGCGCTGCGCCGCTCGGTCGAGAGATCACGATCACCGCCGCCGAGGGCAACGTGATCCACGAACTGGCGAGCCGTCCGGCGCTCGAAACCGTCCAGCAGATCATCTCTGAGCTCTCCCCTCGCGAGCGCGGCCTGGTCGGGGGCGGCCTATTGATCGGTGTCGTGATCGACGGCGGCAAGCCCGAGTACGAGCAGGGAGACTTCCTCGTGCGAGGCGTGCTCGGCGCCGACCCCGACTCGGGTGCGCTCGTCGTCGGCGCCAGCGTCGAGGCTGGCCAGGTGGTGCGACTTCACGCTCGCGACGCCCGCTCGGCCGACGAGGATCTGCGCCAGGAGCTCCAGCTGCGGGTCCGGGCGCTGTCCGGGGAGCCACCGGCCGGCGCCCTCGTGTTCTCCTGCAACGGCCGGGGCAGCTCGATGTTCGGCCTGCCCGATCACGACGTGATGACCGTGGAACACGAGTTGAGCGGGGCCCCGACCGCCGGATTCTTCGCCGCCGGCGAGATCGGTCCGGTGGGCGGGCGGAGCTTCCTCCACGGCTTCACGGCCACGCTCGCGGTATTCCCGAAGCGTTCATGAGCCTTCTGTCCGGGACCGTGCTCGTCACGGGCGCGACCGGGGGGATCGGACAGGCGATCGCCCGGGCACTGCGTTCGCGCGACGCGGACCTGATCCTGACCGGTCGCCAACGCGAGGTGCTCGAGTCGCTGGCGACCGAGCTCGGGGCGCGGGTCGTCGCTTGCGACCTGTCGTCCCGAGAGGACGTCGAGCGGCTCGTCGAGCGCTCCGGCCAGGTGGACGTGCTGATCGGCAACGCCGCCGTCCCGGCCGGCGGGTCGCTGGTCGAGCTCACCCAGGCGGAGATCGACCGGGCGCTCGAGGTCAACCTGAGAGCCCCAATCGCGCTCGCTCGTGGCCTCGCGCCCGGGATGGTCGAGCGTGGCCGCGGCCACATCGTGTTCGTCTCCTCGCTCCAAGGCAAGGCCACCACCCCGGCCTCCTCGGTCTACTCGGCGAGCAAGTTTGGGCTCCGGGGCTTCTCGCTCGCCCTTCGCCAGGATCTGCGTCCCCACGGCGTCGGCGTGTCGGTCGTCCTCCCGGGCTTCATTCGCGACGCCGGCATGTTCGCCGACGCGGGTGCGGCGCTCCCGCCGTGGATCGGAACCCGTCGCCCGGAGGATGTCGCCGAAGCGGTCGCCTCGGCGATCGAACGCGACCGGGCTGAGGTCGAGGTGGCACCGATCTGGCTGCGGCTCGGCACGGTGGTCGCCGCGGTGGCGCCGGGGCTGAGCGCTGCGGTCAGCCGGCGGCTCGGGAGCGAGGAAATCGCGACCAGGATCGTCGCCGCCCAGAAGGACGCAGCGACCGAACCGACAGACGAATAGGCACCGCTGTTCCGTGCCCTGGATCGAGGGTAGATGGAAATCATGGACGACGCCAGCCTCTGGCGCGAGCTCGGTCAGCCACTGGCCCGAGGGCGGCCTCGGGACGCGGTGCTCGGGGCGCTGGCCGACGTCGAGGACGTCCGCGTGCACAAGCTGGCCGTTGAGATCATGCCCGGCTCAGGCAAGCCGGCGGAGCTGATCCATGAGGTCGGGATCGACGCCGAGACGATCGTGACCGCCGCGCTCGAGCTGGTGCGCGCGACGGCGCGTCAGGCCCGCCGACGCGTTAGGCCGCGTTAGGTGGTTCACTCGCGGCGCGAGCCCACCCCGGCCTCGCGACGCGATCCGTCGCCCTCGACGAGTGGGTGTTCGCCCGTCACGGCCGACAGCGCCGCGATCACTTCATCGGCAAGCTGAGCCCCGTCGTCGGCGCGTTCTGGGGTTGCCTTGATCCTGACCACCACGTCGTCGCCGTCGACCTCCTCGAGGACGACGGTGGGTGAGCGCCGTGTCGGCACCGTGATCCGGTCGTCGAGGATCGCCTGCACCTGAGTGATGCTCATGCCCGCGGTGAGCCGGACCCGGACGTTCACCGGATCTGGCTCTCTGAGCGGGACTACGGCCGCCGACAGGACCACGTTGTTCGGCACCTGGATGCGGTCCTCCCCCTGGGCGAGCGTGGTGTACAGGAGGCCCAGCGAGCTAACGATGCCTTCGAGCTGGCCGCCCACCGCGCCGGCCTGGAGCCTGACCCGCTCGCCGACTCGGAACGGGCGCGCGCTCAACAGCACCATCCCGGCGAACAAGTTTCCGAGCGTCTGCTGCGCGGCCAGACCGAGGATGACCGCGGTGAAGGCGCTGCCGGCGATCAGCGAGGTGGCACTCGCTCCGGCGATCTCGAGCGCCAGACCCAGCGTTATCGCCACCGTGACCAGGCGCACAATGAACCCGACCGTGCCAGCCGTCGACGGGTCCATCCGCTTGAACAAGGTCGGCGCGGCCGCACGGCCGACATCGCGTGCCATCGCCCAGCCCAGGCCCAGCAACGCCAGCACGGCTGCGATCCGGATCGCCGTCACCACTCCACTGTCCGGGTGGACGCCGAACCAGTGCTGATAGTTGTCGTAGAGGACGATCACCGCCACGAACATCGGGAGCAGCACCGCCGCTCGCCGCTGGGCGCTGCGCAGCGTTCGCTGATTTATGTCGACCGCCAGCCCGGCCCGCTCCCACGCCTCGCTGTGCGTCTCGAACATCTGGTCGAAGCGGAAGTCCGGCCGCGAAGGCCGGAATCGGTCTCGCCTGGGTGGCTTCGATTCGTTCGCTGACATCGGGATTCCTCGCCTTACCTATCACCGCCGGCGGACAGGAGTTTCACTTCGCCTCAGAATAAGCGTCCTTGTTCCGGAAGACGCCTGGTCTCGTCCGACGCCTGGTCGACGCGGTCTGGCGGCGCGCTGACGGTCCCCCCACGCGTCCCTCCCGCGGCGCGATGTCCCGTCCGCTCGGGCGCCTCGGCCATCGATCGTCCGGAACGGCCACGCAGGAACTGCTCAGCCGTTCGCTCAGGGCCCTTGACGAGCTGCTCGAGCCTGCGCCGCTCATCGGGAGGAGCATAGGCTCCTCGTTTATACAGCTGCTCGTACAGCGGCAGCAGGTCGGGGCGATTGCTCCGAAGCCACTCGAAGAACAGGCCCTTGACCTCGCCTCGGAGATGGAGCGCGATCGGGGTTACGTACGCGGCGCCGGCCTCGGAGGCCATCTCCAGGATCGGCGCCACCTGCTCGGGCGCGTCGTTGATGCCGGGCATCAGCGGCGCCACCAGCACGCCGGCCCGGATCCCCGCGCGCGTGAGCTCCGCCACCGCCTCGAGCCGCGCCCGGGGGTTTGGCGTGTGCGGCTCGGTCGCCCGCCATGCCTTTTCATCGACGGTCGGCACTGACAGCGCGGCGCTGAACTGCGTCCGCTCGTTGATCTGTTGCATCAGCTTCAGGTCGCGCAGCAGGAGCGGCGATTTGGTCAGGATCGAGCACGAGTTGCCCGCGTCCCGCATCGCCTCCCAGATCCCCTCCATCAGCTTGTAGCGACCCTCGACCCACTGGTACGGGTCTGTGTTCGTGCCGAGCGCCACATGCTCGCCCTTCCACGACGGGCGCGCCAGCTCCGCCCGCAGTAGCTCCGGCGCGTTGACCTTGACCACGATCTCCCGCTCGAAGTCGCGGCCGGCGTTGAAGTCCAGATAGGTGTGCGTAGGACGGGCGAAGCAGTTGTGGCTGACCACACCATTTGCGATGAAGTCGCCGGTCCCAGTCGTGATGTCGTACAGCGGTAGTTCCCGGCCAAGCGGCTCGATCTCAGCCACCCTGAGGTTCTCGAACGTCTTGACCATCTGGCCCTCGATGTCGCGCTTGCGGCTAATCGCCGGGTCCGTCAGGTGGAAGAACCTCAAGTGCTCGGACAGACCACCGCGGATGCGGAGGTACTTCAGCCCGTTGGCGTTGCTGGTGTGCTCGACGGCCACGTCGAACCCCAGGTGCCGGGCGCAGGATTCGGTCCACGCGAGGATCTGCGGGTCGGTGTTGGCGATCCTCAACGCGAACGCGCTACGGCTGCCTTCTGCATCAAAAATCCCTGCGAGGAATCCGCAGCACCACTGAAGGCTCGGCAACACTGGCCATTCGATGAGGTTCTTAATCCTCGTAACCGAGGAGGCACTCTGAGCGGCGATCGCCGTCATCTCGCGCCTCGCGCCTGCGGCTCGTTGGAACACCCGCTGTCTTGTCTCGATGTCTGCAGCTGCCAGGCACTCGCGCACCCGACGCAGCGCCTCCAGGTCGGCTAGAGCCAGACGAAAGTGGTGATGCGTGTGGCGCACGCGCCCATCCGGCGGACAGGTGTACGACGCCAGCGAGGCGTCACCCCGGATGATTCCGCACAAGTAGCCACGCCGGTAATCGGCATCGTGAACAGGCTGTGGCTCAAACGGACCCGTCCCCACGAGGCGATTGCGCCGCGTCAGATGCGGTCGATCTGGCTGGCTTCGCTCGCTGTTGACGACGTGCTTCCACCCCCGATTGCTCAGCAGCCGGTGATCTCCGCTGACGATTAGCTCCGTCCCGGATTCGAGTGTTACGCGGTATGCCGGCTTGACCGTGATCCACTTGTCGAGCACCGTCGTTCGCGCGTACCGCCTGTATCCCAGTGTGCCCGGCTGGGTACCGTAGATCGCATCCCCGACTTCCAGTTCGGCTATTGGCTTGTGCCGTCCGTCGGCCATTAGAACCGGTGTATCGCCAAAGGCGCAGAAGGTACACGCGTGCGTGCAGCCGCGATAAACGTTGATGGTCCAGCGGAACGGCATCCGCGACGCCGGCGGCACGTGGTTCAGGATCGACTTGGCCCGGACCTCGTAAAACCGCGTCTCGATCGCCTCGGGCGCGTCGAAATGCCGGACCACCGCCTCCTCGCGGTAGCCGGGCAGCCGCGCCCGCTCCTCCACGTCATGTTCAAGGTTGCTCCAGCGCACGAACACATGTTCGCATGCGCAGCGGACGGACCGCCGTCGGCCACCTTGGACTGGGTCTACGAGGCCTCGCCGCCGAGGCTCAGCAGATGCCCAAAGCGCCCCAGCTGGAGGGCGGACGCTTCGAGCGACAGCGCGATCTGGGCATCCGGTTCGATCGTGTCGTGCGTCAGCAGCTCGAGCAGCCCGATCGTCGTGTTTCCGCTCCGGACGGGCAGCAGGAGCGCGGAGCCCATGCCGTGCGCGGCTGCGGTTTGGAGCCGTTCGTCGTCGACCGTGTCGAGGTCGGTGAGCCAGGTCAGGTGGGGCGCCTGCAGCGCCTGATCGAGCAGCGAGCCGTCGCGCTTGATCGGCACCTCCAGGGTGTGCGCCTCGAACCGATCGAGACCGCGGTGCGCGGTCCAGGTCGCCGCACATCCGAGACCGTTGGAGTCGTCGGGCAGCCACGCGGTCACGGTGTCCCACCCGCCCTCGGAACCCAGAACCTGGACCGTCTCCTTCAGGACGTTGCGCCAAACCGACTCGCGAGCGAGTGACGCCGAAAGAGTTCTCTTAGCGGTCGGTTGCCAGCTCACGCCCGGGGCACCGGTCGGGGTCACGTGATTGGCGGCGTCGAGCGTCGCCAGCTCGGTTGCCGCAGATGCGGACGGCTGTTCGTCGGCCGGCTGAGGCTCGGACAGGTCGGGGGCCGTCTGAGTTGGCTCCGAAGCGTCCTCAGCGACCGACGGCTCGAGGGCGACCTCGGCGTCGTCAGCCTTCGTGCTTGCGGCCTGCGCCTCCACCCCGCGGGCGGTCTCCAACTCGTCCTCGAGCTCGACAATCTTCGCGCGCCGCACCTCGAGTTCGCCCTCGAGCTCGTCGACTCGCGCCCGAGCCTGTTCGAGCTCACCCCCGAGCTCGTCGATGCGGCTCCGTCCCGTCTCGAGCTCACTCTCGAGCTCGGCGATCCGCTCCAGTTGACCCTCGAGCTGATCGATCCGCGAGCGGCTCACGCCAAGCTGGCCCTCGAGCTCATCGGTCAGCGCACGCCCGACCTTCACCTCGGCTTCCAGCGCGCCAATCCGGCCCCGGCCCACCTCCAGCTGACGCTCGACCTCCTCGACGTGGCGACGAGCCGCGTCGACCTCGACCTCGGCCTTGTCCGCCCGCATCGTGGCGGCGCGCAGTTCGCCATCCACCGTCTCCGCGCGCGCCGCCGCGGCGTCGAGCTCGTGCTCGACTTTCTCGACCCGGGCGACCGCGATGCCAAGCTCGACCTCGGCCTTGTCCGCCCGCATGGCGGCGGCGCGAAGCTCGGACTCGAGCTCGTTTGCGCGCGCCTGCGCCTGCTCGAGGCCCTCCACCCGAACCCGCTCACGCTCCACCGCCGCGACTAGCTCCCGAATCCGCTCCTCGGCGGCCGCGCTGCTTTCGCGCATCGCGGCGACTTCCTGGGCCTCATGCTCGAGCTCACCCTCCAGAACCACTCGAGCCTTGAGGGCGGCATCGCGCTCGGCGACCGCCGCGGCCAGCGCATCCTCCGCAGCGGCCCGAGCCTTCTCCGCCGCTAGTAGCTGCTCTGCGGATGGGCCTCCATCATTTTCGCCACGGGCCGTGTCGGCCCGCGCCGCCGCGGTCTGGAGCTCGCTCTCCGCCTTGTCGGCTCGGCTGATGGCGATCCCAAGCTCGACCTCGGCCTTGTCCGCCCGCATCCCGGCGGCGCGCAGCTCAGTCTCCAGCTCCTTAACGCGCGCGTGTGCCTGCTCGAGCCCCTCGGCCCGGACCCGTTCACGCTCCATCGCCGCGACCAGGTCCCGCATCCGCTCTTCCGCCGACACCGAACTGTCACGCAACGACGCTACCTGCTTGCGCTCCTGCTCGAGCTCGCCGGCCAGCGCCGCACGCTCCTTCAGCGCGCTGTCGCGCTCCCCGACGGCGTCGGCCAGCGCCGCCTCGGCGGCAAGCCTGGCCTTCTCGGCAGCCCGGAGCTGGGCTCCGGAGTCGTCCGCGCCCTGCTGGCGCTCCAGCGCGGCCAGCTGGTCACGTGCCTGCTTGACCTCGCGCTCCAGCGCGGCCGTCGCCTTGGCCGCCCCCTCGCGCTCACCGGCCGCCGCGGTGCGCGTGGCATCGGCGTCGGCGCGTGCCTTCTCCAGGTCGGCCCGCGCCGCCTCTGCATCAGCCCGGGCCCGCTCCACTTCGGTGCGGGCGGCTTCAGCGTCGGCCCGAGCCCGCTGCACCTCCACGCGAGCGGATTCGGCATCGTCTCCGAGTCGTTCCCTGACCAGCGTGAGCGTCCGCTCCAGCTCTTCGGCCCGCTCTCGCTCGCGGGCCAGGCCGCGCTCGAGTTCGGCGGCCTGCGCGGCGAGGGTGGCCTCGGCGTCACTGGGCCCGGCGTCCGCGTGAGCGTCCTTGAGCGCCCGTTCGAGCTCGGCCAGACGTGTGTGCGTGGCTGCCAGCTCGTGCGTGAGCTTTTCATTGGCGCTGAGCGCCGAGTCACGCTCGGCGATCGCCGTGGCGCGCTCCGCTCGCGCCTCGGCTACCGCCGCTTGCTGCTCAGCCGCTGCCGGTCCGGACGCCGGCTCGGAGGCCGATGCGGACCCGACGACGCGGCCGCGAGCGTCCGGCAGCAGATCCCACTCGGCGAGGAGTTCGGCGAGCACGCTCTCGGCGTTCAGTCGGCTCCACCGCTCGACCCGCAAGAGGCGGGCGGCCTCAGCGCGTGCGACCTTCGCCTCGGAGGACGGGGCAGCAACGCCGCACACTAGCGTCGTCACGCCCTGGCGGTCGCCGACCGGGAAGCGTAGGACGACGAGGGCCTCGCGTCCGTGGAACGCCCCGACGAAGTACTCCAGCTGCAGAGGCTCCTCGACGGCATCGTCGCCGCGCTCCTGTTGACGGGGACCGTCTACAGTCTCGGCAGGCGGGATCTCGGCATCGGTGCGGCCGAGCAGACGATCCTCGGATGTGCCGAGGAACGAGGTGAAGCGGGAGTTGACGCGGACGTAGCGCCCGTCCAGGTCCTTCAGCCAGACGAGCGCCGGGCTCTCGTCCAGGGCCCCATCGAGGAGCGCGCCGCCGGCGTCGCCGAGCGAGGGCAGCTCCTCGGTCGGCAAGGTCAAGAGCACGTGGCGGCCGCCCTTGCGGTCCGCCATCGCCGCGATATCGACGGCGATTCCGTCCAACTTCAGTACGGCGGCATTGGCTTCGCCCTCGAGCACTCGCTTGAGCTCGGGCGCTTGCAGGCAGAGGTCTTCCTTGCCGTCGTACCACCGGCGAAACGGCTCAGTGCTCCGCTCCAGCACGCCATCCTGGCGCAGAAGCGCGAGAGCCGGCAAATTCGTAACGGCCGCGAGCGTGGCCATCAGCAATCCAGGGGTGTGCGCATCACTCCCACAGACAGCGTTTCGGCGCGCCGTTGCACCGAAGCTTGCACGCCACCGGCCTCTGGACGGATGTCCACGTGGCCGAGGCGGCCAGACTGGACGGATGTTCAGGTGAGGGCTCTGCTTAGGAGCGGTTCACGCCCCATGAGGGTCTGGCTGGTGGCCTCGAGGATCTCAACGTCCACCAGCTCACCGGGAGCTCCGAGGCCGGTGAAGTTGACGACCTTGTTGTGCCTCGAGCGCCCGCGCAGACGAGATGGATCGGTGCGCGACGGCCCCTCGACGAGCACCTCGATCGTGCGCCCGACGAACCGAGCCGCGCGCTCGTGAGCCCGTCGCTGCACGACCTCGACCAGGCGCTGCAGGCGCTCGACCTTGACCTCGTGCGGCACCTGGTCGGGCAGCTCGGCGGCCTCGGTGCCGCGCCGCGGCGAGTAAATGAACGTGAAGGCGCCGTCGTAACCGACCTCGTCGACCAGCGCCAGCGTCTGCTCGAAGTCGGCGTCGGTCTCACCGGGAAAACCGACGATCACGTCGGTGGTCAGGGCGCAATCCGGAACGTGCTCGCGGATCATCGCGACGCGGTCGAGGTAGCGCTCGCGCGTGTATGTCCGGCGCATCCGCTTGAGCACCGCGCTCGAGCCCGACTGGAGCGGCAGGTGGATGTGCTCGCATAGCGCCGGCAGCTCGGCATGAGCGCGGATCACGTCCTCGCGCATGTCCTTGGGGTGGGGACTCGTGTAGCGGATGCGATCGATTCCGTCCACCGCGTCGATCTCGCGCAGCAACTCGGCGAAGGTCGTTCGCTCTTCGCGGGGAAGGTCACGGCCGTAGGAGTTGACGTTCTGGCCGAGCAGGGTCACCTCGCGCACCCCGTCGCCGGCGAGCGCTCGCACCTCCGCCACAAGTTCGCCCGCCGCGCGGCTGACCTCACGGCCTCGCGTGGAGGGCACGATGCAGTACGCGCACACGCAGTTGCACCCGACGCTGATCTGCACCCACGCGTGATGGTCGCGCGCCCGCTTGGCCGGGAGGTGTCCCGTGAACCCCTCGAACTCGAAGTAGCCCTGCGCCGTCAGCGAGTCGCTGACCAGGAACTCGGCGAGCTTGTGCACCTGGCCGGGGCCAAACGCGACGTCGACGAACGGGAAGCGCGCGAACACCTCCTCCTTGACCGACTGCGCCCAGCATCCGCCCACGCCGACGATCACATCGGGGCGCTCTGACTTGACCCGCTTCGCGTCGCCCAGATGCGCGAGAAACCGGCTGTCGGCCTTCTCGCGGATCGAGCAGGTGTTGAACAGGATCAGATCGGCCCGATCGCGGTCCGGCGCCTCCGAGTAGCCGAGCGACTCGAGCATGCCCTTCATCCGCTCGCTGTCGTGCTCGTTCATCTGGCAGCCGAACGTCGTGACGTGGTAACGCCGCATCGTGGCCAAGAGTAGCGGCGGTAGTCGCGCGAAACCGCGGTGTAGGCGCGGTGAAACCGCGGCTCCCTAGCTTCCCTGTCGCCCCATGCGATTCGAAGGAAGCGACGAGATGCCAACGACAACCGCCGTCCACGCCACGGGCTTGGTCAAGACATTCGGCGACTTTCGCGCCGTCGACGGGATCGACCTCGAGGTGCATCAAGGCGAGATCTTCGGGGTCCTCGGTCCTAACGGGGCCGGGAAGACGACGATGCTGAAGATGCTCGCGACGCTCTTACCGATCGACGCGGGGCGAGCTTCCATCTTCGGGGTGGACGTCGCCCGCGAGCCGCACCGCATCCGCCAGCTGCTCGGCGTGACCGGGCAGTACGCGTCGGTCGACGACGATCTCACCGCCGTCGAGAATCTGTGGCTGTTCGGCCGCCTGCAGGGGCTGCGCCCGGCGGACGCGCGCGCCACCGCCAAACGGCTGCTCGAGCAGTTCGGCCTGGAGGAGGCGGCCGACAAACCGCTCGCGCAGTTCTCGGGCGGCATGCGGCGGCGGCTGGACCTCGCGGCGAGCCTGATCACTCGCCCGCCGTTGATCTTCCTGGACGAGCCGACCACCGGGCTCGACCCGCGGACCCGCGGGCAGATGTGGGACACCATCCGCGGCCTGGTCGCCAAGGGTTGCACGGTCCTCCTCACCACGCAGTATCTCGACGAGGCCGACCAGCTTGCCGACCGAGTCTCGGTCATCGACCGCGGTCGCAAGGTGGCCGAGGGCGCTCCGGACGAGCTGAAGACCACCGTCGGCAACTCGACGCTGCAGCTGCAGCTGGCCCACGGCGCCGACCACGAGCTTGCAGCGCAGGTGGTGCAACGGGTCGTTGGCGAGGCGCCGGTCCTGACGCCCGAGTCGGCCCGCATGAACGTGCCCCTCGACGCCGCAGACGGCGCCGCCGATGTGCTGATCGGACTGCGTCAGGCCGGGGTGCCGATCGCCTCGGTCAGCGTCGCCAAGCCGACGCTCGACGAGGTGTTCTTGGCCATCACCGGCCACGTCACCGGTGCCGAGCAACCAGACGCCGAGGCCCACGACCGCACTCCCCTGGAGGTCCGATGAGCACCCTCACCTTCGATCCGATGCCCGCCTCGGCCGCCACGCCGGCGGTCGATCCCGTCGCGGCGGTCGCTCGCGCCCGCCCGCGGATCAGCCTGGCTGAGGCCGTCAGCCAGACGCTGTCGATGGCGTGGCGGGCGCTGAAAAAGATGCGTCGCAAGCCCGAGCAGTTCTTCGACGTCACGATCCAGCCGCTGCTGTTCACCGCGATGTTCGCCTACATCTTCGGCGGCGCGATCGCCGGCAACGTCAAGGCCTACCTGCCGCTGATGATTCCCGGCATCGTCGGCCAGACCGTGCTCACGACATGCATGTCCACCGGTGTGCAGCTGCGCGAGGACATGGAGAAAGGCGTGTTCGACCGGTTCAAAGCGCTTCCGATGGCGCGTATCGCCCCGCTCGCCGGTCCGATGGTCGCCGACATGGTGCGCTACCTGATTGCCGCCACCCTGACCTTCGCGATGGGACTCCTGATTGGATATCGCCCCCACGGCGGGGTGCTCGGAGTGCTCGGCGCGATCGTGCTGGCGATCTTCACCGGCTGGGCAATCGCCTGGATCTTCACCTGGATCGGAACGCTCGCGCGCAGTGCCCAGGGCGTGCAGGGATTCTCGATGCTGATCCTGTTCCCGATGACGTTCATGTCGAACGCGTTCGTGCCGGTCCGCACGCTGCCGGCCGGACTGGCGGCCTTCGTGAAGATCAACCCGGTCTCGCACCTGGTCTCGGCCACCCGCGACCTCGCCAACCACGGAACGATCAGTGCCGAGGTGGGTTGGACTCTCCTGGCCGCGGTGGTGGTGATCGCGATCTTCGCGCCCCTTTCGGTCCGCAGCTACAAGCGGCACGTGTAGGACTCGGCGAGTTCAGGCCGGCAGCCGCTCGACCAGCGCGCGCGCCTCGTCCAGCAGCTCCCGGGAATCGCGGCCGAGGTAGTGAGCCTGCAGCGCGGCGAGACGTCCCGGTGCCGACTCCTCGGCTCGGGGCCGAACCCGTTCCCACGCCAGCGTCGGGACGGTCCGGTTGTAGGCGAATCGGTTTGCAAGCGCGAGGAGCACAAGTGTGTCGTCACCCGGCGTCGCGCGGTGTTGCAGCCCCCACGTGCCGAGGGCGAACAGCACCTGCCCGGCAACCGGATAATCGAGGTGCACGTTCGCCGGGTCGAGCGCATTGACCGCATCTGCCCGGCATTGCGCGAACAACTCGGCGCCGTGCCCTACATCGGGGCCGGTCGCGTAGTGCGCGTGGGCGGTCAGTGCCGCCGAGACGCCGAACAGCGTCCACGGCTCGGTTCCGGTTCGCGGTATGCCGGGAAGCTCGTGCTCGCGCATGTGGCGCGCGCACCGGCGGTAGACCCGCAGGCCGGCGCGATGGTCGCCTCGCGCAAGGGCCAGCTCGGCCTGACCGACCTCCCTGAACAGGAGCCCGGCGAAAAGTGCTTGGTTCTCGTCGATCCGGTCGATCACCTCGAGGCCGGCCTCGGCATCGTCGAGCCGTCCCTCGGCGATCGCGCAGAGCACGAGCAATGACTGGAGCGCAACCTCGTCGTCCCGGGCCCGGAGCCGCCGCATCACGCTCAGGGCGGCGCGGGCATGCTCGATCGCTGCGCGGGTGTTCCCCAGCTGCATGGCCAGCTGGGCCAGATGGTTTCGGAGCATGGCGGCATGCCACGGGCCGTTGTCATCGCGCAGTAGCCGGAGCGCCCGCTCCGCCGCGTCGGTCGAGCCGGCCGGATCGCCGGTGTTCTCGCGCACCTGGCTCAGCCAGTGGAGGGCGGTTACCGCGGTGTCGCGATCGGGATCCCCGGCGAGCACCTCGAGCCGGCCGAGGAAACTGTCGGGATCAGCTGGGTCGTAGGCGAGGATCACCCTGGCATTGGCGCTCAGGCGCGGATCGCCGCCGATCCCCGGGCCCAGCCCCCGCAGCAGCGTCCAGATCGGGGCAGTTCGCTCGTGGCCGGCGACCATCGCGTTGGTCAGCAGGATCGCCATCGCAGCCCGGGTGGCATCCTCGAGCTCCTCGGGCGGGCGCCAGTCGCCGACCAGGTCGGCCACCGCGTCGGTCAGAACGATCAGACGAGCGTGCTCACCGCGCATCGACCAGAAGACCCCGAGCGCCGCGAGAAGCTGGACAAGCGCGCCCGGGTCGCGGTCGGAGATCGCGCCGCGCAGCTCGTCGGCCAGGTTGATCTCCTCCGCTCCAAGTGCATCGATGGCGGCAAACTGTTCCGCGCCGGCCAGCCGCCGGCCGTGTTCGTCCGCGTAGGTGATCGCCCATTGCCGCTGGGCCGTGTGCGCCTCTGTGTCCTCCCCCGCGTCCACGAGGTGCATGCGGCCGAACTCGCGCACGGTCTCGAGCATCCGGTAGCGAACGCCGAACTCGGTTTCGCGAACGCTCAGCAGCGATTGGTTGACCAGGCCCTGGACCGTGTCTACCGCGTCGTCTCCGAGCACGGCGCCTGCCGCCTCGAGCGTGAAGCCGTCGTGGAACAGGGCGAGCCGTCGCAGCGCGCGCCGCTCGGGCGCGTCGAGCAGGTTCCAAGACCAGTCGATCACCGCCAGCAAGGTCTGGTGACGGTCCGGTGCACTGCGGTCGCCTCCGCGCAGCAACGCGAAGCGGTTCTCCAAGCGACGGTCGATCTCCTCCAGCGCCATCGCGCGCACCTTGGCCGCGGCGAGCTCGATCGCCAGTGGCAGTCCGTCAAGCCGGGTGACGATTCGATCGACGACCTCTGCGGCCAGCTGGACGCCGGGCCGAGCCGCCACGGCGCGTTCTCGGAACAGCTCAGCTGCATCGACGGTTTCGAGCTCGCCCAGCAGGTAGACGTGTTCGGCCGCGATGGACAGCGGGGCGCGGCTCGTGGTCAGCACCCGCAGGTCCCTCGTGGTCGAGACCAGGAAGGCCGCGAGCTCCGCCACTGAGCCGATCAGGTGCTCGCAGTTGTCGATGACCATGAGGCTGGGCGACTGTCCGAGCTGCTGTGCAATGCGAGCTCGCAGATCGGCTCGCTGCTCCGGAGTCAACGCTCGACGGCTGCTGACCGAATCGCGTACGCCGAGCACGGATCCGATTTCCCCAAGGAGATCCTCCGGCGAGCTGACGCCGACCAACTCGACGACGTGGACGACCGGCGTGACGGCGTCGCGCGCGAGCACGTGGGCAAGCCGCGTCTTGCCCAATCCCCCGGGGCCGACGATTGAAACCACGCGAGCGCTTCTCATCAGCGCGCGGAGCCGTTCCAGGTCGCGATCGCGTCCGAGCAGCCGGGTCGCGTCGTAGCGCACGCCAATGCGTACCGGCTGGTCGAGCGCCAACAGATCCCGATGGGTGCGTTGCAGCGGCTCGCCGGGATTGGTCCCGAGGCGCTCGCGCAGATCGCGGCGGTAGCGCTCGAACCGCTCGAGTGCGGCGCCAGGTCCGCGCACGACGGCCTCGCTGCGCAGCAAGTCGGCAAGCAGCGATTCTTCATCAGGCCGTTCCGCGTGCGCCGCCTCGAGCGCGGGCAGCGCTTGGACATGAGCCCCCGTCCTGCTCAGGGCCCTGGCCAGGATCATCCGCGCTGCGGCGATGTCGCCGGCCGCCGCCCGTCGGACTTCGGGCAACGGGCCCGTGTCGTCATCAACCGTCGCGGGCAGCCCGTTTGCCAGCGCCACGGCGTCCCGGGCAAGCTCAGCCGCCGCCGCGGCGTCTCGATCCAACCTGGCCGCGGCGTCGCGCACAAGCGCGGCCAGCCGGACGCTGTCGACCTCGGCAGGCGCGACACCGAGACGGTATCCCCCGCCCTCGCGCACGATCACGTCCGGACCGCACGCGCTCCGGGTCCGAGACACCAGCACCTGAAGGCTCTTCGTCGCGTTGACCGGCGCGTCGTCGCCCCAGACGAGCTCGATCAGCTCCTCGGCGCGCACTGGGCGGCCGACGCTGGCGGCCAGCGCCGCCAGGAGGGCCCGTGGACGATCGCCGACGACGGATCGTCCCCGCCACCGCACGTCGTCGAGCAGACTCAGCGCGACAGTCACCTGGAGCAGTCTAAGAAACGCTTTCCGACGCGCGGCCGGGGGCCCGGTGAGGGCCCCTAGGCCTGGCCGCTGCCCCGACCTGGATGCCAGAAGGTGTAGACGACGGCGATCAAGAAGATTGCCACGCCAATCGTCGCGGTACGGGCAAGGCTACCTCGCCTGGAAGCCGGGCAGGACGAGCTCGATCGCGGCGCCGCGCCCGTTGTGGGAGTCCCGCACGCCCACGCTCCCCCTGTGTGCCTCGGCGATCGCCCGGACGATCGCCAGCCCGAGCCCGGCCCCGCCGGTGGCGCGCGTGCGTCCGGTGTCGGTCCGGTGGAAGCGCTCAAACACGCGCTCGCGCTCGGTGACGGGGATCCCAGGACCGTCGTCGACGACCAGGAAGCGCATGCGGTCGGGGGCGAGCCGCGCGACTTCAAGCCGCACGAGACCGTCGTGATCGGCCGTGTGCTCGATCGCGTTGCGCGCGAGGTTGCGCAAAGCCTGCGCGAGGCGGTCCGGATCGGCCTGAAGCGTTCCGTCCGCCACCGCACCGAGCTCGAAGCGGCGGTCTGCGGTCAGGCTGACGCCATCCCAGAGATCGGTTACGAACGGCCTTACGTCGATCGGCTCGGTGCGTAGGAAGTCGGTCCGCTCCGCTTGGGCGAGCACCAGCAGATCGTCGACAAGACGGCTGATCCGGGTTATCTCCCTCTGCACGAGCCCCTCGACGCGCGTCACGTCGTCGCTCGAGGGGTTCTCCTGCGCCGCCAGCACCTCGAGCTGCCCGCGGATCACCGTCAACGGCGTACGCAGCTCGTGTGAGGCGTCGGCAACGAACTCTCGCTGGCTCGCGAACGCCTCGGACAGGCGGTCGAGCATGCGGTTGAACGCCTCGGCCAGCACCTTCACCTCGTCGACCCGGCCGCTCGAGATCTCCATGCGCGGTCCCAGATCACCGGCGTCCACGCGCGTCGCCACCTGGGCCATCCGGCGCAGTGGAGCCGACACGCGCGCTCCCGCGAGGTAGGAGGCGAGCAGGGCGAGGATCAGCACCACGATCCCGGCCAGCACGAATGCCCGGGCCACCCCGTTCTGGGCACGGCCGACCAGCGCGAGCGGCTCGCCGGCGCCGGCGACCAGCTCGATCGTGCCCAGGTTCAGGCGCTGCTCGAACACGCGCATCTTCCCCACGTCGGGGACGCGCCGGGTCGAGTAGCCCGGGTGCGGCACCTCGAGTCGGCGTCCCTCGGCGTTCTCTACCGCCTGCTCGGCCTCCGTCTCGCCCTCGTCCGGCGCTCCGCCGCCGAATACCTCCGGGTGGTTGCTCGCCGTTCCCACGCCGGGCATGAGCACGAAAAACAGCGTCGAGTCGGCCGTGTATGGCTGCGCGAGGACGTAGCGCGTGGCCGCGGCGCGGATCCGGGCGGGCGTCTGGCCGTGCAGCGACTGCATGGACTGAAGTAGCTGACGGGTGTCGCCCGAGATGTCGCGGTCGATCTGGCTCTCGAGCTGTGTACCGGTGTCCTGGTAGACGACCAGGAAGACGACCGCGGCAGAGACCAGCATCACGCCGGCGACCCACGCGGTCAGCCGCCACCGCAGACCCGCCGGAAGCGCGGATTGCAGCCGCGAACGGACGGAGGCCAGCCGCGCGCGAGCGGAGCCTTGTCGCGCCCGGGACCGATCCTCAGGCGCTCGCATCCAGGCGATAGCCGACCGAGCGCACGGTCACGATCGGCGCGTTCGCGTCCTTGCGTCGAAGCTTGCGACGCAGGTACCCGATGTACACGTCGACCACGTTTGTGCCCGGGTCGTACTCGTAGCCCCAGACCGCGCGGAGAATCTGCTCCCGGGAGAGAACGTGGCCGCGGTTGTGCATCAGGTAAGTCAGCAGCTCGAACTCGGTGGTTGACAGGCGCACGAGCTCTCCGCGCCGTCGCACCTCTCTTGTGATCAGGTTCACCTCGATGTCCCCGGCGCTCAGCGTGGTGCGGGGCGTATGGGCCGCCGCGCGCAACTGGGCGCGGATGCGCGCCGCGAGCTCGGTGAGCGAGAACGGCTTGGTGAGGTAGTCGACGGCACCGGCATCGAGCCCGGCAACCCGGTGTTCAACCTCGCCGAGCGCCGTCAGCACAATCACCGGCAATCCCGGCTTCGCCTCGCGAATGGCGGACAGCACCTCCATCCCGCTTCGGCCCGGAAGCATCAGGTCCAGCACGACGAGATCCACGTCCTCGGCGAGCGCGGCGGCGGCGCCGCTGACTCCGTCCGTCGCGGAGATGACGTCGAATCCCTGGGCCCGCAGGCCCCGCTCGAGGAAGTCGACGATTCCTGGCTCGTCTTCGATTACGAGGATCAGTCCGGGCATGCCCAACCGCCGGCACATCCGGCGTCACCTAGCGGCGGATCATAGATACGCGGCAGGACCGTGACGATGGAGGCGAAGAGCTTTCTCATCCTGTCCTCACGCGATCCTTGCGTTCCTGACCGATCATTCTTCACGTGGGAACGAGCGACGATGTCATGGTCACGCGCCCGGCACGCGGACGCGCAGTCCAGCGTAGTGCCCGGACACGGCCACGGTGGCTGACCGCTCTGACCGGCGGCGGCCCGGAGGGCAATGAGCGCCTGACCACGATCATGGGCACGATCCTGATCGTGCTCCTGGCGGTCATCGGGTTCACCATTCCGCAGCTGCGCCAGTTCATCTCGGTGCACCTGTTCGTGGGGATCCTGTTGATCGGTCCGGTGCTGTTGAAGATGGCCAGCACCAGCTACCGGTTCGTCCGCTATTACGCGGGCGATGCCGAATACCGGCGCAAAGGCCCACCCGAGCTCGTCCTCCGCCTGATCGGTCCGATCATCATGATCTCGACGGTGGCGGTGTTCATCACCGGCGTCATGCTCCTGATCGTCGGCCCGCAGCACCGCGACCCCTGGCTCCTGTTGCACAAGGTGAGCTTCATCGTCTGGGTCGTGTTCATGAGCTTGCACGTGCTCGGGCACACGCCGGCGGTCGGGCAAGCCCTGGGTATCGGCCGGCGCGACGGGGATTGGCTGGCCGGCACCACTCCCGGCGGGGCAGGGCGCTGGATCGCGATTGCCGGGGCACTCGTCGCCGGTCTCGTGCTGGCGCTCCTGCTGATCCCGGATTACTCAGCCTGGACCGGCCACGGCGTGTTCCTGCATCACCACCAGGACTGAACCGAGGCGCCGGCGCGGACGGGGCACCGATCACGTTGCCGCTCTAGTCGACGAGGTCCATCTCCTCGGTGGTCTTCAGACCGGCCGGCACCCGTTGACCGTGGCCGACGTCCACCCGGGGTGGTCAGGTTGGGCAGCGCGGCGAAGCCGGCGTCCGTTCCGGTAACTGTCGGTGCGACTCCAGAGCCGCAGACGCGCTCGTCGCCGCCACCACGCAGGTGGCCGGCGAAACAGACAGACCGACCGCCAGGCGTGCGACGACGCCCGACGACAGCAACCGTCGATTCATCGAGGTCCCTTTCTCGGCGACTCGCGGGTCAAAGTCGCCGACCTCCCGCTTGATTGGATTTGCCGGCGGCGCCTGACGGCGGCGCCTTAGTTACGACCCGCGCGGGAGATATACCCCGGAATCAGCGGGCGTATTCGACCGCGCGTGACTCGCGGATCACGGTCACCTTGATCTGCCCCGGATACTCGAGTTCCTTCTCGATCTCGCGTGCGATCTCGTAGGAGAGCATGGTGGCGGCATCGTCGTCGATCGCGCCGGGCGCGACCATCACGCGAATCTCGCGACCAGCCTGCATCGCGTAGACCTTGTCCACGCCCTTGTGCCGCGTGGCGATCTGCTCGAGGTCGCGCAGGCGCTTGACGTACTGCTCGAGCGACTCGCCGCGCGCACCGGGCCGTGCCCCCGACAGCGCATCGGCGGCCTGCACGATCACGGCCTCGATCGTTTGCGGCTCGACCTCGTTGTGGTGGGCCTCCATAGCATGCGCGACCGCCTCCGACTCGCCGTACTTGCGGGCCAGCTCGCCTCCCACGAGTGCGTGGGGACCTTCGACCTCATGGGTGACGGCCTTGCCGATGTCGTGTAGTAGGGCAGCGCGGCGCGCAGTCTTGGCGCTGGCGCCGAGCTCCTCGGCCATCATCGCGGCCAGACGCGACACCTCGATCGAATGGGCCAGCACGTTCTGGCCGTAGCTCGTGCGGAACTTGAGGCGCCCGAGCAGCTTCACCAGCTCGGGGTGCAGGCCCTGGACGCCGGCTTCGAACACCGCCTGTTCTCCGAGCTCGACGATGTGGCTCTCGAGCTCCGACTTCGCCTGGTAGTACATCTCCTCGATGCGGGCGGGATGGATGCGGCCGTCCTGCAAGAGCTTCTCGAGCGTCAGCCTCGCGATCTCGCGGCGCACGCCGTCGAAGCCGGACAGGACCACCGCGCCCGGCGTGTCATCGATGATGAAGTCCACGCCGGTGAGGTTCTCGAGCGCCCGGATGTTGCGACCCTCGCGTCCGATGATCCGGCCTTTCATATCGTCGGCAGAGAGCTGCACCACCGACACCGTGGTCTC
Organism: Solirubrobacteraceae bacterium; assembly: GCA_035625625.1. Lineage (GTDB taxonomy): Bacteria > Actinomycetota > Thermoleophilia > Solirubrobacterales > Solirubrobacteraceae > Palsa-465. Next base: position 53,269 of record DASPPG010000166.1, read on the forward strand.
GGCCGCGTGGCCCGCGGCGAGGCGCTGCATGCACACCGAGAGAATGTTCCGCACCCTGCGCTCGGCCTCGCGCTTGGTCTCCTCCTCGATCTGGCGGATCCGACGGGCCGCGTCGTGCTTGGCCTGCTCCTCCACCTCCTTGAGCAGCAGCTGCTTGGCGCGGCCGGCCGAGAGACCCGAGACCTGCTCGAGTGTGCGCTCGAGCTCCTCGCGGGTCTCGGCGAGCTCGGAAAGCTGCTTGTCGATCTCGGCCTCCTTCCGTGCAAGCGCCTCCTCGCGGCGAGCGACCGCCGTAGTGCGCTCGAGCGCCTCGTCGTTCTGGGGCGCCGGATTTGGACGCACCACCTCGACGACCGGCGCGCTCGGGGCCGGATTGCCGACAGCGGCGGTGGCCGGCCTGGCGCCGTGCATCCGGCCGTAGATCACGGCGGCGAGCACAATTCCCACCGCGATCAGCGCTGCGGCACCGATGATTTCCATGGTCGATCCTCTCCGGGAGGCTCCGGCCGGCGGCCGAAACCCAGTTCAAAGCTTTGGTTTTTGGAGCGACCGAGCGGCCCGCGCTAGGCTGCAGGAACGGATGCCGGCAAGGCGACTGGTGGCTGCCTCAGTCGGCGGCTACCTGGCGGTATCTAAGGCTTGTCTGAATGGACCAGGCGGCCCGATGGTGATTGCCGTCAACACTCAGTCCGGAATCCAAGATATACGAAATTTGCTGGTGTTCTTTAGTGGCCCGCGGGCCATTCGTTCGCTGACAGGATCGTAGTACCGGCGGCCGGTGGGCGCAATGAGAGGCAGCTCGCGCCCAGCGGGACTAGAGCGTTTCTTCCCCCGCGTGCGCGGCGAGCGCGTCCAACGCGAGGTCGACGTCGTAGCCCTTGCGGAGCAGCACGCCGAGCGCCCGTTCTCGTTCGCGACGGTCCCGGGCAGGCGCCGGAAAGCGCCGGCGCAAGAGCTCAAGCGCCCGCTCCATCTCAGTTCCGGCGCTCTGTTCGGCCAGCGCATCCTCGATCACCTCGGGTTCGACCCCGCGCGCGAGCAGGACCTGCCGGATCCGGTCGCTGCCCCATCCCTCGAGCTCGCGCTTGTCCTCGACGAGCAGGCGAGCGAACCGGGCGTCGTCGAGCTGCCCGTCCTCGATCAGGGCGGCGATCGCCTGCTCGACCTCGCGGGAATCGACGCCCGCGCCTTCCAGATGCGCGCGCACCTCAGCCCGCGTGCGCTCCCGCCGGTTCAGGTATCGGTACGCGCGGGCGATCGCCTCCTGAAGCCGTTCGGCGGCGCCGGCGGGGTGGGCGGGGTCCAATTTCCCGCGCCCGGCCTCGAGCATGTTCTCGCTCAGGCGGCCGGTCCCTACGCAGCCTCAGCTCCCGCGCCCACAGCCTGGAGCGCCGGCTCCTCGCGCTGCTCGAGCGCCTTGACCGAGTCGCGGCTGATGCCCAGGGCGGCGTAGATCTTGGCCTCGATCTCCTTGGCCACGTCCTGGTGCTCGTCCAGGAACGCCTTCGCATTGCCGCGGCCCTGTCCCAGCCGCTCCTCCCCATAGGAGAAGAACGAGCCCGACTTGGTGACGATGTTGTGCTCGATGCCGTAATCGAGCAGGCATCCCGACGTCGAGATGCCCTTGCCGAACTCGATGTCGAACTCGGCCTGCTTGAACGGCGCCGCGACCTTGTTCTTGACCACCTTCACCCGCACACGGTTGCCGACCGCCTCGGTGCCGTCCTTGATCGTCTCGATGCGGCGGATGTCCAGGCGCTGAGAGGAATAGAACTTCAGCGCCCGACCGCCCGGTTGCGTCTCCGGCGAGCCGAACATCACGCCCACCTTCTCCCGGATCTGGTTCGTGAACACGCACAGGGTCTGGGTGCGGTTGAGGCCACCGGTGATCTTGCGCATCGCCTGGGACATCATCCGGGCCTGCACCCCGACGGTCTGGTCGCCCATCTGGCCTTCGAGCTCGGCCCGTGGGGTGAGCGCCGCCACCGAGTCGATCGAGATCACGTCGACCGCTCCCGATCGGATCAGCATGTCAACGATCTCGAGCGCCTGCTCGCCGTAATCCGGCTGAGATACGAGCAGCTCATCGATGTTGACGCCGATCTGCTGGGCGTACAGCGGGTCCATGGCGTGCTCGGCATCGACGAACGCACATACCCCGCCGAGCTTCTGGGCCTCGGCGATGATGTGGTACACGAGGGTGGTCTTACCGGATGACTCCGGGCCGAAGATCTCCACGATCCGCCCGCGAGGAACGCCGCCGATCCCGAGCGCGAGGTCGAGCGGCAAGGCGCCGGTCGGAATCGCGTCCACAGCCACGCGCGCGCCCGGATCGCCCATGCGCATGACGGTGCCCTTGCCGAACTGCCGCTCGATCTGGGTCAGCGCGCCCTGAAGCGCGGCCTGCCGCTTGGCGTCCGCCTTCGGGTCGGACGTGGCCCCTGACCTAAGGCCTGGCTTGTCGTTCTCGCTCATGTTCGGTTCGGCTCCTTGTCTACGCGCTTTGGTCCCCCACGGTAGGCGGGGTGGCGGACGGAACCGGCACGCTAGGGCCGCATCCTGCAACGGAACAAGACACGCTCCTCACGGAGCGGAAACAACTCTGTGCCAATTGTGCCCAAGGCGCCGGCGCAGCCGCCGCCGACCATTCCCAAACGCGCCGACGGAGCCGCCGCCGACCGCCCTAAATCGGGGCGGACGGTGACGTTCAGCCGCGGCCGAGGACGTCGCGCAGCGCAGCCTCGAGCTCGGGGTGACGGAAGGCGTAGCCGAGCTCCTCCAGGCGGGCGGGCAGCACCCGCTGGCCGGTGGTCACGATCTCCGCCATCTCGCCGTACAGCACCTTCAACGCCATCGCCGGCACTGGCAGCACCGCCGGCCGCTTCAGCACACGCCCCAGCGTGCGCGAGAGCTCGGCGTTGGTGACCGGGTTGGGCGCGGTGAGGTTGACCGGTCCGGCCGCCGGTGGATTGTCGAGGCAGAACAGCATGGCGCCGACGACATCGTCGAGATGGATCCAGGGGACGTACTGACGCCCGCCGGCGACCGGTCCGCCGATACCCAGGCGGAAGAACGGGAGCATCTTGGCCAGCGCGCCACCGGAGCTGGACAGCACGACGCCGGTGCGAGTTACCGCGACGCGGAGCTCGGTGGGGGCCTGGAGCGCCTCGCGCTCCCAGGCGACCACTACCTCGGCCAGGAAGTCGCTTCCCGCCGGCGCGTCTTCGGTCACGGGTTGGTCGTCGCGCGGACCGTAGTAGCCGGTGGCCGACTGCGAGACGAGCACGCCCGGCCGGCGGTCGGGTTCCAGCGCGAGCAGCGCTTCCACCAGGTGGCGAGTTGCGGCCACGCGCGAGTTGCGGATCGCCGCCTTGGACTGGGCCGTCCAGCGCTGCGCCACCGGCTCGCCGAGCAGGTGTACGACGGCATCGGCGCCGGCGAGGGCTGCCTCGGGTGGACGCTGCTCGGTGGGCGCCGGCCACGCGTACGGTTCGACGCCCTGGCCGAGGGCCTCGCGGGCACGACCTTCGTCGCGCGAGAGCGCCACGATCTCCTCGCCGCGGTCCCGCAGCGCACCGATCAGCGCTCGTCCGATGAGACCGGTGGCGCCGGTGACGACGACTCGCATCGATGAAGCTTGCCGAACTCGGGGCCCGCGTGTCGCGCCTCCCCGAGTGCGGTTAAGTCGACACTCGCCGGCCGGCGTGCGGCGACTGGCGAGGTAACCGCGCAGTAGCCGGGTGAACGCGCATTCACCGTGGCGGATCGTGACGAGTGACGCGTTGACCGGAATCGTGCGACCAGCCCGGGCGCAGATCCGGTCGATCGCGCGCTCCGCCGGCCCCAGGATTGCGAGGAACTCCCCGTTCGCCGTCCCGATCTGGCTCGAGTGGGGAGAAGCTCGCGCGGTGACCGAGTGAATCCGGTTTCACGGCCGGAAGGGCGGGCGAGTGCGGACTGACTCGGTCTGGGCAGACCGACGGCGGGAACGAAGCGCCGGCGCGCGGCGGGAACGAAGCGCCGGCGCCCTAGGCCCAGATGCGGTCGAACGCCTGCTGGTCGAATGGGATCAACCAGCACTCGGCGATCCGCCCGCCGGCGACGCGGAAGACGCCGACCGTCTCCCATTCGACCTCGACGCCGTCGCGCACCGCGCGCCCGCCGGCGAGCTGCACGACGCGGCCCGCGATCAGCGCCGCGCCGTGCACGGTGACGCGGAACGAGTAGTCCATGATCCGCCGGCGAGCATCCATATAGGCAAGGACGGCCTGCACCCCGCGGTGCTCGCCGGCGATGGCGCTGGCGCCGGGCACGTGCCACACGACGTCCTCGCTCAGCAGCTCGGCCACCCCCTCGAAGCCGCCGCCGGCGTACGTCCGCGCCTGCTCGGCGTAGAACCGCCGGACAACCGACAGAGGGTCCGCGGCCGCCGGCGCCGAGCCCAGCTCCACCACGGTGAGCGCTTCGTAGCGGGCCCCGGCCGGGCTGAGCCGTGACCGGTACAGGGTCACCAGGGAGCAGCGGATCGGGATCGCCGGCGGAGCAACCAACTCCGGGGCCCGGATTCGCGCGTCCTTGGCCACCCGCGCCACCGTGACGTGGGCCAAGAACGGCCGCGACTCGGGGGCGTACCAGCCGCCGGCAACCAGCGCCTCCGACAGCGTCGCCTGCACCCGGGCCAATCGTCCCTCAGGATCCTCGAGCGAAACCGCGAGCACGCGAGGCCGGCGGCGCGGCAGCCAGACCGGGTCGCCGAATGCCGACTCGGCGGGCGGCTCACCAGCGACGACGCCGCAGGCCGCTCCGATCTGCTCGATCTCGCGCGCCGGCCGGGAGCCGAGGAAGCACAGGGTGGCATGCAGATCCTCGGGTCGGACCAGGCGCAGGCCGGCGATGCCGGAGAGCGCGGAGGTCCGCCACTCGGCGAGGGCGGCACGAGCGTCGTCGGGCAGCTCGAGCGCGACGAACAGGCGGGCGCGCTCGTCGCCGGCGCTACTCACGCCCGCTCGGCGCTGGCGCCGGCCTCCGACGGCGCGAGACCCTCGCCGACGAGCGCCCGACGCAGGAGGTGCATCGCCACCGTGGTCGAGCGCTCACGGACGTCCGATCGGCCTCCGGGCAAACGCAGGCGGCGCGTCAAATGCCCCTCCTCGCGGGCGCAGACCGAGAAGCAAACCGTGCCGACCGGCTTGTCCTCGGTGCCGCCACCGGGGCCCGCGATGCCGGTGATACCGATCCCGAAATCGGCGCCGAAGCGTTCAACCGCACCGGAAGCCAGCGCCTCGGCGACCTCGGTCGAAACCGCTCCGAAGCGCTCGATCAGCTTCGGATCCACGCCCGCAAGAGACACCTTGGCCTCGTTCGAGTACACCACCGCCCCGCCGAGGAAATACTCCGAGGACCCGCCGCGCTCGGTCAGCCGCGCCGACATCAAACCGCCCGTGCACGACTCGGCCACGGCCACCGTCCGTTCGGACGACACCAGCATCGCGGCCACCTGCTCGTCGACGGTCGACCCGTCCGGCGAGAACAGCTGATCGCGGTGGCGCTCGACCACGAATTCCACAAACGCCCGATAGTCATCCTCAAACGGAGCCTCGTAGCGCGTGGCGACCTCGATCTCGCCACGGCGCAGACACGTCGTGATCTCGAGCGGCTCGAGTGGAATGCCCGCATCCGAAGCAGCGCGCAGCGTGTTGGCGATCTCGGACTCGGGGATCCCGTAGAGCCGCAGGATTCCGCGGCGGTATGTCACCGCGCCGGTGATCGCCGCGCGGAATGCCTCCGTCGCGACCGCCTTCTCCCACATCTCGTGCAATTCCCGTGGCGGACCGGGCAACACGACGACCGTAGGCCCGGAACCCTCAGAAGGTGGCACCACGAGCCCGGGCGCCGTGCCGACGGGGGCCAACACGGTCGCGCCGACGGGCACCACGGCCTGTTTGCGATTGGACAGGCGAACCGCGTCGGGATCCAGTCCGCGCCAGCGGCTCATGAGCGGCCGGAGGATCTCGGCGATCTGCTCCTCGAGCTCCGAGTCGAGCACCATCTCGCGGCCGGCGAACTGGCCCACGATCTCGGCCGTCAGGTCATCGGCGGTCGGGCCAAGGCCGCCGCTCGTCACGATCAGGGCCATCCCCTGATCCGCCATGAACCGCAGCGCGGCCAGCAGATCTTCGGACCGGTCGCCGACGATCTGGATCATCGCGGTGTCCACGCCGAGTTCGACCAGCCGCTCCGACAGCCACGGCCCGTTGCGGTCGGTGATGATCCCGGTGAGAACCTCGGTGCCGGTGACCAGGATGCCCGCCCTGACCGGCGCGCGCGGGTCGCGTGGGCGCGGATCAGTGCCGGCGCTCATGTGCAGGTGGGCAGCTGCCCCGCGTGTAGGAGCGTGATCTTTCCGGGCGTCAGCGCGTAGCCGATCGGCGAACCCGGCGCGAGCGTCACCGGCTTGCCGTTCACCTGCATCTGCACGCCTCCGTTGCCCAGCGTGATCAGCAGCTTGTGTGCGGTCTCCACCGGCACGGACTCGCCCGGTGAGAAGGTCACACCCGAGATCAGCGGCTTGCCGTTGCCATCCTCCACGCACACGTAGACCGGATTGGTCGGGACGAGCTTGAGCGTCACGGTCGTCGGTTTGGGATGGGTGTGATGGACATGATGGGCCGACGCAGGAGCCGCCCCGTGCGCAGTGCCGGACGCGCTCGATCGCGGCGACGTGGCGACGGTGGGCGTGGTCGAGCTGCTCTTGGGTGAGAGGCTTCCGACCAGGAACAGCGCCGCCACCACGGCGGCGAGCACGAGCACGACCGCTCCCAGCGGTCCCAGACGTAGCCTCCGCCGGCGGCGCTCACGGCGGTCACGTTCACGCCCCAGGGAGCTGATCGGGCGCAGATCCTGGTCGCTCGGCCGCTCGTAGCGGCGCTTGAACTCATCGACCAGCTGCCGGCTGTCGAGCCCGAGGAACTCCCCGTAGGTACGCAGGAAGCTCTTGACGTAGACCGGTCCCGGGAGGAGGTCCCACTCCTCGTTCTCGATCGCGCGCAGGTACTTGGCGCGGATCTTGGTCCGCGCCTCGACCTCGCTGATGTCGATGCGCGCCCGAATGCGCGCCTCCCGCAGCGTTGTGCCGATGTCTGCCATTCGCCTGCGAAGGCTAGCGTCGGACGGCGGACCAACCGGGCCTCTATGACGTCCCGAGCGCGTGTCGCGCAACGCGGCTTATGGATGCTCGTCGTCGTCGGGGACGCGCACCGGCGGGGCCACGCTGGGCCCGTCGGCCTCGGCCAGATGAGACAGGATCCGGGGCACGTCGGCCTCGGTGATCAGCACCTGACGCGGCTTCGAGCCCTCGTAGCCGGAGATGATCCCGCGGCGCTCGAGCATGTCAATCAGCCGGCCGGCGCGCGTGTAGCCGAGACGCAGCCGGCGTTGGAGCATCGACGTCGACGCGGTGCCCATCTGCGCTACCAGGGCGATCGCCTCGTCCAGCAGCGGGTCCTCGTCGGGGTTGAACTCCGGGTCCTCCGAAGAGGATCCGCCGTCCGCGGCCTCCACCTCCTCGAGCAGCTCGTCGTGGAATTCGGGCTCCCCCTGGCGGCGCCAGGCTTCGGTCAGCTCCGCTATCTGCTCCTCGTCGATGTAGGCGCCCTGGATCCGCTGGAGCTTGCTCGAGCCGACTGGCGAGAACAGCATGTCGCCCTGACCAAGCAGCGATTCCGCGCCGTTGTGATCCAGGATCACGCGCGAGTCCGTCTGTGAGGACACCGCGAAGGCGATCCGGGAAGGCACGTTGGCCTTGATCATCCCCGTGATGACGTCGACGCGCGGCGACTGCGTGGCCAGCACCAGGTGGATGCCCACGGCGCGCGCCTTCTGCGCCAGGCGGATGATCGAGTCCTCGACGTCGGCCGGGGCGACCATCATCAGGTCCGCGAGCTCGTCGATCACGCACAGGATGTACGGGAGCGGAGGCTCTCCACGCTTCTCGCGCGCCCGGTTCAGCTCGGGCAGGTTACGCGTCCGCGCGAGCGACATCGTCCCGTACCGCTGCTCCATTTCGCGCACCAAGTTCTGGAGCGCATTGGCCGCCATCCGGGGGCTCGTGATCACCGGGGTCAGAAGGTGCGGCACACCCTCGTAGTGGTTGAGCTCGACCTGCTTGGGGTCGACCAACACGACCCGAAGCTCGTGCGGCGTCGCGCGCAACAAGACGCTGCAGAGCATCGCGTTGACACAAGCCGACTTACCCGACCCGGTGGTACCGGCCACCAGCAGATGGGGCATCTTGGCCAGATCCGCCCCGATCGCGTGGCCCGCGATGTCCTTACCCAGCCACACCGTCAGCGGCGACCAGTCGGCCGGCGGGGTCTGGAAGACGTCGCCGAGGTGAACGATCCGCCGCCGCGCGTTCGGAACCTCGACCCCGACCGCCTGCTTGCCCGGAATCGGCGCGAGGATGCGGATCTCGGTGGCGGCCAATGCGTAGGCGAGATCGTCCTTCAGCTGGGCGACCTTTGCCACCTTGGTGCCGGGCGCGAGCCGCAGCTCATAGCGGGTGATGTGCGGCCCGGTCACGCGTCCGATCACCTTGGCCTCGATCCCGAAATGCCCGAGGGTCTCGATCAGGGTGGCCGCCACCTGCTCCTGCCCGGCGGTGTCCGGCCTGGCCGCCTCGCCGGTGGAGCGCGTCAGGAAGCGAGCGCGCGGCACGCGCCAGACGAAGCTCGGATCGTCGGTGATGCTCGCCCGGTACCGGCCCTGGGGCGTGAGGTCTTCCGGGTTTAGTTCCCGCTCGCCCTCGGCGTCCTCCTCCGGCTCGTGTCCGGTCGCCGGAAGCCCAGGCTCAGGTTCAGGTTCAGGTTCAGGTTGATCCTCGTCCTCGCCGATCGCATGCTCGGAGACCGGTGGTGCCTCCACGTGGGTGCTGCGGACGATCAGCTCCGAGGTGTCGGGCTCCGGCGGCAGCAGCGGCTCCACCGCCTCGGGGGCGTAGGTGCCGTTGGCCCGGGCCTGGGCGGCCGCCGTGGCCGGACGGCGCGCGCGGCTCGCCGCTGCGCTCTCGGTCGAGCGCCGGATCACGCGGGTCGTGTCTGCCACTCTGGCCCCGGTGGCGCGGACCACCCCGGCCAGCGTCGCGCCGGTGACCAGGATCAGCCCGGCGGCGAATAGGAACACCGCGAGGATGTCGGCCCCGAGCGTGGAGATCAGGTGTGAGGTCACCCACAGCTCGCCCTGCCCGAGCACGCCGCCCCGATCTTCGAACGCCGCGGCCCGCCAGAACTCCGTGCCGTGCAGCTGGCCCGGCCCGACGCCCAGCGTGCCCGCCGCCAGCGCGAGCGTCGTCGAGGTCGTCAGGCAGATGACTCCGGCGCGCAGCGGTCGCCCCGGCGGACGGAGCTCGCGGGCCAGCACCAGCCCCCCAGCCACCACCAGCGCCGCGGGCACGACGTACCCGAGCGCGCCGAGCAGGAAGCGAAGCCCAGTGACCGCGCCGTTGCCGAGCGTCCCGCCGTCCCACCCGGCGTAGGCCACGCCTCCAATCAGCACACCCAGCGCGATCAAGCCCAGGGCGAGGATGTCGACGTGGTGGGGCTCGAGCTGGGGCCGAGGCAGATGCAGCGAGGGCCGGGCAGACAGGAGCGAGCGCGTCGCGCGCTTCGGCGGCGGCTTCTTTCGCTTGCGGGCGGCCATCTCGGAGGAACTGGCTTCGACGCTGGCCCCCGCCTTCCTCCCCCACCTCTGGCCGACTCGGATGACCCGACGTACCATCTGAACTGAGCACAAATGGCGGACTACGAGCGGACACCCCGGGTGCTGGTGGTCGAGGACGACGACGCGATCGCCCAGGTCCTCCAGCGGTCGCTGCGCATGGAGGGCTACGAGGTGAGAATCGCCGGCGACGGCGTGGCGGCACTCGACGAGGCACACGCTTTCTTGCCCGATCTTGTGATCCTCGACCTCGGTCTGCCGCGGCTGGACGGGGTCGACGTGGCCAAGACCCTGCGCCAGACCGGAGACGACGTGCCGATTCTCGTGCTCACGGCGCGCGACGGCGTGGAGGCGAGGGTCGAAGGGTTGGACGCCGGCGCCGACGACTACCTGGCCAAGCCGTTCGAGCGCCAAGAGCTGCTGGCGCGCCTGCGGGCGCTGCTCCGACGCCGGCCGCCGCGAGGCCAGGCCACGCTGACGATGGGCGATCTCAAGCTCAACCCAGACACGCACGAGGTGGCGCGGGGCACACGCACGGTCGATCTGACCCAGCGGGAGTTCGAGCTGCTCGAGTACTTGATGCGCAACGAACGGATCGTGATCTCACGCCAGCGCCTGCTGGACGAAGTATGGGGTTATGACCCGTTCTCGATGACCAATACGATCGAAGTGTTCGTGTCGAACCTTCGGAGGAAGCTGGAAGCCGGTGGCGAGCCTAGGCTCCTACACACGATCCGCGGCGCGGGCTACGTTCTCCGCGTATAGAAGGATCCCGATCAAGTGGCGGCTGGCCGGCGGGTCGGCAATGCTCACCTTCGTGATCCTGGCGTCGTTCGCGGCGATCGTCGGCGTGCTGACAGACCGTGATCTCCGCGGGCAGTTCAACAACGAGGTCCGCAGTAACTCCGACCAGTTGGCGAGCGAGCTGCACCTCAAATGGATCGGCGATACCGGCTTTTTGAACTGCAAGAAGCAGGACGTCTCGCTCAAGGACTACACGAGCGCCGAGCACGCCCAGATCCGGATCTACAACCAAGCCGGCGTGCTGCTGTGCACCCAAGAGGACGTCAAGGTCAAGGGTGTGAAGGCCCTGCCTGCCACGCCGGGGTTCCCGGCTCCGTTCAAGGCGGGGACGTATAACCAGAACGGCTACTTCGTCGTGGCGCAGATGCTGCCCGTCCCGTCGAGCCCGGTGTGGCTGCTCTACGCCCGTCCTCTCTCCGACATCGACCAGGACCTGGCACGGGTACGCGTCATCCTGCTCCTCGGCGTCCTCGGCGGCACGGTCCTCGCGCTGCTCGCCGGCTTGGCTACCGCGGCTCGCGCGATGCGACCGATCAAGCAGCTCACGGAGGCGGCCCGCGAGATCGAGCGGACCCGCGACCCGACGCTCCGGGTGCCCCATCCCGAGGCCGAGGACGAGGTGGCCGAGCTGGCGCGAACCGTGGAGGGGATGCTCGGGTCGCTGGACGCGGCCCGGGGCGAGACGCACGCGTCGCTCGAACGCCAGCGCGAGTTCGTCGCCGACGCGTCGCACGAGCTCCGCACGCCGCTCACGAGCCTGCTGGCCAACCTCGAGTTCCTAGCCGAGGAGCTCGACGGCGAACAGGCGGACACCGCACAGGCCGCGCTGCGCTCGGCGCGACGGATGCGGCGACTGGTCGGGGACCTGCTGCTGCTGGCGCGGGCGGATGCGCGGCGCGGACAGTCGCGAGGTCCGACCGACCTGGGCGGGGTGCTGCTCGAGGCCGCCTCCGAACTCGGCCCGATGGCCGAGGATCACGAGCTCTCGATCGACGCCCAGTCCGCCGTCGTGCCCGGCGTGCGTGACGACCTCCACCGCCTCACGCTCAACCTGATCGAGAACGCGGTCCGGCACACGCCGCCCGGCACGCACATTCGCGCGGCGACAGGGGTCGAGAACGGCAACGGGATCCTGACCGTCGAGGATGACGGTCCCGGCATCCCGCCCGAGCTGGGGCGGCGCGTATTCGACCGCTTCGTCCGTGGCGCGCGGGCTGGGAGCCGTGGGTCCGGGCTCGGCCTGGCGATCGTCAGAGCGGTGGCCGAGTTTCACGGCGGGACCGTGACGCTCGAGGAGCCCGAGCTCGGAACCGGGACCCGGTTCGTCATCAGGATCCCACGCGAGGGCGACGCCGGCGACACAAGCGCCCCCGAGCCTGTCGCCTCCGGTCGCCATCGCGAACGCTAGTTGGGGCCGCCTTCGGCGGCGTCCCTGGGGCCACATGCCCCGTCCGGACAGCATCGGGAGTGTCCGGATGGGGAACTCGGCGGTCGCGGGGACGGCCCACTCGGCGTCCGTGCCTCGCCTTTCGGGCCTGCCGCGCCACATCCGACGGAACGCCGAGCGCAGCGAGACCCCAAAGACCGGTCGACCGTGCGCGCGCGGTGCTATAATTGCTTCACAGCAAGCAAGTATATGTTGATAGACGGAATTAGATGTCCCCCATTGCCACACAGCTCGACCTCGAGACCGCCACCCGCCTCCGTGCCGTGATCGGTCGCCTGTCGCGCCGGCTCCGCCCGACGTCGGCCGCGGTCGCCGCCGGCCTCACACCGACACGCACCTCGGTCCTCCAGACCGTGGTCCGCGCTGGCCGGATCGGCCTGTCCGATCTGGCGGCGTCGGAGGCCATCAACCCGACGCAGCTCTCCCGGAGCATCGCCCAGCTGGTCGAGTCTGGTCTGGTGGAACGGTCGACCGACCGCGGCGACCGCCGCGCCGCGTGGGTCAAGGCGACGCCGGCCGGCAAGCGGCTGGTGGAACGGATCCGCCACGAGCGCACCGATGCCCTTAACCTGGCGCTCGAGAAGCTGCCGCTGGAGGAGCGCGAGCGGATCCTGGCCGCGCTGGACGGGCTCGAGGGGCTCGCCGAGCGCCTCAAGGCGGTGCAGCCTTGACGCGCGTAGTGCGCGCCGGCCGCGTCACCTTCGCCGCTCTTTCCGTACCCAACTACCGTCGGTACTTCACGGGCCAGGCGATCTCGCTGATCGGCACGTGGATGCAGATGACGGCGCAGTCGTGGCTGGTGCTGACGCTCACGCATTCGAGCACCAAGCTGGGCGTGATCATCGCGCTCCAGACGCTGCCGGTCCTACTCCTCGGCCCCTACGGCGGGGTGGTCGCCGATCGCGTCGACAAGCGCAAGATGATGATCGCGCTGCAGAGCGCCATGGGCGTGCAGGCACTCATCCTAGGTGTCCTCACTGTCGCAGGCGTCGTGCAGTACTGGGAGATCGGTCTGCTCGCCGCGCTCCTCGGACTCAACAACGCGTTCGAGAACCCGTCGCGGCAGTCCTTCATGATGGAGATGGTCGGCTCCGAGCACATTCGCAACGCGGTCAGCCTGAACTCGCTCCTCCCCAACACCGCCCGAGCGATCGGCCCGGCGGTCGCCGGAATCTTGATCGCCACCGTCGGCGAAGGCGTGTGCTTCCTGCTCAACGCCGCGAGCTTCGTTGCCGTGGTCACGTCGCTGATCACGCTGAACCCGGCTGCGCTCAACCCGACAGAGCCGCGCCCGCGCGCCCGCGGGCAGCTCCGCGAGGGGCTCCGCTACGTCAAGGGCACGCCCGAGCTCGCCGTACCGCTGTTGATGATGGGGCTGGCGGGCTGTCTCACCTACGAGTTCCAAGTTTCGCTACCGGTGATGGCCAGCCGCGGACTGCACGCCGGCGCCACCGGCTTTGGCTTCATGACCGCCTCGATGGGCATCGGCGCGGTGGTAGGCGGCCTGCTCGTCGCCGCCCGCGGCAAGACCGGCCTGAGCCCGCTGATCCTCGCCGCGACCGGCTTCGGCGTGGCCATGTCCTTCGCCACTCTCGCACCCAGCCTCGCGCTGGAGCTCGTGGCGTTGGCGTTCGTCGGCTGGGCCAGCATCTCGTTCATGTCGATGGGTAACTCGACCTTGCAGCTGACCGCCGACCCCGGGATGCGGGGCCGCGTGATGTCGCTGTGGTTCGTCGCCTTCCAGGGCTCAACCCCGATCGGCGGGCCGCTCGTCGGCTGGCTGACCGCCGTGGCCGGCGCGCGCGCGGGGCTCGGGCTCGGGGCCGTGACCTGCTTCGTGGTCGCGCTGGGTGGCCTGGCGGCGCTCCGGGCCATCCAGGGACGGGTCGGTGTGCGGACGGCCACGGCCAAGATCAGTACGACCTGAGGCTGACCCGCCCGGGCCAAGATCCCCCTCGCGGCCGATGGTGCTCCGGGCCCCGGCCGCCGATACTGACCGCATGATCTCCGTCGAAAACGTCACCAAGCGCTACGGGGAAAAGGTCGCCGTGGACGATCTCAGCTTCCAGGTGAAGCCCGGGATCGTCACCGGCTTCCTCGGCCCCAACGGCGCCGGCAAGTCAACCACCATGCGTCTGATCCTCGGGTTGGACGCGCCGACCGCGGGCAACGTCACGATCGACGGGCGCCACTACGCCGAGCTCCCGGCGCCCGTGCACGAGGTCGGCGCGATGCTCGAGGCCCGCGCCATCCACACCGGCCGCTCCGCCTACAACCACCTACTCGCCCTGGCCCAGACCCACGGGATTCGGCGATCGCGCGTACAGGAGGTGATCGACCTCGTCGGGCTCCAGGATGTGGCCCGCAAGCGCGTCGGCGGCTTCTCGCTGGGCATGGGCCAGCGACTCGGCGTCGCGGCCGCGCTGCTGGGCGACCCGCGCGTGCTGATCCTCGACGAGCCGGCCAACGGACTGGACCCCGAGGGAATCCTGTGGATCCGCACGCTGCTCAAGCGGCTGGCCAAGGATGGGCGGACCGTGTTTCTCTCCTCGCACTTGATGGCCGAGATGGCCCAGACCGCCGAGCACCTCGTGGTGATTGGCCGCGGCAAGCTGATCGCCGACACGAGCGTCGAAGAGTTCGTCCAGCGTGCCTCGGATGGCGCCGCGGTCCGCGTGGTCTCGCCCCAGGCGACGGTACTTCGCGACGCGCTCGTGGCCCGCGAGGCACGCGTGGACAGCATCGAGCGAGACGTGCTCGAGGTTCACGGCCTGACCGGCCAGTCGATCGGTGAGATCGCGCTGGCCGAGAAGATCGTGCTCGCGGAGCTCACTCCGCTCCAGCTCTCACTCGAGCAGGCGTTCATGCGCCTGACCGGCGAGACCGTCGAGTACCACACCGCCGTCTCCGATGATGATCCTGCGATCCTGGAAGTCGCAGCATGAGCGCCACAACCGCCACCATCGAAACCACCGCCCGCCCCGCCGTCACGCCGGGTCGTGTGACCCAACTGCGCGTGATCCGCTCGGAGTGGACCAAGCTCTGGTCGCTGCGCTCGACGCGCTGGACGTTCTTCGTCGCCATCCTCGGGATGGCCGGCCTCGGCCCGCTGATCGCGTCGATCGAGATGAACCGCTGGGATCGCATGAGCCTGGGCGACCGGTTGCACTTCAACCCGATCAACACCGGCGTCGGCGGCTATCACTTCGCCCAGCTGGCGATCGGCGTGCTCGGGGTGCTCGTCCTGACCGGCGAGTACAGCACCGGCCAGATCCGCTCGAGCTTCATGGCCGTGCCCAAGCGCCTGCCGGTCCTGTGGGCCAAGGCGGGGACGTTCGCCGCCGTCACGTTCGTGCTGATGCTGATCTCGGTGCTGGTCTCGTTCCTGTTCTCGCAGAGCATCCTCACCCAGCATCACGTGCAGACGACGCTGAGCCACGCGCCCGCTCTGCGTGCGGTGATCGGCACGGCGCTGTACCTCGCGGTGCTCGGCATGTTCTGCACCGGGCTCGGGGCAATCGTCCGCAACACCGCCGGGGGGATCGCGCTGTTCGCCGGCCTGCTGTTCGTGCTGCCGGGCCTGGCGGCGATTCTCCCCACCAGCACGCAGAACGCGATCAACCCGTATCTCCCCTCCAACGCCGGCACCACGATCCTGTCCGGCACGCACCAGGCCCACACGCTGTCGGCGTGGGGCGGGTTCGGGCTGTTCTGCGGCTACACCCTGATCGTGCTTATCGCCGCGGCGATCCTGATGAGGCGCCGAGACGCGTAGCGACTGGGCAGGTCCCACTAAATTGACCGGCATGCGCGAGGCGCATGCCGGTCGGGCAGATCTGATGCGAAGCCTCCGACCGCGGCGCTGGGATGCAATCAGCGCCGCGGTCGTCGCGCTGCTGGCGGTGCCCGAGGTCCTTGCGCGGCACGGCGGCGTGACTGGTGCGGCCTTCGACGTGGCCTTCGCCGTCCCGCTGCTGTGGCGCTCCCGCTGGCCGGTCGCCGTATTCGCGGTGACCGCCGGGATCGCCTTCGTCCAGTGGCTGGTCGACGTGCGCGTCCTCGGCGACGTGGCGCTACTGGTGGCGCTGTACACCGTGGCCAGCCGCGAGGACCGCCGCACGGCGCTCACCGCCGCGGCGGTTCTCGAGGTCGGCGTGCTCCTCGCGCTGGCCCGATGGTTTCACGATGCGCACATCCGCAGCTTCGTCGGGCTGACCGGGCTGGTTGCGGCCGCCGGCATCCTCGGGCAGAACGTCCGCAACCGCCGTCGGCTGCTGGAATCGCTGCACGAGCGGGCTGCCCGGCTCGAGCTCGAGCGCGACCAGCAGGGGAAGCTGGCCGCCGCGGCCGAGCGAGCGCGCATCGCGCGCGAGCTGCACGACGTTGTCGCCCAC
Organism: Solirubrobacteraceae bacterium; assembly: GCA_035625625.1. Taxonomy (GTDB): domain Bacteria; phylum Actinomycetota; class Thermoleophilia; order Solirubrobacterales; family Solirubrobacteraceae; genus Palsa-465. The sequence continues at coordinate 69,628 of DASPPG010000166.1, forward strand.
AACCTGACGGTGATGATCGCGCTGGCCGACGGTGCCGGCTACGCGGTGCGCGACGCGCCTGACGAGGCGCAGAGCGCGCTCGAGACCGTTTCGCGCACCGGGCGCGAAGCGCTCGCGGAGATGCGTCGCCTCCTGGGGGTGTTACGTGAGCAGGACGAGCAGGCTGATGCGGTCCCCCAGCCCGGGGTGGCCGAGATCGACGCCCTTGTCGAGCAGGTACGCGCCGCCGGCCTCCCGGTGAGCTACCGCGTCTCGCCGGAGACCCGCGATTTGTCCCCCGGGGTCCAGCTGACCGTCTTCCGAATCATCCAGGAGGCGCTGACCAACACGCTCAAACACGCCGGGTTGACTGCCACCGCCGAGGTCGAGCTGATCGCGACCGAGAACGACGTCCGGATTTCGGTCCTCGACACGGGAACCCCGCCCGCCTCGACGACGGCGCCGAACGGCGACGGCGGCTCGGGTCTGCGCGGGATGCGGGAGCGAGCCGCCGTGTACGGCGGCGTGGTCGATGCCGGCCCTCGGCCCCAGGGCGGCTGGCGCGTGGAGGCGCAGCTGCCGCGACGATGAGCGACCCCGCTAAGGCGCCGCCGTCAGGCGCCGCCGACCCTTCTGCGATGAAAACCAGCATCCTGCTCATCGACGATCAGCCGATGCTGCGCCTGGGATACCGGATGGTCCTCGATGCCCAGCCCGACCTGACCGTGGTCGGGGAGGGCGGGAACGGGCTCGAGGCGATCGCGCTGACCACCGAGCTGCGCCCGGACGTCGTCCTGATGGACGTCCGGATGCCCGACCTCGACGGCGTGCAGGCGACCGAGCGGATCGTCGCCTCCGGGAGCGAGGCCCGAATCATCATCCTCACGACCTTCGACCTCGACGAGTACGCGTACGGAGCCCTGCGCGCCGGCGCCAGCGGCTTCCTGCTCAAGGACGCCCCGCCGCCGGACCTGCTCTCGGCGATCCGGGCCGTGGCCACGGGGGACGCGGTGGTCGCACCGAGCGTCACACGCCGCCTGCTCTCCCAGTTCGCCCACCGCCTGCCCGGCGGCCCCGAGAAACCCGACGGCCCCGACGGCCCCGACAGCTCGCGGCTCGACTCGCTCACTCCGCGCGAGCGCGAGCTCCTGATCGAGGTCGCCCACGGCCTCTCGAACGCGGAGATCGCCGAGCGGCTGGTCGTGTCCGAGGCGACGGTCAAGACGCACGTCGGGCGGATCCTCGGCAAGCTCGAGCTCCGCGACCGCGTGCAGATCGTCGTGTTCGCGTACGAGACGGGGCTCGTGCGTCCGTCGGGCTGAGAAGGCGGCGGTTAGACCTCGACCACGACCGGCAGCACCATCGGCCGGCGCCGCAGGCGGTCGTACACGAACGCGGCCAAATCGTCGTGTAGCTCCTGTTGGAGCATGTCGATCTCCCGCACGCCGTCGTGGGCCGCGTTGGCCAGCGAGCGCTCGACCTCGGCGCGGATGTCCTCGACCAGGCTGTCGGCCTGCTCGACGAACGGCACCCCGCGGAAGATCACCTCGGGCGGCACGACCGACTCGCCGGACTGCTCCGACACAGTGGCGACCACGATGAAGATGCCGTCGCCCGACAGCATCCGCCGGTCGCGCAGGGCGACGTCGGCGGGGTCGCCGATGTCCACTCCGTCGACGAAGATCATGCCGGACTGCTCGGGCTCGCCGTAGCGCGCGCCACCCTCGTCGATCTCCAGCGGCAGGCCGTTTTCGCCCCGGAACACGTCCTCGGGATCGATCCCGACCGCGCCGGCGAGCTCGCCGTGCAAACGGATCCGCTTGTAATCGCCGTGGACCGGCATCACGTAACGCGGCTTGACCAGGTTGAGCATCAGCTTGAGCTCCTCGGCATAGCCGTGGCCCGAGGCGTGGACCGGCGCCTCCCGCGTCGTGATCACCTCGCAGCCGATGTGGAACAGGCGGTCGACGGTCTCGTTGACCGCCCGCTCGTTGCCGGGGATCGGGGTGGCCGAGAACACGACCGTGTCGCCGCGGTGGAGCTTGATCATCCGGTGGTCGTTGTGGGCCATGCGGCGCAGCGCCGACAGCGGCTCGCCCTGGGAGCCGGTCGAGATCACCACGATCTTCTCGTCGGGCCAGTCCTCGACCTCCTGGGGCGGGATCAGGGCCCCTTCGGGAAACTCGATGTGGCCGAGCGAGCGCCCGATGTTCACGTTCTTGCGCATCGAGCGGCCGACCAGCGAGACCTTGCGCCCGAGCTGGGCGGCGGCGTCGATCACCTGCTGCACGCGGTGGATATTCGAGGCGAAGCTGGTCACGATGATCCGGCCCTGCGCCCGGGCGAAGACCTCGCGCAGGTGCGGCCCGACATCGCGTTCGGACGGCGAGAAACCCGGGCGGTCGGCGTTGGTCGAGTCGCCGCACAAGAGGAGCACGCCCTCGCGCCCGAGCTCGGCCAGGCGCGAAACGTCGGCGGGGACGCCGTCCACGGGCGTTTGATCGAATTTGTAGTCGCCGGTCACCAGCACCGTCCCGAGCTCGGTGGCCAGCGCCACCGCGCACGAGTCGGGGATCGAGTGGGTCATGTGCACGAGCTCGAGCCGGAACGGCCCCAGCTCGAGCTGCTCGCCCGGTCGCAGGTCCTCCATCGGAACGTCGCGGAGCTTGTGCTCGTCGAGCTTGGACCGCGCCATGGCCACGGTAAGCCGGCCGCCGTACACGGTCGGCGTGTGGTCGAGCTCGCGCAGGACCCACGGCAGCGCGCCGACGTGGTCCTCGTGCCCGTGAGTGATCACGATCGCCTCGATGTCCCGGGCGCGATCGCGCAGGTAGCCGAAGTCGGGCAGGACCAGGTCGATGCCCAGCATGTCGGTGGTCGGAAAGCGCAGGCCGGTGTCGACTACGACGATCCGTCCGTCGTACTCGACCACGGTCATGTTCTTGCCGATCTCGCCCAGGCCGCCCAGCGGCAGCACCCGGAGAGTGCCGTTACTCACGCGCGAGACGCTTGCAGCAGCCCGTGGCGCTCGAGCATCGACCGGATCACACCCAGCTCCCGCTCATCGAGCTCGACGTAGGGCAGCCGGGGTGCGGCGCTCGGCAGGATCCCGAGGAGATGAAGCGCCGCCTTGGTCGCGCAGGCCAGAGGCGCCACCGCCATGTCGTGGTAGACGTCCGTCAGGCTCTGGTTGATCTCGCGCCTGTGCTCGGGCTCGTCGACCATGCGGCGCATCTCCTCGCCGAACAGGTGGCTGGCGACGAGGATCCCGCCGGCCTCCCCCATGTCGAGCACGTCGGCCAGCAGGTCGTCGTTGCCGGCGTAGATCCGCAGGCCCTCGACCTTGGCCAGGTTGGCCGCGTTGGCCTGTTTGACCGCGACGATGTTCTCGAGCTGAGCGAGCTCCGCGAGCAGGTCGTTGGGCATGTCCGACCCCGTGCGCTGGGGTATGTTGTAGAGCACGATCGGCAGGTCGGTGGCACGGCAGATCTCCTGGTAGTGCCGGATGATCCCGCGCCGGCTCGGCCGGTTGTAGTAGGGGTTGACATGGAGCAGCGCGTCGGGGCCGATCTCGGTCGCGCGTTCGGTCAGCTGGATCGCGTGACGAGTGTCGTTCGAGCCCACGCCGGCGACGATCGTGCACTCGTCTGTCATCTCCTCCACCGCGAGGCGGATCATCCCGAGGTGCTCCTCGTCGTCGAGCGTCGAGGCCTCCCCGGTCGTGCCGCAGATCACCAGTCCGTCCGAGCCGTGCTCGACCAGATGGTGCATGAGCTCGACGGCGGCCTCCTCGTCGACACGCCCGCCGGCGTCGAACGGGGTGACCATCGCCGTCAGGATGGAGCCGAAGTCCACGCGCATCTATCGGGGATTATCGCAGGGCCGGCCCCAGAACGAGGACGGGAGGACTGTCCCTCGTGGGTTCAGGCAAGGAGGCCTGAATCCACGTCAAACATCTCGCAGTTCTGCTGTCAGCTTTTGCGGGCGCCCCAGGAGAGCACCGACAACGGCCCCATGGCGTGATCCGGGTGCGCCGGGGGCGGCGCGACCTCGGGCTCGGGACGGGGCGGCGGTGACACCACGTGCGTCACCGGGGCGTCGGTCAGCTTGGCGATCCGTTCCGGAAGGCCGGCGTGCAGCCACTTCGAGAAGCGCATCGGCAGCGTCGAGATGACGATCTCGTCGTAGCGCTTCGGATCCCACGCGTCGGTGACGGCCAGGATCGGGTCGGCGTTGCCCACGCGGCCCTCGGCCTCGAGGCCGGCGGCGCGCAGCCGCTCAAGCGCCTCCTCGAGCTTCTGCACCGCGGCGGCCCGACCGCCCCCGAACGGAGTGGCCGGGATGATCAGAGTGAAGCTCGCAGGCTCCTGCGCGGCCCGCTGTTTGAGGGCCTCAATCAACCGGTCGGAGGTCGCGGTCACATTCGCCACCACGAGAAAGCTCCGTTTCCACGTCATGTCCCGAACCTCCAGAGGTTTGGCTGCTGTCCGTTAGCGCTCACAGCTCAAGATAGCGCTCGTGCCGGACGGCGCAAGCGGCCAACCGCACAAACTCTGCATCTTTCGTTCGGCCACATGGCGCCTGGCGGCGGCGCCTCAGGGTCTTGCTGGTTACAGATCGATCTCGACGGGGCCTGCGCAACGGCAAGGTGTACGGACAGGAGGGCGAGGTAATCAGGACGTGCATCAGCGCACCCGAAGGCCAATTGGTGGCTCGAGCACCCCGAGGTCACGCGCGACGAGGTGGCCGGTTGGTACTTGGCCGTCGTGCAGGCGGTGCTCGCCGGACCCGGCGGATCGCGGCGCGAGCCGGGGCGGTCTCGGCTAGAGCAGATGTTCGAGTCCCACCACCGGGGACTCGCTCAGGCCGCCCACCCGGCGGATTGCCAGCAGCACACCCGGCATGAACGACTCGCGGTCGATCGAGTCGTGGCGGATGGTCAGCGTCTGGCCAACGTCGCCGAAGATGACCTCCTGATGGGCGACGAGCCCGGGTAGGCGGACGGAGTGGATCGGAGGCGCCTCGCGCCCCGACGCGTCCGCGATCAGCGCCGCCGTCCGAGCCGCCGTCCCGCTCGGCGCGTCGAGCTTACGGTCGTGGTGCAGTTCGATGATCTCGGCCTTGGCCATGTGCTTCGCCGCCTGGACGGCGAACTGCATCATCAACACGGCGCCGATCGCGAAATTCGGGGCGATGAAGACGTTGGCGCCCTCAAGGCCGGTCAGTTCCGCCGGATCGAACCCCGTGGTCCCGATCACCACGTGCACCCCGGCGGCGACGGCCTCGCGGGCGTTGGCGACCGCGCTGCTCGGCACGGTGAAGTCGACGAGCACGTCGGCGTCGGCCAGGACCTCTGCGACCGGCGTATTCAGCGCCGGATCCGCCCGCCCGGTCAGCTCGAGATCGTCAGCTCCGTCAACGGCGTGGCACACCGTCTGGCCCATCCGCCCGGCGGCTCCCGCCACCGCGACCCGGATTGGCGCCACTACGAGCTCTCCACCAGCGCGGGCCCGACGGCCGCAAGCGCCTCCTCGAAGCGTGCCTCGTCGGGGCCGATGCCGGCGGCCGACAGCCGCTCGGGCGCCCACAGCTCGTCGACCAGCCCGGCCAGGTCGTCGATCGTGACGGCGTCGATGCGAGCCACCGTCTCGTCCAGCGACAGGAGCGGCAGGCCGGCCAGAATCTCCGAGCCGAGACGGTTCATGCGCGCGGCGGTCGACTCCAGGGCCAGGACCACACGGCCCTTGAGGTTCTCCTTGGCCCGCTCGAGCTCCTCCGGCGTGGCCGGCTCCTCGCGCAGGCGAGCGAGCTCGGCGCCGACGACCGAGAGGCCTTCCTTGACGTTGTCGGGACGGGTCCCGAGGTACAGCCCAACCTGGCCGGTGTCCTTGTAGGCGCTTGTGAACGAGTACACGGCATAGGCCAGGCCGCGGCGCTCGCGGACCTCCTGAAACAGCCGCGAGGACGAGGTGCCGCCGAACACGTTGTCGAGCACGCGCAGCGCGAATCGCCGTTCGTCGTCGCGGGCCAGGCCCAGGCCGCCCAGGCACACGTGGTACTGCTCGGTGTCCTTTCGCTCGAAGCGCCGGCGGGCCCCGCCGTTCGGCGGCGGGGGCAGCGGCCGCGGAGCCGGCGCCTCGGTGCGGCGTGCGACGGACGCCGCCAGCTCGACGAACGCGTCGTGGTCGACCGCCCCGGCGGCCGCGATCACGATGTTCTTGGGCTGGTAACGCTCGGCGTGGAAGCGGGCGATCTGCTCCGCCGGGGTTTCCGCGATCACCGCGGCGCGGCCGATGATCGCCCGTCCGAGGGGATGGTCGCCGAACACAGCCTCGCCCAGCAGGTCGAACACCTTCTCCTGGGGATCGTCTTCGTACATCGCGATCTCCTCGAGGATCACCGCCCGCTCTGAGTCGATGTCGCGCAGCGCCGGCCGGAACACCATGTCGGCCATCACGTCGAATGCCTCGGGGACGTGCTCGTCGATCACCCGCGCGTACACGGAGGTCGTCTCCTTGCCCGTGCCGGCATTCAGCTCCGCGCCCATGCCGTCGAAGATCTGGTCGATCTCGAGCGACTCGTATTTCTCCGAGCCCTTGAACAGCAGGTGCTCGAGCAGGTGGGACAGGCCGGCCTCGTCATCTGACTCGACGCGCGAGCCGGTGCCGATCCAGAACCCGAGCGACACGGACCGGACGGAGGGCATCGCCTCCGTCACGATCCTTACGCCCGAATCGAGCGTCGTCAGCCTGTGCTTCTGGAGCACCTAGCGCCTACGAGCGAGGGCGCTCGGGGTCGCGATCGCGCACCCGGCCTCTGTCCTGGTCGCGGTCCCGGTCCCGGTCCCGGTCACGTCCTCCCCGGCCACGATCGCGGTCGCGGTCGCGGTCGCGTCCGTCGCGTCCCGAGCGCTCGCGGCGCGGCGGACCGTTGTCGCCGGTCCCGACCGCCGCGAGCTCCTCAACGCTCTTCCCGGCGATGTCCGGATCGTCGGCCAGGCGCAGACCGATCCGGCCGCGCTCGCGGTCCACCTCGACGACGCGCACGTGGAGCTCGTCACCCTTGTTGAGGACCTCTTCGACCGAGGCGATCCGCCGGCCGGGCGCGACGTTGGAGATGTGGAGCAACCCGTCGGTGCCCTTGGACAGCTCGATGAATGCGCCGAAGGCGGTGGTCTTGACCACCTTGCCGGTGAACTCGTCGCCGACCTCGACCTCCTTGGTCATCGAGCGGATGCGGTCGATCAGGGCATCGCCCTGGGCGCCGCTGGCCGCGTACACGAGCACCTGGCCCTCGTCGTTGACGTCGATCTGCGCCTCGTACTCCTCCTGGAGGGCACGGATCGTCTCGCCGCCCTTGCCGATGAGCAGCCCGATCTTCTCGGGGTCGATCTGGATGCTCGAGATGCGGGGGGCGTAGTCGGAGAGCTCGGCCCGCGGCGCGTCGATCACCTTGGCCATCTCGCCGAGGATGAACGTCCGGGCGGACTTCGCCTGGGTCAGCGCGTCGCGCAAGATCTCGAACGTGACGCCGGTGATCTTGATGTCCATCTGGAGCGCGGTGATTCCGCGCTCGGTGCCGGCCACCTTGAAGTCCATGTCGCCGAGGTGATCCTCGACGCCGGCGATGTCGGTGAGGATGATGTAGTCCTCACCCTCCTTGATCAGACCCATGGCGATACCGGCGACTGCTCTCGGGAGCGGCACGCCGGCGTCCATCAGGCTCAGCGACGACCCGCACACGCTCGCCATCGAGGACGACCCGTTCGACTCCAGGATGTCCGACACGACGCGAATCGTGTACGGGAACTCTTCCTGGCTGGGGATCATCGGCACCAGCGCGCGCTCGGCCAGGGCCCCGTGGCCGATGTCGCGGCGCTTGGGGCCGCGCATCGGGCCGGCCTCACCGACCGAGAACCCGGGGAAGTTGTAGTGGTGGAAATACCGCTTGGCCGTCTCCAGCCCGAGCGTGTCCAGCCGCATCTCCTCGCGGGTGGTGCCAAGGGCGACGACGCTGAGCGCCTGGGTCTGGCCGCGCGTGAACAGCGCCGAGCCGTGGGCTCTGGGTGACACGCCGACCTCGATCGAGATCGGACGGATCTGATCGGCGCCGCGGCCGTCGGGACGCTTCTTCTGGACGGCGATCCGCTCCCGGATCAGCGTCTTCTCGAGCTTGTCGAAGGCGCGCTGCGCGTTGTCGCGGTACTCGGTATAGGTCGCCGCCTCGGGATCCCCGGCGTACTGGGTGATCACCTGCTCCTCGACCGCCTTGCACGCCTCCTGGCGCTGCAGCTTGTCCTCGACCTGGGTCGCCGCATCGAGGGCGGCGCCGTGCGTGGTTTTGATCTGCTCGTACAGGTCCGGGTGAACCTGGGGCACCTCGACCGCGAGCTTCTCCTTGCCCGCCTTCTCAGCCAGCTCGCGCTGGAGGAGGCACAGCTTCTTGATTTCCCCATGGGCGATGTCGAGCGCGTCGAGGATCTCCGCCTCGGGAATCTCGTTGGCGCCGGCCTCGACCATCAGGATGGCCTCCTCGGTGCCGGCCACGATCAGATCGAGATCGGTGTTGTCGACCAGGTCCTCCTCGGGCGGGTTCACCACGAAGTTGCCGTCGATCTTGCCGATCCGCACCGCGCCGACCGGGGTCGGGAGCGGGATGTTGGAGACCATCAGCGCGGCGGAGGCGCCGTTCATGGCCAGGATGTCGTAGGGGTTGACGTGGTCAACCGAGATCGGCAGCGCCACCAGCTGGGTCTCGTACCGCCACCCCTTGGGGAACAGCGGCCGGATCGGCCGGTCGATCAGGCGCGCGGTCAGCGTCGCCTTCTCACCGGCACGGCCCTCGCGCTTGAAAAATGAGCCCGGGATCTTTCCCGCGGCGTACATGCGCTCCTCGACGTCGACCGTCAGCGGGAGAAAGTCCACGTCGCGCAGATTGCCCGCGACGGCTGTACAGAGGACCATGGTGTCGCCCGCACGGACGACGACGGCGCCGGAGGCCTGCTTGGCCAACTTCCCGGTCTCGAACGAGATCTCCTTGCCCTCGATCTCGACGGACAGGCGCGTAACCGCGTCAGACATATTCAATTTCTTCCCTTCCACCCCGCCCTTCGGTCGGCGGAGTCCTTCTCGTTCTCATCATTAGTTCCGAACGCCAGTGATGGTAGCGGCGAGCGCGCGATCGGGCCTCGGTGGCCGAGGTCGTTTGCGGCCATTGTCGGTAGGAGCCGGATTTGTCCGCCGTCGCCATGCAAAAGGCGCAAAACCCCACCCCTCAGGCGAGCTTGTCGCGCTAAGCATCGAGGCAATGCTCATCTGCCAAACGCGCCCGGGTGACGGTCGGTTTGCTGCGTTTTGCAGGGTGGCAAGGCCGCTTTATCGGAATCAACCGGACCGAGTGGTCCGGTTCTGCTACGCTAAGCGGACCGCGCAGTCCACATTAGCACGAGACGATCGCCCGGGAGCCGAGAATGACTGAAAGCACCGCCGTCACCACAATCACGAAACCAAGCGCGCCGGAGCGCGCCGGCAACCGGTGGCTGATCCTGGTGATCGCCTGCCTCGCGCAGTTCATGGTGGTGCTCGACGCCACCGTGGTGAACGTCGCGCTGCCCTCGATCCAGCGCGGCCTGCACTTCTCGCCGTCGAGTCTGCAATGGGTCGTCAACGCCTACACGCTGATCTTCGGCGGCTTCCTGCTGCTGGGCGGGCGGGCCGGCGACCTGATCGGCCGCAAGCGGCTGTTCATGGTCGGGGTGGCGCTGTTTTCGGGCGCGTCGCTGCTGAACGGCCTGGCGCAGTCCTCGAACATGCTGATCGTCGGGCGCGGTCTGCAGGGCCTCGGTGCCGCGCTGCTCTCCCCCGCCGCCCTCTCGATCATCACCACGACCTTCACCGAGCAGGAGGAGCGGACCAAGGCGCTCGGCGCGTGGAGTGCGATCGCCGCCGGCGGCGGCGCGGTCGGGCTCATCATGGGCGGCGTCCTAACGCAGCTGGCGTCGTGGCCGTGGATCTTCATCGTGAACGTGCCCGTCGGGGTGCTGACGCTGATCGCGACGCTCCGCTTCGTGCCCGAGTCGCGCGCCTCCCTGGGGCATCGTTCGTTCGACCTGGCCGGCGCGGTGACCGTGACCGGCGGGCTGGTGGTGCTCGTCTACGCGATCGTCAAGGCCCAGGCCTTCGGCTGGGGCTCGGCCCGCACGCTGGGCCTGATTGTCGGTGCCCTCGCGCTGCTGGCCGCCTTCGTGGTGATCGAGCAGCGCAGCGCTGCGCCGCTGATCCGCCTGAGCATCTTCCGTCTGCGAACGCTGGCGGTGGCCGACACCGTGCTGCTGCTGGTCGCCTCGGGGCTGTTCGGCATGTTCTTCTTCGCTTCGCTGTACGTGCAGGAGATCCTCGGCTACAGCCCGCTCCACGCTGGGCTGGCCTTCCTCCCGGTGACCGGCGGGATCGCGGTGGGCGCTGGGCTCGCTCAGCAGCTCATCCGGCGCGCCGGTGTGCGCAACGTCGGCGTCCTCGGGATCTCGATGGCGACCGTGGGGATGGTGATCCTGGCCCGTGTGCCCGTGCACGGCAGCTACGCCGGCGATCTGCTCCCCGGCCTCCTTCCGATGAGCATCGGCATGGGCTTGGCGTTCGTCCCGATCACGCTGCTGGCGACCGGCGGGGTCAGCCCCAACGACTCCGGCCTGGCCTCCGGCCTGTTCAACACCTCGCAGCAGGTGGGCGGCGCGCTGGGCCTGGCGATCCTCTCGACGCTGGCGGCGAGCAAGACGTCCAGCGTCCTGAACGGGCTGCACGGCTCCGCCACGGCGGCGGCGAGCGTCGCGGCCCGCGTCTCGGGCTACCACGTCGCGTTTGCCGCGGCCGCGGTCATGCTGGGTGCGGGCGTCCTGATCCTCGTGCTGGGGCTTCGGCGGCGCCACGTCGAGGACCTCAACGTGGAGGAGCTGACACCATCCACACTCGCGGCCTAGCAAAATCCGGTGACATGACGCAGACCGAACGCGTGCTGAGGTCCGACGCCGAGCGCAACCGCCGGCGCGTGCTCGACGCCGCACAGTCCTTGTTCCGCGAACGCGGACTCGACGTGGGCGTGGCCGAGATCGCCCAGCGCGCCGGCGTGGGGCGCGGCACGCTATTTCGCAACTTCCCGACCAAGCAGGACCTGATCGCCGCGATCGTGATCGAGCGCATGCGCGAGGCGAGTGCTTACGCACGTACGCTGCTCGATGCGCCGGATCCCGGCGAGGCGGTGTTCGGCTTCCTCGAGGAGATCGTCGGGCCCCAGCAGCTCGACTCGCGCGCGCTGTTCGACGCGATCGGGGACACGTTCCTGGCCAACCAGGAGATCCGCGCCGCCCACGCCGAGATCGTGGCCGGGCTCGAGGATCTGCTCACCCGCGCCAAGGACGCGGGCGCCGTCCGCAGCGACGTGGGCGCGATGGACGTCCTCATGCTCGTCAAGGGCGTGTGCGAGGCGGCCAGTGCGTTCGCCAGCTCCGAGCCGGGCATCGTCACCCGGCAGCTTGACCTGGTTCGCGCCGCGGTCAGCGCGAGCGCGGCGGATCGACCCCTCCGCGGCCGTCCGCCGACCCTGGCCGACATCGAGCGGGCCTTCCCGCAACCCGAGGCCCCGGCCGCGGGCGCCTAGCGGGTGACAGATCTCGGACCGCGCCGGCCTACCTCGACCCGGGGACGCAGCTGTCGGTTGCGGCACCCCTCCTCGGCACGCCGAGCACCATCTACTTCAATCGGACGGGCAAGATCGTCGCCGTCCGCACCGGCCAGTACGAATCTCAGGGGTCGCTCGACGCGGACATCGAGACCAACGTGCTCGGACGAGGCCGCGCGGCCGGGGCGCCGTGACCTCAGGTGGCCCGCTGACCGCCCTCGCCCGCTCCCTCACTCCGCACCGGCGGGTCAGGCAAGGCGACGGCCGCCTCGGGGACCGCATCGGCGCGCGAGCTAAGCCCAGGGTCGGGCACGCGGCGGACGAGTCGGACGTACCAGACGCTGATGGCAATCAGCACTCCAAGGGGCACCAGGATCGTCAGCAGCGATCCGGCCAGAAAGCTCGCGATCGGGAGCGGGGTCACGGCTCAGTCCTCCTTAGGTCGTCAGCGCGGGACGCGGCGGGCTCGTGGCGCGGTCCGCCTCCAGCCAGCGATAGAAGCCGATCAGGAACATGATCACGTACGCGACCGATCCTAAGACCCACATCACTCCGGCGGCGAGCTGCTGGTCAGACAGCGCGCTGATTCCGCCCGGGCGCGACACGAGTTTGGCGTAGTAGCCGTACAGCGGATGTTGCACGACCACGAGCGTTATCGCCAGCATCCAGCTGACGACCATCGCCCCGGCGGTGTACGCGATCCGCTGCGGCCACGCCAGCCTCGGCCGCAGCGGCCCAGCGTCGACCACCCAGGCCCAGAACAGCAACCCGGTGAAGAAGAACATCGCGTGCTCGACGGCATGCACCGTGCCAGACGTGAGGGTCGCGTCGTATGCGGCGGGAATGTGCCACGCGAGGAGCGTCACGTTGAACAGAATCCAGGCCGGCAACGGTCGCCCCAGCGCACGGATCGGCGACGCCCAGGACGAGCGGACCACCGTGCGCGCCACCGCGGTCCGTGGCCCGAGCGGCAGCGCACGCCACATCCGGGGCCACGGCCGCCCGAGCAAGATCAGCGGCGGCGCGACGGTCAGCAGCAGGATGTGTTGGATCATGTGCACCCAGAACAGCTGGTCGGCGTAGGTGTCGATCGGGGAGTTGAGTGCGATCACGATCGCCAGCAGGCCCGCGAAGAACGAAGTTGCCTGAAGCGGCGTGGGACGCCATCTGCCTCGACTCCCGAGCAGGTACAGGACCGTCGCGCCCGCCACGTAGACCAGCGACGGATCCAGCGACCAGCGACCGAGGTTCATGGCCCGACGAGGTACAGGATGATGTACGCCAGTACCCCGAGGCCCACGAAGTAGGCCCAGTAGAACGATGAGGCCTCGATCCCGGCCGTGAGCAGCGCGTCCTCACTCGTCGGTACTTCTGTGTCGCGCGTCTTGCCCTCCCGGCGGACCCGGTACAAGCTGGCGACCTGTACCTCGATCCAGTAGATACCCATCAGCGCGACCACCGCGTACGTCGAGGTCCACCCGAAGAAAACGGCTGCGTAGCCGCCGCTGGCCGCTCCAAAGTCCAGCGTCGTGTACTCGAAGAACTGCAGCGCGACCGCCAGCAGGGTGAACAGGACCGCGATCGTCCCGGCCGCCAACTCGTCGACCTCCGCAAGCTTGGTCGCCAACCGGTAGATCACCGCGCTGAACAGGTACAGCGCCGCGATCGTCACCCCCAACCCCAAGGAGGGGTGCACGGGGCCGATTGTCCAGGAATGGTTGCTGTTGACCGCCCGCAGGTAAAAGTAGGCAAACACGAACGACACGAAGAAGAACGTGATCGCGCCGCACAACAAGCGCCCGCCGACCCAGATCGCGCGCGGCTGCCACTCGGGCGGCTCGGGTTCGATGAACCCGGCCTGGGGAGCTGAGGCTCCCATCTACGCGGCCCCGCCGGCCGGTGCCGCCGCCGGCGCCCCCGCCGGCACCTGGTCGACGCCGTAGGGATAGGGATCGGGATCGAACACCGGAATCCGATCGAAGTCGTGGAGCGGCACCGGTGTGGGCAGCTGCCACTCGGATGACTTGGAGTGCCATGGGTTGACCGCCGCGGGCTCGCGCTTGAAGGCGAGCGACCACACCACGTTGAAGAGGAACACCAGCATCGAGAGCCCGAGCACGTAGGCCGAGATCGACACCCAGACGTTCAGCGCTTGGAGGTTCGCCGCGTAGGTGACAACCCGCCGCGGCATTCCCATAAAGCCAAGAGCGAACAGCGGTGCGAACGTCGAGTTGAACGCGATGAACATGGTCCAGAAGTGGATCTTCCCCAACCGCTCGTTGAGGTTGAAGCCGTACATCTTCGGCACCCAGTAGTAGATACCGGCGAAGAAGGCGAACACCAGACCGCCCATGATCGTGTAGTGGAAATGCGCCATCACGAAGAAGCTTCCGTGCGTGGTCGTGTCGCTCGGCACGTCGGAGTTGAATACGCCGGAGATCCCGCCCCACAGGAAGTTGAACGCCCAGGCCAGGCAGAACAGCATCGGCACCGTGAACCGTATTCGCCCGCGCCACAGCGTCCCCATGAAGCAGAGGAAGATGAACCCGGTCGGGAGTGAGATCAGCTCGGTGGAGAGCATGTAGAACGGCCGCAGGTCGGCGTTCATGCCGGACACGAACAGGTGGTGCTGCCACACGAAGAAGCTCAGGAATGCGATGCCCAGCATTCCGGCGACCGCCAGACGGTAACCCCACAGCGGCTTGCGCGCGAACACCGGCAACAGCTCGAGTACGATCCCGAAGCCGGGGAGCGCGAGGATGTAGACCTCGGGATGGCCGAAGAACCAGAACATGTTCTGGAACAGGTAGGAGCTCCCGCCCGCAGCGGGGATGAAGAACGCGGTCTGGACCGTGCGGTCCATCGCAGCCATCAGCAGCGCGGCGATCAGCATCGGCGCCGCCAGCAGCATCAGCACCGCGGTGCCGAGCGTCGCCCACACGAAGATCGGCAGCCGCGACCACGTCATCCCGGGAGCCCGCATCGTGACGATCGTCGCGACGAGGTTGAAGCCGAACAGCGTCATCGACAGCCCCACGCAGGCGAAGAAGCCGATATAGGCGTCATAACCGGCGGTGCCCTGACTGCCGAGCGGCTGATAGCCCGTCCAGCCGGTCTGGAACCCGCCGAAGAAGATCGTCGTGATCAGGATGACCGAGCCGGCCATCAGCAGCCAGAACGTGAACGCCTCGATCCGCGGGAAGGCCATTCGCCGCGTGCCGATCATCAGCGGGACGAGCCAGTTGGCGAACGGCCCGAGGATCCCCGAGGTCATGATCCCCATCATCATCGACCCGTGCATGCCCACCAGCGTCAGATACTGGTTAGCGCCGAACACGTGGACGTTGGGCTGGAGCAGCTCCGTGCGGATCAGCATCGCGTTCAAGCCGCCGACGAAGAAGAAGACCCCGATGCCGATCATGTACTGCTTGGCCACGACCTTGTGGTCGGTGCTGAGGGTGAAGTACCGGAAGAGGCCCTCCTCCTCCGACTCGTGTTCGGCAAGCGAGGGCGGATGTCCGAGCATGCGCCGGAACGGGTAGTTGCCGAACCCGAGGCCGACCAGGAACCCGACGACGCCCAGGAGGTAGCCGAGCATGATCGCGATGTCGTTCTGGCCCGCCTCCGTCGAGTAATAGGCGAGGCCGGCGCCGTGGATGTGAAGGCCGATGGCGGAGTAGCCGATGAACCAGCCCGCCACCCCGAAGATGATCCCGGTCAGCATGTTGAAGCCCAGCAGCTTCCGCCAGCCGGTCCGCGGGGCACCGGACGAAACCGCGATCGTGCTCATCCGCCTCTCCTCAGGGGTTGTGGGAAGTAAGTCTTCGAGTACGGCGGGAGGGTCCGCGTCGCCGGCGCGTACTGCACCCGTTGCTGTGTGATCCATGCGGCGAACTGCGCCCTGGGCACGACCTCGCCGCTGTTGAACATGTAGCCATGCCAGACGCCGCAGAGCTCGGCGCAGCGCACGTGGAACGTCAGCGGACCCTTGGTGGTCACATATGCGATGTTGTTCACGCCGGGGTTGGCGTCCGCCTTGACACCCAGCTCGTAAGCCCAGAACGAGTGGATCACGTCGAGCGAGGTGACGTTGAACTCGATCAGCGTGTTCTCGGGCAGCTCCAGGTTACTCGTCTCGACCCCGCCGTAGGTCGGGAAACGGTAAGTGAACTCCCACTGCTGGGCGATCACCTGTACGGGAAGTACCGTGGTGCCCTTCGGCGGCGAAGGTATGGCGATCGGGTTGGGTCCCTGGCCAGCGCCCGACCCGTCGGCCAGCAGCCGCACCGTGCCGTATCCGGCCAGGAACAGCACCAGGGTTGTGGTCACGACGAGCCACCAGAACTGCACGCTTGCGTCGCCGCGGATCGGAGGGCCGTCGACGATGACCTCCGGGTTCCGCTCGCGGAATGCCCACAGCGCGTACGCCATGTAGACGAGCACGGCCAGCGCCACCGGTGTGGCCACCGCGAGCAGCACGGTGTTGTCCGTCACCTGCCCGGCGGCCTCGACGCTTCCCTTGCCCGGCGGGAGGCCGGGACCGAACACGAACACGACGAGCGGCACCATGATCACGTTCGCCACCAGCCACAGCAGCGCGACGTTGCGGAAGTGGGCCTTGCCGTCCATGCTCTAGCGCCCCGCGGCCGGGCTCATACGACCTTGAGGAAGCCGCCCATGTACCCGACCGTCTGCATCGGTCCGCCGTTGCCCTGGATGAATCCGGCGGCGCACGGCACGAAGCATTGCCAGCGGTACAGGCCCTTCACGGGCGTGCGGAAGGTGAAGGAGACGGTTACATGCGCGTTGCTCAGCGAGCAGGGCGCGTTGCTGCAGAGGTTCTTGGCGTTGGAGTTAGCGCCGGGGAGTGGGATGGATAGGCCGATCTGGGGGATCGCGAAGGTGTGGGCGGGGGCCATTGGGTTGACCACGCTGGTCGGCTTCCCGTCGATCAGCACCGATCCGACCGTCCCCGACGGCTGCGAGAAGAACGGGTTGCGTAACCCCGTCGAGGTGTCGTACTGGTAGATCGTCACGTGCACAAGCGTGTTCGCGGGCACCTCAAATGTCGTGTCGTGACGCCAGACGGTCGAGGTGGCATTCACCGCGTAGTAGGAGACCCAGGTGTTGTGCGGATCGCTGACCTCGGCGGCCGGCACCGTCGCGAGGTAGAGATGGTCACCGGTGGCGGTCTGCGTCGCCGCCACCGAGCCAGGCACGTTGATCAGGTAGAGCCCGATGTACAGACCGATCGCCGCGCACACCGCCACAAGGGCGACGACGGTGAAGACGCCGCGTTTAGCCTGAGCGCTCACCGGGCGTCTACCTCCGGGCGCGCACGGAGGCACTCAGCCCCGGAGAGCACCACCACTACAATCGTTTGCGGTCTACGCGGCGTCAACCCCTCCTCGTCTCGGGCGGCGTTATATCGCTGCGCTCCTCGTCCTGTCAAGGCCACCGCGTGTAGGCATTCGGACATGCACGGGGAGTCGGTGCGGTGGACTCGGTCGCGTCGGACGCCGGTTCAGCCATCAGAAGTTGCCGCTCATCGCCTGCACGATGCTCGTCGTGTCGTCGACGTCCTCGCCGTACGCCACCTGGCATTCGTTGTTGATCAAGTTGATGATGGCCGTCGGGGCGGTTTGCCCGTCGATCGGACCGTGCTCCCGGACGTAGAGCCGCCCGTAGGCGGTCTGCTGGTTCCAGTTGGCGGAGCCCCACTGCGAGCAGGTCGTGGCGTCAGTGACCGCCCCCGCCTTGGGGCCGAGCACGGCGAACAGGAACATCGCCAGCAGCAGCGCGCAGGTGGCCGCCACGGCCAGAGCGAGAAGCCTGTGCGCCGCAATCACCCCTCGCAGGCTCCACGGCTGCCCGGTGCCGCCTGCCTGCAAAGAAGAGGTGCTGCTGGTTACCAAAAAGGCTCCTCTAACTCCTGCCGGCTGGGCGCTCCGGCCCGGCTCACGCACCGGGCCAATGTACCCCTCGTTCGCGAGACCCTGACTTATATTGCCTCGTCCGTCGGACGTCAAGGCAGGCAACGCGCCGGTTGTGAAAGTTTGCTTAGGCCGGGCCGCGCTCAGGCGCGGCCGCGCTGTATTGCTCAAGCACACGAGCGTCAATCCGCCCCGCGTGCCGCGTCTGGCCAACGATCAGCGTCGGGGTGGTGACGATCCCGCCCCGGACGCCGGCCTCGAAATCGCGCCGGACGCGCGCCTTTACCGCGGGACTGCGACGATCGGTCTCGAACCGCTCGACCTCGAGGCCCAGAGACCGGGCACGCCTCCAGATGTGAGGATCCTCGAGTCGGCCCTGATCGGAGAACAGAAGGTCGTGCATCTCCCAGAAGCGCCCCTGAAGCCCGGCGGCCTCGGCGGCGCAGGCAGCCGGCCACGCGCGCGGATGGCTGGTCCGAACCGGGAAGTGGCGGAAGGCGACACGCAGGCGCACCCGCGCCAGCTGTTGGGCGAGCGCGGCACAGTATGGGCACTCAAAGTCGCCGTAGACGACCACCGCCACGGCATCAGACGGGCCTCGGACGTGATCGTCGGCTGAGAGCGACGGAAGCGGGGCGGAGCTGAGGCTGCTCACGCGCGCGCCCCGCCTGGGCCCGCTAGGCGCGGGCGGCCAGCTCGTCGAGGCCGTCGAAGATCAGGTTCGCACCGGGCAACTCGCGCGGTGAGGGAGCCTGATAGCTCCACCCGACCACCGCGTCGGAGTCGACGATCACCAGCGCGCGCTGCGGGAACCCGCCGGCGTGATAGACGCCGAACCCCCGGCACACCTCTCCCTTGGGCTCGAAGTCGGAAAGCTGCGGGATGCTCACGCCGAGCTTCTCTCGAAACGCCGTCTGCGACCAACTGGCGTCACAGGAGACGCCGTACATGGTCACACCGCGCTTCGCGAGGTAGTCGCCGAGGACCTCTTCGTAGAGCCCGAGCTGATCGGTGCAGACCGGGCTGAACGCGAACGGATAAAACACCAGCAGCGTCGTCTGGCCGATCAGGTCCGCGCGCGTGAAGTCCGACCCATCCTCCCGCTTCAGCGTGAACTCCGGGACCGGCGTCCCAGGCTGGAGCGGCCCGTCGGTCACCGGCGCAGGCCGAGCTCGCGCAGCACCGTGCGGTAGCGCTCGAGGTCGCTGTCCCGCAGATAGTTCAGCAGCCGCCGCCGGCGGCCGACCAGCATCAGCAGGCCGCGGCGGGAGTGATGGTCCTTGCGATGCTCGCGCAGATGCACGTTGAGGTCGTTGATGCGCTCGGTGAGCAGGGCGATCTGGACCTCGGCCTTGCCGGTGTCGCTCGGGCCGTCCCCGAACTGAGAGATCAGCTCCTGCTTGCGTTCCTGGGTAATCGTCATCGGCTCGATGAGGCTAGCAGGCCGCTGCCCGGCAGACCTCGCGTGTGCGCTCGACATCGCGCCGCATCTGCTCGATGAGCGCATCAGGCGAATCGAACCTTCGCTCCCCCCGCAGGCGCTCGAGGAAATCGATCCGCAGCGTCCGGCCGTACAGGTTGCCGTCGAAGTCCAGCAGATAGGCCTCCACCAGCAGCGCGCGTCCGGTCCCGAACGTGGGGCGCACGCCGATGCTCACGGCGGCGCAGGCCTCGTCGGTCGAGGTCGCGTAGATCCCATGCCCGGGGCACACCAGCGCCTCGTCGGGGACGATGTTCGCCGTGGGGAAGCCGAGCTGGCGACCGCGCCGGTCGCCCAGCACGACCTCGCCTCGGAGCTGGAACGGCGCGCCCAAAAACCGCGTTGCGAGCTCCACCTCGCCGGCCAGGACCAGGCCGCGGATATGGCTGGAGGAGACGATCTCGCCGTCTACTTCCACCAGCGGCACGACACGCGTCTCGAAACGGTCGTCGGCAGCCAGGCGGCCGGGGTCGCCGGCGGCCCGATGACCGAAACGGAAGTTCTCGCCGACCGACACCCGCGTGGCGCGGAGGCGTTCCACGAGGATGTCGTCGACGAACTCCTCCGGCGTCTGGTGGGCGAAGCCGTCGTCGAACGGAATCACGACCAGCTCCTCGACGCCGAGCTGTGCGATCAGCTCCGCCTTGGCCTCGAGGCTCGTCAGCAGCTTCGGCGCCGCCTCCGGTCGGACGACCCGGAGGGGGTGGGGCTCGAACGTGAGCACGGTGTCGCTGCCGCGGATCACCTCGCGGTGGCCCAGGTGGACCCCATCGAATTCCCCGACCGCCACTCGCCGCGGCCGCTCCCGGACCTCGGAGAGCATTGTTACCTGCATCGGGGCGGAAGGCTACGCGACCCTCGGTGGCGCGGCTCCCTGGGCGGCTGGGCTCGTTGGGTCATAACTCCGCACTCGGCGATCGGCGTTTGCCGAGATCGCAGTCGTGACCCATGTATGGCCTTGAATCCGAATTCACCGTGGCGGACGGGCCCAGTGGCGGGTTATGACCCACGCGGGCTAGCCGCGAAGGCCGACGATGGGGCGCAGGGTGCCGTCACCGTGCGGCGAGGCCAGCGCGATCAGGCCGTCGGAGTCGGTCAGGCGGACCACCCCGGCGCCACCGACGTCGCCGAGAGCTGCCACCGCGCCACCGTGCCCGGCCCTCCGCGCCTCCTCGGGATCTAGGCGAACCTCGGGGATGAATGCCAGCGCCTCCTCCAGCGGGACGATCCGCTCGGGATCGGCCTCGGCCACGTCGAATCGCCCGATCCGCGTACGGCGCAGCGCCTCGCAGTACGCGTCCCCGAGCGACCCGATCAGGCTGCGCACATAAGTCCCCGACGAGCACTGGATCTCGAAGCCGCGCCGGTCGCCCTCCCGCCACCGCTCCTCGAAGCGATACACGTGCACCTCGCGCTCGGCGAGCTCGACCGTTTTCCCTGCGCGCGCCAGCGCGTACGCCCGGCGGCCGCCGACCTTGACCGCCGAGTAGGCGGGCGGGCGCTGGCGGACCGCACCCACCGGGAGCATCAGATCGCCTTCGGGCACGACGCCCGTCGACACGATCTCCCCTTCGGGATCGCCGGTGCTCGAGATCGCACCGAACCTCGCGATCACCTCGTAGGTCTTGGGCAACTCCATCAGGAAGCGCTGCACTCGGGTGGCGCGCCCGACCAGGACGAGCAGCAACCCGGTGGCGAACGGGTCGAGCGTCCCGGCGTGACCGACCTTGACCCGCGACCCTGACCGCGACGCGGAGTCCGGCCCCCGCCCGCGCAGCGCCCGTCGCGTCTCCGCGACCACGTCGTGCGAGGTGATCCCGGCCGGCTTGTCGTACAGAACGACGCCGTCGGTCACTTCGACGGCGAGCCCGCCAGCTGCTCGGCGACGGCCTCGCGCAGGAACGCGACCAGCTCATCCCACTGCATCGAGGTGGAGAAGCCCGCCGCCTGGCGGTGACCCCCACCACCCTGGGCGCGCGCGATCGCCGATACGTCGACGCGTTCGTCGCTGGCCCGCAGGGACACCTTGCGCGGCGGCCCCGCGCCGTTCTCGAAGGAAACCCGCTCCCGCACGAGCGCCGCCACCGCGGTGCCCTCAACCGCGCGGAGATGGTCGATGACGCCCTCCGAGTAGCTCTCCTCGGCACCCGACTCCTCGAAGTCGCGCGCGTCGAGCTCGGTGACGGTCAGCCGCCCGCCGTCGTAGCGGGCCACCTTCGAAAGGCCCCGGGCCAGCAGCGCCAGCTTTCCGTAGGGAATGCCCTCGTACACGCGACGGTAGATCTCATGCACGTCGACGCCGGCCTCGATCAGGTCGGCCGCCATCAGGTGCGCACGCGGGCCGGTGTTCTCGTACATGAAGCGCCCGGTGTCGGTGATCAGGCCGACGTACAGCGCCTCGGCGATGTTCAGCGTCGGCTTGACGCCCAGTCCGTACATCAGATCCCACACGATCTCGGCCGTGCAGGAGGCCTCCGGGAGCACGTAGTTGACGGTGCCGAAGCGGGTGTTGTCGTGGTGGTGGTCGATGTTGACGATGTGTGCGCCCGCCTGGCGGAACGCCTCGGCCGGGTTGCGCTCGACGTTGCCGCAGTCCAGGAACACGATCGTCCGCTCGGCCAGGTCCTCGGGCGGCGACTGGACAAGCCCGGAGAGCGTGAAGAAGCTGTACTCGTTGGGCAGCGGGAACTCGCTGGCGTCGATGAACATCAGGCTGTCGCGGCCCTGCGCCGCGAGGATCTCCTGCATGGCGATCAACGACCCCAGCGCGTCGCCGTCGACGTTCTCGTGGGTGACGACGATCAGCTTCTGGGCGGAGCGGAGCTCCTCAAGCACCTGATCACGAGTCGCCCTCGCGCCGTTGTCATGCATCTGGCCCCCGGAAACCTTCATCAATCAGCCGGGAGATGCGCATGCCGCGATCGATCGACTCGTCGTATTCGAAGCTGAGCATGGGCGTGTGCTTGAGCGGCAGCTCTCCGGCCAGGCGACCTTGCAGGAAGCCGTGCGCGGAGCGCAGGCCCTCGAGCGACTCGGTGCGTGCCTGCTCGTCGCCGAGCACGCTCACATACACGCGCGCATGGCGCAGATCGGGAGAGGTCTTAACTGCAGTCACGGTCACGAACCCAACGCGTGGATCTCGGAGATCCTTGGCGATCGCCTCGCTGAGCACTGCGCGCACAGCCTCGTCGACGCGTCGCATCCGGCCGACGGTCATCCTAGCCGCTCGCAGCCGATCTTGATCTGTTCGGTGTTAGCGCTCACTCCGCTAACTCCTGCACCGAGGTCACGATCCGTTGAATTTGCACGTTGTCCGGCCACCGCGCCTCGAGCCAGCGCTCGAGGTTATCCGCCGCGGCGGATAGCACCGACAGCGAGCCGCCGGTCAGTGCCGCGGTCAACCTCGCCCGCTGCCACAGGTCCTGATGATCCACCTCCGCCACGGCGGCCCCGAGGCGGCCGTGAAGCTGGGCCTTGATCGAGGACAGCTCCTTGCGCTTGGTCTTGAGGCTGCCGGCGTCCGGGAAATGCAGGTCGATCACCAGCACCGCCACGAATCCTTTGGCCGACATCGGCGGCCACCCACCACTACCGGTGACGTCGAAGACAGGGCACTTCGTGGACCCCTCCGTGAGTCTCGGACGAGCCCACTAGACCAGCTCGCGTTCGACCTGGCGAGTGGTGTAGGCCTCGAGCACGTCGCCTTCCTTGATGTCGGCGAAGTCGCGCAGCACGACGCCGCAGTCGTACCCCGCCGCCACCTCGCGCACGTCCTCGTTGAACCGGCGCAGGCTCTGGATCACCCCGTCGTAGATGACGGTGCCGTCGCGCACGAGCCGGACCTTCGAACCGCGGATGACGCGCCCATCGGTCACGTGGCAGCCGGCGATCGTGCCCACCCGCGACGCGCGGAAGATCTGGCGCACCTCGACGGTGCCGAGCGTCTCCTCGACCTCCTCGGGCGCGAGCATGCCCTGCATGGCGTCGCGCAGCTCCTCGATCGCGCGGTAGATGACCGCGTAGTGACGGATCTCGACGCCCTCGCGCTCGGCGACGGCACGCGCCTCGCCGACGGGCCGGACGTTGAAGCCCATCACGATCGCGTCGGATGCCGAAGCCAGCATCACGTCGGACTCGCTCACGCCGCCGACCGCGCCGCGGATCACGTTGACCGACACCTCGTCCTGCGGCAGCTTGGCGATCTCGTCCTCGATCGCCTCGAGCGAGCCGGCCACGTCGGCCTTGATCACCAGGTTCAGCTCCTGAACCCCCGACTTGAAGATGTCCTCGAGCGAGACCTTCTTGCCGCTGCGGCGGGCCAGCGCCTCGGCCTTCAGACGGGTGGCGCGCTCGGTCGCGAGCTGGCGCGCCCGACGCTCGTTCTCGACCCCGCGCACGTGCTCGCCCGCCTCGGGCACGCCGTCGAAGCCGAGCACCTCGACCGGCTGGCCCGGCAGCGCGGCGCCGATCCGGTTGCCCATGAAGTCGTTCATCGCCCGCACGCGGCCCCAGTGCGCACCGGCGACCAGCGAATCGCCGACCTCGAGCGTCCCACGTCCGATCAGGATCGTCACGACCGGCCCGCGGCCCGGGTCGAGCTTGGACTCGATCACCGTCCCCGAGGCCGGCGCGTCGGGATTCGCGCGCAGCTCCTCGACCTCGGCCATCACCAGGATCGTCTCGAGCAGGTCCTCGAGGCCCTCTCTGGTCTTGGCCGACACGTTGACGAACTCCGTCTCGCCGCCCCACTCCACCGGTTGGAGGCCGAGCTGGGCCATCTCGGCGCGCACCCGGTCGGGCTGCGCGCCCTCCTTATCGATCTTGTTGATGGCGACGAGCATCGGCACGCCGGCCTCCTTGGCGTGGTCGACGGCCTCCTGGGTCTGCGGCTTCACGCCGTCGTCGGCGGCGACCACGATCACGGCGATGTCGGTGACCTTCGCCCCGCGTGCACGCATAGCGGTGAACGCCTCGTGACCCGGCGTGTCGAGGAAGGTGATCGTCCGGCCGTCTGACTGGACCTGGTAGGCGCCGATGTGCTGGGTGATCCCGCCGGCCTCGCCCGCGGCGACATGGGTCGAGCGGATCGCGTCCAGCAGCGAGGTCTTGCCGTGGTCGACGTGACCCATGATGGTCACCACCGGAGGTCGCTCGACGAGCTCCTCCTCGGCGTCGTTGAACACCGGCTCGGCCACCGTCTCGTCCTCGGAGTGGACGATCTCAACGCGCTTGCCGAGCTCGGCCGCCAGCACCTGGATCGCGTCGTCGGACAGGGTCTGGGTGAGCGTCTTCATCTCGCCCAGCGCCATCAGCTTCTTCATGATCTCGGGCACCGGGACGTCGAGGTACTCGGCCACGTCCTTGACCGTTGAGCCCGAGTTGATTCGGATCGCGTCCGGCTCGGCGAGCGCGGTCTGCGTGCTCGACGGACGGGACTCCGCCTCCTCGTCGTAGATCCCGCGGCGCCGGCGACCGCGCCGCTGACGGCGCGGGGGCTGGTTGGCTTGGGCGGGAGGGCCACCGGTGTTGCGGCGCGAAGCTTGCGAGTCGATCACCACGCGGCGGCGACCGCCGGCGTTGCCGGGCGCGCGCTCGCCCTGGAGCGAGTCGCGGGTCGGGCGCGCGTGCCTCGCCTCGCCACCGTCGCCGCGGCGCGGCGTCTCGGACGCGGGCTCTTCGGACTCATCGGAACGCGCGGCGGGCGCGTCGGCGCGGGCTTCGCCGCGCGGGCGCCCGGACCGCTCCTCCGAGCGCTCCGCCGCTTTCTGCGGGCGTTCGCCACCGTCCGAGCGCTGAGCGGCAGGAGCCGGCTGGCGCTCGGCCGCAGACTGTCCATTGCCGGCGCCGGCGCCACCGAGAACCCGGAGGGCGTCGGCTTCGTCGACCGAAGACGAGACAGCCTTGACCTTCAGGCCGGCGGCCTGCAGCTGCGCGAGGACTTCCTTGGCGGCAAGTCCACGCTCCTTGGCTATCTCATGTACACGCTTGTTCATCTAGGTCCTGAGTGTAGGCCCCTGAATCAAATGGTCGGCGGCGCCTGACGGCGGCGCCTTGGTGAAATGGTCGGCGGCGCCTCATTGATTGCCGTTGGAAACCGCCGAGACCTGATCAGTGTCCTTGCCCTCGAGCGCCTGGTGGGCCTCGATCCCGCAGTAGCGCGAGCTCGGCAGCGCGGCGTTCGGGCAGCGACGGCCGTTGGACAGGATCGCGTGACAGCGGCCCGAGGTCTCCTCCTCCTCGTAGCCGTGCTCGGCCTCCTCCGCGGCGAACTCGGTCTCGGAGCGGATGTCGATCCGCCATCCGGTCAGCCGGGCGGCGAGCCGGGCATTCTGGCCCTCGCGACCGATGGCCAGCGACAGCTGGTCGTCGGGCACGATCACGGTGGCCTGCTTGCCGGCATCGTCGACCAGCACCTCGCGCACGCGCGCGGGAGACAGGGCCTTGGCCACAAACCGGGCGGGCTCGTCGTTGTAGGGGATGATGTCGATCTTCTCGCCGCGCAGCTCGGACACGACCATGCGCACCCGCGACCCGCGCGGGCCCACGCATGCACCGACCGGGTCGACGCCGTCGACGTGCGAGACGACCGCGATCTTCGACCGGTAGCCGGGCTCGCGGGCGACGTTGGTGATCTCGACCAGGCCGTCGGCGATCTCGGGCACCTCGAGCTCAAACAGCTGCTTGATCAGCTCGGGGTCGCGACGGGAGACGATGATGCTCGGGCCCTTGGTCGAGTTCGAGACGTCCTTGATCACCGCCTTAATGCGCTGCGAGTGGTCGTAGCGCTCGCCCTCGACCTGCTCGGACTTGGGCAGCAGCGCCTCGACTCGCTCGCGCAGCTGCACGAGCGTGTAGCGCGAATCGGACTGCTGCACGATGCCCGTGATCAGCTCGCCGACGCGGTCGCGGTACTCCTCGAACATCATGTCGCGCTCCGCCTCGCGGATCCGCTGCAGGATCACCTGCTTGGCGGTTTGCGCCGCGATCCGCCCGAAGTCGTGGGGCGTGACGTCCTCGGTCTCGATCTGGTCCTCGTACTCCTTGAGCTTCTCGAGGTCGATCTCGGGCTCGGGTGGCTCGCGCATCTCGCCGGTCTCGGGGTCGACGGTCGGCTGCTGGTCAGGCGTGGCCTCGACCAGGAGTTGCTCCTCGAGCTCGGGCGGGATCTTCAGCTCCCACACCTTGAAGTCGCCGCTGTCGCGGTCCATCTCGACCTTGGCGTAGCGCGCCGCGTCGGGCGTCTTCTTGTAGGCCGAGAGCAGCGCGTCTTCCAGCGCCTCCATCAGCTTCTCCGAAGAGATGTTCTTCTCGGCGGCGAGGCCCCGAACGGCCTCGACGATCTCTCTCGACATGCTTCAGTCTCCAGGTACGAGGTTCGAGCGGGCGATCTGCTCGTAGGGAATCGTGACCACGCCCTCTTGGGCGGCGATCGTCACGTCCTCCTCCGACGCGCCGACCAGCTCGCCGGTCACGCTTTTGTGTCCGTCCCGAGACTCCCGCAGGCGCACGCGCGCATGCCGGCCGAGGTAGCGCGTGTAGTGCTGGGGCTTGGTCAGTGGACGGTCCTGGCCAGGGGAGGACACTTCGAGCGAGTAGCGGTCGCGGTAGTCGTTCAGCAGCCCGGAGACGCGTTCGCACAGGGCGAGCGTGACTCCCTCGGGATGGTCGATGAACAGTCGCAGCGTGCCGCCCGAGACGACCTCTGCGAGCAGCACCTCGACGTCCGGCTCGCTGGTGGCGAGCCGTCCCTCTATCTCCGTTTGGAGTTGTCGATCACTGGGCTGCACTGCGGATCTCCGCCGTCACAAAACTCATAAAAAAAGCGGGCACTCAGCGCCCACTTTGGGTACTGCCGCCGGGAATGGTGCCCGGCGCTCAACTTCGGGTCTCAATTTAGCACCGGGGGGCGGGCCCTGACACCCCTTGGGCCTCCCGGGCTCAGTTTTGAGCAGGGCCGGTTGCGGGTCGTGCTTCACGCGAGGGAGGCCCAACGGGTGTTCAGGGCCGACCCCCTCCGCTTGGAGCCGAAGAGCGCCGGGGTCCCGGGGCAGCCTCCTCGCGGTGCGCTTCGTTTGAGCTGGGCCGCCTTCGGCGGCGTCCGTGGGGCCGGGCGGGCCCGTCCGGTCGGTGATCGTGCTACGCGCCGGGCGAGGCGGCCGCGCGGGCGCGGGCGCGGTCGCGGTAGAAGCGGTAATCGCGCCGGCCGGGCTGCATGCCGGCGGCCTGGGCCAGCGGCTTGCGGGCCTCGGCGTGGCGGCCGAGCTGTTGCAGGCAGCGGCCGAGGCAGAAGAGGGCGAAGTCGTTGGTGGGCGCGCGGTCGATCACAGCCTCGAACTCGGCCGCCGCCTGCTCGTAGCGCTGCGCGCCGAAGAGCGCGCGACCGAGCGCCTCGCGGATCGAGGTCTTGTCGGGAGCGAGGTCGCGGGCACGCGCCAGCGGGATCGTGGCCTGGTGGTTGTGCCCGGCTTCGAGCAGCTCGGTGCCGCGCTGAAAGAGCTCATAGACGTCATCCATTGGTACGCCTAGTTTAGATCCCCCGCGGACCGCTTCCCAAGGCGCCGCCGTCAGGCGCCGCCGTCAGGCGCCGCCGACTTCCCACGTCGCCGGCGGGCATGCTCGGGGCGCGGCGGAAGCGCCCACAACGCCCGCAACGCCCCTCCGAATCCGAGCCCGGCCCGTAGTTGCGCGCGTAGCGCGCGGCGCTGGCGCAGGGTCGGCAGCTCGGCGCCTTCGCTGAAGCGAGCCATACGCAGCGCGTGGACATAGGCCTCGGCGTCCGGAGCGGTCCGGAACCGTCGCTCGAGCGCGGCGAGCGTGACGCCGTCGGAGATCGGCCGCCCGCTTCGGGCGAGGGCGCGCTCGAGCTCGACCAGCATCGCGTCGGCGTCAGACAGGCCGGTCCGCCGCCAGACCACCAGGCCCAGCGTGCACAACACGAGCAGGGCGCCGAGCGTGCCGAGCACGACGGGCGCGTCCGAGCCTCCGGCATGAGCGTGGGCGGCTCCGGTCGCGGCGCCGCTCGGCGCCTCGGCGTGCCTGATCGTATGGCCCAGCTCGCTCTCCGCACTGAATCCGCCGATCTCCGAAATCGACTCATGACCGCCGCGAGCGGGGGCCGACGCCGGTGTCGGATCGAAGGTGACCCAGCCGTAGTGGGGGAACCATGCCTCCACCCAGGCATGGGCGTCGAGGTCTGAGACCAGCCATCGCTTGGTCGCGCTGTCGTAGGTGCCGGTGGTGAAGCCGGTCGCCACCCGGGCCGGGACGCCCCCCATGCGCAGCAGCAGCGCCATGGTGCCGGCGAACTGCTGGCAGTAGCCGATCTTGTCGACCAGGAAGCTCGCCAGCGGATACTGCGACGGCGGCGGATTCTGGTTGTAGCTGAAGCCGTTGGCGATCGAGAGGTAGCCCATCACCCGTTGCACGAAGGCATACGGCGTGCTCGATTCGCGCGCGAGCCGCTGGGCGATCTTGTAGGCCTGCCAGTACGGGGAGTTTCGGAGCGCTGCGGTGGGATCGGGACCAACCTGAGTCAGAGGCGCGAGCCCATGAGACCCGAACGCGGGGAACCTCGCACCCTCGACAAGCGGCGTGCCGGGTGGCGCGTGTAGTTGCGGCAGGGCGAGCGAGAGGTCGGCCGCGCGCACGTCGGCCGGGTAGTCCTCGCCGGCGCGCGCCATCCGCACGGCGCTTGGGTGGGGTACGTACACCTGCACGGTGTAGGTGTCTCCGGGACCCAGCGCGGTGGAGCTGATCCACGTCCCCACGCTCGTCCCCGGCTGCGCCGGCGTGGTCAGGTGGGCGGGCGGTTGGGGGGCGTAGCCGGCCGCGATCACCTGGTTGGTGCTCATCGCGGTGATTCCCACTGTAAGGGTCTGGGTGTACTCCTCGAGCGTCTGCTGGCTGACCCCGATCGGCGCGGCGCCCGAGCTCGCGCCGGTGTCGACCCATCCGGTCCCGTCGAAGTTGTCGAGGTTCTCGGTCTTCCAGTACTCCCCGGAAAACACTCCAGGCGACGCGGTGACCGAGAGCACGTCGTTGCCGGTGTGCGGCCAGTTGAGCGGCCCGTAGCGCTGCGTCCAGTCGAACTGCTCCACGTGTGCGGGCGTGAAGCCACCCGCCAGCTCGTGCGTGTTGATCCAGGGGGTGCCCTGGTCGATCGCCGGGGCGGCGATCATCCCGATCGCCCCCGTCGCCGCGCAGGCCAGGATCACCCCGCCGCGCCGGTCGGCCGGCACTCGTTCTCCCCACATGAAGAAGGCCAGCAGCGCGAACAGGATCAGGCCCTGGAGGTACGCGAAGCGGGGGTGCAGAGATACGGCCGGGACCGCCACGAGCGCGACCAGCGGCAGCGCCGCGCCGGCCCGCCGCATGTCTCCGAGCGCCGGCGGCGCGAAGGCCAGCAGCATGCCGGCGTCGAGCAGCAGGACCGCCGCGCCCAGCACCATCGCGGTTCGGGCCCACTCGTTGATCCCGCTGTAGGGAACGAGGATGCCGGGCAGCGCGGAGAGCCCCTGGCCGATCCCGTTGGCGGTGACCGCGACGCGCAGGTGAACAATCCAGGCCAGCGGGACGCCCGAAAGCGGGAAGGCGAGGAGGATCGCCAACAGGGCCAGCGGCGCGCCGACGACCGTGACGAAGTCGCTGCGACCGCTGCGCGCGGCGACCTCGCGCTCGCGCTCGAGCAGCCTCGGGACAACCCCGGCGAGCGCGACGGTCAGCGCCAGCAATCCGAGCAGCCGCCACGTCGGCGCGGGGCTCATCAAGGTTCCCCACCGCAGCACCCCGTAAAGCCCAAGCGCCGCAAAGGCGACGAGCCGCACAAGCGGCCGCTCGACCGTGCGGACGGCCCGGCCGCCGGACCCGGCCTCGTGGCCGAGCGGCGCGAGCACCGCGACCTGTGTGGTCGAGCTCACGTCCGTTCCTCTCGGTCAGGCTGGCTCATGCCACCGCGCGCTCCCTCTGTCGACGTCCCGCGCCGACCACGAACCCGACGCACCCGGCCACTTCGAACGTGGCATCGTGGAGCGGCTGGGTGACCAGCGGCTTGGGGATCACGAGGACCGCCGCGCGCACGCCGGCGCCCGCCAGTCCGGCCGGGAGCCGCGACTGTGTGGTCGCTGCGACATACACCACCTGGGCGGACCGAGCGCCCGGAGCGAGGCCGGGAGCCCGCGTGTCCGGCCCGCCTTCGATCAGGGCAAGCTTGGCGTGCGCGATCGGCCAGGCGGCAAGATCGGGCTCGACCTCGAGCGGGCGGTGCTCGCCGGGGAGCAGGAGCCCGC
This sequence comes from Solirubrobacteraceae bacterium, assembly GCA_035625625.1. Taxonomy (GTDB): domain Bacteria; phylum Actinomycetota; class Thermoleophilia; order Solirubrobacterales; family Solirubrobacteraceae; genus Palsa-465. Next base: position 99,978 of record DASPPG010000166.1, read on the forward strand.
AACCTACCCGTCCGCCGAGCTCGAGCACGAGCGACGCGGCGGCTCTGACCGCCGCATCGAGATGCTCGGGCGGGCCAGATCCCCGCGCGTCGACCACCACCAGGGGCCGGCTGTCGGTGTCGGCGCGTAGCCGGCGCTCGAGCAACCCCATTCCGCGCGCCAGCGCCGGCCAGTGGATGCGCGACGCCGGCGTGCCGTGTCGGTACGGCCGCAGGCCGTCGACCTCGGTGGCTCCCAGTGGCTCGATCGAGGCCGTGCCCGCCGCCCGGCGCCACTTCTCCCCCGCCCCGGGCGCCCACCGCACGCGCTCGGTGCGCGGCAGCACCAGCAGCTCCTGCGGCGGAGACGGGCTGACGACCATGGCGTGGGCCAGCTCGAGCGCGTCAGCCACGACCAGGGAGGGCGGATCGATCCGCCGGATGCCGCGGCGCGGGAAGCGGGCCACGATCCGGACGCTGGCCGTGCGCCCCCCCGAGATCAGCGACATCGGGGCGTGGATCAGCACCGGCTTGCCGGCCAGCGGATCCAGCACGGCCGCGCCGGGCAGCCCCCAGTTACCACGGCTGACTTCGATTGTCGCCTCGATCGGCTCCTCCTCGACCACCCGGTCGGAGTCGAGACGGCGCTCGATGGCCGCGCCCCGCGCGGCCAGATGGACCCACGCTGGCGCGGCGAGGCCCAGCACGATCAGCGCAATTCCCGGGACGAACAGCGGCGCGGCTTCGAACGTCAGCGCGATCAGGATCAGCGCCAGCCCGGCCGCCAGGACCGCCGCCGCCCGCCTCACTGCGTGAGCGCCTCCTCGGGTGGCGGGCCCTCGGTCACGGCAACGTCGGGGTTCACAGCGCCCTCACCGAGGAGACGGCATCGCTCACCACGTCCGCCGCTGCCCGTCGCGGGGTTTCCGGCGCGAGCACGAGCCGGTGGGCGAGCGCTGCCTGGGCGAGCGCCTGCACGTCGTCGGGGAGGGCATGGTCGCGGCCCTGCATCATCGCGTACGCCTTGGCCGCGCGGAGCAGCAACAGACCGGCGCGCGGGCTCGCGCCGAGGTCGACGCGGGGGTCCTCGCGGGTGCGCCACAGCAGGCGCACGATGTAGTCCCGCAGGGGCTCGGCGGCGCGCACCCGCTTGGCCGCGTCCTGCGCCGCGAGCACCTCGGCCGCGGTGGCCACGGGCGAGAGGGTCAGCACGCGGTCGCCCGCCTCATGGTCGGCCAGCATCTCCGCCTCGGCGCCGCGCGAGGGATACCCGAGCGCGATCCTCACCATGAACCGGTCCACCTGAGCCTCCGGGAGCGGGTAGGTGCCCTCGTACTCGATCGGGTTCTGGGTGGCGAGGACCAGGAACGGGCGCGCCAGCTCGTGCGTGTGGACATCGACCGTCACCCGGCGCTCCTGCATGCACTCGAGCAGTCCCGACTGCGTCTTCGGCGACGCCCGGTTGATCTCATCAACCAGCACGACGTTGGCGAACACCGGGCCGGGACGAAACTCGAAGCGGCCCTCGCGCTGCTGGTAGACGTTGGTCCCGACCACGTCGGCGGGCAGCAGGTCAGAGGTGCACTGCACACGCGCGAACTGGCAGTCGATCGACCGGGCCAGCGACCGGGCCAGCGCGGTCTTCCCGACTCCGGGATAGTCCTCGATCAGCACGTGGCCTTCGGCCAGCAGCGCCACCATCAGGTGCGTCAGCGTCTCGGGGCGGACCTGAACCGCGTTGGCGATGTTGGCCGCGATCCGCCGTGCGAGCGCGGCGCAGGCCTCAGACTCTTGCGGCGCTACGGGCGTCTGCTCGGGCTCCATCCTCACCACCCCTCGCTGCGCGGATTCGCTCCACCTCGTCAAGGACCGCGCGCGCCACATTTTCCTTCCGATCCCGCGGGACGTGGCGCTCGCGTCCGTCGGCGGTCAGGATCGTGACCTCGTTCTCTTCCGCGTCGAATCCGATCCCGGCCCGAGAGATGTCGTTGACCACGATCGCGTCCAGCCGCTTGCGCTCGAGTTTTTCGCGGCCCAGCTTGACCGCGTCCTCCCCGTGCTCGGCCGCGAACCCGACGATGACCTGATCATCGCGCCGGCGCTCCGCCACCGAGCCGAGCACGTCCTCGGTTCGCTCGAGCTCGATCTTGGGGATGCCCTCGTCCTTCTTGAGCTTGCGATCTACCGCCCCCACCGGTCGGAAGTCGGCCACCGCCGCGCTCATCAGCAGCACGTCGCAGTAGTCGAGCTCGCGCCGGCAGGCCCCGGCCAGCTCGGCGGCCGTCTGAACTCGCTGGAGCCCCACGTTGGGCGGGGGCTCGAGGGCCACGTTCGCGGCGATCACGAACACTTCGGCACCGCGGCGGACGGCCTCGCGCGCGAGCGCGAACCCCATCCTGCCCGACGACCGATTGCCGATGAAGCGGACGCTGTCGATGGGCTCACGGGTTCCCCCGGCCGTCACCTTCACCCGGACGCCGGCCAGCGACTGCGGAGTGAGGAGCGCCTCGCAGACCTCGAGCAGCTCGTCGGGCTCGGCCAGCCTCCCGATCCCGTGCTCGGCGTAGGACGCCAGGTCTCCTTCACCGGGTGCGACCACGTTCACTCCGCGCGCCCGGAGTAGCGCGATATTGGCCTCCGTGGCCGGGTTGGTGTACATGCGGGTGTTCATCGCCGGCGCCACCGCGACCGGACAGGCGGCGGCGAGCGCGGCGGTGGTCAGCAGGTTGTCGGCCTGGCCGTGGGCGAGCTTGGCCAGCGTGTTCGCGGTGGCGGGCGCGATCAGGTAGAGCTCAGCCCGCTCCACCAGCGCCAGGTGGCTGATGGGCGCCCGCTCGCGCAGCGCCTCGCCCGGGTAGGAGCCCCGCGCCGGGTCGGGCTCGAACTCGCTGGTGAGGACGGGCGCCCCGGTGATCGCCTCGAACGACGCGCGCCCCACGAAGCGCTCGCTCGCCGGCGTCTGGATGACCCGCACCGCGTGACCCCGCTTGACCGCCAGCCGCGCCGCCTCGAGCGCCTTGTAGGCGGCGATGCCGCCGCTGACGCCGAGGAGCAACCGGGCCACGGGTGGCCTCCGCCCGACCCTACCGGTAGTGGTACTTGAGCTTGCCCTGAGCGACCTCTTCGAGGGCGATCGTCAGGTAGTTCTTCGACCGCGTCTCGACCATCGGGGGCGGGAACTCGTCGAAGGTGCCCTCGCCGAGGTTGTGGTAGTAGGAGTTGATCTGCCGAGCGCGCTTGGCGGCGACGATCACGCTGGCGTAGTCGGAGTCGACATGCTCGAGCAGCTTGTCGATACGGGGTGAGATCAAGGCTGGTCCGTCCTTTACAGATGGGTCGGCGGCGCCTGCCGGCAGCGCCGCATAGGCTGGTCGGCGGCACCTGGCGGCGGCGCCTTGGCCGAGAGTGTTGGGAACAGGTTAGCGGGGGGACCTAGCCAGGGCGCCGGGCGCTCACGAGCTCATCGCGCGCCGGACGATTCCGATCAGCTCGTCGGTCGCCTGCTCCAGCCGGTCGTTGACGACGACGTGGGCGAACTCGGGCTGAGCCTCGAGCTCGCGCTCGGCGGTGCGCAGACGCGCGTCCACCTCCTCCGCGCTGTCGGTCCCGCGCCCGATCAGTCTCGCCCGCAGCGCGTCCTTCGAGGGCGGCGCGATGAACACCGCCACCGCCTCGGGCATGGCCGCTCGCACCTGCCGCGCGCCCTGGACCTCGATCTCGAGTACCACGCCGGCGCCCCCGGCGAGCCGGCGCTCGAGCTCTGAGCGCAGCGTCCCGTAGCGGTTGCCGGAGTACTCCGCGTGCTCGACGAAGTCGCCCGTCGCCACCCGCGCCTCGAACCCCTGGGGGGTCAGGAAGTGGTAGTCGACCCCATCCTGCTCGCCGGGCCGGGGCCGGCGGGTCGTGGCCGAGACCGATAGTTCGAGCTCGGGCACGCGCGCCAGCAGACCCCGGATCAGGGTTCCCTTCCCGACCCCGGAGGGGCCGGTTATGACGAAGACCTTGGGGGTAGGCGTGGTGGTAGTCAGCGCCGCCGCATTAGCGCGACCAGCTCGCGCCGCTGACGCTCCGACAGACCGCCGACCGTCTTGCTCGGCGAGATCTTGCACTGGCCGAGGATCTTGTTCACCTTCACGCGGCCGTACTTGGGAACCGCCAGGAGCAGGTCAAAAACCTTCGCCGTCGCGAGGTAGTCCGGTGGCTCGAGGAGCAGCCGGTCGATGGGCTGGCGGCCGGCTTTGAGGTCGCGCTTCAGCTGCGCCCGCCGAGTGCGGATGTCGTTCGCGCGCGCAAGCGCCTCCATACGCTGTACGAGCGAGCGTTCCGGGGCAGCGGTCGGCTTGGAAGGCGATTCGGTGACCGGCGGCATGGGCGGCGACTATACATCTTGGGAACACCCGATCAAGATAAATGGCCCCAATTCGACTCGACCTCAAGCTGAGCTAGAGCATTGTCGAGGATGGTTGGGGCAATTACCTAGGTTTGCAGGGGGTTTTGCAACGCGTTGCAAAACGTTCGCAAGTCCTGACCCGGGTTGGCCCGGCACTGGCGCCAGGACCCGCTAGACGGCGCGATTTGCGAGGAGATCCACCAGCTCGTGCGCGATCCGAAGCCCGGCCGCCGGGTCGCGAAAGCTCTCGGTGCCGACCGCCACCAAATTTGCGCCGGCGCGCATGAGATCAAGCGCGTCCGCGCCGCGCTGGACCCCGCCCATGCCGACGATCGGGATCTCGACCGCCTGCGCCACCGCATGGACCTGGGCCAGGGCGATCGCGCGGACGGCCGGTCCCGACACCCCGCCGGTGGTCCCGCCGAGCCATGGCCGGCCCGTCTCGGGGTCCAGAGCCATCCCGCGCAGCGTGTTTATCAGCGACACGGCGTCGGCGCCGGCCTCTTCGGCCGCGCGAGCCACGGCCGGGACGTCGGTGGCGTTCGGCGTCAGCTTGACAATCAGCGCCTTGTCGGTCAGCGGTCTGACCCGGTCCAGCAGCCGGGCGACCTCGGCCGGGTCGGCACCCATGACCAGACCGGTCTCGACGTTCGGGCATGAGACGTTCAGCTCGAGCGCGCTCACCTCCGCGCGCTCGGAGAACGCCTCGACCAGCCGCGCGACCTCGTCGCGACGGAAGCCCATCACGTTGACGATCAGCGGGACCGGGAGCTCGGCCAGCTGTGGCAGATCGTGCCGCAGGTAGCCGGCGAGTCCCTTGTTCGGCAGGCCGATCGAGTTGATCAGCCCGCCGGCCAGCTCCCACAAACGCGGCGGCGGGTTGCCCTGGCGGGGCTCGAGCGTGACCGTCTTGGATACGAAGGCGGCGAACGGGAAGCGCTCGAGGAGCTCGTCCCCGAACGCGCGCCGGGCCGCGATCGCGTCGAACGTCCCGGAGCCGTTGATCACGGGATGCTCGAGCTCGAGGCCGCAGAACTCGACGCTCAATGCCCCGCCCCAGCCACAGCGGCGGTCTGGAGCACGTCGGCTTCGAGGACCGGGCCATCGAGGCACAGCCTCACGTAGCCGTCGACGGTCGGCACGACGCACCCAAAGCAGGCCCCGAAGCCGCACGCCATCCCGGACTCGAGCGCCAGCTGCGCCGGGATTCCCCGCTCACCGCACATCACCCGCACCGCCTCGAGCATCGCGGGCGGGCCACACGCGTAGACCTCGAGCTCCTCGACGCTGACATCGAGCTCCTCTTCAAGCAGGTCGGTGACGAGGCCGTTGTGCCCGACGCTGCCGTCATCGGTGGCGACGGTTGGGTCGCTCAGCAGCACGGCGCCCGCGGCGTGAGGGGCATCGCGGAAGCCGAGTAGCGCAGCCGCGGACGCGGCGAGCTCGTCCTGCCAGATGGCCAGCGGCGCGATCCCCACCCCGCCGCCGACGAGCAGCGGCGTGCGACCCTCGCGCGGGGGCGCGAACCCGTTGCCGAGCGGACCGACCAGCAGCAGCTCCTCGCCGGGCCCGAGCTCGCACAGCCGTTTCGTGCCGGGTCCGACGTCCTCGATCAGGAAGTGAAGCTCGCAGCCGCTCGGACGCGGCCGAGCCCGGAGCACGCTGAACGCCCGGGGCAGGAACGGACGCTCTCCCTCTCCCCCGCCCCAACGCTCCGCGCTCCGGAGCATGTAGAACTGGCCGGCCCGGGGCAGCGGCCCGGCGGTGTCGCGGCAGCGGATGACGACGTAGGCGCCGTGGGTCTCGCGCACGGTGACAGCCGCGGCCCGGCGGCCGAACGGAGCGGTGATGCGGGTCACGCGACCTCGGTGGGCTTGGCCTGGGCGCCGTGCCGCGTTCCGTGGATCTCCTGAAGCGAAACCACGTCGGGCTCGCCGCGGCGGGCGGCGGAGATCGCGCGGGCGGCCGCCATCCCCCCGGCCATCGTGGTGATGCAGGGGATACCCCGGGCAATCGCCGCCGAGCGGATCTCGTAGCCGTCGGTCCGGGCACCGGTTCCCACCGGGGTGTTGATCACCAGGTCCACCTCGCCCCGCTCAATCCAGTCGACCACGTGCGGCGACCCCTCGCCGATCTTGTTGATCGTCTGGGCCGGGATGCCCATCTTGCGGATCGCCTGGGCCGTCCCCCGGGTGGCGATGATCTCGAAGCCGAGGTCGTGGAGGATGGTGGCGACACCGGTCGCGGCCGGCTTGTCGAAGTCCGCGACCGTGATGAACGCGCGGCCCCCGGCCGGCAGCTGAGCGCCCGCGGCCGCCTGCGCCTTGGCGAAGGCGGTCGGGAAGTCGTGCGCGATCCCCATCACCTCGCCGGTCGAGCGCATCTCGGGGCCGAGCAGCGAGTCCGCGCCGGCGAACCGATCAAACGGGAGCACTGCCTCCTTGACGCACACGTGGCCGTTGGTGGTGTCGGCGGGCAGGCGCAGATCAGTCAGGCGTTCGCCGAGCAGGATCCGGCAGGCCAGCTTGGCGACCGGTAGCCCGATCGCCTTGGACACGAACGGCACCGTCCGCGAGGCCCGCGGGTTGGCCTCGATCACGTACAGGGCGTCGTCGCGGATCCCGAACTGGACGTTGAGCAGGCCGACCACGCCGAGCGCCTTGGCGATCCCCTCGGTCTGGGTGCGGAGCTGGTCGAGCATCTCCCCGCCCAGAGTGTGCGGCGGCAACACGCAGGCCGAGTCGCCCGAGTGGATCCCGGCCTCCTCGACGTGCTGCATGATCCCGGCGATCCACACGTCCTCGCCGTCCGAAAGGGCGTCGACGTCGACCTCGATCGAGTCCTCGAGGAAGCGGTCCAGATAGATCGTCGTTCCTTGCGCTGGAGCCACGCGCCGCAGGTAGTCCTCGAGTCCGGCGACGCCGTAGACGATCTCCATGGCGCGCCCGCCCAGCACGTAGCTCGGACGCACGAGCAGCGGGAAGCCCACCTCCGCGGCGCGGCTCAGGGCCTCCTCGGTCGAGGTCGCGGTGGCGTAGGGGGGCGCCTGGTAGCCGAGCTCGTCGAGTAGCGCCCCGAAGCGGGAGCGGTCCTCGGCCAGGTCGATCGCCTCGACGCTCGTGCCGAGGATCGGCACGCCGGCGCGCTCGAGGCCGGCCGCCAGCTTCAGCGGGGTCTGCCCCCCGAACTGGACGACGATCCCCTCGGGTCTCTCGACCTCGCATACGGCGAGCACGTCCTCGAGGGTCAGCGGCTCGAAGTACAGACGATCCGAGGTGTCGTAGTCCGTCGACACCGTCTCGGGGTTGCAGTTGATCATGACGGCGTCGCGGCCCTGCTCGCGGATCGTCTGGGCCGCGTGCACGCAGCAGTAGTCGAACTCGATGCCCTGGCCGATCCGGTTGGGTCCCGATCCGAGGATCACGACGCTCGCGCGCTCGCCGCGCTCGACCTCGTCGTCCGCCGCGCGCTCCCAGGCCGAGTAGAAGTAAGGGGTGCGAGCCGCGAACTCGGCCGCGCAGGTGTCGACTGACTTGTACGTGCGGACGCCTTGGTGCGCGGCGCTCGGATCCGCCACCAGCTCGGAGAGCTCATGCAGGAACCAGGGGTCGATGCTGGTCCGGCGGTGAAGTTCGTCGATCGCGAGGCCTCGGCGGAGCGCCTCGAGCAGGTGGTCAAAGCGCTCGGCCCCGGGGAACTCGAGCGATTGCAGCAGCATCTCGTCATCCGGCGGGGGGCCAGGCGTCGCGTCGAGCTCGCGCGAGCGGAGCGCCTTGGCGAACGCCTGCTTGAACGTCCGCCCGATCGCCATCGCCTCCCCCACCGACTTCATGTGAGTGGTGAGCCCGGCCTCGGCACCCGGGAACTTCTCGAACGCGAACCGCGGCCACTTGACCACGCAGTAGTCAATCGCCGGCTCGAAGCTCGCCGGCGTGGCCTTGGTGATGTCGTTGGGGATCTCCTGCAGCGTGTAGCCCACGGCCAGACGGGCCGCGATCTTGGCGATCGGGAAGCCGGTCGCCTTGCTGGCCAGTGCGCTCGAGCGCGACACGCGTGGGTTCATCTCGATCACGACGATCTCGTCGGTCGCCCGGTTGACCGCGAACTGCACGTTCGAGCCGCCGGTCTCGACGCCCACGGCCCGGATCGCCGCGATCGCCTGGTCGCGCAGGGCCTGGTACTGCTTGTCGGTGAGCGTCTGCTGGGGCGCGACGCACACGCTGTCGCCGGTATGCACGCCCATCGGATCGAGGTTCTCGATCGAGCAGACGATGACCACGTTGTCGCTTCGGTCGCGCATCACCTCGAGCTCGAACTCGCCCCAGCCGAGGACCGACTCCTCGAGCAGCACCTGCGAGATCGGCGACGCCTTCAACCCGCGGCCGACGACGCGAGCGAGATCGTCCTCGGTACGGACGACCCCGCCGCCCTTGCCGCCCAGAGTGAAGGCGGGCCGGACGATGAACGGCAGCCCGATCTGCGCGACGGCGGCGCGGGCGTCCTCGATCGTGTGGGCGATCGCGCTGCGCGGGACGCGCAGGCCGGCGCCGGTCATCGTCTCGCGGAAGCGCTCGCGGTCCTCCGCGCGCTCGATCGCGTCATAGTCGGCGCCGATCAGCTCGACGCCGTAGCGCTCGAGGGTGCCATCCTCGTGGAGAGTCTTGGCCAGGTTGAGCGCGGTCTGCCCGCCGAGCGTGGCCAGCAGTGCTTCCGGGCGCTCGCGCTCGATGACCTGGCGCACCGGTCCAGCCACGAGCGGCTCGACGTAGGTCGTGGTGGCGACCTCGGGGTCGGTCATGATCGTGGCCGGGTTGGAATTGATGAGCACGACCTCGTACCCCTCATCCATCAGCACCCGACAGGCTTGGGTGCCCGAGTAGTCGAACTCGGCCGCCTGGCCGATCACGATCGGGCCCGAGCCGATCAGGAGGATCTTGTGGAGGTCGTCTCTACGCGGCATGACGGATCTCCTCGACGAAGCGGTCGAACAGATACAGCGCGTCGTTCGGTCCCGGACCCGCCTCCGGGTGGTACTGCACGGTGGCGCCCTGAACGTCCCTCAGCGCCAGGCCCTCGACCGTCCGGTCGTACAGGTTGATGTGGGTCAGCTCGGCGGCGCCGAAGTCGGTCTCCCACCGCACCGCCTCGTCGCGGTCGATCGTCCTCGCCCCGCCCGGGCCGAGCACCGCGAAGCCGTGGTTCTGGCTGGTGATCTCGACGATCCCGGTGGTGAGGTCCTTGACCGGGTGATTGGCTCCGTGGTGGCCGAACGGCAGTTTGTAGGTGTCGAGGCCGACCGCGCGGCACAGCAGCTGGTGGCCGAGGCAGATGCCGTACACGGGGAGCTTGCCGACGAGCCCGCGAAGGGTCTCGACGATGTAGTCGAGCGCTCCCGGGTCGCCGGGGCCGTTGGCCAGAAAGATCGCGTCTGGATCGTTGGCGAGGAGCTCCTGTGGGCTCGCGGTGCACGGGTGGAGCTCAACGGTGGCGCCGCGCTCGACCAGGTTGCGCACAATCGACCGCTTGACACCGGTGTCCACCATTGAGATTAGGACCCCACCCCCCCGCCTCTCCCCGATCACGGTCAACCGCTCAGGCGTGACGTCCCGCACCAGATCGCGCCCGGCCATATCCGGCTCTGCATCGATCAAGTCCTGGGCCTCTGCCTCGCTCAACGTGACCGGGAAGACGCCGCCCCGCATCGCTCCGCGGTCGCGGATGTGCCGCACGAGCGCGCGCGTGTCGACATCCGTGATCGCCCGGATGCCGTTCTCGGCGAGCCACCGCAGCCAGCCCTGAGTTGCCGCCGGCGCGTCGTCGCGGTCGACGGCCGCCCGCATGATCGCGGCGCGCGCGTGGACTCGGTCTGACTCCATGGCCTGCTCGGAGACGCCGTAGTTGCCGATCTGCGGATAGGTGAAGGTGATCAGCTGCCCGGCATAGCTGGGGTCGGTCATCGCCTCCTGGTAGCCGGACATCGAGGTGGTGAACACGATCTCGCCCACGGCGTGGCCGGCGGCGGCGCAGGCCAGCCCGTCGAACCGTGCGCCGTCCTCGAGCAGGACGTAAGCGGTGGGCTCGCTCACCGAACTCTCAAATGGTCGGCGGCGCTTGACGGCGGGGCCTTGGTCAGCGCCTCCGCGAGCATGCGCGCGGCGTGCGCGACCGCCCCCGCCGCCACGGTCATCAGCACCTTGCCCTGCAGCATCCGCCCGTGGAAGCAGCAGTTGGCCGAGCGGCTGACGTAGCCGCCGGCACCGACCTCGAAGCGGGCCTCGAGGTCGACCAGGCACAGGTTGGCGGGGCGGCCAGGCGCGATTCGTGGGACGGACAGGCCGTAGAGCGCGGCGCCATCGGTCATCCGCTCAATCACCGTCTCGAGCTCGAGTTCGCCGGCCAGGACGAGCTCGGTGTAGAGCGAGGCGAACGCGGTCTCCAGTCCGATCGTGCCCATCGGCGCCTCCTCGAACGGCACCTCCTTCTCGTGGCCGGCGTGCGGCGCATGATCGGTGGCCACGCAGTCGATGACCCCGGCCGTGAGGGCGTCCACCAGCGCGCGGCGATCGCTCTCGGCACGGAGCGGCGGATTCATCTTGAAGCGGCTGTCGAGCGTGCGCACCATGTCGTCGGTCAGCGTCAGGTGGTGGGGACACACCTCGGCGCTCACGTTCGCGCCGGCCTGCTTGGCGTGCGACAGCGCTTCGATCGACTCGACGCACGAAAGGTGCTGGAAGTGCACCCTGGCGCTTTCGTAGGCGGCGAGGGCGGCGTCGCGCGCGACCATGGTCGACTCCGACAGCGACGGGATCCCAGCGATGCCGAGCCGCGCGGAGACTGCGCCCTCGTGCATCGCGCCGTCGCGCGAGAGGTCCGGGTCCTCCTCGTGCAGGGCGATGACCCCGCCGCACAGCCGCTGGTATTGCAGCGCCCGGCGCAGGACCCCCGCCGACACGACCGGCTTACCGTCGTCGGTGAAGCCGAGCGCGCCGGCATCGCGCAGCTCGGCCATCTCGGTCAGCTGGTGTCCCTTGAGGCCTCGGGTGATCGAAGCGAGGAAGCCGACCGGCACGCGCGCCTGGCGACGGGCGGTATCGGTGAGCGAGCCGAGAATCGCCGCGTCGTCGACCACGGGATCGGTGTTGGGCATCGCGATCACGGCGCAGAAGCCGCCGGCGGCGGCGGCCGCTGTGCCGGTCGCGATGTCCTCCTTGTACTCCTGCCCGGGCGTGCGCAGGTGGACGTGTGGGTCGACGAAGCCGGGGAACAGGTGCTTGCCCACCGCCTCGACGGTCTCGGTGTCCGCGCCCGGCTGAAGGGAGCCCGGCGACCCGAGCTCGGCGATGTGCCCGCCCCTGATCAGGACATCGTGGGGCCCGTCGAGACCGGCGCGCGGGTCGAGCACGTGGGCGCCCTGGATCAGCAGGTCGGCGGGACGGTCCGCACGGTGGAAGAGACGCTCCGCACTCATCATGCCACCGCCGCCAGGCTCGGGGTTCCCACCAACAGCTCGTACAGGACCGCCATCCGCACCGCGACGCCGGCCCTGACCTGGGCGCCGATCAGCGCCTGGGGGGAGTCGATCGCCTCCCCCGAGAGCTCGACCCCGCGGTTGACCGGCCCCGGGTGCATCAGCAGCTGCCCGGGAAGGAGCCGATCGGGGGTGATCTGGTAGCGGGTGGCGTACTCGCGCAGCGAGGGCACGAACGAGTCGCGCATGCGCTCCTGCTGCATCCGCAGCACGTACACCACGTCCGCCTCGCCCAGCCGCTCGAGCGTGGCTGTCGCCTCGCAGCCGAGCGCCTCGATCTCCCGCGGGATCAGCGTGGGCGGCCCGCACACCGTCACGTTCGCGCCCATGCGCGTGAATGCCAGGATGTCCGAGCGCGCCACGCGGGAGTGCAGGACGTCGCCGACGATCCAGATGTTGGTGCCGTCAAGCGACCCGAGCCGGCGGCGCAGGGTGAACACGTCGAGGAGGGCCTGCGTGGGATGTTCGTGCTTGCCGTCGCCCGCGTTGATGACGGCCGCGGGCGTCCACCCGGCCACCAGGCCGGCGGCGCCGGCGTGCGGCGAGCGGATCACGATGGCGGCCGGATCGTAGGCCGACAGCGTCTGCACGGTGTCCTTGAGCGACTCGCCCTTGTCCACGCTCGAGCCCTGCGAGCGGACCGACACGACGTCGGCGCTCAGGCGCTTGGCCGCGAGCTCGAACGAGGAGCTGGTCCGCGTGCTCGCCTCGTAGAACAGGTTGACGACCGTCCGGCCGCGGAGCGCCGGGACCTTCTTGATCTCGCGGCCGGAAACCTCGTCGAAGGATTCGGCCCGGTCGAGGATCCGCTCGATCGAGGCCCGGTCGAGGTCGTCGATCGAGAGCAGGTGTCGTCCGATTCTGGTCATGCTGCCGCTCGTCTAGGCTCGGATGTGGGACCGATGGTGACCTCGTCGAGGCCGTCGATCTCCTCGACGCATACGTTCACTCGCTCCTCCTGCGAGCTAGGGATGTTCTTGCCTACGTAGTCGGGGCGGATCGGCAGCTCGCGGTGGCCGCGGTCGACCAGCACTGCCAGCTGGACCCGCGCCGGCCGGCCATAGTCGAACACCGCGTCGATCGCGGCCCGGGCCGTGCGCCCGGTGTAGAGGACGTCGTCGACGATCACGATCGTCCGCCCGTCGATCGGGAAGTCGAGGTGGCTGGAGTGGACGACCGGCGCGCTCGGGCGGAGCGAGTAGTCGTCGCGGTAGAAGGAGATGTCGACGTCCCCGAGCGGCACCGCCGGCTCGAGCAGCTCGCTGGTCAGCGCCTGTAGCCGCCGGGCAAGCACCGCCCCGCGGCGATGAATCCCAACCAGCGCGACCGCGCCGTCCGGGTTCTTCTCGACTATCTCGTGAGCGATCCGCACCAGCGTGCGTCGCATGTCATCGCGGTCGAGCACGACCGTGCCCATCTTTCACGCGCTCCTTCCTGGCCTCACAGGACCGGGTTAAAGGGGCCGACCTGGATGAGGTTAACAGGAGCCCCGGCGGCGGACAGCGCGCTCAGCCCCCCGGGCCTGGTCGAGAAACGCAAGGCATGCTTGCGTTTCTCGACCACCCCGGGTTAGGGGTCGCGGCGGCGGCGGTAGAGGACGTGCGGCAGGCCGGCGTGGATGATGTCCCGGTCGTACTCGAACCCGGCCTTCTCCATGACCCGGCGGGACCCCGCGTTGGTCGGCTGGGTGAAAGCGATGATCTCGAGCAGACCGAGCTGCTCGAAGCCGACTTCGACGCACGCGTGGGCCAGCTCGGTGGCCAGGCCCTGCCCCCAGCGCTCGGGCACGATCGCCCAGCCGGCCTCCACGTCGTTCAGGCGGGCGGTGTAGGTGTACTGCAGGCCACCCCGCCCGACCATCTCGCCGGTCTGGCGGTCGCGCAACAGCCACATCCCGAAGCCGTGACGCTCCCAGTGCTCGACCTTGGCGGCCACGCCGTCGAGGATCTCCGCCTCGTTCGGCGACTCCCGCCGCGGCCACAGCGTGGCCGATACGCGCGGGTCGAGCAGCAGGCGCAGATGGTCCGGCGCCTGGTATAACTGGACGCGCTCGCAAAGCATGCGGGCCGTCTCGAACCGCTCGATCGTGCCGGTGGTCATCGCGCCGTGTCCCCCACCGGCTCGGTCTCGTCCGCCTCGGTCTCGGCCTCGGACTCGGTCGGCTGCCGGTCCTCCCACCGGATCAGCTCGGGCTCACCCCGCTCCGGGAACGGGACCTCGATCGTGTCGAAGTCGCGCGGCAGGAAGGTGTTCGAGAAGACCGCCCGGGCCTCGTCGCGCAGCACCGAGACGGGGTAGCGGCTCGAGAAGTGCGTCAGCGCGAGCGTCGTCACCCCCGCATCGCGGGCCAGTGTCGCGGCCTGGGCAGCGGTCGAGTGCCCGGTCTCGGCCGCGCGCTCGCGCTCCTCCTCGGAGAACGTCGCCTCGTGCAGGAGCAAATCGGCGGCGTGGCTGGCGATGGCCAGCGTCTCGCACGGAGAGGTGTCTCCGGAGATCACGATCTTGCGCCCAGGGCGCGGCGGTCCGAGCACCTGATCGGGCTGCACTCCCCGCACCGTTTCGCCGCGCTGGAGCTGGCCGAACTCAGGGCCTGGGACGAGGCCCAACGCCGTGGCGGCCTGAGTGTCGAACTCGCCGGGCCGGGCATCCTCGTAGAGGACATAGCCGAGCGCGTTCGAGACCCGGTGCGCCACCGGAACCGGGGCGATCTTGTAGCCGTCCCGCTCGAGCACATCACCCGGGACGACCTCGACCAGTTCGAGCTCGAAGCGCACGCGCCCGGCGACCCGCATCGCCAGCGTGATCAGTTCGAGCAGACCCGGCGGCCCGTGGATCGCCAGGGGACGCTCCCGCGAGCGCAGGTCGAACGTCTTCAGCAGCCCCGGGAGGCCCAGCCAGTGGTCGGCGTGGAAGTGGGTCAGGAACACCTCGGTCAGTTCAGTCAGGCCCACGGACTGGACGAGCTGACGCTGCGTCCCCTCGCCGCAGTCAAACAGGATGCGGTCCCCGCCACGGCGGACCAGCACCGCCGGCAGCCCGCGGCGCGCGGTCGGGATCGAGCCGCCGGTGCCGGCGAAGAAAACCGAGAGGTCCATCCGCTCCCAGTCTGTCAGCCGACGGCGATCAGCTCGAACCTCACCTGCCCGTCTTGCACGGTCGCGATTCCCATGGTGTGGTGCGGCGCGCGCCGGCGCTCGGTCGGGCTTCCTGGGTTGAAGATCTGGAAGCCGTCCTCCGCCCGTTCGTACAGGGGAATGTGCGAGTGGCCGAAGATCACGGCGTCGGCGTCCGGGAAGCGCCGGCGCAGCCGGGCCAGCCGGCCCTTGGCGGGACCAGCGTCGTGGATCACGGCGATCCTTGCCCCGCTGGCCTCGACCGTCGCGACCGCGGGGAGCGACTGCCGCACCTCCTCGTCGTCCACGTTGCCGTGCACGGCCGCCACCGGGCCGTACGCCTCGAGCTCGCGCAAGACCGACAGCCGCATCAGGTCGCCGGCGTGCACGATCAGATCGGCGGCCTTCAAGCGCGCCACGCAGTCCTCGGGCAGCCGTCGGGTCCCGCGCGGGAGGTGCGTATCCGAGATCACAGCGACAAGCACACCGCCACGTGGGGAAGGCGAGGTCGTCATGTTGCTCTAATCTTCTCGAGACCAGCGCCCGTAGCTCAGGGGATAGAGCGCGCGCCTCCGGAGCGCGAGGCCGCAGGTTCAAATCCTGCCGGGCGCGCTGGCGAAAGCCCAGCGCATGAGGTGTTGTGCCGAGCTCGCCGTCCGGCGGGCTTTGGTGTCTCTAGGCACGAGGCGACTCTCGAGGCCGAGCCACCCAGCGGTGTACGGTGCCACCGTCATCGCATTACCCTCCGCCCGGCCATGCGCCTCCGCCACGCTACGACGCGCCGGGTGACCGCTGCAGCAGTTGCTCTGGTGCTCGTCTGCGCCATGCTCGTCCCTGCGCGAGCGCTCGCCGACGCCGACCCGGCCAGCGACGTCCTGCTGGGCAGTCCGGTCTTCTACCCCTACCAGCCGACGGTGAGCACACCGCTTCAGGAGCAGCTCCAAAGTGACCTCGCACAGCTGGCGCACGAGGGCCTGGGTCTCAAGGTCGCGATCATCGGGAGCCCGGTCGACCTGGGCGCGATCCCCGTCCTGTTCGGCAAGCCCCAGACGTACGCCAACTTCCTCGACCGCGAGATCTCGTTCTACCGACCCCAACCGCTCCTGGTGGTCATGCCGCAGGGAGTTGGCACGGAGAACGCGGGGCCGCGGGGTGCGCTGGCGGGCCTGAAGGTCAACGCGACCGACGGGTCCAATGGACTGACACGCTCGGCCATCGCTGCCGTTCTACGCATCGCCCGAGCTGTCGGCAAGCCGATCTCGTCCAATCCCGCCGGTCCCCCCACCCATCCGAGCAGCTCGGGCGAGAGCAGCTCGTCCGCGATCGGCTTCGGCGTGCTCGCCGCCCTCCTGATTCTGGGAGCCGCGCTCGCGATCGTCCTGCGCCGGCGCGCAGTCCGCGCCGCCCAGCAACAAGCGACGCGCCGTCAGTCGAGGAGCCCGTCGCGGCCTGGGAGGAGCGGGAAGGACCGCTGACTGCGCGCCGGGAGGATGTAGTTGGCGCGCTTGAGGACGAACATGAACTCGTTGATCCCGTTGTTCACGGTGTCGGTGATTGCCGGGTTCTGCAGCTGCGCCGAGGTCGCGTTCATCGCGTTGCGAGTGGTGATGAAGTCCTCGATGGTCCGCTGCACCGACACGAAGTGCAGCCCGGCCTGGCCGCCGTCTACGGTGTTGAAGTCCCGGCGGATGATTAGCGGCTTGCCGTTGCGCCGGGCCCGAGCGGAGGTCTGAGCATGGCCGATGACGCCGTAGCGATTGATCGCCTGCTCGAGGAGGTTGGGGTCGCTCTCGGCGTCGGTCGTGAAGTGCTCGACTTGCTCGGGGGTGACCTGGGGCGCGTACATGCGCGCCACCCGCTGGCGCTCGTCGAGGTCCTGGTACCAGCTGTCGAGGCGCAGACGCATGTAGCTGACCTGCATGGTCGTTCCGTCCGCAAACGAGCCGGTGCGGATGGTCACGTCGTCCTCGGTGGCCTGATTGCGGCGAAGACCCGACTTGAACCCCATGAATAGAGGCGCGCTTTTCGGGACTGGGTTGCCCGGCGGGATGCCGCCGACGTTCTGATGCTCGGCCGGTATGCCCGGCCCCGTGAACCCGGTGCGCGTCTCGCGCCAACGCAGCGCGCTGGAGATGTCGAGCGGCCCGTCCGCCCCGGGCAGCGCTGCGCCGTGGATCAGCGCCGCCTCTACCGCCGCCAACCTGTCCTCGTGGTTGCACGCGAGGTGGAGGCACAGGTCGTAGTCGTCGATCGCCGGCAACTCGAAGTCCGACAGCGCCTGCGCGTACGGGATTGGGGAATGTATGCCGAGCCCGCGCTGAAAGTAGCCCGGGCTCCAACCAGCGGTGAACAGCAGCCCCGACGGTCCCCACGGGTAGGTGCGCTCGAGCGTGCGCAGCGCAGCCTCCAGTACACGCGCGTGGGCGGGGGTGGGGCTGCCGTCGACGTCGAACAGCAGCAGCCGATCGAACCGCGGCGAGATCGGGTTGCCGTCGGCATCAGGGGCAAGTGTCGCCACCCAGGCGTGCTGACGCGCGGGCAACCCGCCCGGCTGGGTTCCCAGCGGGACGAGCGGCACCGGCTTGCCCTGGCTGTTCAGCGCGCCGCTCAACCCCACCGCGACGCCCGCACCGCCGGCCGCCACCGCAGTGGCGCCGATGAGGAATCGCCGGCGGGTCAGCATCGCAACCCCATTTCCAACGCTGACTGCCAGCTCACGACGTCGGCGACCAATGGAAGGTGAAATTCACCTTGTGAGGGTGTAGCCACACGTTCTGATACTCAACGTGGCGCGCCGACACCGGGGGGCTCACCAACAGGCTGAGCTGATACTCGCCGGCGCCCGGCAGTGACACGTCGTTGCCGTAGTGCGGGCCCATGTAGCGTGAGATCATCGGCCACTGCCGCTCGTCGAAATCGATCTTTCCGTTCTGGGTGATCGTAGCCCACACGCTCGCGTAAGGGATAGCGACCCCAGTTTGTGAATCGTTCAGCATCACCATGAGGTGAAAGCTCGTCTTAGACGTCGGTTTCACCATCTGCTCGCTCGTTCCGTCGTAGATCACGAACGGCACGGCGGTCATGGCCTGAGCGGTGATCTTCATCCCCTGCCAGATTGCCGTTCCCAGTATCTGTGTGGGCACGGGCTTGATCCCGTCGACCGACACGCTCCCGCCGGCCGTGCCCGGGTTGCCCATGTTCATGCCGGCCATCGCACTCGAGCTGGTCGAGCCGCTCGAGCTGGCGGCCGCAGTACTCGTCGCGGCGGTCGAGCTCGTCTTGTCGGCCGACGCGCACCCGGCGATCAGTAGGCCGGTCGCCAGTACCGGCAGCAGGCGCTTCGCCGCGTGGTGAAAGTTGTAAGGCCCAAACATCTCGTCTCCTGATGAATCTCGAGCGGCCCGGCGGCTGCAAGCGCACCTAACCGGGCGAGCCCTGGGTGGAGGTCGGTCTCGTACCCCGGTTCAGGTTGTGGCGGCCACCTCGTCGAGCCTCGGAACTGGTTCGGCGCGGTCGACGGCGGTTGACCCCTCGAAGGGCAGCAACGAATAGAGCGCGGAGGCGAGCAGGACGAACAGCGGTCCGGCCCCCCAGGTAATCCGCGCGCCGAGGACGCCGAGCACGCCACCGGGGCGGTCGTTCGGCCACACGAGCAGAGCGATCAACGCGTAGATCGCCACCGCCCCGGGAGCTCCCGTGAGTGGGTTGGCCATGTTCATGAACAGCATCCCGAACGCCTCGCCGAACCACCATACGATGAACGCCCACCCGATCGAGACCACGATCGCGGGCTTGACCGTGCGCCGATACAGCAATCCCAAACCGATGGCGACCTGCATCAGCGCGAACAGGGTGTTGAGCGGCATTTGGTGGTGGTGCAGCGTGTTCGCGGCCCAATCCACGGAGCTGGAGATCCAGTACGGCTGACCGGCGGTCATCCCTTTGAGCATCTGGATGAACCCGTTCCCATACATGAACGACTGGAACTGCAGACCGCCGTCGAGCAGCCAGATCAGCCCGAGAACGGTCTGAATCGTGCGTCGGCTGTCCGATGCGAAATAGGACCGCACGCCCGAGCGGGGCCCCGCACGAAGGGCAGCTCCGCCGGCTCTCGCGCGCAGGTCAGCGATACCTGTGCTCATCCTTTGTTGACTCCTATCGGTAGCGAGCGCCATCCCCTGAAGCAGCTCGGCGCACTTACTTCTACTGCGCGCACACGAGCCGTCAAAGGTGGCCGAGATGGCTGTCGGTGTCCGTCGTCGCGGGCACCTGGTGCCTCACCCTCGCCGCGGCGGCCCGCGGTCTGACCAGCCCCCGACCAGCGGAGCGAGGCCGACCAATAGTGCGTCGCGTGGGCGCACAAGTACAAGCGGACGCCGGCTGCTCCACCCGGGCTGCGGCCCTCCACGGCGCTCCGCCACCCGCCGCACGAGCCAGTTGGCGCCATGGAGCAGGGTCGCGAGCACGAAGCCCACGCACATAGCCGCCGGGATCGACCACCACCCGCCGAAGCCGAAGATCCCCACCCAGCCGGCCGGATGGCCCGTCGCCCACAGGCCCTCCAGGAACTCCTGCCCGGCATAGATCACCACCAGGCACAGCGAGCAGACGAGCCACAGCGCCGCCAGCGACATCGTGTAGCGGGGCGCCGATGAATAGCCCGCGAACGCCCGACCGAGGGCACGCAGGAATCCCCCCGCCGCCAGGGCCATCAACACCACGAGCCAGGGCACCACGGAATGCAGGTACGAGTGCCCGGTTCGCTCGAGTTCGAGGCCCGCGCCGCTCCCGAAGGCCAGCATGTAACGGAGCTGGTGGACGGCGAAGGCGGCCGGAGGCAGCAACGCGAAAGGCGCGAACCGGCCGGCAGCTGTTCGCAAGTCAGCCCGACAGGGCATAGCTGCTGATGTCCTGGTCAAGCGTTCCCTCGGAATCGTACTGCCCGACGTGCACATGGATAACCTTGCCGGCCGGGTTGATGTAGATCGTCGTCGGCAGTCCCTCGAGCACGGCGAGCGGGCTGAGGCCGGATTCGCTCGTCTGGTAGCTCGGATAGCTGACCGGGTGCTGCGCGAGGAACGAGCGCGCGTCGCCGGCTGAGTCGTCGGTATCGGCGCCGAGGAATGCGACCTGGCGACCGTACTGAACCGAGGCCGCCGCGAACAGGCCGAACTCAGAGCGGCACGGGGTGCACCACGACGCCCACGCGTTGACCACGACGGGATAACCCCGAAGCGCACGAAGCCTGGCCCTGAACGCGGCGTCGGCCCCCAACAGCTCGCCGGCCTGTCCGTGCAGCTCGGCCAAGGGGCCCGGAGAGCCGGCCAGATCCTGGGCGGGCCCTCCCGCCGTTGCAGCCGCTTTCGGCGCGGCCGCCAGAGCGGCTTTGAGGTCGCGGGCGAGCGCGCCGCGAGTCGGCCAGCCCGAAGTCGACACCTCCCAATACCACAGGATCCGTCCGGTCGGGGACGTGAGCACGAGCCAAGGCACCCCTTGCACTTCGTATCCGTCAGCGACCTGACCGGTTCGATCGATCGCCACCGGATAGGACAGGCGCTGAGGCAGGTGAGCGAGGAAGCTCTCGACCGCGTCGGCGGACGGCTCGACGCTGCCCTCGTCGACGGCGGTGAGAGGCGGGAGCCCCGACGCAGCCGCCGATGAGGCGTAGCCGTTCAGCGCGTCGAGCTGCCCGGCCAGACCGGTGATCTCCTGATCCCAGGTGGCGAAGAACGCGTACAGATGCGGCGAGGCGCCCGGACCCAGGCGGATGCTGCCGCCTCCGGCGCGCGGCAGGACGACGCTCGACTCCGGGCTGGTCGACGGCACCGGCGCGTAGGAGAGGTCGGAGCGCACCCGGGGATGGTCAGGAAGCAGATCGGAAGCTTCTTGGGCGAGCAGCTGCCCGAACTGTCCGACCGCGGAGTAGGACGGCTGGGTCAGGTACACCTTCGCGCGCGCGCCGCCGGGGGCGATCACGAACAAAGCTGGGGTATGCGTGATCTCGCCGTTCTGGATTGCGGCCTCGACGCCGTATGCCTTCCACACCCGTCGCAGCTGCGCCAGCGATCCGGTGAGGAAACGCCACTGGTTCAGCATGCCGTGGAGCTCCGAGTAGGACCACACGTCCTCGAGCGAGGTCGAAGCCGGGTTCGCGTCGACCCCGAGCAGCTGCACATGCGCGCCCGCCTTTCCGAGCATCGCCTTCGCATCGAGCATCGCAGTGGTGGTCATAGGGCAGATCGTGGTGCACTCCGAATCGGTGAAGGCCAGGAGCACGACCCTGCCGCGATAGGAATCCAGTGACACCGGCTGACCGAACTGGTCGCTCAGGGTGAACGCGGGAGCGGGGCCAGAGATCGAGGTGCCTGGATCCAGATAGGGGTTGTCCGCGAGCTCGCGCTCCTGAGATACGCCCGAGCCACTGAGCGCGGCCAGCAGGATCACCGGCCCGGCCACAGCCACGCCGAACACCACGGCAAGACCGGAGACCCAGCGGCGCCGGTAGAGCGCACTAAGCCGAAGGCGAAGGCGAGACGGGGTCTCGGCCAGTGAGGGCCGAGCAGCCCGAGGGCGGCGCAAGGCGATTCGTACGCCGAACACGAGTGCGGCGATCAGCGCGAGCCCGGCTGCGATCGCGGTGGCAGTTTGGTCCGTCTGCGAACCAGAGGCCGTCGGCGCCGCGGTGCCGGTCAAGCCCGGCTCTCCGGTCGCGGGGACCGTGCCGGTCGCGGGCGACACCGACGCACCCGCCCCACTGCCGGGTACAGCCCCGGCCCCGGACGGTTCCTGCGTCCCCGCGGGCGCGCTGCCGCCGGCTCCCGTCGCGTTTGCCGCCGGCGCGCTGAGCTTGATCCCCTGAGCCCCGGCCAGTCCAACCACGGCTCGCTGGGCCGCCGCCATCAGGCCAATGCCGCCGCCACCGACCGGGATCCTCGTCAGCAGCTGATAGCCGGGGGCAGAGGAATGGCCGGGCCAGTTGAAGCCGAAGCCGTTCGGCATCACCACGAGCAATCGCTGCTTGTAGGCCAGCGAGAGCTCGATCCCCAGAAAGCGGGCGTAGGATCGCGGCTGGCCCCAAAGCGCGGTGATCGCGCCCAGATCGTCCTTGGTGGCGATGATCGCCACCCGGATCGGGAAGCCGTGGCGAGCGGCCGCGGTCAGCAGGTTTCCGAGCGCGGCTTGTTGTCCCACCGTGAGGCCGGCATCGCCTCCCACGAACAGGTTCTGGAAAACGAGCACGTCGCTTCCGGGATCGCCGTCGGCACGTGCCACGGCCGCTGGACCGACGACGAGCAGGAGGGCGGCCAGGGCCAGGGCGAGCCAACGTCTCCTCATCGGGCCGTCCCGTCGATCAGTCGGAATCCGGACCACGTCGTCAGGAGCGAGACAGCTGCTGGAGCTCGGTGACGATGTCCTGAGGGCCGTATGGCCAGACGAACAGCGCACGCTCGAACCCGGACGGATCGATCAGGAAGGCGAACTCATCGTGGCTGATGAAGTGAACCGTGGTTCCGGCGATCCGCTTGGTCTGTACGGACACGCCGACGCCCCACCGGTTCCAGACCTTCGCCAGCTGGTCCGGGGTCCCAATCGCCCACCGCCACTGGGGCACCAGACGCCATTCTTTGAAGTCCTGCATCAGGTCCCCATGCGTGTCGGCATAGATGTCGACGCTAACCGCGACGATCGGCAGGCGCTGAGACGCCGGCAGCTGACGGTCGGCCTCGTCGAGGACCTGGGCCGCCAGCGGACACAGGTTACGGCACAGTGGATCGATGAACGTCACGATGAAGGGCCGTCCCAGGTAGGCCGCGATCGATACCGGGCGCCCGTTCTGGTCGCGCAGACGGAAGCCCGGCGCGGGGCGGCTGTCCTCGGGCCACGTGAACGCGGACGAGATGGAGCTGGGCTTCACCGTGGCCGAAGCGGTTGCCGGCGCGTGCCGGACCAGCGATAGGAGGAGGATGGGCGCGCCGATCGCCAGGCCGCAGACCGCGGCCAACCCAGGCACCGCCCAGCGCAGTCGTACCGGCCGCCTGCCCGGATCTGCCGGAACCTCGAGCGCCTCGGGAGCCGGAGCCGACCCCACTCGGCGACGCCGGCGTGCCGCGACCCCCAACGCCAGCACGGCAGCGAGCAGCGCGGCCACGACGCCTGCGATGATCCCGATCGTTCCCGCGTTGCCACTCCCGCCCACGCGCCGCGGCGAAGCGATCGTGATGCCCTCCGTCCCGGCAATTGCACGTACAGCGGCCTCCGTTCCCGCCATCAGCCCGGCGGCACCTGCGCCCAGGCGGATTTGCGCCAGCCGCCGATCGGCCGCCGCGATCGAGTGCCCGGGCCAGTTTAAGCCGAGGCCATTCGGCATCACTACCAGGAGTGCCTGCCTGTACACGAGCGAGAGCTCGATGCCCAGGAAACGGGCATACGTGCCGGGCTTGCGCCACAGCGCTTGCACCGATCCGAGGTCGTAGGCGCTCGGGATCACGGCGACCCGAACCGGGAGCCCGGCTCGCTTGGACACTTGCAGGAGGCCCGCCAGCTGCGCCTGCTGCCCGGTGGACAGGCCGGCGTCGGCGGGCACGAACATGGCCTGCGAGACGAGGACGTCGCTGGCCGGATCCCCGTCGGCGCGGGCGGAGGAGGCCGCTGCGCCCGCGGCCAACACGACCGCCGAGAGCACGAGCGCCGTGATCCTCAGCACGTGGATCCCCTCCAGACCAACTTGGCACCCCAATCGGATTGATCGCGCGAGCGAGCCGCGTGGTTCCGGCCAGATGCTACCTCCCGACGCCGGCCGGGAACCGCGGCGCTCTGCTTACATCCGCTCGATGGAGGAGGCGACGGGACTCGGCCATGACCGCCGCGGCAAGCGTGCACGGAGGCCCTGTGCCGGCGCTGGTGCCCGACCCCACGCTCGACTCTCAGGCCGACGATGCGCTCCCCCTGCCCGACCCGAGCGGCCGGGCCCGCAGGCTGGCGATCCATGCCGCCGCGATCAAGCCGGCGCCAATCGCGAACACGATCCAAGTGATCGTGGCGCTCGAGCTCGAGGACGTAGTGGTGCTCGGGCTCGGGGACCTGGAAGCGGTCGAAGACGACAGAGAGTGGCCCGACGCGGCCGCCAGCTGCTGCACCGCCGTAACTGCGGCCTGCGCCAGGCCATGCTGACCCGGCGGCGGCAGGCGGGCGAGTACGCTGCTGCTCGCCGCGGTCGACGCATTGGTCTGATAGACGCCAAAGCCGCGGGGCATCACGACCAGGACTCGGCCGTGGTACACGAGCGAGAGCTCCTCGCCGAGGAACTGGGCGTAGGTGGAGGGCTGCCCCCAGAGCGGTGTCACCGAGCCCAGATCAGAGGGCGACGCGATCAACGCGACCCGGATCGGGAAGCCGTCCCGCTGCGCCTCGTCAAGGACCTCGCTGAGCTGGCTCTGCTGGCTGACCGACGCACCCGCGTCAGCGGGCAGGAACACCGACTGGGAGACCAGAACGTCGCTGGCCGGGTCTCCGTCCGCGCGCGCGAGCGCTGGAACCCATGCCGCCGCCAGTGCGACCATCACCGCGGAGACGAACAGCTTTACCCACAGCCGCGGCCCCGGCTGGGACCACGCATATCGAGGGCCGACTGGCGGGCGTGATGACTTCGATGCCAACAACACGATCGAGGGCGGGACCGGCACGTTCCCCCGCCAAGTGTACGGTCCGCCGCGTGCGTCCCGGGTGCCACGCCGATCCGACGGCAGCCCGGCGCCGCCTCGCCATGACCGTGATTGCCGCGGTAATCGTGTGCCTGGCGCTGCCCGGGGTGGCCCAGGCGCACGGGCCGATCGCCCCGGTAGCCACGAGCTACCTCGCGAAGGCGACGGCCGTCCCGGCCGGCCTCGACGCCAAGGTCGTCGACGGGGATCTGCGGATGTGGCTCCGGGCGCCGGCGAACCAGACGGTGGTGGTCCTCGACTATCGCGGCGCGCCGTACCTGCGCTTCTCCGCTTCGGGCGTCGAGGTGAACCAGAACTCCTCGATGTATTACCTCAACATGACGCCGGTAGCCGCGACCCCGCCGCTGAACCTCACCGCCAGCACGCCGCCGGACTGGCACTCGGTCAGCGGCGGCCACAGCTACGAATGGCACGACGGCCGGCTGGGGGCGCTCGCCGTCGTTGCCCTCGCCCCGGGGGCGTCGTACGTCGGCCGCTGGAATCTTCCTTTGAGGATCGACGGCAGGCTCGCCTCGATCTCGGGCGGCCTCTGGTACGCGCCCGACCCATCGCTGGTCTGGCTCTGGCCGATCGTCGTGCTCATCTTGTGCGTGGTCGCGGCGTGGCGCGTGCGCCGCGTCCGGCTGGACTTGTTCGTCGCTCGCACGCTGGCGATCGCTGCGCTGGTCGGGATCACGACGGCCGGACTCGGTCTGCAGCTGCATGGACGTCCGACCGTGACGGTCTTCCAGCTGGTCGAGCTCGCCGCGATCCTCACGTTCGTGGGCTGGAGCACGCAGCGCGTGCTGCTGCGGCGGGCCGGCTACTTCACCTACTTCCTGATCGGCATCGGCGCACTTTGGGCCGGTGGCGAGCTGGTCCCGACACTCTTAAACGGGTATGTGCTGATCGCCCTCCCCGCGTTCCTCGCGCGGGCCGCGTGCGTCGTCTGTCTGGGCGCCGGCGTGGGACTCATGCTCCTGGTGTTCCGCCTCGCCGACCATCCGAAGACAAGCGGGGCGCCCCCGAGAACACTCGCCGCCGGCGACGATGGTCAGCTCTCGCACGCTCACGGCGTGCCCACGTGAGGCCGCGGGTCCCGAGTCAGCTCGCGCGGCTTTCCGCGGCGGTCACCGTGACGCTGCTGGCGGCCGGATGCGGGTCGGCTTCCAGTACGACCAGCACCACAGCAAGCGGCATTCCGCCGCAGCTGCTGCGGGAGGCTCGCCCAATCGGCATCGGTCCCCGATTCCAGCCCGGGGTCAGCGGACCCGTGCTTGGCACGTGCCGCCGCTCGCTGGGCTCGCGCGAAGGTGTTCACGTCGAGCTGTTCGCGGCTAACCGCGTCGTGATCATTCCGGCCGGGATCGGAACCCTGCCGCCCCGCCGGTACTCGGCCGGGCGGATATCGAGTGCCCGCTGCTACGGCGACGCCGTGACGCTCGAGCCGACCGGCCTCGTGCTCGTCCGCGCCGGCGTCCGACTCGACGTCGCCGCGCTGTTTCACTCCTGGGGGCAACGCCTCTCGTCATCCCGCATCGCCTCGTTCACCGCGTCCCCAGGCACCCAGGTCGCGATCTTCGTCGGCGGGCGCCCCTGGCACGGTGACCCAGGCAGCGTGCCGCTCACCCGGCACGCCGAGATCGTGCTCGAGGTCGGACCACACGTCCCGCCGCACCCGTCCTACACGTTTCCGCCGGGGACCTGAGAAGCGAATCCTCACCGGCGCGCTCAACCCCGCGTCTGCACGACGTGCTGTCGGGTGCCGAACGTGAGCCCGGAGCCCGCTCCGGTGGACGGCGGGAATGAGATTTCGACCCTGAGTCCGCCCTCCGGTCGTGCGCGCGCGCCCAGCTCGGCCCGGTGAGCATTGGCGATCGCTTGGACGATGGACAGCCCGCGTCCGTGGCCGTTGTTGTGGCGGGTACCCGCCCCGTCCAGGCGTTGGAAGGGTTGGAAGAGACGCTCGATTTGTTCCGGTGGGATCGCCGGCCGGTGTTCGCGACCAACACGAAGGCCTCCTCGTTGCGAGTCCCGGTCGTGATCTCGATCTGCCCGCCGGGTGTGTTATGACGGATCGCGTTGTCGATCAGGTTGGCGATCAGCCGCTCGAGCAGGCGTGGATCGCCGTCCGTCGGTGCGGGCTCGAGCGGCGGGTGATCGTCCGGATCGGTCGCAGCATCCTGCCGGCGAGGAGCCAGCCGGCGAGCAGCGCGAGCACGGCAACGATCCCGAGAGCGATTCCCGAGCTGACGAGAAGCTGGTGCGAGTCGGCGGCACGCTGCGCGGCCTGGACGGACCCTGCCCGGGTCATCTGATGCACCGCGTCGGCCAGTTGACTCACCGCGTGTGCCAGCTGTTGTTGGCTCTGTGCGAGGTGATGCTGGTCCTGGGCGAGCTGATTCTCGTCCTGTACAAGCACAGGAGACAGGAACTGGGCCATCGGACGCCCGGGCAGTGTCGTCCTGGTCACAGACCGGAGCAGCATGTGCTGATCCCGAGTGAGCTGAAACTGGACCCGAGCCACCTGCGGCACTGCCTGTGCCAGCGGAGACGGACTTTGGAGATGCTGGATGGCGGGGGTGTGAGGAATCCGAGGTAGCTGCGGCTTTGTGTATGCGGTCGCCCATTCAAATAGGCCGTAGGTGATACCGACCAGCGCGGTGCCGGAGAGCAGGAACAGGCCGCCGTACAGGAGCGTCAGGCGCACGCGCACGGTCCGGTGCGGAAGGCGTCGCCCGATCGCGAGCTGGGTTATCCGGCGGTTCAACCGTGCGACGATGCTCATATGCGGTAGCCGGCCTTCGCGACCGTCTGGATCACGGGGGGTCGCCGAGCTTGGTGCATAGCCGGCTGATCGTGATCTTCACGGCGCCGGTGAACGGATCGGCGGATTCGTCCCAGACCCGTTCAAGCAGCTCCTCGGCGGACACGACCCGGCCTTGGGCGGCGAGCAGCAATTCGAGCACTCCGAACTCCTTGGGTCTGAGCGCAAGGGGCCTGCCCGCCCGCTGTGCGCAGCGCTTGGCCGTGTCGAGCACGATGTCGCCGTACGCCAGCACCGGCGGGATGCTCGGCTGCGCACGGCGAGCCAACGCACCGATCCGTGCCACCAGCACCGGGAAGTCAAACGCTTGGCCAGGTAGTCATCGGCGCCGAGCCCGAGCCCGGCGACCAGATCCTCGTTGTCCGCCGCGCCGGTCAGCATCAACACCCGGCTGCGGACGTCGGCGCCGACCAGTCTTGCGCACACCTCATCCCCGTGGACGGCCGGCAGGTCGCGATCAAGCACGATCACGGTGGATGGGGTTTCGTCTCACGTTGGCGGCGCGGTCTGGCTGAGGACCGCGGCGAGGACGAGCGCGACGAGCAGCAGGCTCACCTCGAGCGTCAGCGTGCGGCGGATGGTGGCGACCGGTGCGCCGGCGGCGAGCCGCGGCATCACGGATCCGCGGTGATAGGCGGCGAGCGCAAACGCGGCCACGAACACGACGCTCTTCAGCAGCAGCGTGATCCCATAGCTGCTGTTCAGCACCGACGAGGCGGACGGGAGTTCGCGCAGCGCGAGGTACGCTCCGGCCACCGCCAGCAGGGCCACCGACGGAACCGCCAGCCTCGAGAACCGCAGCAGGCACTCGCGGACGAGCGGTTCGCGGGCGGAACGGGAGAACCGGCGCGAGACCCCGACCAGGATCGCCAGCGCGATGACCCCTCCCACCCAGAGCGCGGCCGCCACGAGGTGCGCATAGTCCGCCCAGAGCGCGAGCGCCCCCCGCGCGTCGGGATGGCTCGCGTAGCTGATCCCGAAGCCAATCCCCAGCGACAGGACGCCCGCGGTCGCCAGAAGTGGCTCACGTCTGCGGGGCGTGACCCAAGCACCGACCAGCAGGGCCAGCACACCGAGCCAGGCGAAGGTGGTAAGCGTCCAGGCCTGTCCGAGGTGGGTTCCGACCCGGATCGGGATGATCTCCGTGTTGATTACGTTCAACACGCCGCCGCCGACGATCGGATAGGCGCCCACGAGGAAGCCGAACAGCCCAGCGTGGAGCGCCACAGCCGCCCCTATCACCGCCACCCAGATCGCGACCGACGCCTCGCGATCTCCGCGGTCGCCGAGCGCGCGTGCAACCGGCGTCAGCACGAGGGCGCGGAAGGTCAGCGTGCCGCCGGCGAGAACCACGCCGAGAAACTGCAGCCAGGCGAGGAGTTGCGGCGCGACCGGCACGCTCACTCCCTTCGCCGGGGCAGGTGGCAACGGCTTCGCCCGCACGCCGAAGCTGAACGCGCCCTGGGTGACATGACCGTCGTCGCTCGCGACCATCCTCCAGCGCACCGTGTAGCTGCCCGTGCCGGGTGCGTGTGGGCCCGATCCCAACGCGACGACCACCACGTTTCCCGCCACGCGTGGTGGTCCCGCCACGTCGACGCTGGAGGTCCCAACGACCACCGTAACCCGCGCGTATTGCGGTACGACGTCCTCGTCGTAGGTCAGCGTGACCTGGCGCGGGGTGGCGCGAACAACCGCGTTCCACGACGGGACGCTCGTGACGAGGACCGCGTGCGCCCAGGCGGACGACGGGAGGACGAGCCCCAGCACGAGCGCGCATCCCGCGAGCGACAGGGCACTCCGCGGGCGACGGCTCACGCCGATCGTCATGACGCCGCCGCCACGGGGATCGCGATCAACGCCAGTGCGAATCCGACGAGCGGCAGGAGCGCCAGCGGTATCACCGGCGAGCGCCGTCGCAGCACGCGAACGAGGTCGAGCACTCCGGCCGCGATCAGGAGGAACCCCATCGCCAAGTGCCAATGCGCTCCCTGTCCCTCGGGATCGATCTCCACGTGGACCAGGAACAAGATGCCGCAGCCGAGGAAGGCCAGCGGCAGGACCGCGTCGAGCCACGGCCGCTCGTACACGCCGCGGCGGCGCGCCAGCTCGAGCGCTCCCGCGGCGAACAGGATGTCGCCCCACAGGAAGTGGACCAGCATGTCGTGCACGACATCGGCGAACACCACCGTCGCCCATACGCCGGCCGCCCCCAGCATCAGCGCCCACGGAACGACGATCGAGCGCGAGCGCGTCGACCGGCCGTCGCCGCCGATCAGGGGCAGATACTCGTCGAGCACAATGGCCAGGAACAGCGCCCCCAGGATCCAGTGCGCGCGGGCGATTTGAATCTGGGGGAGGATCATCGGCGTCGGCTCCGATACCACAGCCATCCGCTCACCAGCAGCACCAGCCAGGGCGGCTGGTCGAGGTCGTACGCCAGGTGCACCGGGCTGAGACCGTAGTACGAGAGGCCTCGGGCAATCGCCCACACGCACGCACCCGCCAGCAGTAACAGTCCGACTAGGGCGCGAGAGTGCACCGACGTCCAGCGGAGCGCGGAAAGAACAAGCTCGCTCGGATTCCCTCGCCGACGCGCCCGCCCCCCCACGGGACTCCCCGCTTGGGCGGTGGCCTCGTCGAGGGCTGATGGAAATCGGTTGCTACCCAGCGGCCGCTGCTCGCGCTCCAGCATCTTGACCCCTGCGCAACGCTACCACCAAGCGCCGGACGGGCCTGGGCGTTACCTGGCGATCCGCCACTGCAGCCAGGGGGCGGTCACGGACGCTCAGAGCGAGCGGAGCCCCGGCAGGAGTTCCTTCTGGGCTGGAAGGTGAATGCCGACCTGCCGAACCCGGACTCGTTCGACGGCGCCACGCAGTTCGTCACCCCGGAGCAGGGACTTGCCCGAGCCGCCGGCCCGGTCGAACATCTCGCCGAGCTTCGCCTCGACTTGGACGTCAGTCGTCGAGCTTGTCGCGGTCGGGCGGGAACGATCGCTCGTTCTCAAGGTCCTGGTCCGGGTGTGGCTCGCTGGTGCTGGTCGCGCCGGTCGGCGTGTGCGACTCGTCACCGAACGGCTCGTCGTCGGGCTCAGGATCCCGGGGATCGGGTCGACGGTCGTACGGATCCGGCCATTCGGTCGGGTCGGGATTGTCGGCGGGATTGTTCAGCTCGTGATGGGGGTCGCGATCGTCGGGCGGAGGCGGTGTGTTGCGTTCGTCGCGTTCCATTCGCAACTCCTTTTGTGGATCGGTGCGTGCGCCGGGGCCGGGATGTCGAGCTCGAACAGCCAGAAGTCCCGTCCGATCACGGGTACCGACACGTTATAGACAGGGACGCTGCCGATCGCGCCCTGGAACGTCCCGGCAGGTCGCCTCGGGCCAGACGCAAGGACGCGTCCGCGTCATCGGCGCGGCTGAGTAGCCGCCCCCGGCCGGGGCTATCGCGATCCCGATGAAGGTGCTCGTCCTCACCAGCGAGCCGATCACCGCCGAGGAGCTGCGCGACGCCCTGGGAGCGGACGTCGACCCCTCGGGGGCCGAGGTGATGGTCGGCGCACCGGCGTTCGCCGACAGCGCCATCCGGTTCTGGATGTCCGACGCCGACGACGCGATCGTCCGGGCCGACGCGGTGCGCCGCCAGAGCCTCGAGCAGCTGGACAACGCCGGCGTCCCCGCCACCGGCGACGCCGGTGAGGCCGACCCGCACACGGCGATCGAGGACGCGCTGAAGACCTTCGACGCCGACCGGATCGTCCTGTTCACCCACCAGGGCGAGGGCCAGCGCCCCCGCGACGATCTCGACGAGGGCGAGCTGGCCGAGCGCTTCGGTGTGCCTGTTGATCACGCAGGCGTATAGGAACCCGCCCGCCCACCCCCGCCACCCCGTTCACCGAGTCGCCGCAGCAGCAACTCGGCATTCGCGGGCGCGAAGCCCTGCCAGTCGTTGTTGAAGTACGCGTACACCATCTCGCGCCGGCGCCACTGGGCGATCCGCAGCGCCCAGGTGTCGATCTCGGCGGCGGAGTAGTTGCCGGCGCGGCCGCGCAAGCCGTAGTGAAAGCGAACGAAGCGCCAGTCGGCGGTGGCATCGTGGGTCTGGAACGGTCGCTCCGGGTGATCGCCGATGGTGAGGGCCACCCCTCGCAGGCGCAAAGCGTCGAACACCTCGGGCACGAACCAGCTGGCGTGGCGGAACTCGATCGTGTGCAGGCCGGGCGGCAGCACCTCGAGCCATCCCGCCAGCCGCGCGTCGTCGCGGTGGAAGTTTTCGGGCAGCTGCCACAGCACGGGCCCGAGCCGGCCCGCCTGCACCATCGGCTCGAGGGGCTCGTAGAACCGCCCAATTCCCTCGCGGATGTCGACGAGACGCTTGACGTGGGTCAAGTAGCGGCTCGCCTTGACCGCGAACAGGAACCCGGGCGGCGTCTGCTCGACCCAGCCCGCCACCGCCTCGCGGCGCGCGAGTCGGTAGAAGGTCGAGTTCACCTCGACGGTGTCGAAGTGCTCGGCGTAGGACTCGAGCCAGCGGCGTTTGGGCACCTTCTCCGGGTACACACGACCCCGCCAGTCGTCGTACATCCACCCCGAGCAGCCGATGCGTACGGGCCTCATGGGTAGGGTAGGGGCGGGATTAGATGCCAACGCACGAGCACCCGCCCGCGCCCGTCCCCGACCAGCCGACGCTCGCCAAGCTGCGCGAGGCCGTCCAGGACTGCCGCGCGTGTGACCTGTGGGAGGGCGCCACCCAGGCGGTGATGGGCGAAGGCGCGGCACACGCCGGCCTGATGCTCGTCGGCGAGGTGCCGGGCGATCGCGAGGACATCGAGGGCCACCCGTTCGTAGGCCCCGCGGGGCGGGTGCTCGACCAGGGGCTCGAGCGGGCTGGGATAACCCGCGACGACGTCTACATCACCAACGCGGTCAAGCATTTCCGCTACAAGCTCCGGGGCAAGCGAAGGATCCACCAGAAGCCGGACCGCTGGCAGGTGGCGGCCTGCTTTCCGTGG
Organism: Solirubrobacteraceae bacterium; assembly: GCA_035625625.1. Taxonomy (GTDB): domain Bacteria; phylum Actinomycetota; class Thermoleophilia; order Solirubrobacterales; family Solirubrobacteraceae; genus Palsa-465. Next base: position 132,526 of record DASPPG010000166.1, read on the forward strand.
CTGCAAGCCGAGCTGTCCGTGGTGAAGCCGGCCGCACTGGTGTGCCTCGGCGCCACCGCGGCGCAGCAGCTGCTCGGCTCGCACATCCGGATCGGGCGCGACCGCGGCCGCCCGGTCGACTCCGACCTGGCCGAGCTGGTCACGCTGACTACCCATCCGTCCGCCATCCTCCGGACCGACGAGCAGGATCGAGAGGAGGCGATGGACATGTTCGTCGCCGATCTGGCCGCGGTCGGACGTTGGCTGAGCGAACGGCGCGATGGCTGAGCGCGAGGTAGTCGCCATCACCGGCGCCTCGGGCGGGGTCGGTCGCGGTGGCCCGGGAGTTCGCGCGTCACGGCGCCGCCGTTGGGCTCGTCGCGCGCGGACGAGCGGGCCTGGACGCCGCCGCGCAGGAGGTGAACTAGCTCGGCGGCCCCCCCTACGCGCATACGACCGACGTGGCCGAGCTCGGCCAGATGCGCGCCGCAGCGGCCGCGATCGAGGAGCGGCTCGGCCCGATCGACGTGTGGGTCAACAACGCCATGACCACCATGTTCGCGTTCATCGACGACATCGATGCACACGAGTTCGAGCGTGCCACGCGGGTCACCTATCTGGGCGCGGTCTGGGGGACCAAGGTGGCGCTCGAGCGGATGCTCCCCCGCGACCGCGTCACGATCGTCCAGGTCGGCTCGGCGCTCGCTTATCGCGGCATCCCGCTCCAGGCGCCCTACTGCGGCGCAAAGCACGCCATGAAGGGCTTCTTCGAATCGCTGCGGTGCGAGCTGCGCCACCGCAGAGCAAGGTGCACGTGACGACGGTCCAGCCGCCGGGGATGAACACCCCGCAGTTCGATCATGCCTGAGCAAGATGCCGCGTCACCCGATGCCGGGAGCGCTCGGACGGATTCGTGAGCCTGGCGCCGCTATTGTCAGCGCCGTGCTCCGTCGACGCGCCAGCTCTCGGACCCGCCCCTTGCGGGGAGAAAGCGAGAAGGTCCCTAGGGAAGCATGGATGCGGTTGTTCGCCTGCACCGGGGCGGCGGCACTGCTCCAGCTTGACGGCACGCTGATCACGGTGGCGCTCCCGTCGGTGGCGCACGGGCTACACGTGTCGAGTGCGTCGACCGCGGTGGTGCTGAGCGCCTACTTCGGCGCCTACGCGATCGTGCTGTTGCCGGGCGGGGCGCTCGTCGACCGCTTCGGTGCGCGCCGGCTGGCGCTCGTCGGCCTCGCGGTGTTCGGAGTGGGGGCCGGCGCGGGCGCCGTGACGTCGAGCATCGACGCGCTAATCGCCACGCGCGTCGTGCAGGGCGTGGGCGCCGGTCTGGTCAGTCCCGCGGCGCTGGCGGGCGCGGTCAGCGGCTTTCCCCCGGAGCGGCGCGGTAGTGCGCTGGGCATCTGGGGCGCCAGCGCCGGCATCTCGAATTTGATCGGGCCGCTCCTCGGGGGACTCCTGACCGTGTCGCTGGGCTGGCGCGCCGCCTGGTGGGCGCTCGTGCCACTGGCGCTGATCTCCGCGGCGGCGGTCGCCCGGCAGGTGCCGGCGACGCTCCACAGCGGCGAAGCCGCCAAGGGGTCGCCCACGCTCAACCGCGTGGTCATGGCGGCCACACTCGTCGCCGCGCTCACCTTCGCGGTCATGATCGGCTGCTTCTACCTGGCCTCGCAGTATCTCCAGCGGGCGGCGGGCTACTCCGCGCTGGGCGCGTCGGCCGCCCTGGTGATCGTGGCGCTCCTCGTGGGAGCGGCGGCGCCCATCGCCGGCCGACTGGTCGACGAGCACGGCGAGCGCATGCCGGCCATCCTCGGCTTCGTGCTCGCCGCGGGTGGGCTGGCCGTGCTCGCGATCCCCGGCATGCCGCTCTCCGACCTGGTCACGATCCTGCCGCTGGTGCCCGTCGGGCTGGGTCTCGGAATGCTGTTCGTCCCCACCTCGCGCGCCGCGCTGAACGCCACGCCGCCGGCCTCGCACGGAAGGACCTCGGCGATACTGTCCGTCGGCCGCCTGCTCGGCGCCGGCATCGGGGCGGCTCTCGGCGGCGTCGTCCTGTCGGGCGGCACCGACGCGTCGACCGTCCACGGCGCGATGCTGGTCGGCTGCATCCTGTGCCTGGTGGTCGGGATCCCGGCCTCGACGCGGCTCGGGGCGAGCCGCGGCGGCATCGCCAGCCGGGCGCGGGCGAGCGCTTAGCCACCGCTTGCGGCACGCCGACCGCAGCGCGCCGCCGGCAGCACCCCGTTTTTCCGATCGCCAGGCTGGGAAACACTTCCTCATGATTTCGAGACGGCCGGGGATCCTCAACGTGCGCCTGGACAGCCGCCCAGACAGCGCCGGTCTGGCCACGGTACGCGTGATCGACCGCGTTGTTGCTAGCCGACGAGGTGGCGAGCGAAGTGATCGACGGCTCCGAGCTGCTTCGCATCGTGCTGCGCAACCACGACCGCGATCTGAGCGCACCGCGCGATCAGCCCCGAACTCATCAAGACCCCTTTCCCCCCGGGACGGTCCCGACCGGCGGTTCCGTCATCGGCACTGGGACCGCGCCCAGCCACCCGTCGCGAGCGGCTTGACCCACAGCTCATCGACGAGGATGGCGGCGGTGGCCAGGATGGGAACGGCGGTGCCGGTCTTCACCCGATAGGTCAACCACTTCGCGGCTTCGCTCCCACGCGTGTCAGGCCGGGTGAAAGCTCAGTTGAGGGCGGCGGCCAACTCCCGCGCCAAGTCGCCGCGCGGCGTCACGACGACCTCGTCGAGGCCGAGCCAGCTGGCGACGAGGCCCAACTCGTCCGCCAGCTCGCAGGCGACGGACGCGCGGTCCACTCCCGACTCCGCGTACGCGCCCTGGACGAACAGTGCGCCGCGGCCGCGGTCGGACTTGAGATCAACGCGAGCCACCAGGCGATCTCCGAGCAGGAACGGAAGCACGTAGTAGCCATGGACCCGCTGGGCGGCCGGGGTGTAGATCTCGATGCGGTACCGGAACCCGAACAGCCGCTCGGTGCGCTGGCGAAACCAGACCAGGGAATCGAACGGCGAGATCAGTGCCCGGGCGCGCACCTCGCGCGGCGCGCCGGCATCCGGCCACAGGTAGGCCGGCGCCGTCCATCCCTCCACCTCGACCGGGGTCAGCTCACCGGCGCTGACCAGCTCCGCGACCCGCGCCTTTGACTCTCTTCTGGGGAGCCGGAAGTAATCGCCCAGGTCGGGCTCGGTGGCGACGCCGAGGGCCTGCGCCGCGACTCGCACGAGCTCGCGCTGTGCGTCCTCGGGGCTCGGCTCCGGCCGCTCGTGAATCTCGGCCGGGAGAACCCGCTCGATCGTGTCGTACAGGCGCTCAAAGTTGACCCGCCGCGCGGCGCCGATCCGTCCTGTGAAGAACAGGTGCTCGAGGGCGACCTTGCCCGCGTGCCAGTTCCACATGTGTCCCGGCCGCGGGGGCGGACGCACGGAGCCGGTGTCTCGGGCTCGAATCGGACCTTCGCGCGTCACCAACTCGAGCGTCTCCGCCACGAGCTCCGGCTGCTCGCGAGCCACCCGTGAGATCGATCCCCACGCCTCGCGGTCGACGTCCGCCATCCGCCAGCGGAACAGGGGATGAAGTTCGAGTGGGATCAGCGACGCCTCGTGGGCCCAGTACTCGACAAGCCGCCGGTCGATGCGTCCGGTTCCGTGGCCGGCGATGCGGTCGAGCCGTGACTTGTCGTACGGGCCCAAGCGCGAGAACACCGGCATGTAGTGCGATCGCTCGAACACGTTCACGGAGTCGAGCTGCAGCACACCGAGCTCGGCCACGAGCTTCGCGATCCGGGCGGCGCTCGGCGGCCGAGCGGGTCGCGGCCGGCCGAAGCCCTGCGCGGCCAGCGCGATCCGCCGGGCGCGGGCCAGGCTCAGCTTGGCGGCGACTCTGGCTCGGACGGAACTCATGCTCGGGTGCTAGCAGCGTAGGAGCGGTCCCGGCGGAGGCGCCTTCGGCGCCCTAATGTGCGCTGATGCCCCGGGCCCGGACCACACCCACGGTGCTCGCCAGACGCGGAGACCTGATCGTCGAACGCGATCCTCTGCGTCCGTCCGGACGGCTTCTGCGCCAGGGCGAGATGGATGCGTCCTACGTCGACCTGGCCGATCCCTCCCATCTCGAGTTCGACTACATGCGGTGGATGCGGAACGTCCTGCAAGCCGCGCGCGCGCGCCGCGTGCTCCACGTCGGAGGCGGCGCGTGCGCGCTGCCGCGGGCCCTCGCCGCGGAGGATTCGGATCGGACCGGGTTGCAACAGGTGTGCGAGGTCGACCCCGAGGTGCTGGCGCTGGCCCGCGAGCACCTCGGCCTGCGGCGGGTGCGCGGGCTGCGGGTCCGCGTGGCCGAGGGTCGGACGTACATCGCGCGCCAGCCCGCAGCGAGCTGGGACGCGGTCGCGATCGACGCCTTCGTTGCCGCTAGCCTGCCGCGCCGGCTGATCACCGTCCAGGCGCTCTGCGACGTGGCGCGGGTTGCGCCGCTGGCGCTCGTAAATGTCCTCGACGATCGCTCGGCCCGCGAGGTGCGCCTCGTCGCCGCCGCCATCTCGGCAGCCTATCCACGTGTATGGGCGCTCGGGGGCCGCACCGGCAACACGATCGTGGTCGGCTCGGCGTCGAGGCTTCAGCTCGACCGGATCGCGGCGCAAAGCGCCGCCGACCCCTCCCCCGCGCGGCTCACGACCCCGGAAGCGATGGCCCGCATGGTCGGCGGGACGCCGCCGCTCCGCGACGAGGAGATCGAGGAGGCACCAAAGATCGACAACGGCTAACGACGCCTCGGCGGGAGCTCGCGAGCGGACCGAAAGAGCTCGGCCGTATCGGGGTCCATGTAGTAGTCGGTGCCGCCGTCGGCCCGGCCCTCGGTCGCGATCGGCATCACGCGGTTCAGGTGGCGCGAGTACCGGCCCGGCCAGGCGAGGATGCCGGCGACGCCGTGGGAACCCTTGTCGAGGTCGAGCCGCCTGGCGAGCTGCTCGCCTCCGATCCGGGTGCCGGGGCTGTCCACGAGCGCGTCGAACAGCTCGCGGGCTGGAGGCGCGAGCTTGCGGTACAGCCAAGCCGCCTGGTCGGCGTCATCGGCCGACCAGGCTTGGACATCGCGATGTCGACGCGGCCGCGGACCACGGCGTCCGCGCCCTTCGACCGGGATACCCGCCCACGCAGTCCCCGGCTCGGACGCGAGGAACGCGGCGAACCAGGCGTAGAACTCGGGCACCCGCTCCTCGGGAACGGCCACCGTGACCTGCTTGTCGGCCATCAGATCTCGGTCGGCTGGACGCTCGGCTCGGCGCTCGGCTCGCGCTGCTCGGCGGTCTCGCGCCGGTGCCCGCAACCGCGGCCGTGTTGCCCGTGACCGTGTCGCCCGTAGCGTCCGCCTCGGCGGCGGCGACCCGGACCGGCCAGGAAGCGCGCGAAGAACGCGTGGAACTCGGCCACCCGGTCCTCCGGGACATCGACCGTGATCTGCGTCGACTGTGGATTGGGAGTGATATTCGACTCCATGTTTACTCCTTTGTTTGCTTACGTATGTCAGCATAGCAGAAGTAAATACTTAAGTAAACTCGCCCTTGTCGAAGTGCTTCCCATCTGAACGTCGCCCTTTTCGAGCGAGACGATGTCGACGTCGGCTCCCGCCTTCTTCACGGCCTTGAGCGGCTCGGTCACTTCGGTCTGCTCCGCGCCCTCGGTGAACAGGAACGCCACGCGCTTGCCCTTGAGTTCATCAGCCATAACTACGGCCTCCTCTCCTATTCGTTGGGTACTAGTTCGTGGCTACCCGGCGTCGGACGCGCGGAAAACTGGCCGTCGGCCCGGCTCAGCTACTGATCAGCGTCGGCGTTCCGAGCGGTATGTGGTTCAGCAACCAGCGCCCCTCGGGGAGGGTCACACGAACGCAGCCGTGACTCGCGGCCTCGCCGATGCTGCTCGTCTCGGGAGTCGAATGGATCGCGATCCGGGTGCCGCCGGTCCAACCCTGGATGGCGTGCGGCGAGTGCGCCGAAAGAGCGAGGATGCAGCAGCCGTACGGTCCGGCGGGGTCGCCGGTGAGCAGGCGGTCGGTGACCGCGAAGCGGCCGGTCGGAGTGGGCGCATACGACGCCCCGACCGCGACGGTGTAGCGGGCCACCGGCCTGCCCGCGTCGAGCACCGTCAGCCGGCGCGCTCCGAGTGAGACCTTCAGCTCCCAGTGCACACGACTGAGCGATGCCGACGATTGTGCGATCCAGGCCACCCGGTTGTTGCCCGCCTCGGAGCTCATGACCCCGAGCCAGCCGGGCACGTGGTCGACGACCCAGAACGCGGCCGGCGAACCGAACTGCGTCTTCGTCTGCAGGCGCGTCAGCGTGGGTCCGTCCGGGGTTGCCAGCAGTGCCGTGGCGTGTCGCAGGAGCGCCACGAGTGCGCCCGACCCTCCGGGGATCGCGGGCTGGGTGCGGAGGTTTGGCGTGCGGGTGACCGGTGGCGGGGCCTGGTTCAGCTGCACGGACTGGGTCGTGGCCGCGCCGGCGCCGGCACTCGACTGGCCGATCGCGATCCCGATTGCGATCGGCACCGCGGGGACCAGCATCGCCAGCCCCGCCAGGAGGGCGCGACGCCGCAGCCCTGTACGTCCACCGTCCGGTTCGCCGCCCATGCGGGCAACGGTATCGAAGCGTTTCCCGAATCGTTCCCGTTTGGGCCTGAGGGCGCGGGTACGCTCTAGGCATGTTCGGATTACGCAGCAAGATGACGATGGTCGAGCCGGATCAGGCGCTGTCCGGCCGCGATCGCGAGATGCCGGTCGCCGAGCGTCACGCCGTCCTCGGGACGCCGCTCAAGCCGCCGTCTCCCGAGGGGTTCGAGCAGGCGATCGTCGGGATGGGGTGCTTCTGGGGCGCCGAGCGAGTGTTCTGGCAGGCGCCCGGCGTGTACACGACCGCGGTCGGCTACGCCGGCGGCTTCACGCCCAACCCCACCTACGAGGAGGTCTGCTCCGGAAGGACGGGGCACGCCGAGGTGGTGCTGGTCGTATTCGACCCCGCCAAGACCTCCTATGAGGAGATCCTGAGGCTCTTCTGGGAAAACCACGACCCGACCCAGGGCATGCGCCAGGGCAACGACGTCGGCACCCAGTACCGCTCGGCGATCTACTACACGAGTGATCAGCAGCGGCGACTCGCCGAGGCGACGCGCGCTGCGTTCAATCAGCGTCTGCGCGAGGCGGGCTACCCCGAGATCACGACGGAGATCGGCCAAGCCGGGCCGTTCTACTACGCCGAGGACTATCACCAGCAGTACCTCGAGAAGAACCCGTGGGGCTACTGCGGACTCGGCGGTACCGGGGTCAGCTGCCCGGTCGGGGTCGGCGTGAGCGCGGCCGGCGCGCCGGCGGCTGCAGGCGCACCGGCGTCGAGCGACTAGCGCGCGCCGACGGGATTCGGGCGAAGGCCCCGGGACGCCCGCGGTCAGCCGCCGGCGACCGCCGGCAGGATCGTCACCTCGTCGCCGTCGGACACCGGCGTGTCGAGGCCGTCCATGAAGCGGATGTCCTCGCTGCCGACGTACACGTTGACGAAGCGGCGCAGCCCGCCGTCCTCGGCGATCCGGCTGCGCAGCTCGCCGTAACGCTCGTACAGGGCGTCGAGCACCTCGCCCACGGTCGAGCCGTCGACGCTGGCGGTCGCCTCGCCGTCGGTGGCGGACCGCAGTTGGGTTGGGATCTTGACCGTGACTGCCATCGGGTGCTCAGTCTTATCACGCCACCGCGACGACACGTTCGGCCGCGTGCTCGAAGGAGTCGACGGTGGGCTCGATCTCCCACCGCTCGAACATTCCCCGCGCGACGTCGAGGGTCTTCAGGCCCTCGCCGGTGATGTAGGCGACGACCCGCTCGCCGGGATCGATGTCGCCGCGAGCCGCGAGCTTGGCCAGCACCGCCACGGTCACGCCGCCGGCGGTCTCGGTGAAGATGCCGGTCGTGCGCGCCAGCAGCTTGATCCCTTCGCGGATCTCGTCGTCGCTCACGGCGTCGATCGAACCGCCCGTCCGGCGCGCCAGCTCAAGCGCGTAGGGCCCATCGGCGGGGTTGCCAATCGACAGCGACTTGGCGATCGTCTTCGGCTTGACCGGACGGCAGAAATCCTGCCCGGCCTCGAACGCCGTCGCGACCGGCGAGCAGCCGCTGGCCTGTGCGCCGTTGAAGGTGGGCACCTGTCCGCTCACTAGACCCACCTCGATCCACTCCTCGAACCCGCGCGCGATCTTGGTGAAGAGCGAGCCGGAGGCGATCGGCGCCACCACTCGGTCCGGGAGCTCCCACCCGAGCTGCTCGACGGTCTCGAACGCCAGCGTCTTCGACCCCTGCGAGTAGTACGGACGCATGTTGATGTTCACGAATGCCCACTCGTGCTCGGCCGACAGCTCCGTGCACAGACGATTGACGTCGTCGTAGGTGCCACGCACCGACACCAGGTTGGTCCCGTAGACCCCGGTCGCGAGTACCTTCTGCTCCTCCAGATCGTGCGGGATGAACACGTAGGACTCGAGTCCGGCCGCCGCAGCGTGCGCCGCGACGGCATTCGCCAGGTTGCCGGTCGACGCGCAGGCGACGGTCTCGAAGCCGAATTCGCGGGCCCGGGCCAGCGCCACCGAGACCACCCGATCCTTGAACGAGTGGGTCGGATTGGCGGCGTCGTTCTTGATCCACAGCTCCCCGAGCCCGAGCTGTTCGGCGAGCCGGTCGGCGCGCAGCAGCGGCGTCCAGCCGGCCGGCAGCACGCCCTGGGGCGGTGCCTGCACGGGCAAGAAGTCGCTGTAGCGCCACAGCGAGTGCGGGCCCGCCTGGATCCGCCGACGCAGCCCCGCCACGTCAGCGGTCGAGCGCGGTGCATACGCGACCTCAAGCGGTCCGAAGCACCGCTCGCACACGTAGCGTGCCTCGAGCGGGTAGGTTGTCTTACATTCCTTGCACAGCAAAGACTCTGGCGGCATATGAAAAAACCTCCGCCGGGGTCAGTGGTCCGGGTCGGAGGTCAGAGAAGCCGCCCTATCCACATCTCCCAGGCTTGTTGTTGGAGCCTGATGGAATTGGCACCTTTCCCTTGCGGGAGGTTGCCGGGGCTTCACAGGGCCATGTCCCTCCACCCCTCTTGATGCGTACAGCTATGTTAGCGCAGTATACCCACAGCTTCGCCAGACTTCGAGCGGGCTTGAGTGCCTGGTGCTGCGCTCGACGAGTCGGCGAGCGGGTAACGACATACCTGTCCTGGTGTTGAAGCGTCACGATGTCAGCCACCTCCGCTGATCCGCTCGAGCGCCTCGAGGCGACGCTCGCGCTCGGGCAGAGCGCGCCGACCCGGCGGATGCTGATCATCGTCAACCCGTACGCGACGACCGTCTCGGACCGTCTCAAGAACCTGGTGGTCTACGCGCTGCGGGGCCGCTACGAGGTCGACGCGGTCGACACGAACTCACGCGACCACGCCACCGAGCTATCCCGTGAGGCAGCCCGCGAGGGCTACGACGTGGTCGTGGCCTTCGGAGGAGACGGCACAGTCAACGAGGCGGCCAACGGGCTGGCCGGATCGGACACGCCGCTGAGCTGCCTCCCCGGCGGACGCGCCAACGTGTACTGCCGGATGCTGGGTATCCCCACCGACGTGGTCGACGCCACCGAGCATCTGCTGCTGATGGCCGACGGCTGGCACCCGCAGCGGGTCGACATCGGCGCCGTGGAGGACCGCAAGTTCCTCTTCTCGGCGGGGGTCGGGCTCGATGCGAGCGTGGTCGAGCGGGTCGACGCCCACCCCCAGTTGAAGGCCCGCTTCGGTGAGTGGTACTACACGTGGACGAGCGTGGGGACGTTCACCCGCCGCTATCTGGTCCACCCGCCACGACTCGAGGCCAAGCTCGGCGATGTGGCGATCGCCGGGGTGACGGTGATCGTCCAGAACGCCACGCCGTACACGTACTTCGGCGAGCGGCCGGTGGAGATGGGCGAGGGGGCAACGCTCCGGAGCGGGGATCTCGCCGGGCTGGTGCTCGACCGCGCCCGCCCATTCGACGTGCCGACGATCATCGCCCGCGCGCTCTCGAGCCAGGTCAAGGTCAGTCGCCACCGCCACGTCCACCCGTTCTCGGGGCTGCGGGAACTCCAGGTCCGCTCGCTCGACAAGCGGCCGCTGCCTCTTCAGGTCGACGGCGACTACATCGGCGAGGTCGAGCAGGCGGCGTTCGGCGTGGCGCCGGGCGGGCTCGCGGTGGTGTCCTGAATTGATGCGCCGCTGGACGATCGCCCTGGCTGGTCTGGCGGCGACCGCCGCCGCGGTGCTGATCGCGCTCCCGGCCCTCGTCGAAGCGCATCCGCTCCCGGACGCGCCGAACTGCCCGATCTTCCCGGCCGACAACCCGTGGAACCAGCGGGTCGACAGGCTCCCGGTGGCCAAGAACTCGGCGAAGCTGATTGCCAGCATCGGCCTGAACGATCCGGTCCACCCCGACTTCGGCTCGGGCCTCTACGACGGCGAGCCGATCGGCATCCCGTACACGGTGGTCTCCTCGTCCACGCGCAAGGTGCCGGTCCGCTTCCAGTACTCCTCGCAGTCGGATAAGGGCCCCTATCCCCTGCCGAAAGGAGTGCCGATCGAGGGCGGCTACAACTCGACCGGCGACCGACACGTGATCGTCGTGGACCGCGACACGTGCACCGACTACGAGCTGTTCGCCGCCTATCCGCACGACGGCGGGCGTTACTGGACGGCCGGTTCGGGCGCGATCTTCAACCTCCGCTCCGACGAACTGCGGCCCGCCGGCTGGACGTCGGCCGACGCCGCCGGCCTGCCGATTCTGCCCGGCCTCGCCCGATACTCCGAGGTCGCAGCCGGGAACATCGACCACGCGCTGCGCTTCACCGCGCCGTGCACGGCGCCGCGCTACGTGTATCCGGCGCGCCACGAAGCCTCGACCTGCACCGGCCCGAACCTCCCGCCGATGGGGCTCCGCGTCCGGCTGAACGCGAACGTAAACATCTCCGGGCTCCCCTACCAGGCCCGGGTCGTGGCACAGGCGCTCAAGACCTACGGGATGATCCTGGCCGACAACGGGTCGCCCTGGTTCATCTCCGGCGCGCCGGACCGGGGCTGGGACAACGACGCCCTGCACCTGCTCGACCGGCTCACCGGCCGCGACTTCCAGGTTGTGAACACGAGTTCGCTCCCGCACCCTGGCTTGTAGACAGCGCGGCAATCGGGGAGGGTGAATCCTGCGGGGCTCGAGGCTCTGTGATGCGTGGGCCAGCGGCTCACCGAACCAGACCTCCGCGCGCTCACGTTCATCGCCGAGCACCGTCTCCTGCTACCCGGCCACGTGGCGGTCCTGCTCGACGTCTCGGTCACGGCGGCCACCGCGCGCCTGCGCAAGCTCGCCGAGGCGCGCTATCTCCGCAAGGAGTGCGTTTTCGGTGACCGACCCCACTATCAGATCACTCGCCGGGGCTTGGTCGCGATCGGCAGCAGCCTGCCGACGCCGCGAGGCGACCTGCGCGTCTATGAGCACGACATCGGCGTGGCCTGGCTATGGCTCGCGGCCAGGGCCGGAACCTTCGGCCCCCTCGAGGCGTTGGTCGGAGAGCGACGGCTTCGTTCGTACGACGGTGCACGGGAGCCGGAGTCCGAGCCCCTTGGAGTGAGGCTCGGCGGGATGGGACCGCGCGGGCGCGAACGGCTGCACTACCCGGACCTGCTGCTGAGGACCGCCGACGGCCGACGCATCGCGCTCGAACTCGAGCTGACGCCCAAGAGCCGTACGAGGCTCGAGGCGATCCTGGCCGGGTACGGGTCTGAACCGCGGATCGCCGGGGTCGTCTACCTCGTCGAGCGCCCGGCCATCGCCCGGTCGGTCGAGACGGGCGCCCGCCGCGTCGGCGTTTCGGATCTGGTCCACGTGCAGCGCGTGCGCTCGAGTATCTCGGCCCCGGCCGCGCGGACCCTCGGCGTCGAACGTGCATTGGAGGCGGGCAGGTGAGACTGCCCGCGCCCGGCAGCCCGTTGCGGCGCCCGCTGATGGTGGCGGCCGTCGTCGCGCTGCTCGTGCTGCCCGCGCCGGTGGCGACGCCGCTCGTGGGCGCGATGCTCGCCGTCGCGGCGGTCGCGGCGGTCGCGGCCGTCGCGGCGGTCCGGGCCGGCCGGACGCTCGCCGGCCGGGTGCGACCGGGGACGCTCCGAGAAGACCAGATCATCCTCGGCGTCGACACCGGGGGTCGGCTGGTGCGCCTAGGCTATGACGAGCTCTCGGCCCACGGACTGATCGTCGGGGCGAGCGGCGCCGGCAAGACCACGACGCTGCTCACGATCCTCTCTGACCAGATCCGTCGAGGACGGCCGGTGGTGGCCATCGACATGAAGGGATCTCCGGCTTTCGTGCGAGAGCTGGCCGCGGCGGCGACCGCCGCCGGACGCCCGATCAACGTTTGGACGATCGACGGCGGTGCCTACTGGAACCCAATCGCGCACGGCAACGCCACCGAGCTCAAGGACAAGCTGATCCGGACCGAGCGCTTCACCGAGCCGCACTACATGAAGGCGGCCGAGCGGTACGTCCAGACGGTGCTGCAGCTGTTGACCGCGGCTCATCCCGGGCGGCCACCCACGCTGCACGAGGTGGTCGAGTTGATGGACCCGGCCCGGCTGACCGGTGTCCTGCGGCATGTCGACCGCCCGCTGCGCGAGCGGGTCCAGGACTATCGGGCCGGCCTCACCCACGATCAGCTGAGCGCGGTCCGGGGACTCCAGACCCGTCTGGCGATCCTGACCGAATCGCACACCGGACCGTTCCTCGCTCCGCCCGGCGATCCACAGGCGGACACGATCGATCTGCGCCGCGCGCTGTCGGGGTCGGAGGTGGTCGTGTTCAGCCTCAATTCGAGCCGTTACGGTCAGCTGGCGGGTCAGATTGGCACGTGGGCGGTCCAGGACCTGGTCGCGGTATCCGGCGTTCGTCTCGAGCAGGCGTCGGGTGGGCGCGCACTCGCGCCCGCGATCATCGCGATCGATGAGTTCTCGGGTATCGGCACCGACCACGTGGGCGCCCTGCTGGTGCGCGGACGCGAGGCGGGGATGCCGGTGTTCGTGTCCACCCAGGAGTTGGTCGACTTCGAGCGCGCGAGCGCCGGCTTCAGGGACCTGGTGCTCGGTGTCACCGCGGTCAACATCTTTCACCGCCAGAACGTGCCGGAGTCGGCGCGGACGATCGCGCGGATCGCCGGCACCGAAATGGTGTGGGAGGAGACGCGTCAGACGGGCGGCGGACTGCTCGGCGGCTATGAGACCGGGCGCGGCAGCAGGCGTCGCGTCGAACGGTTCATCGTCGACCCGAACGAGATCCAGACGCTCCCCCGGGGCCAGGCGGTGGTCATCTCGAAGATCCGGGGTGGGCGGCCGCGGACGGTGCGGGTGGCGCCGCCGCGTCGAGACGGCCCCGAACGTTGATCTAAGGCCCTACGCCGCGGCCGGCGTCACTCGGTAGGCGTCGAACACCGCGTCGATGTTGCGCAGCCGGTTGATCGCCTGGTCGAGCGCGCGCGTGTCGCCGACCTCGACCACGAACCGGTTCTTGACCATCGGGTGGTTGACGATGCAGCGCGCCTCGAGGATGTTGATACCGGCCTCGGCGAACGTCCGCGACATGTCCTCGAGCAGCCGGTGGCGGTCCCACCCGTCGACCTCGATCTCGACCCGGAACGAGGTCTCGGGATCGCCGTCCCACGACACGGGAGTGAAGCGGTCGGGGTCCTTCTTGAGCACGGCGACGTTCGGGCAGTCCTCACGGTGAATCGTGATCCCGCGGCCGAGCGAGATGTAGCCGACGATCGGGTCGCCGGGGACGGGCCGGCAGCACTTGGCCATCCGGAGCATCACCTCGTCGATCCCCTCTACCGCGATCCCGAAGCGCGAAGATGACGTGGTGGCGCGCGAGCGCCGGCGGCGTGTCTTGAGCAGATCGTCGGCGGCAGTTGGCTCGGACTCGGCGGCCTCACCCTGCTTGAGCCGCTGCATGATCTTGTTGACGACGACCTTGGCCGAGATCTTCGCCCCGCCGAGGGCGATGTAGAAGTCCTCCGCCTTGCGGAACCCCATCTCCCGGATGACGTCGGCCAGGAGCGGTGAGCCGACGATCTTCTGCGAGGGGAGGCCCTGCTTCTTGAGCGCGTCCTGGAGCAGTTCGCGGCCGCTGTGCTCTGAGTCCTTGCGCGACTCGGCCTTGAACCAGGCCTTGATCTTGTTGCGCGCGCGCGTGGTCTTGACCAGCGCCAGCCAGTCCCGGGATGGGCCCCGCTCGCGCTTGGAGGTCAGCACCTCGACGATGTCGCCGGAACGCAGCTGGTACGAGAGCGGGACGATCTTGCCGTTGACCTTGGCGCCGACGCAGCGGTGCCCGACGTCGGTGTGGATCTCGTAGGCGAAATCGAGCGGCGTCGCGCCGGCCGCCAGCGACTTGACCTCGCCCTTGGGCGTGAACACGAATACCTCATCCTCGAACAGGTCGACCTTCAGGGTCTCCATGAACTCGCGCGGGTCGGCCTCCTCCTGCTGCCAGTCGAGCAGCGAGCGCAGCCACTTGAGCTTGCCGTCGGAGCTTTGCGGCACCTGGCCGTTGCCAGGGCGAGAGGTCAGGTTCTCCTTGTACATCCAGTGAGCAGCGATCCCGTACTCGGCGAGGTCGTGCATCTCGCGGGTGCGGATCTGGATCTCGAGCGGCCGCCCCTCGGGACCGATCACCGTGGTGTGCAGCGACTGGTACATGTTGAACTTGGGCATCGCCACGAAGTCCTTGAACCGTCCCGGGAGCGGCTTCCACAACGAGTGGATCACGCCGACCGCGCCGTAGCAGTCTTTGACCGAGCCGACGATCACGCGCATCGCCGTCAGGTCGTAGATCTCGTTGAACTCGCGCCCCTTCTTCGTCATCTTGGCGTAGATCGAATAGAAGTGCTTGGCGCGGCCGGAGATCTCGGCGTGGATGCCGAGCTCGTCGAGCTCCTTGTTGAGGTACACGGCTGCCTGGTTGACGTAGCGCTCGCGCTCCGCGCGCTGCTGGGCGACCAGCCCTTTGATCTCGTTGTACTTGCGCGGGTGCAGGGTCTGGAAGGCGAGGTCCTCGAGCTCCCACTTGATCGCGTGGATGCCGAGTCGATGCGCGATCGGCGCGTAGATGTCGAGCGTCTCGCGCGCCTTCTCGATCTGCTTCTGCTTGGGCAGCGCGGAAATCGTGCGCATGTTGTGAAGGCGGTCGGCGAGCTTGATCAGGATGACCCGGATGTCCGTGGCCATCGCCACCATCATCTTGCGGTAGTTCTCGGCCTGCGCCTCGTCGCGCGATTGGAAGGTGAGCCCGGTCAGCTTGGTGACGCCGTCGACGAGTCCCGCGATCTCGTCGCCGAACGCCTCCTGGACCTCCTCGAGCGAGGCCGAGGTGTCCTCGACCGTGTCGTGCAGCAGCGCCGCGCACAGCGTCTCGGTATCCAACCGCATGCCGGCGCAGATCTTGGCCACGCCAACCGGGTGGACGATGAAGTCCTCACCGGAGCGCCGGCGCTGGTCCGCGTGATGTACGCACGCGTACACGAACGCCTCTTCGACTCGGTCGTGGTCGATTGGCAGCGCCGACTCGTGCGCGTGCTCCTCGACGATCGCAAACAGGTCTCCGAGCAGCCGCCGCTCTGGGTCGGTCAGCTCGATGCGGGCGACGTCGGCGCGACCGTCGGGATTGGCGGCGCGGTCCACCGGCGGGCGCGGGTTGGCGAACAGCGCCGAGCCGGAGGCATCCTCGCGCGACTTACGAGCTGCTCCGTCCTTGCGGGCCCGGCTCAGCCTCCTGGAAGATGGTTTGCGCTGCTCAGGAATCGTCGTCCGTCCTCATAGCACTGTGCGTAGACCCTGTATGCGGGCGAGCGCTCCAACTCGGTCTGAGCGCCGCTCGCAATCGCCAGGGCCGGCAGATCCCGGTCGAGGCTGACGAGCTCGAGCTCCGCGAGGACCTTGATCAGCCGAGCCGCCAGATGTGCCGGGCGACCGTGCGGACCGTCTCCGCGAAGCAGGTGCTCGAGCTCCTCGCCGGCCACCCTCCCCCGATCCCTGAGGGCTCGGTAGAGGACCGCGAGTGAAGCGCGGAGACCGTACTCCAACTCATGCATCTGCTGTGCAAAGCGTAGCTCAGGCTCGCCCCAGGCCAAGTGCGTGTAGCCGCGGCCCACATCGAGCAGGGTGGCCGCCGCCGGGCTCGACGGAGGATCGAGCGCGACCAGCTGCCCAAAGGGCTCCGCGATCGACACGTCCCTCCCGAGTCCGTGGTAAGAGATCAGGGCGAACCCGCCGGTCCGCGCCTCGAGCCCGGCCAGCCGCCGCCTGGTGTCGGCGCACACGGCGAGCACGGGACCGCCGGTCGCGACCGCGTCCGCCAATACGGCGAGCGGACTGTGGCCTCGGCGGTCAAGCACCGCGCGCGCCCTGGCCACGACGAGCGCCCGCGGCGACGGCTCGTGGTCGAGCTCAGCGAGCACCGCGCGCAGGTAGTCATCGGGCTCTGCCAGCAGCTCGATTGGCTCGGGCGCACACGATCGCGCGTGGCCCAGCACCAGGCGCGGCTCGACTGCGCCCTTCCAGAAATTCCGCTCGAGGCGGAAGGTGGCGTCGACCGGCTCCTCTGGCTCCACCCCCAGCCGGCCGTCGCAGCCGAACGCGACCGCCCGCGCGCTGATCCCCCCCGAGCCGACCGAGAAGCGCAGGTGCCGCCCCTCCCCCATCGGGCGCAGGTCGCGCAACCGGGCGCCCGGCACCAGCAACCGCGGGCGCGGATTGCCGATCCCGCACGGCTCGAGGCGCTCGAGCTCCTCGGCCAGTTCGAGGCCGAGCTCGCGCCCCGACGCGATGGCGTCGACCCGCTCCCGCGCCACCAGCAGCTCATCGGACAGAACCTCCTGGGCGTGGCGCTCGAACGCCTCGCGGAACGCGTCGAGGCAAGCGCGCCGGATGGTCATTCCCGCCGCCGCCCGGTGGCCCCCGTAGCGCTCCAGGTGCTCGGCGGTCACGTGCAGCGCGGCCAGCAGATCGAAGCCCGGGATGCTGCGCGCCGAGCCTGACCCTTCATCTCCCTCCAGCCCGACCACGACGACCGGGCGGTGGTGGCGCTCGACCACTCGCGAGGCGACGATCCCGACCACTCCCGGATGCCACCCCTCGCCGGCCAGCACGTAGGAGCGCCGCTCCCCCTGCTCGGCCACCTGCGCCTCAGCTTCCCACACGATCCGCTGCTCGACCGCACGGCGCTCGGCGTTGACCCGGTCGAGCTCGGCGGCGATCTGGGCGGCGCGCCGCTCGTCCTCGGTGAGCAGCAGCTCGAGCCCGGCATCGGCCCGGCGCAGGCGGCCGGCGGCGTTGATGCGTGGGGCGAGGCGGAATGCCAGCGCGTGCGTGTCGAGCGCGCTCGGGTCGACGCCCGACACCGACATCAGCGCGCGCAGTCCCGGCCGAGCGGTGCGCGATAGCGCCCTCAGCCCCTCGCGCACGAGCCGGCGGTTCTCGCCGACGAGCGGCATCAGATCGGCGACGGTTGCCAGCGCCACGAGCTCGAGGTCCTCCTCGGCCGTGGCCGCGCCGAGCACCTGCGCCACCTTGTGGGCGACGGCCGTCCCGCACAGCTCGGGACAGGGATAGCCGCACACGGCGGGATGGACGATCTCGCACTCAGGGAGCTGCCCGTCGGCCCTGGGCGAGTGGTGGTCGCAGACGACCACCTCGAGCCCCGCCCGCCGCGCCGCGGTCACCTCGCTCACCGCGGTGATCGCGCAGTCGACGGTGACCAGCAGCCGGGTCCCGCGCTCGGCGAGGCGGGTGACCGTACCCAGTGACAGCCCGTATCCGTCCACCAGACGATCCGGCAGGTACCAGCCGACGTCGGCTCCCCGAGCGCGCAGGGCGCGGACCATGATCGCGGTGGCGCATACGCCGTCAACGTCGTAGTCCCCGTGTACGACGATCCGGCTGCCGTGCTCGAGGTGGCGCTCGATCACCGCCAGCGCCCGGTCGATCCCGGCGAACGCGCCGGGTGGATACGCCTCCTGCGGCTCGAGGAACGCCCGCGCGGCACCGGCGTCGGCGATTCCCCGGCGCACCAGCACCTGCGCCAACACGTGGCTGATGCCGAGCTCGCGCCGGAGCGCCACCGCGGCGGCGAGGTCGTAGGCGGGAACCTCCAGCCTGGGAGCGGCCGGCGGTGGCGCTGGGACGACATGGAGCGCGACGTCGGAAACAGGAGGCTCGACCGGCTCTGAGCGGAGGAGGGCTGCCTCGGGCATGGCGGCAGCGTAGGTCCCGCCCCCGACGGAACCGGCCGTTCTTAGCCCTGATCCGGCCCGTTAGGACCCGAACGCCGCCAATTTGTTACTCGGCGTTGCGATGTTGACGCAGGCTCAGGCCATCTCGGGGCCGATGCCCGTGACCCGCTCGCGCCGGACGCCCTCGAACCACACGATGGCGAGACCGATCAGCGTCCCGGGGATCGCCTCGAGCGCGGTCGCGATATCAGTCGCGTGCCGGCCGGGAATGCCGAAGCCGTTGACGATCCACCCGAACAGCACCGCTCCGATCAGGGCGCCGATCAGCGCGCCCACGATCCCGCCCCAGAAGCGATCGGGCAGCCAGATCGTGAAGTGCCAGAGGGCGAGGCCCATCATCACCCAGGCCAGCATGCCCATCAGCGACGTCTCCCGTGACGGCGGTTGCGCGATCGCGATTTCG
Organism: Solirubrobacteraceae bacterium; assembly: GCA_035625625.1. Lineage (GTDB taxonomy): Bacteria > Actinomycetota > Thermoleophilia > Solirubrobacterales > Solirubrobacteraceae > Palsa-465. The sequence continues at coordinate 151,302 of DASPPG010000166.1, forward strand.
GCGGACGCTTCTGCGGCGCCGGCGCCACCCCCTCGTTCTCGGCGATGTCGGGAGCGGGACGGACCTCGTCGGGACGCTCGCCGCCACCGTCGGGTGCCGGCGCTCCATTGCCGGTGCCGTCGGCTCCGTCGCGCGCTCGGGCGGACTCCGCCCCATCGGGTGCGGGCGCGGCGCCTCGGCTCGGCTCGGTCCGGCGACCCGGGGCCGGACGGGCCGGGCGGCCGGCGGGGCGTCCGGCATCCGAACCCCCGCGCGGCTTCTGCGTCCGCGCCGCCGGGGCCTCGGTCTCCGAGGTGCGGGCGAGGCGCTTGGTCAAGGTCGAGGTGCGGCGACCCGGCTCGCGCTCCTCTTCGACGATGTCGCGCTTCATATCCTCAAACTCGGCGGCCGACACGCCCTCGGGCCGAGGCTCCGTGAGACGGCCGGTGCGGCGGACGCGCCTGGGTGTTGGTTCGACATCGGCCGCGCGCTCGGCGTAGGCCGGGACGTATCCGAGATCGGCCTCGATCCGCGCGCGGCGGTGGCGGTATTGGCTCTCGCGCTCCTTCCAGTGCGTCAGCACGGGCGAGGCGATGAAGATCGACGAGTACGCGCCAGAGGCCACGCCGATCAGCAGCGCGAAGGCGAAATCCGTCAGCTCTGTGGAGCCGGCGGTGCCGCCGAATAGGAGCAGCGCGATGATCGGCATGAGCGTGCACGAGGTGGTGGCGATCGACCGGGTGAGCACCTCCGACATGGATCGGTTCACGATCTGCGAGAACGCGGCGCGCGGCATCCGGGGGATGTTTTCTCGCACGCGGTCGAACACGATGATCGTGTCGTACATCGAATAGCCCAAGATGGTGAGCAGGGCGGCCACGGTCGCCGTCGTCACCTGCCTTCCCGTGAGCGCGTACACGCCGCTAGTGATGAGCAGGTCGTGGGCGAGGGCGATCAGCACCGGGACGGCGAACTTCCACTCGAAGCGCAGCGCAACGTAGACGGAGATCACCAGCAGCGAGGCGATGATCGCCACCACGGCGCTGTCGGCGACCGCGCTCCCGAATGTCGGCCCGACCGACGTGTAGTCGAAGGCCTTCTGGTTGTCGGCGATCCCGAACTTGCTCTGGAGGGCGTTCTCAACTTCCGCCCGCCCGCCGCTCGGCAACTTCTTGAACGAGATCTGGTACGCGTTCGGCCCGAGCGACTTGTCGCCCGTGAGCTTCTGAACCGTCGGGCTCGAGATCCCCAGGGAGCTGATCACCGAAGAGACCTCCCGCTGGCTGGCCGCCTGCTCGAGCCCGACCGTGATGCGCGTGCCCGACGTGAAGTCAATTCCCAGGTTCAGGCCCCTGCCGCCGATGGCGAGTGCCCCCACGAGGAGGATCACACCCGACATCGTGAAGAAGTAGCGCGAGGCGCCCATGAAGTCGAACCGCCAGACCCGTTTCTCGCCCGCAGCTCCTAGCGCGGACTTGCTCGAGACCAGGCGCGATGAGCCCATCGCGGTCAGGATGGCCTGCGTAGCCATCACGGCCGTGAACAGCGACACGAACGTGCCGATGCCCAGCGTGAACGCGAACCCCTGGACGTCGGCTGTCGCCAGTACGAACAGGATGAACGCGGTCATGATCGTCACCACGTTCGCGTCGATGATCGCGGTCAGCCCCTTCTTGTAGCCGGTGATGATGCCCTGGCGAATCGAGCGCCCGCCCCGAATCTCCTCCTTGACGCGTTCGAAGATCACGACGTTGGCGTCCGCGGCGACGCCGATGGTCAGGATCAGGCCGGCGATCCCCGGGAGCGTCAGCGTGATCGGGATCAGCTTGATCAGGGCGAAGAAGTACAGCCCGTAGATCGCGAGTCCGGCGACCGCGATCACGCCGAGCAGGCGATAGTAGGCGATCAGAAAGATGGCGACCGCGAGGAGCCCGATCAGGCCCGCGACCAGGCCGTTGTGGAGGGCCTGGCTGCCGAGCGTGGCCGACACCTGCTCCTCGGAGATCAACTTCAGGTTGATCGGCAGCGCGCCGAGGCGCAGCTCGTTGGCCAGATCCGTCGCGGAGTTGACCGTGAAGCTGCCGCTGATGTCGGCGCCGTTGTCACCGTTGATCCCGTCCGGATACTGCTTGTAGTCGATGTACGGGACCGTGATCAGCTGGCTAGTTTCCCCTCCGAGCGCGACCGCGAAGTGCTGCTCGAGCGACTGACCCAGGCCGCTGACCAGCGCGCCGCGCCGCGCAATCGCCGCGGTCACGTTCTGGAACTCCGACTTGCCCTTGGAGCTGAACCCGAACGTGACGTCGGGCTCGCCGCTGTTCGGATCGGTGCTCTCCTGCGGGTTGGTGATCTCCGAGCCACGCAGCGCGACGTCGTCCTTGAGCACGAAGAACTGCGCGCTTGGATCGCCGATGGGCGTCGGATGCGAGAAGCTCTCCGGAATCGCCTGGACCACCACCCAGCCGCGCGGGATGGCGAGGATCTGTCCTTCCGAAGCGCTTACGCCGTTCGGGAGTCCGGATTCCAGGTCGTTGATGTTGTCGTCGGGCCCGGAAAGTAGGCAGTGCTGCCCGGCCACCGGCACGGTGCCCTGGTCGCGAGCGGCGGTGGCGCACGCGGCGCTCCCCGGCGCCCCGAACATCCAGTACTGCGTCGTGATCCGCGAGTTGGTCGAGCTGGCCCAGTAGGGCTGTTTGGAAGCGAGCTCCACCGCCTGGTAGAGGCCCATGCTGCCGGCACCGGGCTCGCCGGGCCCGACGGTGCTGCCGCTGCCCTGGCTGATCGTGATCGCGGTGGGGTCCTGGCTCTGGATCTGACTGGCCACCGACTTGCCGTTCGGCGTGATCGCGTTGGCTTCCCAGTCGTAGAAGTAGAGCTGCGCCGTGGTGCCGACCTCCGCCTCCGCGCGCGAGGTGTCGCTCACGTTGGGCAGACCGACGGTGATCTCGTTTCCACCCGTGGTCTGGATCTCCGGCTCCGCGACGCCGAGCTGGTCGACGCGGTTGCGCATGATGTCGACCGCCCGCTGCAGCGACGTCGGGGTCACCCCGCTCTGGGCACTCGGCAGGCCCTCGTAGACGAGCTCCACCCCGCCCTTGAGGTCGAGGCCGAGCACCGTCTTCTTGGGCTTGGTTACGCCCGGGATGCCGGCGATCACGACCAGCGAGCCGAGTACCAGCCCGATGACCAGGAGCAGGATGAAGCCATTGCGCTGGCGATCAGTCATCCGTCGTTCTGGATGCTAGAGGTACCGGGCTTTTCTGTCGCCCTCGACCACCGGCCTCACCGGTGATTGTTGGGCGTGAGCACGACCAGCACGCCGCCTTCTTCGTCGTCGTACGCCGGGAAGATGTCCGCCACCGCCTTCGCCGCCTGGTCCCGTTCGGCGTGGACCGCGACCGGCTTTGCCTTGATCCGAACCTCCCATTCGAGGGCGGTCTGGACGTGATCGGTGCCGTCGTCGAAGCGCAGCCCGAGGACCTCGCCGACCGGCTGGCCGATCACCTGCTCGGTCTTCAACCCGGTCAGCTCGAAGGAGCCACGGCCGCAGTCGACGATCCGGCCGTCGCCGTCGCAAGCGAAGAACGCCGCGTTCGGCGCCGGGTAGTAATCGTCGAGCAGCTCGAACAGGTAGGCAAACCCACACTTCTCGCACCCCCGGGCCTCACGGCGGAAGCCGGCGTTGCGGTCGGTCCCCATTGAGCGGCTACCGCAATGGGGGCAGATGAAGTAGTGCTCGTGACTCATTGGGTAGTGCTGTTGGGGACGGAACCGGCGATCATCGCTCGGGCGCCCTGAGGATAGCCGTGGGTCCTCGCCGCCCCGGGCGACTCTTCACGAACACTTAATCGGATGGTCGGCGGCACCTCAGGGCAGCGCATTAGAGGAGCGACAACGGCCCCGGCGGCTCGAGGCCGAGGTGCTCGAAGGCATGCCGCGTCGCGGCGCGTCCCCGCGGCGTTCGCTCGATCAGCCCGCGTTGGAGCAGGTAGGGCTCATACACGTCCTCGATCGTGTCCTGCTCCTCCCCCACGGCGACCGCGAGCGTCGACAGCCCAACGGGGCCCCCGCCGAACTTCTGGCAGATCGCCCGCAGGATCTCGCGGTCCAGGCGGTCAAGGCCGACGTGGTCGACGCCGAGCTGGTCGAGCGCACGGCCGGCCGCCTCGCCCGTCACGACGCCCGTCCCGCGCACTTCGGCGTAGTCGCGCACGCGCTTGAGCAGCCGGTTGGCGACCCGCGGCGTGCCGCGGCTGCGCTCGGCGATCGCCCGCGCCCCGGCCTCTTCGATCGCGACCTCGAGCAACCTGGCCGAGCGACGGACGATCGTGGCCAGGTCCTCCAGGTCGTAGTGCTCGAGGCGGTGCTGGATCCCAAAGCGATCGCGCAGCGGCGTCGTGATCAGCCCGGCCCGGGTGGTCGCCCCGATCAACGTGAACGGCGGGAGCGGCAACGTCACCACGCTGGCCCCCGCTCCCTGACCGATCGTGATCGGAAGGCAGCCGTCCTCCATCGCGGGATAGAACGTCTCCTCGAGCGCTCGCGGCAGGCGATGGATCTCGTCCACGAAGAACACCGCGCGGGGCTCGAGCGCGGTCAGGAAGGCCGCGACGTCGCCCTTGCGCTCGAGCGCGGGGCCGGCGGTCTGCACGAACGGGACATCGAGCTCGGCGGCCACGATCTGCGCCAGCGAGGTCTTGCCCAGACCGGGCGGCCCGGACAGGAGCACGTGGTCGAGCGCCTCGCCGCGGCTGGCGGCGGCCGCGATCGACACCGCGAGCTGATCCTTGACCATCTCCTGGCCCACGAAGTCCTCCAGCCGGCGAGGACGCAGCGAGCGGTCGAGGTCCTCGTCGGGCAGCTCCTGAGGATCCTGGATCCGCCGCGGGTGGTCGCGGTGGGCGGAGGGCGCGTGGGTGGGATCGGGGCGGGTGGGGTTATTGATCCCTGGACTCACCGGCGGGCCGTCCTTAGCGCGTGGGCGATCAAGTCCTCGGGCCGCTCGCCCTCGGCGCCGTCGAGCAGCTCATCGGCCTCGACCGGCGTGTAGCCCAGCCCGAGCAGGCCCTCGCGAGCGAGCGCACGCGGATCCTCGCCACCGGCCGCGCCGTTCAGGACGGCGAGGACCGGGACGGGGGCGGTGGCGCCCACCTTCTCGCGCAGCTCGACAATGATCCGCTCAGCGGTTCGCTTGCCAACCCCCGGCGCGGCCTGGAGCCGAGCTGTGTCGCCGGCGGCGACCGCCTTCAGCAACTCCCGCGGCGGTCCACCCGAGAGCACCGCGAGCGCCACCTTGGGTCCGACCGATTGCACCGAGATCAGCATCAGGAACAGCTCCCGCTCCTCCTCGGTGGCGAATCCGTAAAGGTGGAGGGCGTCGTCGCGTACGACCAGGTGGCTGTGCAGGAGAACCTCTTTCCCGACCGCGGGCACGTGCCGGAGCGTCTCGGCCGACACGGCCAGCCGGTAGCCGACGCCGCCGCAGTCGACGACGACGTGGTCCCCGCGCCGCACCGCCACCGTGCCCGAGACGAGCGCGATCACGTCCACACTCCGGTGCTGGGCGAATATGGCGGCCGCGATGGGGCCCGGATGCTCGCTCCGGGCGGATCCGCCCCCGCCAGCGCCCGGGCGAACGGCGCCCGGTTGAGGTCGCAGATCGCGACCGCCATGGCGTCGGCGGCGTGGTCGGAGGACGGCGGGCCGGCTAGGCCGAGCAGCCGCGCCACCATCCTGGCCACCTGGTCCTTGCCGGCACGGCCGTTGCCGCACACCGCTCCCTTGACCTGCTGCGGGGTGTACGAGCGAGAGGGCACGCCGCGCTGCCCGGCGGCCAAGAGCACGACGCCCCGAGCCTGGCCCACCGCAAACGCCGTCCGCACGTTGGCGCCGAAGTAGAGCTCCTCGATGGCGATCGCGTCGGCGCCGTGCTCGTCGAGGAGATCCCCCACGCGGGCGTGGATCTCGGCCAGCCGGCGCTCGGACGGGGCGCCGGCACGGGTCTCGATCACCCCGGCGGCCCGCAGGCGCAGCCGGGATCCCGAGCCCTCGAGGACTCCGAAGCCGGTGCTGGCGGTGCCGGGGTCGATCCCAACCACGATCATGCGTGACCAATTCTGCGTGGCGACCCGGACGCCTGCCCACGGGCGCCGGGCTCTGGGTTTCGATCGACCTGCGTAGCTCGACAATCGACCCGCGCCCCGCCGGCTGTGACGTCCTACACACGTGGCGCATGCGTAGGACGTCACGCCTCGAGGGGAGGGGTCCGGTGACGACTTACGCAGGTTCGAGGGCCTACCGGGGCACGATTCGCGCGACGCGATCAGCGCCCCACCCACGCGACGCGATCATCGCCCGACGCAGCTGTAATTCGAGTCGGGCGCGGTCATCCGGTACATCTTCCAGATCCCGACCTGGGCGATCAGCTGCCTCTGGGTCAGCCGCGGGTCGATCGGCGGAGCGATCCCGTCGATCGAGTCGTGCGGCCCGACGAACATCACGCCCTGGTGGCGCATCGAGGTCCCGACCCGCCCGAGCGTCACGTGCAGCTTGTAGGCCAGAGCCGTCTGGACGCTGTGGTTGACCGCAGCGAAGCTCGACTTGCACGGGAACACGCCGGCATGGCCCCCCACCGCTTTCACCGCCTCGGTCATCTGGTTGAGGTGCGATACGGCCTGGCTTGCGATCTTCTCCTCGGCGCTCGCCTGGCTGATCCGCCCCCAGGTGAAGGGGACGAGAATCGCCACCAGTACCGCCGTGAGCCCGATCGCCACCGGCGTGACCGCCGAGACGCCGAGACGGCGCACGCCGTCCGCGCCGAGCAGCGCCAGGCGCACGATTCCGTACCCCGCCAGCACGCACGTCATTCCGGCGGCGGGCAGGTAGAACCGCTCGAGCCCGGGATAGCCGTCGAGCGTCATCCCCACGACGATCACCCACCAGACCACGGTCCCGCCGGCCAGCGACAGCGTCAGCCAGTCGCGCGGCTTGTCGAACCAGGCGAAGGCCACCGCCACCCCGCCGGCGATCAGCACCGGGAGCAGCTGGATGTCGACACCGCGCCCGAGCACGCCCCAGAACGGATGCGGGCCGAGCCCGCCGTTGTACTCCTCGGCGTGGATCGCGGCCAGGAACGGCTGCCCGGAGCCCACCCAGGGCGGGACGAACCAGAAGACCGGAATCGAGATCAGACCAAGGACGACCAGCACTCGCAGCCGCGGCTCCTTCCACCACAGCCACAGCGCGTAGAGGATGACGAGGGGCCAGGCCTCGGGGCGAAGCTGCGAGGTGGCCACGCCGAACACGAACGCCCAGCCGGGCCGTCCGTCCAGGAAGGCTAGTACCGCCCACAGCGCGGTTGCAATCTCCATCGGCTCGGAGGTGCCGCGGAACCACTCGTCCCAGTAGTCCTGGGTGACGACGATGCCGACGGCGGCGATCAGCCCGGCCGCGACCGCTGCCCAGCGCGGGGCGCGGGCCTGACGCGAGACCAGGCGTGAGGCGAGCAGGTAGGCCGCGACCATCCCGAGGATGCCGCCGGCGCGCGCGGTGATCACCCACAGAGTCGGCGCCGCGGTGCTCCCGAACAGCGCCCAGACAGTGGTGAACATGACCGGCAGCGGCTTCCACGACGGGCCTCCGCTGATCGCGAAGCTCAGGTGGGGGTCGACTACCTCACGGCCCCACGAGATCCAGGCCCACGGGTCGTAGCTCGCCACCGTCGGTAATACAGCCGCTGAGATCGCCGCGAGCACGAAACTCCCCAAAACCGCGAGGAGAAACTCGCGGTACAGCAATCCGTGCCAGTCCGGTAGACGCCACCGACCGCCGGCGGGCCGGCGTGCACGCGCCGACTCGACGGGGGGCTTCGTGAGGACCTGACCCTCCACCGATCAGCGGCCCCTCACGTCCTCGGTGCAGGAGTGCCGTTGCCGGAGAAGCGGCAACGCAGCAGCGTCCCCACCACGCGGAATCCGTCGACCGCCGTCAGCTTCTTGCCCTCGTCGGTGGCGCGGGCCCGGTAGTGGACGGGCACCTCGAAGATCCGCTCGCCGCGCTGCACCAGCCGCGCCGTGATCTCAGGCTCGATCGCGAACCCGGGCGAGCGCAGCGGCAGGCTGCGGAACACGTCCGTCCTGATCATCTTGTGGCAGGTCATGATGTCGTGCAGGTAGACGTTGAACAGGACGTTGCAGGCGAACGTGACGCCCTTGTTGCCGAGCACGAACAGGAACGAGTGGCTCGTGTAGCCGTCGAATGCTCGCACGCCAAAGCAGGCATTGGTCCGCCCGTCGAGCAGCGGCGGCATCAGCAGCCCGAGATCGGTCGGGTCGTACTCGAGATCGGCGTCAAAGATCGCCGAATACTCGCCCTCGGCGTGGGTCAAAGCGGTCTGCACCGCAGCGCCCTTGCCCCGGTTCTCGGGATGCTCGAACAGTCGCACCCGGGAATCCCAGTCCCGGCTCCGGAGGATCTCGCGCGTGCCGTCGGTCGAGCCGTCGTCGACGACGATCAGCTCGAACTCGGTCGGCAGCGGTGTGTCGAGCACCTCGGCGATCGCGCGCTCGACGCGCTCGCGCTCGTTGTAGACGGGCATCAGGATCGACAGCATGTGGCGTATCTAAGGGTCGGGCGTGAGTTGGCGGGCGCACCGCTATTCCGGCAAGCGCCGGCCGGGATCAGGACCCGCGAGGGCGTCCGATGCTAGCCGATCGACCGGGGGACCGATCGGGAGCCAGCACGGCAGCCCGTCAGTTGCGCAACGATCCCGATATGGATTTCGCGGCGGCCGGACTACTCGACGGACTCGACGGCGACGATCGCGTCGCCCGCCAGCGCCTCCTCGACCGGCTTCTCGACGAGGGCTACACGCTCGGGGAGCTCAAGGCCGCCGTCCAGGAGGACAGGCTCGCGCTGCTACTGGTGGAGCGGGTCCTCGGCGGCCGCTACACCGCCAACCAGCTGGCCGAGCGAACCGGGCTGCCCGCGAGCCAGATGCTGCGGATCCGCCGGCTGCTCGGGCTGCCCGAGGCCTCGCCGGACGACGTCGTATTCGGCGAGGAGGAGGCGAACGCTGCCAAGTCGACCCGCATGTTCATGGACGCGGGCCTGAGCGAAGAGGCGATCGCCGAGATCACGCGGGTGCTTGGCGAGGGGATGGCCAAGCTGGCCGCCACCACGGCCGCCGCGTTCGTCGACGCGTTCCTCGAGCCGGGTGACAGCGAGGACGAGGTCGCCCAGCGGTTCGCCTCGGTGGCCGAGCAGCTGATCCCGGCGATCGACCCGGTGCTGATCGCGGCCTACAAGCAGCACCTGGCGGAGGCGGTGCGCCGCGGGATGCTCAGCCGCGCCGAGCGCGAGGCCGGCGAGGCGGGGGGCGCGCAGGAGATCACGGTCTGCTTCGTCGACATGGTCGGGTTCACGCGCCTGGGCGCGGAGATCGAGGCCCAGGAGCTCGGCAGCGTGGCCAGCCGGATGGCGGAGCTGGCCACCGACGTCACCAAGCCCCCGGTGCGCCTGGTCAAGACGATCGGCGACGCCGCGATGTTCGTCAGCCCGGACGCCGGGGCGCTCGTGTCGGTGGCGCTGTCACTGCTCGAGGCGGTCCAGGCCGCCGACCTGCCCAGCCTGCGCGCTGGGGTGGCCAGCGGCACCGCGCTCCAGCGCGCCGGGGATTACTACGGCCACGCGGTCAACCTGGCCAGCCGCGTGACCGGCGTGGCGCGCGCCGGCAGTGTCCTCTGCACCGAGGAGGTTCACGACCAGGCACCGGACCAGTTCGACTGGTCGTTCGCGCGCAAGCACAAGCTGAAAGGCATGCCAGAGCCGCTCCCCCTTTACCGCGCACGCGGGCTGAAGTCCGGCGGCGAGAAGCCGAGGTCGGGGGCCGACGGGTCTAAGAGGAGACCGAAAGCAGATCGACGACGAACACGAGCGTCGAGTTAGGCGGGATCGTCGAGCCGCTTCCCGCCTTGCCGTAGGCCAGGTTCGGCGGAATGATCAGCTCGCGGCGACCGCCCACCTTCATCCCCGCGATTCCCTGTACCCAACCCGGGATCACGCTGCCGGTCGTCAGCGGCGTCGTGAACGTCTGGTTCCGGCTCCACGAGGAGTCGAATTCCTTGCCGGTCTTGTAGAGCACGCCGACGTAGTTCACGGTGACCGTGTCCCCCTCCTTGGCCGTCGTGCCAGTCCCCGTGATGAGGTCCTTGGTCACGAGCTTGGTCGGCGCGGGCCCCGTGGGCACGGTCACCGCTGGCTTCTTCGACAGTGGCGAGGGCGGCTTCGGCGTGGGGACGCTGGTCGTGGTCGAGGTCGTGGTGGCGGGAGCCGTGATCTGGGCCTGAGTTGCGCCGCCCGATGGGGCCAGCTGGACACCTGGGGCCTTGGAGGAACTGCCACAGCCCGCGACGCCCACGACGACCACGGCGATCGGGGTTATGACACGGAGTGACTTATGCATTGGCGTCCGAGGCTAGCGAGCCGGCGTAAGAAGCGCGTAACGGCGGCTTATTGCGCGACGCGCTCGAGCACAGCGCTGTCGACGTCGAAGTTGGCGTTGACAGCGTTCACGTCGTCGGATTCCTCGAGCGCGTCGATCAGCTTCATCAGCTTGGCCGCGTCGGACTCGCCCACCGGCACGAGCGCGCGCGGACGCTGCATGACGTCGGCGCTCTCGATCTCCACCCCGGCTGCGGTCAGCGCCTCGCGCGCCGCCGCCAGGTCGGCCGGCTCGGTGATCACCTCGTAGACGTCTTCGTCGAGTGAGATGTCCTCGGCGCCGGCGTCGATCGCCGGCATCAGATCGTCCTCGCTGTAGCGGTTGGCGTCGACGACGATCACGCCGCGCTTGTCGAACAGGTAGGAGACCGAGCCGGGCTCGCCGAGGTTGCCGCCGTGCTTGCCGAGAAGGTGCCGCATCTCGGCGCCGGTGCGGTTGCGGTTGTCGGTCAGCGCCTCGATCAGCAGCGCCACGCCACCGGGGCCGTAGCCCTCGTACAGGACGGTCTCGATCTGGTCGGCGTCGCCGCCCTCGCCTGTTCCCTTGGCGATGGCGCGCTCGATGTTGTCCTTGGGCATCGAGGCGTCGCGGGCCTTCTGGATGGCCAGCGCCAGCGCCGAGTTGCCCTCGGGATCGCCACCACCCTCACGCGCAGCGACGCTGATCGCGCGCGCCAGCTTGGTGAAATGCTGGCCGCGCCGTGCATCGACGACGGCCTTCTTGTGCTTGATCGAAGCCCATTTGGAGTGACCTGACATGACACCCAGTTTAGTTGGGGCTGCGCTGCGCGCAGCGTCCTCCGGATGACCTCGCGGCAGGCCCATTAAGCGTGGCACGGACGCCGAGCGGGCCGTCGCCGCGAGACCGGTGAACACTCATCCGGCTGGCTCGGATAACCACGGGGCGTGGCCGCCGGCCCACAGGTCGTTGAGAGTGATCCAGTCCTTGTAGGTGTCCATGCACTCCCAGAAGCCGCCGTGATGGAAGGCACGCAGCTGGCCGGCCGCCGCCAGCCGTTCCAGCGGCTCACGTTCGAGCGTGCAGCCCGGCTCGAGCACATCCAATGCCTCGCGCTCGAAGCAGAACAAGCCCGCGTTCACCCATAGCTCGCTGCGGGGCTTCTCGCTGAACCCGGCCACCGACCCATCGCCGTTCAGCCGCGCGACCCCGAACGGGAGCCGCGGCTGGACGACCGCCATCGTCGCGGCGAGACCGTGGCTACGGTGATACTCGACCAACCCGGCCAGGTCGACGTCGGCCACCCCGTCGGCGTAGGCGAGGCAGAAGCGCTCCTCGTCGAGCGCCGGCGCGGCCAGACGCAACCGCTCGCCCGTCGGCGTGTCCGTGCCGGTGTCCACGCATGCGATCTGCGCGTCCCCCGGCCATGACGACGTGGCCACGAACGCCTCCACCTGCTCCGCCAGGTACCCGGTCAGGAGCAGGAAACGGCGGAACCCGTGTGCCAGGTACATCTGGATCACATGCCAGACGATCGGGCGGCCGCCGACCTCGATCAGCGGCTTCGGCACGGCCTGGGACTGCTCCTGCAGGCGCGTGCCCCGCCCGCCGCACAGGATCACCACGATCGGCTTCACGCACCGGGCATATTCACAGACCTCCGCGGGGGTAGCATCCGCCGCTATGAGCACCGTTGCGAACCCCCAGATCTTCAAGGCGTACGACATCCGCGGGCTGTACGGCGCCGACATCGACGCCACCCTGGCCGAGCTGATCGGGCGGGCGTTCGCGCGGGTGATCGCCGAGCTCGAGGGCAAGCCGACCGCCCAGCTGCGCCTGGGCCTCGGGCACGACATGCGCCTGACCGCACCCGAGCTGGCCGCGGCCTACCGCAAGGGCATGTGTGCCGAGGGCGCCACGGTGCTCGACGCCAATGAGATCGGGACTGAGATGCTCTACTACCTGGTCGGCTCGCGCGACCTGGACGGGGGCCTCATGTGCACCGCCTCGCACAATCCCCAGCGCTACACCGGCGCCAAGCTGGTCAAGCGCGGGGCGATCGCGCTGTCGGGCGACGCTGGCATCGGCGACGTCCGGGCCAAAATCGAGGCTGGCCTGGGCGAGGCGCCCGGTGGCGGCTCGGTAGAGCATGTGTCGCTCTACGAGGAGTTCCAGGACGCGGCGCTGAAGTTCATCAACCCGGCCGCGGTCGGGCGCATGCGGGTCGTCGTCGACGGTGGCAACGGGATGGCGGGACCGATGGTCGGGCCGCTCCTGCACCGCCTCGGGCTCGATCTCGTGGAGACCTACTTCGAGCCCGACGGGCGCTTTCCCGACCACGAGCCCAACCCGCTCCTGCCCAAGAACCGCGAGTTCATCATGCGCGAGGTGGTCCGCCAGAAAGCCGAGCTCGGGATCGCCTGGGACGGAGACGCGGATCGTTGCTTCTTCATCGACGACACGGGGTCGTTCGTCGACGGCGACTTCCTCACCGTGCTGCTGGCCGAGTCGATGCTCGAGAAGAACCCCGGCGCCACGATCCTCTACGACGTCCGCTCGAGTTGGGCCGTGAAGGACCTGGTGCAGCGCGACGGAGGGCGAGCACTGATGAACCGGGTGGGCCACGCATTCTTCAAGACGCGGATGCGCGAGGAGCACGCGGTGTTCGGCGGCGAGGTGTCGGGCCATTACTACTTCCACGACTTCTACTGCGCGGACTCGGGCACGATCCCTGCGCTGCTCATCCTCGAGCTGCTCTCGAACCGGGGTAAGCGCATGTCCGAGCTGCTCGAGCCCTACCGAACGAAGTACTTCATCTCGGGCGAGATCAACTCGGAGGTGTCGCAAGGCGAGGCCAAGATGGCGGAGCTCGCCGAGCGCTACCAGGACGGCAAGCAGTACCACCTGGACGGCCTGTCGGTCGAATACGACGACTGGCACTTCAACGTCCGTCCCTCCAACACCGAGCCGCTGCTACGCCTCACCCTCGAGTCGGTGCGCTCGCGCGAGGACATGGAGCGTCGCCGTGACGAGGTGCTGGCAGTGATCCGTTCGTGACCACCCCGGATCGCCGCGCCACCAGCGCCGACGACGCGCTCGCGCTGGCGCAGCGAGCGGGGATTCACCGGATCGCCCTTCCCACGCCGTTCCTCGTCGGGCGGGTCAACTGCTACCTGATCGAGGACGAGCCGCTCACGCTGATCGACACGGGCCCGAACTCGGGAAAGTCGCTGGACGATCTGGAGCGTGCGCTCGCCGCGCACGGACGTCGGATCGAGGAGCTCGAGCTGATCGTGGTCACCCACCAGCACATGGACCATGTCGGCCTGCTCGAGATCCTGGCCCGCCGTTCCGGGGCGCAGGTGGCCGCGCTCGAGGACCTCGGGCCCTACCTGGCGGACTTCTCTCGGAGCGCGGCGGCCGACGACGAGTTCGCCCAGTCGATCATGCGCCGCCACGGGGTTCCGGGGGA
>DASPPG010000167.1:0-6400 GCA_035625625.1 Solirubrobacteraceae bacterium
AGCGGCGCTAGCGCCACCGGCCATGGCCAGCTAACAACCCGAGGCTGTCGGGTAGCGAACTCCACCAGGCTTCCGCATGCACGCAGCACCGGCAGCGTCCACCGGTTCCGAACCCTCGATTGAGACTGCTGCAACGGGCTAGAAGCAGCAGCGCATCGCCCTCGTCTGCCCGCTCGAGCGCGAGACTGCCGGTTCTCGATCATTGCGGCAGTCTCGGCGCGCGTCTACGTTTCGATTAGCCGGTGTCGTAGCGCTTGCTGGGTCTCGCGGTCGATGTCCAGCCCGTTTTCGAAGTAGCCCTCGATCGATCCGAACGTCCGGTTCATCTCGTCGATGGCCGTGCGCAGGTACTCGACGTCGACGCCAAGGACTGGCTCCAGCAGGTGCGGGTCGCCGCCGACCGCGCGAAAGTGCTCGAACATCGGCTTCAGTGCGGGCAGCAGGTCGCGGTTTGTCAGCTCGTAATCAAAGAACACGTCGGTTCCGGAGACCCCGAGCAGCATCAGCGTGGCTGCGGCCGCCCACCCGGTGCGGTCCTTTCCGGTGGTGCAGTGAAACAGCGCAGGGCGGTGCGCGTCCGAGACGATGTGGGTGAAGAACCGGTGGTAGGAGCTCAGCGCGCTGGGAAGGTGCACGATCTCCCGGTAGCCCTGTTCGAAGAGCTTGACCGCGTTGCCATGGCCGAGCAGTTGCTCTGCCAGTGACGGATCAGACAGCACCTTGAGAACTTGCGCTGGTGCCGCGGTGTCGGAGTCCTCCAGCACGTCGCAAACCACCTGCTCGGTACCCTTCGGTACCACATCAGGCTGGGCCTCCCGCTCGGGGGCGGTCCGGAGGTCGAACACCGTGCGAATCCCGAGAGCGGCGAACGCCTCGAGATCGTCGCCCTGAAGGCGGTCCAACTCGGTCGATCGGTACAGCTGACCGAGGCGCACGCGCCCCCCGTCGGCCGTGGTGTACCCGCCGATGTCGCGAAGGTTCGGCACCGACGGGATATCGATCCGCCGACCCGGCTTGAACTGCGACACAGAGCTCACAGCCGCGAAGCTAGTCATCAGCGCACGTCAGGACATCATCCCTCTGGGATGAGGCGCAGCGACACGACGACGCCTGCATGTCGGCCGAAACAGGCCATCGCTCGCTTCCGCTTCGGGCTAATAGCAGCCACGGCAGCAGGACTGCTGCTCCAGGCGTGATCCAACAGGCCGCCCCGGACGGTCCGGCGCGGCCCCATTAAGCGCCGGCGGCTGTCCGAGCTGACGATCGCTTCCATGGAGGCCTCGACGTTTCGCCTGCGATCGCAACGGCGACGGAGCATCCACGCGCCGAGGACGCCGTCGCGCGGCTGAGTTTGTCCGCGAGCGACAGCGCCGAAACGTCCGCGGTGGACTCGAGTGGTTGCCGCTTCTTCGTGGAAGCAGAAGTGCGTGGCAAGCTCGCCGACGCGCCTCGTTCTGCTGAATCTCGGCATTTAGTAGGCGGCCTCGACAGGCTTCTGAACCTGGACGGAGGGGCAGTAAGACCTCAGTGCTGGTCCTGGTCCTGAGTGGTGGCACTCTTCGGATTGCGAAAGCCGAGCGAGGGCACGGGGCGGTGCGAACGTGCGGCCCGTCGAGAGTCGTGGCTGCTCTTGCTTAGATGCCAGAACCAGCCCGAGCTCGCGGACGTCTGCTTCGACCAGATCGCTGATCGCCGAGATTGCAAGCGCCGGATGCTCAGGTTTGGCGAGTTGCGAGGCCGCTGCGCGGGAGCGCGACTGCCTCGGTGGATGGGGCGTCTCCCGGCCAGCGATCATGACGGCACGTGGCTCACCGGGGCGTTGCGCGAAGAACGCGCCCCGGTGCTCGACGTCGGTTGCGGTGTTGTCGCTGCGGCGAGTCCGCCTTTCGGCTGGCGGGCGGGCCGCCGAGGCGCTGTCCCGAGCAGAGGGCATTCGGAGCCCCTCGCGGCAGGCGCGGTGGCACGACCGGCGCTGTGGCGATGGCGTACCCGAGATGGGTGCTTTGCCCCTGACGCGGATGGGTGATATCCCGCAACGGGGTCGCACGGTCATACGGATGATGTCCGGGTGCAAACGGCGTATATGGGCGCTGAGAAGAAGGTGACGCGATATGGCCTTGAGGCGGTGCGATCGAGAGACCCCCCGTCTTTGGTTAGGAGGTTGAGCAATGGGAGTAGAGGACAAAGCACCGTCGGCGACGGAAGTTGCCGAGGCAACCGTGTCGGAGGCGCAGATCGCGGTTCATTGGCGGGAGGAGGAGTACTACCCGCCGCCGGAGGCGTTCGTCGCGCAGGCGAACGCGAACGACCCGGCGATTCTTGAGCGGTTCAGCGAGGAGAACTACCCCGACTGTTTTGTCGAGTACGCGGAGATGCTGCGGTGGGATCGCAAGTGGGACACGATCCTGGATACGAGCAATCCGCCGTTTTGGAAGTGGTGGGTCGGCGGGCGTCTGAACGCATGCGTGAACTGCGTCGATCGCCATCTGGAATCGCGCGGGAACGAGAACGCGCTGGTCTGGGTGCCGGAGCCCGAGGAAGACGCGACGCAGGAGATCAGCTACGCGGACCTCCACCGTCGCGTGAACGAGTTCGCGGCGCTGCTGCGGGACTTCGCCGGTGTGAAGACGGGCGATCGGGTGACGTTTCACCTGCCGATGGTTCCCGAGCTGCCGGTGTCGATGTTGGCGTGCGCGCGGATGGGCGTGATCCACTGCGAGGTGTTCGGCGGGTTCGCGGGCGCGGCCTGCGGGCATCGGATCGCCGACTCGCACAGCAAGATCTTGGTGACGATGGACGGCTACTACCGCAACGGTGAGCTGCTGGATCATAAGGCCAAGGCCGACGAGGCGATCGAGGCCGCGCGCGAGGAGGGCGTCGAGGTCGAGAAGGTGCTGGTCTGGCGTCGGCACTCCGGCGAATACGCCTCGAACAGCCCGATGGTCGAGGGCCGCGACTTCTTCGTCGACGAGCTGCTGAAGGATTATGCGGGCGAGACGGTCGAGCCCGTGTCGATGCCCTCGGAGGCGCCGCTGTTCTTGATGTACACGAGTGGGACGACCGGCCGGCCGAAGGGGTGCGAGCACTCGACGGGCGGCTACCTGAGCTATGTGACCGGGACGTCGAAGTACTACCAGGACATTCATCCCGACGACGTCTACTGGTGCTTCGCCGACATCGGTTGGATCACCGGCCATTCCTACATCGTCTACGGGCCGCTGTCGCTCGGCACGACCAGCGTGATGTATGAGGGGGTGCCGACCTACCCGGACGCGGGCCGGCCGTGGCGGATCGCGGAGGCGCTTGGGGTGAGGATCTTTCATACCGCGCCGACGACGATCCGGATGCTGCGCAAGCTCGGCCCGAACGAGCCCGAGAAGTACGACTACCACTTCAAGACGATGACCACGGTGGGCGAGCCGATCGAGCCTGACGTATGGCGCTGGTACCACAGCTTCGTTGGTAAAGGCCAAGCGGCGATTACCGACACCTGGTGGCAGACCGAGAACGGCGGGTTCCTGGGTTCGACGCTCCCGGGGTTGCAGCCGATGAAGCCCGGCAGCTGTGGGCCGGGGGTGCTCGGGATCTTCCCGGTGATCTATGACGAGAACGGCGAGGAGGTCCCGAAGGGTTCGGGCAAGGCAGGCAACATCTGCATCCGCAACCCGTGGCCCGGGTCCTTCCAGACGATCTGGGGTCAGCCCGACCGGTACGTGGAGACCTACTACGCGAAATACAACCAGAACAAGGACAGCAAGGATTGGCATGACTGGCCGTACTTCGCCGGCGACGGCGCCGTGCAGGCGGCGGATGGCTATTTCCGGATCCTGGGTCGCGTCGACGACGTGATCAACGTCGCCGGGCACCGGCTGGGAACCAAGGAGCTCGAGTCGGCGGCGATCATGGTTGAGGAGGTCGCCGAAGCGGCCGCGGTTCCGGTGATCGACGAGCTGCGCGGCAAGACCGTTGAGATGTACGTGGCGGTCAAACCGGGCTACCCGCCCAGCGATGAGATCGCCGAGAAGGTCTCGCAGACGATCGTCAAGGAGATCGGCGCGATCGCGCGCCCGAAGAACGTGTGGATCGTGGCCGACATGCCCAAGACGAGGTCGGGGAAGATCATGCGCCGGGTGATCGCCGCCGTGTCCAACTTCGCCGACATTGGCGACGTGACGACGCTCGCGAACCCCGAGATCGTGGAGGACATCCGCCACCACGTGCAGAGCGAGAAGCTCGCTCACGGCGAGACGCCGCGCGAGCTCTCAGAGAAGGAGAAGCAAGAGATCGCGGCGTACGGACACGCCGAATAGTCGCGTTAACCAATCGACCGCGCAACATCCAGAGATCAACCGGGCGTGGTCGGGTAGGAGCCCGCCGGACCGACCCGGCCACCGCTCGACCCCTGCTGCGCCGGCAACAGGCCCGCGGCATCGGTGAACTCGCCGAGGGCGACAGCGGCCTTCGCGTAGCGACAGAAGCCGACCGCGTCCCCGCGCTCCAGAGCGCCCCAGCAGATCATGTCGCTCAGGCCCATCGCCTCGCGCGCCAGCTTCGGGAGCATCTGCACAGGTGAACGCTCGACCTCTGCACGCAGATCATGAACGGCCGGGGCAAAACGGTCGCCGGGAGAAGGCTGCATGTCCTCGAGCAACACCGAGAACTGCCCGATGAGGTACTGCTGGGTCATCGGACCGCTACGAGATAGACCCAAAGCGTAGCTCTCGCAACCCACGCCGACAACACCCCGCGCCGGTCACCCGCGCGATCTTCCCCTCCGACTCACCAGCCATGACCCGCTCCTCCCAAACCCACTAGTGACCACGATCGAGCAGGCGTCCCCTCGCCCGCGACAGCCGCGAAAGCGGTTGCTGGGCAGAGGATCTCGCCCCCCCCTCGACGCGCCACGAACAACGTAACCCGCGAACTCTCGACAGTCCTACCGAGCGGGCCAGCGACCCAACTGAGCATTCCCGCGTCACGGTTTACGCCCTGATTAGACCACCCCAATTTACCCACGGATGACCGTGCGGTCATCGGCAGTGAGCCCCGTGCTGTCATCGGCAGTGAACCCCGAACCCGGGCCGTAGAAACTACGGAGCCAGACTCGCGCCCCTCCCTCCTGTCCGTGCGGTGCGCAGCCGGCACCGTCGCCCATGCCCTGTCGAGGAGCAGAAGCCGGCGGTCGCCGTTGCCCTCTGCCGGTTTGATCGATCTGGAGGAGGCGGTCGCCACCCGCAGCCACTCAGCAATGTCGCCGTGGGGGTGGTGATCGACCCGCTCCTGCTTCGACTCCGCGCCAGTCAAAGGAGGAGTCCAGCGGCGGCGCCCAGAGCGCTTGCCCCACGTCCCAGCTTTCGTGGATCCAGAAGCGGCGCGATGCCGCGATCGTGGTGGACGTCGCGCGGCTGTACGTAGGCAGAGGTTACGCGTCGGCGGGTCGACGATCGCTGTCTCTGTTCGTCTATAGCGGCGAAGCGATCAGCATCCGCCGTGGTTCCTTTTGGCTCAGGGAAAGGGAGCGTCTGTGCCCTGGGGTGAGCGTGCAAGCGCGGTGACTTGCTGGCGCGCCGACGCGGACATTCGTTCGGAGCGGGATCTGGCCGGCGCGAACACCGCATCGAGCAGCCGTGGAGTGCGGAACGGTTTCGGCGTGCTGACGTCCAGCCGCTCCACTCACACGCGACGGCGCCGCAGCGTTTGACCCACGGGTCATCGAACCGGCCGAGGCTGCGACGCGGCCACGCCTAAACGATCGGAGCCGTGATGAGCTGGACCGTCGCCTGCTTCTGCGGGAATTTCTATACCGCCCCGCGTGATCGCAGCGAAGTCTGCGGCAGCACGGTCGAACGTGGAGGCTCAAAGGACGTGGCGAGTCACTGGACACAGTACGGCACTGACCTGCACGGCCTGGCTGCTTGGTGTGCTCCCGTGCCGGTGCCGGGCTCACGACGCGCACAGTATGGAAGACCCGACGGGTCGCCCGGACGCTGACTCATTACGATCCTCACCCGAACCACTCCGGCGAAGACATCGACAGCGACGACCATTACTTCTGCTCTGTCGCCGGACCGGCAGCGGCGCTGAGGCTGCTGGTTCAGGCGTAAGGGGCCAGATGCGTCGCCGATCCGGCGCGACCGCTCTTCACCCGAGGCAGTCACGGATCGAGCGGCGCGGCGGGCGCCCCGTTCGGCGAGTCGGCCGCGCCCGGCCCTCATCGGTCGGACTATCGCATTCATGTTCTCGCCGGCGCCGTTCTCGTGATCGCAATAGACACTATGGAGGAGCTGGCCTGCGGTTGTCGAAGGGGTCGGCACGCCCCGCGCAGGCTGCGGGGTAAGTCTTCGCGCTGAGGATTGCGGCCTCGGCGCGGGGCCCACAATCTACGAGAGGAGTGCCGATG
>DASPPG010000168.1:0-18583 GCA_035625625.1 Solirubrobacteraceae bacterium
TGCCCTGCCCGGCGACGTTGCCCTGCCCGGCGACGTTGCCCTGCCCGTATGCGTTTCCGTGGGCGCCGCTGTGGCTTGTCCGACCGGCGTTGGCATGGCTATTGCCTACAGCCGCACCGTCTCCATTGTTGGATCCGTTGCTCTTCCCGCGACCGGAACAGCCACTCCCTTGAGGGTGCCCCGGCGGGCTGTGCTGCGCTCCGGCTCCCGGATCTTGAGTAGCCGGGCCGCTGGTGGCGGTGCTCGAGGATTGGGGGTCGAGCCCGGCCGAGCTGGTCCCGTTCGCGCCGCTGTTTGTCGGGGGGGACGAAATCGGAGCAAGGGAACTGACGTTGGTGCTCGTGGCGCGTCCCGATGCCCTCGCGTTGGGGCTGACGACTGGGTCGTAACTTTGACCGCTGATTAGTTCTAAGCCAGCGACGGTGCCGTTGGCACGATGTTGCGTTGCGAGGCTGCTTAGCCAGCCGAACGCTTGGGAGATGCCGCTAGTCTCGCTCCTTGCTATTTCGTGCGTGCTCTTTTCTTGTACTCCGCGGCGCTCAGTGCCCGACTGGGTCGCCGGAGCGCCGCGTTGCGGGGAAATGCCGGAAGCCGCCGCGGGTGGATTTCGGCCGGTCAAAGGAATGATCGCTGTGACGGCGGCGCCGCCGATCGCGGCGGTCGCCAAGACCGTGGTGGCGAGCTTGCCCGAGGAGATGGGTGCCGCCGCCGCAGGGTCTCCGTTCAGCCAGCTGATGAGCCGGCTCACCGCGGCGCTCAGGATCGCCCACCGCACCGTCAGCCAGTGATCGGCGTAGTACTGAAGGAAGGCTTGGACCGCCGCAGGGTCAAGATGTGAGCTGGACTCCTGGCGAAGGACCTCGATCGCGCGCCTGTGCCGCGCCGCTCCCCGGTAGGCACGAGTCGAGGTGAGGGCGTCGAAGGTGTCCGCGACCGCGATGACCCGCGCCCCCAGCGGGATCATGTCGCCCGCCAACTGGTCCGGATAACCGGTGCCGTCGAGGCGCTCGTGGTGGTGCCTGACGATCGCGGTGAGCTTGGGGTCACCTAGCGCGGCGACGATCTCCGCGCCATCGACAGGATGACGCTTGATCATCTCGAACTCCGCGTCGGTGAGCCGACAAGGCTTGTCCAGGATCTGCGGCGGGATGCGGAGCTTGCCGACGTCGTGCACCACGGCGGCAGCGCGAACCCTGGCCACCTCCTCGTTGGAAAGCCCTAGTCCGCGAGCGATCATCGCCGAGTGGCGCGCGACCCGACGCGAGTGTCCGCGGAGGTATGGATCCTGGCTCTCGAGCGCGTCCGCCAGCTGGCGGAGCAGTCGCTCCCGGCGTGTCACAGGCAGCAACCCATCGGCTGCCGCATCGTCTGAACGTCCCAGGCCGAGCAACTCGAACGCAAGTTCGAGCTTACGATCTTGTCGCCAGCGCCGCACCCACCCCCACACCAGCAACTCACTGAACAGCAGCTCTCCCGCGGCCTGGCGTTGGCTCCAGTATGCGCTGCCGGCGGCCGAAGCAGCGAACGACAGCGCAACCACGAGCGCCATCGACAGCCACAGCGACGAAATGAGCCCGAACGTGCGCAGGGCCACGGATGCCGCAACCGGGACCACCACAACCAATGTGGTCGCGACAGCGACCTGCGGCAGGTAGCGCATCGATGGCCGTGACACGCGCGCACCCACGCGCTGCCCCGAGCGGCCGGGATCTCTTTGGACCCCCCAGTACTGATGCGCGGTGGAACGACCCACCGCTCCCAACCGTCCGAACAACTTCCCCGTCCCACGCTCGGGTTGCTCTACGCAACCGCCACCAAACTACCCCAAACCTTTCGACCAGGCGAGGCGACGACTTGAGCCCGCGATCGCCAAACTGGACGAATGTTCGACCCCGTCGTGCCCCGGGCACGCCGGGCCGGTCATCGCTCCGTCCTCTGGATTCCACCTCGTCCGTGCTCCTCGCCAACCTGAGCATCGCAACGGCCCGCAACCTGAGTCGCCGTTGGCCGGGTAACGACGGCTTCGTTCGCCTAGCGGTTGCCAGCGGCGGAGGCGGCGACTCAGTTCATCGGCTGACCGGCCGTAAGCGCGCCGAGCTCGACCGCGCTGCTGGCCAGGGGCGTGAGAACCCCGAGCGCTCCGATTTCGTTCCGAGGCTGTTGCGCTTGAGCACGAGCAGGTGCCAGCCCCGCCAGCGAATCGCGCTGCTGAATCGGCCTAGAAAGGGGGCTCAGCCTCAAGCAAGGAGCTGCCGCGCCATTGCTGAAAGGGCCGTTTCATGCCCGGTCGGGCTTGCTATGCGGCTTGCGGGCGGGTCATTACTTCGAGGCCGGGGCGGGCGTCGCGGCGATCGCGCGGGGGCTGGGAGGCCTAGACCGTCTCGTTTGGCTCTCGACCGATCTGCTTGAGCCGATCGCGACGCACGTGGACGGGGAGTCGGCCAGGCGGGTGGGCATCCCCGTCTCGCGAGAAAGCCGCTCGGCGAGCCCGTGGAGGAGCGAGCCGCCGCCGGTGAGGGTGATGCCGCGGTCCATGACGTCGCAGGCCAGTTGCGGAGGCGTGCGGGTGAGGGTCTCCTTGGTCGCCTCGATGATCTGGGCGAGCGGCCGCTCGAGCGCGCTGCGGATGTCGTGGCTGGTGAGCCTCACCGTCCGGAGACTGTCGGCGCCTAGGTAGCGAGCCGGGATGTAGATCGCAGCGGCCTGTCCGTATGGGGATGCCGAGGCGATCTGGATCTTGATCTGCTCGGCAGTTTGCTGGCCGATCAGCACGCTGTGCTCGCGCTTGAGGTGGGTGAGGATCCTCGCGTCGAGCTCGTGACCGCCGATGGGTATCGACCGTGAGGCGACGATCGCTCCCATCGAGATCAGCGCGACCTCGCTCGTGCCCGCACCGACGTCGAGCACCATCGATCCCGTCGGCTGCTCCACCGGTAGCCCGCTGCCGAGCGCCGCTGCGATCGGCTTGGCGATCAGGCGTGCCTCCCGCGCGCCGGCGGCCACACAGGCCTGGGCGACGGCGCGCCTCTGCACGGCGCTGACGCCGGCGGGCACCGCCGCGATCACGCGCGGCGGCCGCCTGGACCGCCGCACCTTCCCGATCAGGTGGCGCAGCAGCTCCTCAGTGGCCTTTAGGTCGGCGATCACCCCGTGCCTGAGCGGCTGGATCGCGGCGATCCCATCGCGGCCGAGAAGCTCCAGTGCCTCGCGCCCCGCGGCGAGCGGCTCGCTGGTGCGGGCGTCGGCGGCGACGACGCTGGGCTCCGATAGGACTATCTCGCCGCTGCGAGAAGACACGACCGTGTTGGCGGTCCCCAGATCGACCGCGACGTCGCGGCTGGAGAAGCAGGTCGAAAACGGAAGGGATCTCATCAGCATCCCATCGGGAGCGCGCAGATCCGAGCGAGAACGGTCAACGCACCACGGCCAGCCAAATGCGCACTGCCACGCTCGGCCGGGCAAAGCGCCGAACAGAGGCTTCATTCGACGCGCCGCCGCGGAACCCTCCGCCTGATCAGACGCCTAAGTCAGGTCGAGGCCATCCTCGCGATGAGCGTCCGGGGGTCAAATCCTAGGCCTATTTGCAAACCGGACCTCCCGGGACGGCGCACGCGACGCTACCGCTTCTCGCCCAAGGCAACACGATGCTGAGACAGAGGCGGAAGTACCTCATTTTGCGGGGACTGCGCGGGCGTTGGCCGTGAGTTGCGGGCGCCGACGCGCTCGCTCATGAGTCGGAGGGAGTCACGGCCATGGCGGTTACGTCGCCCGTAGGAACCCCCGTCCGTAGGAAGTACTCGAATGCTTTCGAAATCTCGCAGCCGAACCACGCTGAGGAGGAGCTGGCAGAAGCCAGCGCCAAGAAGTCGAAGGGCTCCCGAAGTGCTAGATCGCTGGATGAGAAAGCCAGACGCCGAGCGGCTCGCTAAGCGCCGCGAGAAAGAAGCCAAGAGCCGCGAGAAGGAACGCGCTCGGGTACGTGTACAGCTTCGCTCGGCCAAACTCACCGACCGACGCGAAGGTGTCGGCAGCGGGCTGATGAACGAGCCGGTACTGGTCTTAGGGGGGCCCCAGCACGGCGATCTAGAAGTCTTCAATCAGGAAGCGGACTGGGTTGGCGTTGCGCGTCACGGTAGCGGCGGCAGGCTCTCGGAGTTGCACGATGCAGACGGTGTCTGTCTGCTGGGCATCGAAGGAAGCGGATATGTGCCGACCTTCGTACTCAAAGGACACGACGGGAACGAGGTCTCCCGAATCGGAGCCCCTACTGGAAGCTGTCTCAGACGGTTCGTCCGGTTACCTCGAGTGCGGGTACGCTCGGCTGCCTCAAGCTCCCAGTACTGCTTTCGGGCCGCGCCACGGTCGAGGACGCTACGGGCAATGAGGTCGCACAGATTCACCGCCTCGGCTCTGCGCACTACACCGTCCAGATAACACCCTCGGTCGCTGAACCGCTGAGGACGAGCGCGGTAGCAGCCAGCATCGTGTGGGACCTCACCAGTAAGAAGGGCAACGGCGGCGCATGAGTTGTACGGGTAACCGCAACTACCGCTGCCTTCTCCGCTGCCCGTTTGATCGAGATCCAACAGTCTCAGGGGCGACCGACGGCCGGACGTGTTCGCGGCGCTGCTGCGCTTAGCCGTGGCTGTCGGGCAAAGTTGTGTCGTCCGGCGGGTTTAAATTAAGACCATGCAGGTCATGCCGCACTGACCCTGTGGCGGCGTCGCCCAGCCCAGCTCCCATTCGAAGAGCGGAAGTCTCGGGCGCGCTTCGGGATCGGCGACACCTCAGAGGCCAGGCAAGCCGGCCACTTCAGGTTTTGTGTGCCGTTCAACCGAGCGGGCCGGATCCGCTTGGGGCGGCGGGCCGGTGTGACGCTTGTGCTTGGCCCGCCGGGGATGCTGAGGCGCGCGGGCTTGGCTACGTTGGGCGGTTTGATCACGCGTAGGACGAGGTCGTACGATTTTCCGGCAATGAGTACGAGCGCCTATGCGGAGCGTCCGGCAGCGGCGTCAACGCCGACGCTCTTCGGCCGGGTGATGGGGCTCGTCGCGGTGACGGTTGGCTTCGCGACGTTGGGCGTGTGGCTAGGCCGAAACGCGGGCGGCGCGACCTGGTTCATCTCCTGGCTGGTCGCGCTCGGCTGCCTGGTCGGCCTGCAGTTCGCCAACGCGCGTGGCAACACGGGACTCGCGTTGGTGTTGCTGTTCGCGTTTGGGCTGTTGATCGGCGTGAGTGTCTCGATGACGGTCAACTACTACTCCGCCGTCGATCCCACCGCCGTCCGCCAGGCCTTCGGGGCGACGGCGCTGTTCGTCGGAGTCCTCGGGTCGGGCGGGTACGCGGTGCGCCGCGACCTGTCGTTTCTGTATCGGTTCGCGTTCTTTGGACTGCTCGCGCTGCTGCTGGCCGGGATTGTGTTGATCTTCGTGCACATCGAGGCCGCCTACACGATCTGGTCGCTGGTCGGCCTGGCCGTCTTTGGGCTCTACACAGTCGCGGATTTCAACCGCCTGCGTCATGCCGGTGCCGACCAGGCGATCCCGCTCGCCGCGGGCATCTTCCTCGATGTCCTGAACATCTTCCTGTTCTTCCTACAAATCTTCGGGCGCTCGAACTGACGCCCCTGACGCCAGCGGCGGGTGGTAGCTGATCGTCACCAAGGTCAGCCTCCAGGACTGAAGTCGGGCACTCCTGCTTCAGCGGCGGAATGCCGAAGCAGGAGTCGGCCCCTCGTGGCTGGAGCGGGTGACAAACCCGAAGTGCGTTGCGAGGAACGCCGGACCGGCCCGGTCGGATCCCCCGCCGCCAGCCGCCGGGACCGCAACCGCCGCTCCTCAAGCTCTTCCAGATCGTCCCGCGTGGCTTCAGGGTCGCTCATGCCTCACGGCGACGGCAGCCGGTACGCGGGCCGATCAACGAGCTCTCCGAGATCGACGTGTCCGCGCTTCGGCGGACGCTCGATGCAAATGTGACCGCGGCGGCCCCGAGTGCTTCCGGGGCGTGGTCGCTCGACACTGCCGTTCGAGTCATTTACTCGGTCCCGTCGTGTCGGATCGGGGGCCTCAGTGCCATCGGGTGCTGCCCAACCCCCGCCTGGGGAGAAATCCAATGCAGTTACGGTTGACCATCGCCCGCCCGCGCCCCGGAGGGCATCAGAAAGAGCCCTACGGCCTTAAAGAACTGAACTGTTTGGACGGGCCCGGGGCGCCGTCCGAGACCCACACGCGGCGATGGGATTGATCGACAAACTAAAGAGCGCCGGTGACCAGGTGACCACGCGGTCGGTTGACATCTTCCTCGAAGCGCCTCCACAGCCAACGAGCTGGGCTCACCGCGTTCGTCCCGCCGACAGACCGAGGAGAGGTCGATGACGACATGGTCGCACACGGCGAGGCCGGCAATCGGTGACGAACGCGGCGTTGCGGTTATCAAGCGCTGGTTCTCCCGGCCGCGCATCCACTTCGCTAACACCAGCGAGCCCGCCACGCTGGCGCGCTGGCTGCGCCGCACCGCCAATCGCACGCCGAGTCGCGACCCGGTTCGCGGTCGGTGCGACGTGTTGCTTTACGAGCGGGTCGCGCACACGCGGACCGATCTGCTCGACATCGCCGATCTGCTCGACAACACCGACAATCCCGACCCCGGGTGCCTCGCGACGCTGCGGGAGGTGCTCGGCGACGGCTGCAAGAGCCCGCTGTACAACACGGACATTCACGTGTCCGAGTTGCGCGCGACGCTGTACTACGTCCGGTCCGCGCTCGCCAACGCCATCTGCGAACCGGACGGGACGCAGCGGCTGGTCGCATCTCGGAATCCGGGTGATTCGAAGAGGCGGGCGTAGCCTCGGCGAGATACGCGCTCCACGCCCCGCCCATTTCTCAAGGAGGGTCGTGCTCGTGCTGTCCGGGCTCGGGCTCGTCGATGGCCGACTCGCCGCCACCCCGAAACGGCCTCAGCGATCCCGGCGTCGCCTGCTTGGGCGACCATCACTGCGCGAGCTCTAGGGGAATGCTGCACGGCTCGCTCGGTGATCCAGGATTGCGGCTCCGGGTTCTGGCGCCCCAGTCCCAGCGGGGGCGCCCGAGCCGGTCACGATCGGCGAAATGCTCATAGGTGGCAAGCGTCACCTCACTCTCGCCAGCACCCGTGCGCACCCTCGCGCGCCCGACCCAGCACGCCTGCCCCCCAAGCGTGACCCCCCAACCTCATGGCCGTGACGAACCGCGACCCGATCCCGATTCCACCTGCCCTTCAGCGCTCCGGGAGCACGACCTCACCCTGGATCGCCTCGACGACCGGTACGTTTGACTTCACGGCGGTTCCTCCGTGGATCTTGCCGGATCGCCCAGCACGCTCCCACCCGGAGCAGACGGGCCGGAGGGACCGCCGTCACCACAAACTTCTACGAGCCCCGGGACAACCTCGCGATCTGCACCCGCATACAATTGCGGACCGTTTCGGCCCCGGGGGGCTGACGGGAACGAACCCGGCGCGACCGTCTCACCCGCTCACTCCAAGTCGCGCGCGATCACCCGGTCGACCTCGACCGGCTCACCGGTTTGGGTGTCCGGATAGATGACGATCACGGTCGGCGCTCCGCCGAACCACGCGCTCAACTCCCCCTCGCCGACATACTCAGCTGCGCGGTGCGACCCGTCCTGCTGGATGACCCAGACGGGCTGCCCTTTGTGGAACTGGCTGTCGCCAATGTCCGTCATCGTGCGCGGCAGTCTGGGATCTCTGAGCGCAGCGGACCGACCGACACCGAGCCGGCATCGGTGCCGACCCATTGGAGCGGCGAAGAGGTGCTCACCGTGTGCTTGGAACCGCTCCTCGGAGTCACAAGGCTCGGACACGTGGACCTCGTCGTCGCGGTGGGCGGCATGAGGGCGCCGGCATTCCAGCTCGCCGACTCCCAATGCCTCGAGGTCACCGATGATGCGCTCGGCGTCGGACTCGGACATGTTCTGGTTGTGACTTGGACTGCCAGAGCTACCCGCGGAGACCGCCGCGCGCTCGCGAAAGAACGCCTCATCCCAATCACGTGATTCAGAGCGCCTTAACCTCGACCATGAGGACCCGTAACTCGGCGTCGCCGACGTTCTCCACGGAGTGCGGCGGGAACGGCCCGGACCACAGAACCTCGCTCGGTTCGAGCTCCGCCTGCGCCTCTCGGCTGTCGAACAAGACGTTTCCGTCACCGTCGCGGCGGATGAGGCTTGAAGCGCTCACGACATATTCGACGCTAGGCCAGCGATGCGTGTGGACCGCCGTCATCGACGCTACGGGTATCACCGTCTCGAGCACGCGCACCCGCTCGTTCTCGAGGAGCAGTATGTGGTTCGCGGGTGCAGCAGCGAGCGCATCCAACCGCGCTGGCCACTCCCAGCCAGTCTCACCGGCACCGGGCGACTGGACGCCCGTCGCTTGGCCGACTTCGATGAGGTGACTGTCTGGATCGCGAACGTAGCAACGGACCTCACGTCCGCGGTCCATCGGCGGTGTGAGGAACTCAGCGCCACGCGCGCTCCAGTCCGCGTGGACCGCCTCGATGTCGGCGACACGGATGTTGAGGAAGCTGCTGACCCGGTCCGGATCCGAGGGCGTCTCGAGGGTGACCGTCGGCTTGTCGTCGGTCGGGCCTCCGCCCCGGTTGATGATCACCCAGCTGTTTGCGAGCGCCACGATTGTCGGCTCACCGTCCAACACGACCTCACCGCCAAGTACCTTGGTATAGAACCGGCGCGATCGTTCGATGTCGTCGGACACGATGAAGTGCGTCAGCGCGATGCCCTCGGACGGTGCGGGAAGCTTGGCCATCTGCGGCCCTCCTTGATTATGGTGTCGACGGTTCCCTCGCCGCGAACAGGTCCGCTACGCGGTCGAGCTCTCGAATCTGGCGTGGGATCCCCGCTCGTAACCGGTCGTAGACCTCGACGAGCCTGGGGTCGGCGTCGACGCGTGGCGAAGCGGGCGCGTTCGGGTCCGCCAACAGTGACACCGCTTCGGCCAGCGTTGTGGTCCGGCCGAGCCCGAATACACCGAGTGCTGCCGCTCCGAGCGCGGTACCTTCTGCCTCGCCGACGATCATCAGTGGTCTCGCGAGCATCGCGGCCATCACCTCGCCCCACAGCGCCGACCGGAAAACGCCGCCGGTCGCCCTCACCGCGTGCACCGGTGCGATCTCGTCGAGCCGATCGACGATCAGCCGCAACTGAATGCACACGCCCTCGACCGCGGCACGAACGAGGTGCGCGCGGGTGTGCTCCCGCCGCAGACCCAGGAACGCCCCGAGCAGGCCGGGGTCCCACAGCGGCGCACGCTCGGCCAGCAGGTAGGGCAGCATCACAACCCCGTCGCTGCCAGCGGGAACGCTGGCCGCCAGCTCGAGCATCGCCTGATCGGGGCTCTCCCCGACGGGGTGAAAATCGGGTGTCAGCGACTGCTCAGCCCACCTGGCGACGTTCCCGCCGTTGCTGATCGCGCCACCGATCACCCAGACTGTGTCGGTGAGCGCGAAGCAGAACAGCGTTCGGCCGCGGTCGATGCTCGGCTCGGCCACCGCCATCCGGGCCGCGCCGCTCGTCCCCAACGACAGGCCGATAAGCCCGGGAGCGATCGCTCCGGTTCCAAGGTTGCCGAGCGGGCCGTCCGCCGCGCCCACCACGACCGGCGTGCCCGCCCGCAAGCCGACCTGCCGCGCCACCCCAGCGTCCAGTGGGAGCTGGAAGGTGGTGGGCAGGATTTCCGGCAGCTGCTCAGCGTGGACGCCGGCAAGCTCGATCGCGGTCGCGCTCCAGCTGCGCGCGTTCATGTCGAGCAGCCCGGTGCCGGACGCCGATGACAGTTCGGTCACCAGTCTGCCGGTCAACCACGCGAGAAGATAGTCCTTGAGGCCTACCCACCACCGGGCTGCCGCAAGCGTCTCAGGCTCGTGCCGGGCGAACCACAGGAGCTTTGCCAGCGGCGTCATCGGATGCACCGGGACGCCCGTGAGCGCTTGCAGATCCACATCCGACTGCTGCAGCGACCGGGCCTCCTGCCAGGCCCGCGCGTCCGCCCAGGTGATCAGCGGCGTCAGCGGCCGCAACTCGCCGTCGAGCCCCATCAGCCCATGCATCGCAGCGCTGACCGCCACCGCCAACACTTCTGCATCGGCGGCGCCAGCGACGCACTCAGCGAGCGCGACCGCAGCGGCTCCGACGATCGCGGCCGGATCCTGGACAGCCTCGTCAGGCGCCGGCTGCAGCAGCGGGTACTCACGGATCGCCACCCGCCGCCAGGACGAACCCAGCCCGAAGGCAACGGCCTTGACACCGGTAGTGCCCACGTCCAGCCCCACGATGACCTGCGCAGGTCGCACGCCGGGCATGATCAGGTGACAGCCCCCCGGTACGGCAGGCAGGGGAGCCCGCCGACGCCCAGCCCTGTGATCGAGAACACGCGCCCCGCATGAGGCTGTCGCTCGCGGGCGGCGTCGTCAAGTCCATGCTGCGCGGTCGTGACGAACAGAGTCTCCCGGTCGGGCCCACCGAACGCGCACGAGGTCGGTTGGTCCACCGGCAGCTCGACCGTGACAAGCAGGGTCCCGTCGGGGGCGTATCGGTTGAGGGCCCCGCCGCCCCACAGCGCGACCCAGATCCCACCGTCGGCGTCGACTGTTAACCCGTCGGGCACGATATGTGGATCGTCGCTTTGCACGAGCGTGCGTCGATCGGTGATGGCCCCGTCGTGCCCGTCGAAGCTGAACGCCTCCACAGTGCCGGGGCCGCTGTCGTTCAGGTACATGGTCCGGCCGTCCGGGCTCCAACCGATGCCGTTGGAGATCGTCAGACCGCGCAGCACGGTGCTGCAGCGGCCGTCGAGCTCTAGGCGGTAGAGGGCGCCCTCGCCGGGCGACTCGTCGTAGGCCACGGTGCCGGCCCAAAATCTCCCCTGCGGATCGCACGCCCCGTCGTTCATTCGCACGTTGGTCCGACCAGCCTCCGGCTGAGCGAGCTCGCGGGTCGTGCCGTGCTCATCCAGGAACAAGAACCCCGGCCCAGCGGCGAGCACGTAGCCGCCGCCGACCGCCGGCGCTACAGCACCCACGTGCCGGTCGATCGTGATCGTGACCACGCGTTCGAGGCTGCCGTCACCGGCGACCGTACCCCGATGCAGTTGTTTGCCGAGGATGTCGACCCATAGCAGCTCGCCGCGCTCCTCGTGCCAGCGCGGACCCTCGCTGAGCACACCCGGCTCGGCCGACCACGGCGCGATGATCGGCGCGTTCATGCCGTGAGGCTCACAACGACCTTCATGCCCTCGACTTCCGGTCGAGCGCGTCACCGAGGTTAGTGAGCGGGACGCGCCGGGTGATCATCGCCCACAACCACTCCGGGTCCGCCGCAGCCAGCGCTCCGGCGGCCC
Organism: Solirubrobacteraceae bacterium; assembly: GCA_035625625.1. Lineage (GTDB taxonomy): Bacteria > Actinomycetota > Thermoleophilia > Solirubrobacterales > Solirubrobacteraceae > Palsa-465. The sequence continues at coordinate 11,413 of DASPPG010000168.1, forward strand.
GACACCGGCGGCGCCACCCGGCGTTGACGATGGCGAACAGCGCCAGGCTGCGCAGCACCATGCCAGCACCTCGCCCAGCCGGTCGTTGCTGATGACCAGCTTGGGCTTGCCAGCGGCGGCGTTGCCGTATCCACCGGCTGCAACGCCGCTGGTCTGCGTCGCACACGCCGATGAGGCGGCCGCGGGCCGAGCAGAGCACAGTCCTGCTCGCCAGGTCGGCAACCCCTCGTCCCGCTCTGACCCGGCACTGCCGTGATTCGCGCCCATAGCGTGAGCCTCCCACTCCGCCACCCGGGCTGCTTCACCCGAAACGGAGGACGTCGAGCCCTCGCGGGGCGAATCCCTGATCCGACGCCTCCGCCGAGCGCCGATAACGTGAACTTCGCGGTCATCCGCGCGGGACCGGCGGGCAGGGGTCGCAGCGCATCGCTGCGGGCCGCTTGAGGCGACGCCACGAACGCATCGCCAGCCGTCGGCGTGCCGATCGACTCCCATGGCGGGCCCCCGCGCACTCGGGTCCGGCGCGCTCAGCGTCGCTCACGGGCAGCGATCACCTGGACAAAGCCAGTCAGGCGGGGATGCCTTGCCTCGCGTGGCTGGCAACAGCCGGCCGTGAGTGCCCTGCAGTTCTCGCGTCGTGGCTCCTCTGCCAGCCGAGCGAGCACTGCGGCGACAGCTCACAGGTCGTTCAAACCGTCGCCTGACCGTTACCGCTCGCGCGGCGCCGTCGCGAAGCGTTCCCCACGTCAACCGGCACGCCCCGAGACAACCTCGGCGGAAGACGCGTCGCCGAAACCGGCTCCTGGTTGAGCACCCGAATGCGGATCGCGGAGCGGCGAGCGACCATTGACCGGTGATCTATAGGCCCTGGGGGTGAAGGATGAGGTTGAAGGTCGCGAGATATGCGCTCGAGATCGAGGCGACCGGGTGCACGGTGGCGGCGCCACTGTCGCTCGAGGACCCGCCGCTCTCCCACCACTGGCCGTCGAGATTGATGATCACGTGGTCCTCGCTCGTGGTGGCGGCGTCGGTGCGGTCCAGGATCGTGACCCACTTGCCGGGCCCCGCCTCGATCCCCGATTGGCCGGGAAGGGTCTGCGTGGTCACGGGCTGCTCGAGGTAGCCAGCGGCATGGAGCACGGCCGAGACAAATCCCGAGCAGCCGTAACCGGCGGCGGGCTCCCAGCCGGCGTGCCCGCCCCCGTAGATATAGGGACTGCCGTTCAGGAGTTCGGCGGCGGATTCCATCGCGCTCAGCCGGGACCGCGCGCCTCCGCTCGGCTGGGTCTCGACGCCGACGATCCGCGCGGCGACGAACACGACCTCATCGACGTACCAGTCGGCGTGGTTGTCGGCAAAGATGGCCCGCCGGAGATGGCGGGCGCCGCCGTTTGCGTCCAGCAGCCGCGCCGCCGCGAAGATCGCAGCGCGGGGGTCGTAGGGATCGGCGCTGCCTTTGCCGTCGGTACCGACGCTGTACATGCGCCACGTCGAGGGCAAGAACTGCATCCATCCCACTGCACCGGCTGAGGAAACCGTAAGGTCGTGGCCGTAATCGGTCTCCACCCAGTTGATCGCGGCCAGCACCTCCCATGGCAGGTGATAGCGCCGGGCGGCGGCTTGATAGATCGGCACCAGCTTGGCCGGCGGTTTGATGCTGCTGCTGAGCGCACCGGAGAGTGCAGCGAGCGCGGAGAGCTCGCTCGCGCTCGTGCTGCCGATGGAGTAGCTGAAGGGGTTGGTGATCGCGCTGTCCGCGGCGCTGGTTGTGCCGCCGTCGCTGCTGCCGGCGCTCGTGCTTGATTGCACGTTGAGGCTCGAGCTCGGCGTCGAATTCGCGGTCGGGGTCTTGGTCGCGCGGGACTTTGCCTTCGATTGCTTGGAGTGGTGGTCGGCCGTCCGGGAGCGCTTGGTCGCGCAGACGCGGGCGTGGGGCGGCACGCGGGCGTGCGTTCTGTTCTGCGCCAACTTGGTTGCGCAGCGGGACGTCGGCGAGCCCTTCGCGGTGCCGGGGGACGCGGTCGTCGTCTCGGTTGAGACGCCCGGCGTCGTCGTCGCGACTGTCGTCGCAGTGCTCGCGACACCTGTGTTCGTTGAGGCCGTCGTGGTGGTTGCGGGCGGTTGCGCCGAGGTGGTCGTGGTGGCGGTCGTATCCGGCGGGGTCGTCGTGTCCGGTGGGGCCGTGGTGGTGGTGGTGGTCGTCGTCGTGGTGGTCGTGGTTGCCGTCGCGCCCGTCGTCGCCGGAACCGCCGTGGTCGCCGTCGCAGCGGCCGTGGCAGTCGTCGTGGCGATCGATGCCGCCTGGCTCACGTCCGCGGCGGCGCCCGCGGCCAGCCACCCCGCTGCGCCAACCAGAGTCGCAGCGACCGCGGTGAGCGGTAACCGGCGCCTGCCGAGCACCCCGCGTTTGCGCCGCGAGCGCCGGCTCACGAGCGTCGAAGGTTCCGCCGCTGGACAGCCACCGGAGAACCTTCGGAATCCAATATGAAAGTCGACGAAGAGATTTGTCAAAGGAACATATGAACCCCCGGATCCCACGACCGGGCCGCGCGCGAGCGACCGTCCGGCTGGACCACTCGCTCGCGTTCGAAGTCCCCCAGTTCACCGTCTGAGCGAGATCCGACACGAGGGTTCGAGTCGGCCGCCCGTCGCGTGCCGGTGTCGTCGAGTTTGTGCGGGACAGGCCACCCGGCCGCCGTGACCCGGTGTAGGCGAAAAGGGGCCACATGGGTCGACCACCCTCTGCGACCGGATCCGCCCGAGGGAAACAGCCGGGCGCGCAAACGCCGCTGCACGACGCGCTGCGCTCAGCGGCAACGCCGCCACTCATACGCTCGCACGATCGCATTCGCGTTCTAGCCCACGCAGCGCTGGCTATCGCCTTGGCGACGGAACGGTGGCGCCGGGGCGCCACGTGACCACCTGACCCCGTCTGTCCGGGAGCGGTCTCCGCGACAGCACTGTGACGTCGACAGCCTGACTGCTTCGGACCCCGAGCGGCTCGTTAGTCGAAAAGCGGCGCGTGATTACCGGCACAGGGCGCCGGAGGAGCTTCACACACTCATCGGAGCATTCCATGGGCGGCTTCACCGGAACCCTCGGGCGCTGTTCTTTGCGGTCTTTGTCTTCGGCGGATCCCCTTCCTCCTTCTCGGACTAGAGGTAGTCGATGCCGGCGCGTCAGTCCTACGTCGCCGCGTTCGACTCGACTTCGGCACGCGCATCACCGGCTGGTCGCGAGCTACCACCCACCCAGTTCGGTTTGGAAGCCGGCCGGTGAGCCGGAGTACGCTCACATGAGTGAGCCACCCCGATTACGAAGCCGCTAGGAGGTTTCGATGCCCGGACTGAAGGGACGGCTTTCGACTGTGGTCAAGTCGAAGATCTCAAAGCAGCTCGACCGCGCCGAGAACCCGAGCGAGACGCTTGACTATGCGTACGGCCGCCAGCTCGAGAACCTCCAGAACGTCAAGAAGGGGATCGCCGACATCGCCACCGCCAAGAAGCGGCTTGCGCTCCAGCAGCAGCAGCTCGGCGAACAGCGCGTGAAGCTCGACGCTCAGGCCCGCGAGGCGATCTCCGCGGGACGTGAGGATCTTGCTCGCGCAGCGCTGGAGCGCAAGCAGCTGGCCGTTCAGGAGGCTGGCTCGCTCGACCAGCAGATCGCACAGCTCGAGTCAGAGCAGGAAAAGCTGATTGAGTCCGAAAAGCAGCTCCAAGCGAAGACCGAGCAGTTCCGCGCAAAGAAGGAAGTCATCAAGGCCCAGTACTCGGCTGCCGAGGCGCAGGTGCAGGTTTCCGAGGCGGCCACGGGAGTCGGTGACTCGATGGCGGATGTCGGCATGGCGATGCAGCGCGCCCTCGAGAAGACCGAGACAATGAAGGCTCGCGCGGAGGCCGTCGATGAGCTTCAGGCGGCGGGAACCTTCGAGGATCTGACAGCGCTTGGCCCCGGCCAGGACGACGTCGATCGCCAACTCGACGAACTCGGCGCTAAGAGCGCCGTCGACGACGAGTTCGTCCGCCTCAAGGCGGAGGTCCAGGCCGGCTCTCCGCAGTCCGCCCTTCCTGCCGGCGACAGCGGTAGGGCTGACCACGCGGAGGCACAGCAGCCGGCTGGCGACGACGGCGAGGCTCCTCCTCACGGCTAAGTTCTCCGGACCCCCGGATCGCGGGCTTCACCCCGGCTGAGGGTCGACGCGGTTCGGGCGCGCACGGACGTTGTCCACCCGTCCGACAGCGGCCAGTCCTTCACCGGTCAATTCGCGCGGGCCGGACGGCTCCTTCGCTCGGCCAGCAGCAGCGCGGTTGCCGGCAGGTTGGGTGAGCGCCTTCACCCGACACGGCGGCGCGACGCGTGCTGGGCGGGCTGCTTCGTTCTAAGCGGATCAGACGAACAGCCGGTAAGCGATCCAGATCCCGACAAAGCCGCCGATCATGAAGAACACGACCGATGAGAGCGAGAGCTGCCCGGCTCCCCAAAGGCTCGGAACGAAGCTCCCTATGGTCCCTCCAACCAACCCTCCAGCGTATGTAGGCCCCTTGCGCACGAGTTCCTCTTCGGTCAATTCAACGGTTGAGACCATGAATCGCATGGAATGCGGACAGACGGGCGGAGGTTCTTGCCGACACGCCCACGAGCGCGGTGGCGCGCGTCAGGATCTCAGCGGGCCCTTGCGTTGGTATCAATTTGAAGGCGTTTACGGTCTGCGGCTGCCGCCTCAATTGGCGGCCGTCGCAGGCGCCGTTTCGGGAACCAGAGGCGAACACGCCGGAGACCGTGGACTGGCGGCGCCATCCCGTGATGCTCGCCGGGCTCCGTCTGTGTCCGGACTGCACACTCAGAGGGGTCGGGTGTATTCCGGCCGGTGGCGTCAGGGTCGTTGTCGCACTGGCTGTGGCCTGTAGGTGACGAGGGTCTGCTGGCGGTTCGCCATCGTTGGTTCTATTGGCGTTCGGGATGGATGTGGACTCCGAGAGCGCGACCTTGTCCCCTCCCAACATTGGTGATGCGATAGCGGCCCCTGCTGTGGAAGGTCGCCCTCTCCGCTCCTCCGGATTCTCGACCGAGGGCAGCAGTCTGCACGGTCGACAGCGAAGCGCTGCTGCTCGTCCAACGACCCTGGGCTCGGGCGCGTGTTGCTGGCAGCGCCCGTTTCGTCATCTTTGGTTGTTGGTGCCGAGGAGGCGTGCGACGGCCTCGGTGCGGTTGGTTGAGTTGCTCTTGGTAAGGATCTGTCTGACGTGCCATTTCACGGTGGCTTCGGTGATGAACATTTGCTTGGCGATCTGGCTGTTCGTGAGGCCTTGGGCGAGAAGTCGCAGGATCTCGAGCTGCTTTGCTGAGAGTGACTCGGGCGCTGGCGGTGTGTCTGGGGTAGCGTCTGCTAGCCGCTGGAGTTCTTGGGCGTATTTGACGAGGTTTGAGGATGCCGCGTTGAGCGCTTGCTGCGCGCGCTTTGTCTCGGTGATGTCGTGCACCACAGCGATGATTCGGACTGGGGTGCCGGTGTCGTCGACGATCGGTTCGGCTTGCCATTCCAGGATCCGGACGCGGCCGTCGGAGCTCAGGGCGCGGTACTCGATCGAGACGCTCGTGAGTTCGGCGCGCACGCGGTGAAGTGCTTGCCGGACGAGTTCGTGATCCTCGGGGTGGACGCGCTGTCGGAGGCTGGTCTCAAGGTCCGGCGTGGCGTCGACATCCTCGGGGCTGAGCTTGAAAATACTGTGAAGTCCGGCTGACCAGGCGACGCGATTGGTGCGCAGGTCCCATTCCCAGGTACCCATGTGGGCGATTAGTTCGGCCTGCTCCAGTCGCTCTCGGCTGCGACGGAGCAGCTCCTGGGCATGCTTTCGGTCGGTGATGTCACGTCCGGCTGTCGATGCGCCCACGATCCGGCCGTGAGGGTCACGGATCGGCGAGATCGTCAGCTCGACCTCAACGAGATGCCCGTCCTTGGCGCGGCGGGTGGTCTCGAGGTTCTCGATCGCGTCGCCGTCGCGCACTCGGTCGAGGATCTCGGCGAGCTCGGACTGCTGGCCCTCGCTCGCGAGCAGCTCCGAGACCGGCATCCCGATCGCTTCCGCCGCGCTGTAGCCGTACATCCGCTCGGCCGCCGGGTTCCAATCTGTGATCGTCCCGTCGATCGTCTTCGCGACGATCGCCTCGTGCGAGGAGCTGACGACCGCTGCTAGCCGCGCGACCGTCGCCTCCGCCTTTCGGCGCTCGGTGATGTCGCGGATCGCGCTGACGATCAAGCTGCCGCTGTCGATTGCCAACGCGCTGAGGGTCATCTCCGCCGGGAACTCGCTCCCGTCGCGGCGCTGCGCGGTCACCTCCAGCTGGCGCGGCTCGGGGTCGGCGGCGTACCCCTGTCGGTGCGCGACATGACGGGCGCGCGCTGTGGGATGAATCAGCGTTTCGACCGGCCGGCTCAGCAACTCCTCCCGTCCGTGGCCGAACAATTCCTCGGCCCGAGCGTTCACGACCACGATCGAACCGTCGACGTCGGAGATCACGACCGCGTCAGGGGCGGCCTCGAGCAGCATCCGGAAGCGGCGCTCGGCCTCTAGCGCCTCGCGCTCCGCCCGCTTGCGGTCCGTCACATCGAGCGAGAATGCGCCGAACGCGCTCACCTCCCCCCGCTCGTCGAACACCGGGTAGCGGAGCACGTAGAAGTCGTGCTCGCCGCCATCGGCCAGCGTGATCCGGAGGTCCTGGGTGATCGGCTCGCCGCTTCGGCGCATCTGCTCATCCTCGGCGCGGATCGACGTTCCCGTCTGCGGGTCGTGATGCTCGGCCGGGTCAGTGCCGATGACGAGGTAGAGCTGACGCTGGACAAGCTGAACGCCACGCAGCAGCTCCATCGCGAACTCCGGCAAGAGCTCCAAGCGACGCGCCGACTGGCCACATCGCTACGGGCGCGAAGCGCAACCCTGCGAACGCATCATCACCCGATGCCGGAGCCGATGATCCAGCCGAGCAACGGAACGGGGAGAACACCAAGCCGCCCAAGCGAAGATCGGCGGGCCCGGCTCGTCCCTGCGGCGATCGAGGCCTCGCGCAGGCTTTCGGAGGCTCGGGTAGCGCCTGGCGATCTACGCATCGTCCCCTTAGTTATCAGTGGGACGCCACCGAGAAGCGCCGTCGCACTCGCGCAGCGGACCCCGCT
>DASPPG010000169.1:0-4058 GCA_035625625.1 Solirubrobacteraceae bacterium
AAAGCGCCGGCTCAGATGGCGACGGCTGCAGCCGAGCTCGGCCGCGAGCGCCTCGATGCGCGCGTTGCCGCCCGACCGTTGCAGGCGCGTGAGTGTCCATTCGACGGCCGGTGTCGGTCGCGGCCCCGCATCGGCGCGCGCGAGCAGGAACCGCTCGATCACATCGAAGCGCTCGTTCCATCTCGGCGTTTCGCGTAGGCGCTCGACGAGCTCGCAGCCGAACAGCTCGACGAGGGGGACGCATATTCCACCCAGCTCCGACATAGGTCGGCCGAGCACCGTGTAGGCGCCGAGCGGCGTCAGCTCGATGTCAAGCGAGGCGTATCGCCGGCCGACGCCGACGACGGTGTAGGACTCACTGAGTCCCCCGATCCAGGCGTCCGGCAGCGGCTGGCCGTTGGCTGTGATCGCGCCGTCGAAGTCCACCATCAGCGTCACAGCCGGCCGCGGTGGCTCCAGCCAGCTCGCGAAGCCCTGGTCTTGCTGCTCGAAGCCGTACAGCGGACGGTAAAGGAGCGGCCGCAGCCGGACGTCGGGGGTGCGTAGGTACTGCTCCCGCACAGCCAAGAGCATACGGGCACCCAGTTTGTCTGCTCCATTCTCAAGGCCAGTCGATCGGGTCGAGGCCGCTCGACCCCGTCCCGAACGTCGACGGGAACCGATCCTTCATGGCCGCCGGTCCGATCTTGCTCGCGCGCTCTGTGTACGAGCGCGTCGAACTTGGCGCCGTTCTTGCGTCTGGCGCGCTGCTGCAGTTGCGCGTAGACCTCGAGTGGCCCGGCAGCCACCTCCTCAGAGCCAATCGACGCACGCAACCCGAACCCTCAAGCAGGTTTTCTGCAGGACTGGCGCGAGTTGTGGCGCGAGCAGCCAGTTTTTGGCTCAACGATGCCGTTTTGCGTCAGTCTCCAAAACCGCAACGCGAGGTTCGACTCCTCGGTCCCCCGCTCAAGCCAGACCCTGGGAAACCGGGGTTTTTGGCTTTGTGGAGGCGATTGCGGGGTGATGCCGGCGTTGGGCGGGTTCCGCATGAGTCCGCTGGAATCCGCTCGAATCGATCCCTTTCTATCCCTAGAGCTATCCCTAGAAGGGGTGTCGGTGACGCTTTGGGCGTGCCGGCCTGGGGCCGGCTCACTGCACCAGCGTCTATGGGCACGCGTCGTTACGGCGCGAGCCTGTAGCCGACGCCCCACGTCGTGGGCATCCATCCGACCGCGCCGGCTGTTGAGCGCCGCTGAGTTTGGTCATGCTCGTGCCGTTCTGGATGAGCATCGGAGGGTGGGGTACGAAAGAAGAAGGTATTGATTTAGCGGGTGGGGCAGGGGTTATGTAGCCTGCGGCGAACGGGGTGGCGGTGGTTGCGATCACCGCGTCAGGGGTGGAGGTGCTGCCGGCGGAGCCGGTGGATGAGCTGGCGCGTCTGGCGGCGGAGTGTTCGGCGCTGGAGGCCGAGAACGAGGGGTTGTGGAGCGAGATCTCCGGGCTGCTTGTGGAGAACGAGCGGCTGCAGGGTCGCGTAGAGTTGTTGCAGGGCCAGTTGGAGGAAGCGCGCCGTGCGGCCAAGCGTCAAGCGTCGCCATTCTCGCGCGGGAAGCCATCCGAGGCTCCGCGCCGGCCGGGCCGACGGTCTGGTGATGATCACGGCCGGCATGGTCACCGTGAGCCGCCCGGTGAGGTCGATGAGGAGTTGGACGCGCCGCTTGCAGATCAGTGTGAGTGTGGCGGGGAGATCTTCGAGCAGCGGATCGAGTTCCAGTATCAGGATGAGCTGCCTGAGCCGCGACGGGTGCGCCGCCGGTTCGCCGTGCATATCGGCAAGTGCAGCTGCTGCGGGCGTCGCCATCAGGGCCGCCACCCGTATCAGACCTCGGACGCGCTCGGGGCCGCCGCGTGCATGCTCGGCCCGCGAGCGGTCGCGCTGGCGAGCGAACTCAACAAGGAGCTGGGGCTCTCGCCGCAGAAGACCGCCAAGGCGCTGGCCCGGTTCGGGCTCCAGATCACACCGGGCGGGGCTGTGCAGGCGATCGCCCGCCAGGCACGCCGCCTGGAGGCGACCTATCAGGCACTGATCGAGGCAGTCCGCGCGAGCCCGGCGGTCGCGCCGGATGAGACCGGCTGGCGCATCAATGGTCAGAAGGCGTGGTTGTGGGCGTTCGCTGGCGAGAACGTGACCGTGTACCAGATCGCCCGCGGCCGCGGATATGAACAGGCCTGCGAGGTTCTCGGCGAGGATTTCTCAGGCGTGCTGGAACGCGACGGGTGGGCGCCCTACCGACAGTTCACCAACGCCCGCCACCAAACCTGCCATGCTCATCTGCTCAGGCGCACCGGCGAGCTGATCGCCTCGTCGGTCGCGGGGCAGGCGCGCGTCCCGCACGCCGTCCGGCGGATCCTCAAGGACGCGCTCGCGCTACGCGCGCAGCGTGAGGAGAACGTGATCGACACCGAGGAGTTCAGCCTACGGGTCCGAGACCTGGGCGAACGGACCGACAAGCTGCTTCAGGTGCGTCCCACTCATGAGCCGAACCGACGGCTGCTTGGTCACCTTTCAAACGAGCGCGAGCACCTGTTCACGTTCTTGACCGAGCCCGGTGTGCAGGCGACGAACTGGCGTGCCGAGCAGGCACTCAGACCCGCGATCGTCAACCGCAAGAGCTGGGGCGGCAACCGCACCGATGCCGGCGCGCGAACCCAGCAGATCGCGATGAGCGTGATCCGCACCGCCCGCCAGCAGAACATCGACCCCCTCGAGCTCATGGTCAGCGCCCAGCGCTCCCGAGAACCGGCCGCGAGCAACCTGCTCCGGCTCCCGGCACGCGCGTCGCCGAACAGACTCGCGGCGTGAAACAGCGATGACCGAGACCTCCTACCGGATCGTCTGCTACGAGCTCGAAGACGACACCGAAACGGTGATCCTCGACACCACCGCACGCGCGTTCATCGCCGTCACCGGCACACTGGACGAGAACGGCACGATGCACGGCCGAGGCACCCACGCCGGGCCCCACCCCATACTCAAGCGCATCGCCCAGCTAATCGCCGACGACGAACACCTCGCCAACTGACCACCGCCACACCCGGCGACCCGCTAACTCAATACAGTTGAGGATCGCACCCAGCGCTCCCAGCCTGCCCCGCCAGCGAAGGATGGCGTGCAGCTCCGTCCCCTCGAAAACAGTGAGAATACGGCGACGCCCGGTGGCCCGGAGGAGGCGCAGTGATAGTGGTCCTCGGCCTGGTGGCGCTGCTGCTCGGCGGCGCGGCGGCGGTCGTGACGGTGGCGGGCCGCCGCCAGACACGGCTACTGGAGACGGTGGAACTGCGCTTTGGGCCGGATGTCAGCGAGGACGCGGTGTGGGGCGTGCTCGGCGCCATGTCCGGGTTGCCCCATCACACGCTGGTGCTGCTGGAGCTCGTCGCTGATGCCGAGGGGATTCGCCATTACCTGCGGGCGGAGCACCAGACGGTGGAGATCGTGCGCGCCCATCTGCGCGGGCTACTGCCAGGAGTGCGGCTGGAGACGGCCGAGCCCGCGACGGCCAGCTGGCGGGCGGCGGCCCGTATCCGCTGGGGTGGCCGTCACCCGCTGCTGAGCAGTGACCGTAACCCGGAGACGGCGGCGGCCCTGCTCGGCGCCCTGTCCGGTCTGAAACAGCATGAGCGGCTACTGCTGCGCTGGACGCTGCGGCCGGCGCGCGGGCCGTATCTGCCGGAGCGTCAGTCGCGCTCACAGGCCCACCACGGTGGGCTGCTCGGGTGGCTGTGGCCGGAGCAGTCGCTCGATGCCTCGCACCTGCGCGCCCTGCGCTCCAAGTACGCCGGGCCGGTGCTGACGGGCTCGGCGGTCATCGCCGTCAGCGCGGGCAGCGACGGCCAGTGCATGAGTCTCATGACGCGGGTGCTGGCGGTATTTCGCTCGCGCAGCGGTCTGCGCGGTCTGCCGCTGGTGCGCTACCGCCGCTTCGGTGAGGTGCAGCGGTTCGTCGAGCGCCTGCCGCTCAGGCTTGGCAGCCGCTTCTCGCCGGCGGAACTGATGGGCTTGGTGGGTTGGCCGATCG
>DASPPG010000170.1:0-12843 GCA_035625625.1 Solirubrobacteraceae bacterium
CTCCGCCTCCGGCGGTCGGATCGGATCATCAAGCTCGTTTCTCCACACCCTTCATGGTCGCGCCCCGAGGCCGACGCCCCATCAGCAGATAGATGCGCTGATGCAGCGCGGAACTACGGAGCGACCTGCCGCAATGATCGAAAAGCAACACTCGCCGCGGCCAGCCGCGGCCAGGTTCCGTCCGGCCGGAGCACTACCTTCCCGCCGCACATTCACCACCCCCTCACTCGTGGCGGACCGACAACTGGGGTCCGGTCAACGGAGGCAAGTTATGAACTGGTATCTCGCAGTACTGAAGAACTACACCGGCTTCAGCGGCCGGGCGAGCCGGACCGAGTTCTGGATGTTCGCGCTGGTGAACTTCCTGGTCGTGCTGGCTCTCTCGATCCTCTACGCTGTCGCACACGCGCTGGGATTCCTGCTGGTCGTCTACGAGCTCGGGGTCCTGCTACCGGGGTTGGCGGTCAGCTTCCGCCGCCTCCACGACACCAACCGGAGCGCTTGGTGGCTGCTGATTGACCTGATCCCGCTGATCGGGGCGATCGTGTTGCTGGTCTTCTTCTGCACCGACAGCAGCCCGGCCCACAACCAGTATGGCCCGAACCCGAAGGCGCTCGCCCTCGCCTGATCGGTCCGCTGAGTCGCCGAAAGACCGATACCCCGGCCGGGTGAGCGGGGCATCGCAAGGCTTGCGAGGGTCGCGACTCGGAGGGCCAGCTCAGTCGAGCTGCGGCTTGCCGCCCGGCTCGGGCTCCACTTCGAGAGTGAACTTCACGCGGCCGGGCGGTGAGGTATGGCGCCGCCTACACGCTCGAAGAAGCGCTCAGAGCGAATCTTCAAGCCAAGGCCCCCCGGGGTCAGCCCTGTCCGGGTAGTCGCCGAACGCGATACGCACGGACAGGGCTGCGTTGGAGAGGATGCGGATCTCCTCTCGGCCGAAGGACAGGGTCTTGTGAACTCTCATGATCGCTCCTCAGTACCGGCTCACGAGCCAGCGGTACAGCGAAGGCGTGGAGTCCTTGCAGTAGTAGTTGGAGTGCAGAAGCGCCGGGTCGCTGCCGTAGAACTCAGCGCACGAGCGCAGCATCTCAGCGGTTGACCGGCTTCATCTGGAGGCTGGTGGTCGGGTGGTGGTTCTCCATCTCCAGAGGAGGGCAGTTCCGGGAGGACGAGCAACCGCAAGCGTCCGCTGTGCCGCTCGCCGCCATCAGAGCCGCGGCTGTCGTCAGCGTGCCCGCTCGCATGCAAGCCGCGGCGCAAGCGCGGAGCAATGCGTCGGCTCGTCTGACCGCGCCCTAACCCCGGTCCGGCGGGCCTCTCTCGCGAGTAACTTACAGGCGCCTGGGCTGGGCACCCGGGGCGAAACTCTGTAATCCGAGGCTGTTCCTCCATGACCTGGCGCGGTGGCTGAACCCCATCGTGTCCGGGTGGATCAAATCAACTACTACGGCCGGTTCTACCGGACCGCGCTCGATCCCCTCCTCAAGCGCGTCAACGTCTACTTGAGGCGCTGGGCTGGGAGGAAGTACAAGCGGCTGCGGACCCACAAGCCCTTTAGCACGTGGTGGACCGGACTGCTCTCGAGACAACCCGGCCTGTTCGCCCACTGGCGCCTGGCCCGCACGTATCAGTGCTGATCAGAAGAGCCCGGTGACGGGAGACTGTCACGCCGGGATGTATGTCACCCGCCCGTCCATGTTGACCGCTGCTCGATGGATCGACGTTTCCTTGCAGAGTCAGCGTTCGTGATGGCGCGCGGCTCAACATAATCAGAGCCCGTCGAGGAACGCGAGTGTTGGGTCTGATGGTCGGTATCGGCCGGGCTTGGTGCCAAGCGGGGCGGTGCGCGCGATCGCCTGTTCTTTGAGCTTCGGGTCGGCGTGCTCGTAGATGCGGGTCGTCTGCGCGCTTTCGTGGCCGAGCCACAGCGCGATCGTGGTGATGTCGACGTCCTTGGCGCGCAGCAGCATCGCGTTGGTGTGACGCAGCGTGTGCGGGGTGACGCGTTTTTGCTTCAGCGACGGGCGCGTGGCGGCTGCCGTGCTCGCATGCTTCGCGAGCAGCTTGCTGACCGCATGGCGGCCGAGCGGCCGTCCTTGACGGGTGGGGAATAGGGGATCCTCGGGCTGGCCTTGGCGTTCTTTGAGCCAGGCGCGCAGGATCGCGACCGTTTCGCTGGTCAGGGTCGCGATCCTTTCCTTGCGGCCCTTGCCGATCACCCGCACGCAAGCGGCGCGGCCTAGGCTCGCGTCGGCGATGCGCAGACTGGTGAGTTCTGAGACGCGCAGCCCGGTTTTGATCAATGTCAGCAGCAGCGCGTGTCGCGTCGGCCCAACCAGGTGCTGCGGTCGGGCGCGGCCAGGAGCGCCTTGATCTCGTCGAGGTCGAGGTAGGAGACGATGTTGCGCTGGTGGCGCTTGGTCGGGATCGCCATCACCCTGGCGATCGTGGCGGCGTGCTCGGGGTGGCGCAGAGCGGCGAACCGGTAGAGGGAGTGGATCGCCCCCAGCCGGGCGTTGCGGGTGCGGGGGCTGTTGCCCCGCTCGGTCTCGAGGTGGGTCAGGAACGCGCCGATCAGTTGCGCGTCGAGGTCGTCGAAGTCCAGTCGGTAGGGCGGCTTGCCGGTCTGCTGTTGGGCGAAGGAGAGCAGCAGCCGGAGCGTGTCCCGATATGCGGCGATCGTCTGTGGGCTGGCGTTGCGCTGGGCGATCAGCCGCTCGCAGAAGAACGCCTCGAGCGTTTCGGCGATTAGGGTCATGCCAGCGCCTCCGGCAGCCCCTCCAACCGGGCCGAGATCAGCTGAAGCAACTCGGGGACGGCCTCCATGTACCAGTAGGTGCTGGACGGGTTCACGTGTCCGAGATAGGTGGAGAGCAGCGGCAGCTTGCGGTCCACCTCCTCGCCGGCCCGGTACCAATCGATCAACGTGTGCACAGCAAAGCTGTGCCTGTTATGCGGAATTCCGCATAAGAGGCATTTGGTGGACGGCGGGGTTATGCGCCCTGTCTGACTGTTTTGGCTGGTGACGGCGCTTTTGGTGGTGCTGTTGTCCGCATAACGTGGCGGGTTGGGTTAGCGTCCGAGCAAGTCCGGCGAGCTGACCGGAGCTGGCCCGGGGCGGGCTCGCGGCGCCGTTGAGCGCTACTGGTGTCGGCGAAGAATCGCCTCTGTTCATCGCACGAGTGCAGAGGTGGTTTTGATGGGAGAGGCTGAAGTCAGAGACGCGGCCGGCCGCGTGTTGGCCGTGTTGCGCGATGCCGGGAGGGCCGAGTGCACGGTCCGGTGTCATCGGGTTGTGCTGGATCGGTTCGCCGCGTTTCTGGTTGAGCGCGGCTTCGAGACGGCGAGTGACGGGGTCTGCGTCGAGTTCGTCGCGGAGCAGACCGGGGTCAGTTTGGCGTTGTTGCGAGAGCCGGTCACGGACAGGCGTGTGCGGGCGGTACGCCGGGCGGTCGTGTTGATGGTCGACGTGCTGGCCGATCGCCCGGTTGACATTGCGCAGCCAGTGGTTCCGCCGAAGGACGGCTGTCCGGGCCGGTTCCGGCCGGTCCGGGACGACTACGTTGCCGGTTGCCGCGAGCGCGGCAACGCCGAGGCGACCGTGGCCACCAAGGACAAGGCGGCCAGCCGGTTCCTGTCGTATCTGGATGACGTCGGCGTCGATGATCTCGCGGCGCTCGGCGTGCGAGACGTGTCGGGGTCCTTCCTGCGTCAACGCGGACTTGGAGTTGGCCGCAAGACGATCGCCGGGATGCGCTCGTGCGTGGCTGACTTCCTGCGGTTCCTAGCGGCGACGGGCCGGGCACCGTGCGGTCTGGCGGAGCGAATGCCGCCGCACCGGCATGTTCGTCACGAGTCCGAGCCGCATTTGTGGACCGTGGATGAGATTCGCCGGGTGCTGGCCGTGATCGACCGCCAGTTTGCCTGCGGCAAGCGCGACTACGCGATGATCCTGACCACAGCGCGGCTCGGTTTGCGGATCTCGGATCTCCGCCAGCTCGAGCTGGGCGACCTTGACTGGCGGTCCAAGACGCTCACGATCGTCCAGCAGAAGACGGGCCGGTCGTTGAGCTTGCCGCTGCTGGACGATGTCGGCTGGGCGATCATTGACTACGTCCGAGACGGCCGTCCCGAGACGGCCTGCCGGAAGGTGTTCGTCAAGCATCGTCACCCGTTCGACGCGTTCGGGTGCGCCTCGTCGATCGCTTCGAGGCTGTCGCGGCACGCTGCCCGGGCGGGGATCGTGTTCGCGCCGGGCGAGGTGTGCGGGATGCACTCGCTGCGGGGCGCGCTGGCGGTCGCGATGATCGGTCATGGGACGTCGATACCGGTGGTGTCGGCCGTGCTGGGGCACGCGTCGAGCGACACGACCCAGGCGTACTACCTGCGATTGGACGTCGAACGGCTGCGCTGTTGCGCGTTGGACGTCGAAGAGGTCCTCGAGCCGGCCGCGGCAGGTGGTGGGCACGATGCCTGAGGAGTTCACGCTGCACGGGCTGGTCGCCGACCTCGTCGCGCTGCGCCACAGCGGCGGATACCGGTTCAGAGTCCAAGAACGGGTCCTGCGCGAGTTCGCCGAGCACTGCTGGCGGGAGGGGTATCCGGACGGGTCGATCACCAAAGAAGCCCTCAACGGGTTCCTCTACGGCGGCCGCCATTTGCGGTCCAGCACCGTCCGGCGCAACGAGTTGGCGTTTGCGCCAACTCACCGAGCACGCCCGAACGGTCGGTTGGGACGTATACACCCCAGCCGCGAGAACGCGGGTCCGGGCTGCTCACCAGCCGCCGTATGTGTTCACCGACGACGAGGTGCGTCGTTTGTTCGGGGCGATCGACGCTCAGCGGATGTCGTCGTACTCGAACAAGGCGATCGTCGACCCGGTCCTGTTCCGGGTGCTCTATGGCACGGGGCTGCGGATCTCCGAGGCGCTGAAGCTGGCCGTCTCAGACGTGGACACGCGTGCCGGGACCTTGCGGATCCGCGACTCGAAGAACGGTGCGGGCAGAACCATTCCGATGCCGGGGCGCTTGAAAGCGCGGGAGAATCGTCTTGCTCGCCAATGTCAGTCCATCCTCAAGCGTTCTGCCGCGCAGCGACTTGAGCAAGGCTTAGCCACAGCCGTCTTCGGGCGGAGAAAGAGGGTGCGGAGTCGCCTCGCGTGACACGCGACCTTAGGGTCACACTTAGCTTAGTTTCTGAGGGTGTAAGATCGCAGACGTGGCAAGGCGGCCCTCCGCGTCGGCACCGGCGGGTGTGTCCTAGGTCGCCGAAGCCGTCACGCCGTGTCTGTCGGATGCAACACGGAAGCGATCGGCCCGAGCGGCAAATCACTCTGATTCTCGGTGGTCAACGCCCATCACGAGCCACTCCCCATCGGCCGGGGAGTCGCCCCGGTATCCGAGGCTGATCACGGCCACCGTCCCCTGACGGCGTGCGAAGTCCGTGTAGGGGACCTTCAGGAGCCACCGCTCGGACGGCTCCATTACATCTCGGGTTGCTTGCACGATCAAGTTGACACGGGTTGTCTCGGCTGTCGGAACACGGACCCGCCGCACAAAGGGCTGACCCTTCGGTTCTCCAAGCATCGTGCCCGTGATGGTGATGGCGTCCTCGTCGACGATCGCCATGCTACGGCCGACGTTGCGCAGAGGCACGCTGATGAATGCCATCGGAACCCACGATCGACTTCGTGGAGATCGCTCAGCTCGTCGACAACTCCGGTGCGCCGCGCTAGGAATGGCCCGGGGCACGCGTCCTCACCGGTCGCAATCTGCACCGGCGGCACTTCGTGTGAGTTTTTGGTTCGCTCAGGGCCGGTGCGCGTCGAAACCATCCGGAAGCCCGGGCTGCGGCGCGGTCGCCGACCGGAGCGTTAATGTGCCCACACCGGCGAATGCTTGCGCTGACCTCACATGTCTGGAGGGCCCGGCGTTCCGGCGAAGCGCACGTGTGTGCGCGTTCGCCATCGGTGGCGGACGTGCGCTCGATGCTGGCGAGGACACGAATGCGATGGCGCGAGGAGTAGGAGCGAGGCTCTTCCCGGCTGCGTGGAGCCCATCGCCCGAGGCGGTCGACGGCAGGCACACTCCTCCCGGCAGGCATGTCCAGTGGCGCAGGATCTCGACGCACGTGTGCTTGAGCCCTCGGCGCTTCCTTGAGGTTGGCACCAGCGCGGTCAGTTGATCCCCGAGCCGCTCGCAATGCTCTGACGGTCTGATTCCGGCGCTCAAGATCGCGGCGCCTATCGCGAATCGGTATCACGAGGCCCCGTTGAGTGCTCGTTGTATCGACGACATCCAAGGGGGCGATACAACGATGAAGAACGAAAAGCCGGGCAACAGCAAACTGGAGCCGGGCGCGCTGGTGGGCTGCCCGACCTGCGGCCTTCCTGCCGAGATCACGGACCGTTTCACGCTCGACGGGGCGCCCGAACCGGTCGAGCACGTGAAGGTAGTCTGCGTTCGGAGGCATTGGTACACGTTGCCGGTCGAGATGTTCCCAGTAAGTGCGCTCATGACAGACCACAGGAGCACCTCAGGGGTCACGCGCCAACGATGACCCTCGCTTTGAGCGCCGGTAAGGCGTCGGCCACGGTCCCGTGAAGGGGCCGATCGCGGGCACGAACGCTCTGCGTCTACATCGCAGGGGCGGAATCCGCGCGCCGCGGACAATCGGATTCGTCCTCCCGCCATGCCCTCGGCACCCGACAGGTTTGGCAACCTTCGATCGCGCCGCGTGCCAGCGTCGGACGATTGGCTTGCCACGGCAAACCGCTCGTCGCTCATCTCCGTGCCTGCGATCGCCTGGTCGCGAAAGCGCCGGCCCGACGCGAGATGCCGGGAGCGCGAAAGCAGTCGATGCGGAGCGTGGCAGGCCGGGAACTCGCGCGCGGGCAGATCTGGATCGGACGCGTTGTATCAGCTGGTGGCGGCGAGCCTCTTCCGGGTAGAGAGGTAAGCCATTCCCACGAGTACCCATAAACGGATCGCGGCGCGCGCAGAACAGTAGACATAGCGATGTCGGTCGCCGCGATCACGATCCTGAAGCATCGAGGTACCCACACCAAACGACCGCAAGGAGAGTGCCCGACTACTCGTACCTGGAGCTTTGCCTCTCCCACCTCCAGGGCGCTGACACCGACCACATCATGAGACTGAACGACATCAGCAGAACCCAATCGCGAGGACCATCAAAACGCTAGACAAGGAGGAAGTGATGAAGCGGAAATTTGTCGGAGGCTGCGCGGGCTACATCCGTCCGGGAACGCGATATTCCCGGCAGGTCGGCGGATGCGCGGGGTGGATAGAAGGCTAATAAGTGAGTCGCCCAGGATTGCGGTCATCAGACCGGACTGATAACCGCAATCCGGTGGCCACCCCGGCTCCTCCCTCTCACACGCGACAGCTCCAAGCACTCCCCTGCGGTCCGCCGAACACGGGCCACCGGGGCCGCAAGGCTACCGGACCACAAATTCGCTTCGAGGCAACGCAGCCGCCACAGCTACCGCAATCCCACCTTTAGCACCGCGACCGGCGATCGACCTGAACGCTCTCGGTGCCGACGAGGAGAAGCGCTGTGGTGAGTCCGCCGCCTCGACTGAAAGCCCGCGACGCGACCGCCGCACCGGTCCCCGCAGCGCGACGCATGAGCTAGCGTTCCACGGTGCCCGCCGGCACATAGGTAGCACGCCGCGGCCGGTCCCCCACACCGACGCTAAGCGTTCTCGACGGAGCGAGAGCCAGACCAACCCAGCTGGGCCTTCGCTTGAGGCGCGAAGCCGCAGCAGCTGGACCTCAAGCTCCCGCCCGTCAGCGATGCGGGAGATGTCCCGGCCGAGAACGCCCTCGTCTCCGACGGCCGGAGCTCCATTTGTGCGACGGACACAACCGGACGCACTCGACTCGAGGCCGAGAAGTCATTCCTGCCGCTTCCGGTGTGGACGAAATCCACTACTCGCGGACGAGACGGTCCCGTCAGTTCCCCTCCGCATTTGAGCGAACGACAGTCCACTAGCCGCGGCCCATTTGCCGTAGCCGAATCAGACTTCAAGCACGCGTGTTATCGCCTCTGCATGAATGCGGTAGCCGACGATCGCCGATTCGTGGCGCTCGAGGCTTCCGGATCGGACGGAGGCTGTTGCACAAACCTTTCAGAAATCCGGAGCATCATTTGGCCGGTGGGATCACGGATGTGGAACAGGCTGAGATCGCGGGATAATTGGGACAGCACCCTTGAATCAGGCCTTGGCCGCCGTCCTCACCCACCATCACTGTCACAGTGACTTACGCGAGGGTTTGGGCAACAGCCTCGACGAGGTGCAGCCGTCCGCTGCGCCCGGTCGCGTGAGTGCTCCTCTGCGGCGGAGCGGAAGTACCGCGAGGTGAGGAGAGCGGGTCTGAGGCCGCGGCTGGTAGCGCGACCTCCAGTTCGCCACGAGCGCGACCGTCGCGCCACGGCGGCGAATCAGCGGTCCGGGCGGTTGCGCTTGCCGCGCATTGCAGGTCGCTCGTTCAGGGGGGCGAGGTTCGCGTCCTGGTGCGAAGGGAGATGTCCGGGTCGACGACCCGAAGCAGCTTTTAGCGTTTGTGTCGGCGAGGAAGATGCTCGCGGAGACGAAGTTGTCGCTCGTGCTGCATTGCGCTGGCGGCGTGTTGGCGTGCCTGCCGCGCGGGCCG
Source organism: Solirubrobacteraceae bacterium (assembly GCA_035625625.1). Taxonomy (GTDB): domain Bacteria; phylum Actinomycetota; class Thermoleophilia; order Solirubrobacterales; family Solirubrobacteraceae; genus Palsa-465. The sequence continues at coordinate 8,677 of DASPPG010000170.1, forward strand.
CTCCGACTGGCCGACGTAGAACTCTCCCCGGATTCCGGGGTCGCGCATCCATTTTGTGAGGATCGAGCAGCCGCCGTTCCCCGGGGGTGGGAATTCTGGGAGTATGTTCACCGTCCGGCGTACTGGCCGGCGGTCGCGCCGCTGATCGCGCCCAGGATCTCGGTCGCGATAGCGCGATCTCCCGCGAGGACGGCAGCGTCACGCGCTTTGGGTGTCGTTATGCGGTTCGTGGCGAGACGGTAGAAGGCATCCGGTTCCAGTTCGATCACCGCGTCGGGTGAGCGAGCGGCGCCTACTCCGATGGAGAGCTTGGTGCCGTCGCCGCTTAGCTCGAACGCGTCCTTCCCGATGCGCAGTTCGCAGCTTCGGCCGGCGAGTAGGTTCGGGCTGCGGCGCGCGATGCTGGTGAGGATCCACTGGGGCCGGGCGACCTGTGAGCTGTGGATCGGCGTTCCGTGCTGCTCGCCCCATTCGCTCAGCGCGGCGAGAGTGGGTCCGAGCTCTCGGCCGGCTGCGGTCAGCTCGTAGACGGTCACGGCCGTCGGCGGCGGCAATTCGCGTTTGGTCACGAGCCCGGCGCTCTGAAGGTCGGCGAGTCGCGCGGAGAGCATGTTTGTCCCGACGCCTGGGAGCCCGTCGGCGAGGTCGGTGTAGCGGCGCGGCCCGAGCATCAGCTCGCGCACGACCAGCAGCGTCCAACGCTCCCCGACGACGTCGAGCGCGCGGGCAAGCGGGCATCTCTGTTCATAGGACTTCATGCGCCGATTATAGTATCGGAAAAGATTCTGATAGTGTGCACTTGTGAAAACAAAGCAGCTATTTTGGAGGTATCGGGGTGATGGATCCGGTGGCGGTCAGCGCATTGACGAAGGTGTATCCGAACGGCGTGCAGGCGGTCCGTGGCATCTCGTTCGAGGTGCGCACCGGCGAAGTGTTCGGGCTCCTCGGACCGAACGGGGCCGGCAAGACGACGACCCTCGGGGTGCTGACGACGCTTGTGCGACCGACCCGTGGAACGGCCATGGTCGGTGGTCATGACGTCGTGGCCGAACCGCTCGCGGCGCGCAGGTCGATCGGTGTCGTGTTCCAGGACAGCGTGCTGGACAACGAGTTCAGTGGCGAGGCCAACCTGCGGCTACACGCAAGGCTGTGGCGGGTGCCAAATGCTGACGCGCGGATCGCGGCGCTGCTCGACGCGGTCGGGCTCACCGACCGTGCGCCGCACTTGGTGCGCACCTAGAGCGGAGGCATGCGCCGGCGGCTCGAGATCGCGCGCGCACTGCTTGCCCGCCCGAGCGTGCTGTTCCTCGACGAGCCGACGTTGGGACTCGACCCGATCGCACGCCAGGAGCTATGGCACACGATCGGTGTCTTGCGCCGACGCGAGCAGGTGACCGTCCTGCTCAGCACGCACTATCTGGAGGAGGCGGAGACGGTGTGCGACCGGGTTGCGATCATCGACCAGGGGAGCATCATCGCGCTCGCCACCCCAGCGCAGCTGATCGACCGCGTGGGACGGGAGACGCTCGAGCTACGAGTCGACCGCGACCCAGCGGAGCTGCTCGTCGCCCTGCGAGCGCTCGGCTCAGCGATGGGCGAGCCGCTGGTGACGGGTGAGACGGTAACGGTCGCGAGCACAAGCTCGCCCGAGGAACTGAGCATCCGGGCGGCCGCGCTGGAGCCCTCCCGGCTAGGCGTGCGGACGACGACGGTGCGCCCGACGACCCTCAACGACGTGTTTCTGATCCTCACGAGTCGCGGATCCGCTCGCGAAGGTGTGCTCGCAGGGGCGTTGGCATGATTGTCGGGTTCGGCGCGCTCTACCGACGACGGCTCGCCGTTGCGCTCAACAATCCGGTCGCGATCACGGGCCAACTGTTACTGCCGGTGCTTTGGGTCCTCGTTGTCGGTCCGGCGCTCGCGCGCGCCTTCGGCGGGTTCTCGCACGTCGACTACTTCACCTACATCGCCGTCGGGCAGATCGTGTTCATCATCCCCTTCTCGGCCATGTTCGCCGGCTTGGTGGTAATCCAGGACCGCTACGCAGGGATCCTCCGCGAACTGCTCGTCGCACCGATCCGCCGCAGCATGATCCCGCTGGCGAACGTGGCGACCGTGCTCACCATCGCGATGGGACAGCTCGCCTTGATCGTCGTGCTCTCGCTGATCCGCGGCGCCCATCTGCACGTCGCGCCGGGTCGCCTCGCGCTAGGTCTGCTCGCAGCCGCGCTGCTCTCAGTCGCGACGTACGGACTCGCCGAACTGCTTGCCTACCGGATCACCCAGCCACAGATCTTCGGCACGCTGATCCCGGCCATCGGCGCCACACCCTACGCGTTGTGCGGCGCGATCTACCCACTCGCGACCCTACCCCCCGGAGTCAAACAGTTCGCCTACGCACTCCCCTGGACCCATGCCGTCGCAGCCCTCAGGTACGGATTCATGGGCGGACCGGCGTCAGGACTGCGCGCCATCTGGCATCTGCAATCGAACATCGCGATGGCCCTCCTGAGCATCGGCGTGCTGGCCGCATCCGCCACCCTCACCGTCGGTCTAGCACTACGAGCATTCGAGCGGGAAACACTGGCATAAGGCCCATCCCGATCGCACCGGGGCACATCCACCGCATCCACCGGATGAGACCACTTCGTGGCACGAGCCCGAAACAGGTAAGCGCCGTCCGCCTCGTCTGGTCTCGCAAATCGCCAGGAGGAGGGACCGTCGCGGGTACTCGGGCGACGGTGATCGCGCTACCGGTTTGTCCGTGAACGTTCGTTCGTGAGACACGATCGGCAGCCTCGAGCGCGGACGATGGTTCGGGAATCCAGACGGTAGCGGTTGCCGTGTACGCGCCAATGTCACGCGCTCGGGGGTTCGCGAGACAGTAATCGTCATCAGGGTGCGCTACCGGCGCGTCTCGCCCCGCGAGCCATGCGGCGCGGAGCTTTCGGCCGGGCAGACAGGACTTGGGGCGGGATTGACGCCTCCGCCGCGACGCTGGGGGCGCTTGCTGGCGACCGAGTCGGCGGCTGACGGAGCCAGGTGGCGAAGTTGTCTTTGGTCGCCGAAGCGATGGCGGGCCGGAATATGCGCCAATGTCCGAAGCGATCGTCAGCACCGCAGCGGCCGGCTGGCTATCGCGAGCAACGCGGGACGCAGGCGACCGCGATTTCGCGCTGGTCGTCTGTGGCTGACAGGAACTAGCCGTGCTTGGGGGCGGTCTGGGCGAGCGCCTCCTCGAGTGCGCCCTCGCCGCCGGGCTTTCCGGTGATCGCCAGCTCTGGGGACCAAGTGGGGACGCGGCCGGCGAGCGCTGCGGCGCGCTTGCGGCCCGCGACCTCGATTGGTGCACGCTGACGGATCTGAGCGAGCAGTCGGGTGCTGTACTGCTGCGGTGACTCCTCGGGCCCGATCGCGGGTCGATCGAACTCGAAGAACTCGAACCGCACGTGCGGGCGTGCTCTGGGAAAACGCGGGATCGCGACCGTGCCGGTGCACGCACCCCCGATGACCGTCGCCTCCGGCACCGCCCGCGCCAAATAGCCGACGCCGCTGCGAGCCCGCAGCGCTCGGCCGAGCGAGCGCGTGCCCTCGGGGTAGATCCCGATACATGCGCCCTTGCGGAGCTCCTCGATCGCTCGGTCGAGCGCTCCGCTGTCCCCGGACCCACGCTCGATCGGGATCTGGCCCATCCCGTTCAGGACCGCGCCGAGCAGCTTGTTCGTCCACATCGAGGACTTCGCCAATGCCCTGATCTGCCGGCGGGGCGCCGCCGCGATCCCGGCGGCCACGGTGTCCCAGTAGCTGTCGTGGTCGCCGACCAGCAGCAGCGGGCCCTCCAGCGGCAGCAGCTCGAGCCCGGTCACTTGCAGGCGGCCCCACCAAACAACACCAGGAGTGGAGGCGATCATCACACCGCGATACGCCGGGGGGATGAACTCGATGCGGTCCGACATCGCCCCCGCAGGCTACCCAGACTGCTGCCACGAAGTGCGGCCGCGGGCCGAACGACCGCTCCTCGCAACCGCATATCGGGTTCGCGCACAATCGCGATGGCGACCGACTCGTCGCCTTTGCGCTCGTCCGGGTGACGGAGGCCGGACGATTCAGATCGTGGTGGCATTGTGATACCGGCGCTCGCTCTGTGCGTGTGATGCTCTTGTCGCC
>DASPPG010000171.1:0-91221 GCA_035625625.1 Solirubrobacteraceae bacterium
CTCCTGCCTCCCTGGTGGCCACGGGCCCTGGCGGTGGGGCTGATTGCGTTCGGCCTGATCCTGCCGCAACTCTTCACCGTGACCAGCAACTTCGTCAACACGGAGATCCTGGCTCTGACGTACGTGATGTTCGCGCTCGGCCTGAACATCGTCGTGGGCTTTGCCGGCCTGCTCGACCTCGGCTACGTCGCCTTCTTCGCGCTCGGCTCATACGCCTTCGGCTGGCTTGGCTCCGGGTGGTTCTTCAAGGCGCACGTGCACGTCCTCGCCCACGGCCCCGACGCCACGCTGCCCGGCATCCACCTGAACTTCGTCCTGATCCTGATCTGCGCAGGGCTATTCACCGCCTTCGCGGGTGCCGTCATCGGCGTGCCGACGCTGCGGTTGCGCGGCGACTACATCGCGATCGTGACGCTCGCGTTCGGGGAGATCATCCGGGTGTTCGCGCTCCAGGGACCGTCGCTGAAGATCTTCGGAATGCCGCTGACCGGCGGCGAGCTCGGGATCAGCGGCATCGACGCTCCGTACCTCCCCGGCGTCGGCATGTTCAGCGAGCTGAACATCAGACCCTGGTACTACACGATCTTCGCGCTCGTCCTGATCACGCTGTTCGTCAACGTGCGGGTGCGCGACTCGCGGCTGGGGCGAGCGTGGATCGCGCTACGCGAGGACGAGGTCGCCGCCGTCTCGATGGGGATCCCGCTGGTACGCACGAAGCTGTTCGCCTACGGACTGGGGGCGGCATTCGGCGGCATCGCGGGCGCCTTCCTCGCCGCCTACACGACGCTGATCGACGCCGGGGAATTCCAATTCGGCTTCTCGATCTTCGTCCTCTCGATGGTAATCCTCGGCGGCCTGGGATCGATCTGGGGAGTCGTGCTGGGGGCGCTGGTGCTCGCCAACATCAACTACTACCTGATCCCCGACGTGCTGAACTCGCTGCCTGGCAAGCTCGGACTGAACTTCAACCTCACCGATCTCCAGGTCAGCATCTTCGGCTTCCTGCTCGTGCTGGTCATGGTCCTGCGCCCGCAAGGGCTGATTCCCGAGAAGCGGCGACAGCTCGAGCTCACCAGGGGCATCGGCGAGACCGAGCTGGAGGAGCCCGAAGCGGAAGAGGCCTGGGCCGCGGTTGAGCCAGGGGAGGCGGTGGGATGACCGCCGAGGCGCCAGCGGCCACGCGAACCGCCTTCCGGCCGCCAATTCTCAGCGCCGAGGATGTTTCCAAGGAGTTCGGCGGCCTGGTCGCCGTCAACCACGTCTCGGTCGATATCCCGCTTGGGTCCATCGTCTCGATCATCGGCCCCAATGGGGCCGGCAAGACGACGCTCTTCAACATGCTCACGGGTCTCTACAAGTCGACCGGCGGGCGGATCGTGTTCTCGGGTCGGGACATCACCCACGATCGACCCGACGTCATCACGAAGCTCGGGGTGGCCCGGACGTTCCAGAACATCCGGCTGTTCGGCGCGATGACCGCACTCGAGAACGTGATCGTGGGACGGCACTGCAGGATGCGGGCGGGGTTGTTCGGGTCAATCGTGCGGGCGCCGTGGGTGCGCGCCGAGGAGCGGGCGGTGCGAGAGAGGGCGGCCCAGGCACTTTCATATGTGGGGTTGCGCCCCAGCCAGTTCGGCCAGCTTTCTAGCAACCTCTCCTACGGCGACCAGCGCCGGGTGGAGATCGCGCGTGCGCTGGCCTCCGATCCGAAGCTGCTGCTGCTCGATGAGCCCACCGCCGGCATGAACCCGCAGGAGTCAGCGGCGCTGACCGAGTTCATGCGCAAGCTGCGCAACGACCTCGAGTTGACGATCCTGCTCATCGAGCACGACATGAAGGTCGTGATGGGCGTCTCCGAGCGGATCACGGTGCTCGATCACGGTGACAAGATCGCCGAGGGCCCGCCGGCCGAGGTCCGCGAGGATCCGCGTGTGATCGAGGCGTACCTCGGAAAACAGAGCTGATGACCCTCCTCCAGGTCGAAGACATCCACACCTACTACGGCGCGATCGAGGCGCTACGCGGTGTGTCGCTTACGGTCGAGGAAGGGGAGGTGGTGACGATCATCGGCTCCAACGGCGCGGGCAAGTCGACCACGCTGCGCTCGATCTCCGGGCTCACGCCGGCGAGGTCGGGCAAGGTCGTGTTCGAAGGGCAGGAGATAACCCGCCGCCCGGCGCATGAGATCGTCGGCTGTGGGATCGCGCTCGCCCCGGAGGGGCGCCACTGCTTCGCGCGGATGACGGTGCGCGAGAACCTCGACCTGGGAGCGCATCTCCGCCGTGACAGTGGTATTGACGAGGACCTCGACCGCGTCTTTGATCTGTTTCCGCGCTTGAAGGAGCGCGAGCGCCAGAAGGCGGGGACGATGTCCGGCGGCGAGCAGCAGATGCTCGCCATCGGCCGGGCGGTGATGGCCCGCCCCAAGCTCATGATGCTGGACGAGCCCTCGATGGGGATCGCTCCTGTCCTGGTGCAGCGGATCTACGAGACGATCGCTGAGATCAACCGCCAGGGTGTGTCGATTCTGCTGGTCGAGCAGAACGCGAACTACGCGCTCGATATCGCCAAGCGGGGCTACGTGCTGGAGACGGGCGAGGTGGCGCTGACCAACGAATCGGCCGAGCTGCGAAACGATCCCGCCGTGCAGAGGGCTTATCTCGGGACATGATCATCGTCGCGTTCATCGGGGCCCGGGCGCTCTACCTGCTGTTCGTGTGGCTACTGTCCGCCGCGATCGGCTCATGGGTCTCCGACCGGAAGGGATACGGCGAGCGGGTCGGCCTGGCCTTCGGGCTGATCCTGTCGGCGATTGGATTGCTGATCGTGCTGCTGTTGCCCGGACGCCCAGGCTCGAAATGGAAGACCGAGGGACGGCTCCCGCCTCGGCGCAGCCGTCAGATCTAGTGTGTTGTCGCCCGACAGCCACGCGGGGGAGCCGCGCGGCAGCCGTAGCGTCGCGAGCGGGAAACGCCTCAGCCAACGGCTGCCACATCGGTTGTCGGCCCACCGGCGGCCCTGCGCGTCGGCGGGCTGCGCCACTGCATTTCCTGCGAAGAGAAGTCGCCGGAAGGACTACCCGCGCGGGCTTCGGCAAATACGGGAGCGCGACACGCCGGCCACTCGCACGACTGCCTCTTGTTCTTGCCGGCACCGCTGCGCGCACCGCGCCGCGCCGAAGCAATTGTGGGCTCTGAGGGAACTCGAGACGCATAAGGTATCGCCGGCGCCAGCCAGTATTTCCAGCGCCAGATGAACCGCGACGTGACATCTCAGCGCTCGTCGAACCGCAGCTCACGGACGCCGACGGCTAAGCAGGCGTGGCGGCACGGACTATCCATCGTCCAGTGCCCGGAGACGGACCCACATCACCCGCCACGCGCACGACGTCAAGCTTCACCGCCATACCCGGTGGGCCAGCGAACGCGGCGGGCAGCGTGCGGCGGAGCCCCAAAACCCGCTGTCCGATCGCACCCACGAGCCAAATCTGTCATGGAGGCGGATCCCTGCCCATGGGCGGGGGGAAGGGTGCCAAAGTCACTGGCGCGTCGCTCTGCCTGACCGGAGGTTCGTGTACATCGGTGGCGCCACCCATCGCCGAGGTGTGCTCGCTGCCGCGCTAGCATGTGCCGCAAATGAAGCGCTCCGAGTCCGACCGCTTCATCGCCGACTCTTCAGGCCACGAGCAGGAAGTGTCAGCCGAGGTGTACCTGATCGTGACCGAGGGAGGTCGTTGTCGTGTCGCCTTGGTCAGCTGGAGGTACCTCGCGTTGGCCATCGCGATCTTCGCAGCAGCTGCAGCGATATTGGCGACCCGCGAGTTGGGTAGGCCGCGGGGCCGCTCATCATCAGCATCGGTGACGTCGGCCCGACGGTCAGCTCGGTTGATCCAGATCCCACCAGCGGCTCCCACGCCAGCGGCGTCCTGCGTTGACGTCGGTGGGTACGGCGGGTTGGGTGCTCGCGTGAGCGCTTTCGATGCGAACAACAACGAATCGACAGGTCCGGGGGGACCAAGCCCGGGCAACGCCTTTTACGTCGTGACTGCCACCGCGAAAGGATGCGTGACCGCATTTGCCGTCCAGGACAGCACCACTCCGCCGCTAACGGCTCGCGGCTTGCTTGTTCTCGTCGGCCACCCGTTTCTCCCTAGCGACACCAAGCAAGTCGCGGACACGGACCGATGCGTCGTCTGGAAGAGCCGGGCGCTCATGCGCGCGACCGGGCGAGCGTATGCGCGTGCGACGGCGATTGTCCAAGCCGGAAGCGTTCCAGGGACGGCCCAGATCGCAGCGACATCAGACTCGTCTTGCTAGGGAATTCGTGCCGTCGACGGAGTCGAGCCCCGAGCACGGCCCGAGCCGCACCAGGAGCGACCCCGCTTGATGGGCTCCACCGCCCCCCGGAAAGAATTTCTGCCTGCCGTGGTATATGCCGCTGCTATGAATTTGCGATCGCGCCTCCGTTTTCAGCCGCGAGCGCGTGATGCTTCGGCTGTGCAATCGCACAAGAGGAGAGTGCGCCATCCAGATTTGGCGTCGTCTGAGGCGTGTATCTCTCTGCTCTTGGGATTGGGGGTTGCAGGTTGATTCGCAGAGTGACGGCGCAACGTGGCTTTGTCGCGAGGAGCCTGTAGTCTGCCGATGGTGGACGACCGCGTAGACCTGCTGGTTCGCTATGGAGGACAGTTCATTCCAGGCGTGGTGCGTCGGGCGTCTGGGTCCTTCGTGGAAACCGTTGATGGCCAGCGCGTGTTGGATTTCACTGCGGGTCAGATTTGCGCGACGGTTGGTCATAACCACCCTCGTGTGGTCGCCGCTATCGAAGCCGCCTGCCGTGATGTTGTGCACCTCAATTCTTGGATGCTCTGCGAGCCGGTGCTGGCGTTGGCGGAGCGACTGGTGGCGACGCTCCCGGATCCGCTGCGTCGCGTGATGTTCCTCTCAACGGGGGGAGAAGGGATCGAGGCAGCGCTCCGGATGGCAAAGCTAGCCTCGGCGCGGTTTGAGGTGGTCTCCCTAACGCGGAGTTGGCACGGGGTTACGGCGGGTGCCTCGGCCGTGACGTATGCGGCGAGTCGGCATGGGTACGGTCCTGTCACCCCTGGCGTGTTCGCATTGCCAGCTCCATACGCATATCGCTGTCCAGTGCGCCATTGCGATCAGGTCTGTGACTGCACGTGCTTGGAAGCGGGGTTTGACCTGTTTGACCAGGCGTCGGTCGGCTCCCCAGCCGCAGTGGTCGCTGAGCCGGTTCTGTCGGCCGGAGGGGTGATCGTCCCGCCGTCTGGGTACTTCGCGCGGCTGAAGGAGCTCGCGCACGAGCGCGGGATGCTGGTCGTCTTCGACGAGTGCCAGACCGGTCTGGGGCGGGTTGGCGCGATGTACGGGTTTCAGGTCTACGGGGTGGTGCCCGATCTGCTCGTGCTGTCGAAGACTCTCGGTGGGGGGGTGCCGATAAGCGCGGTGCTTACTAGTTCCGCGATCGAGCGGGAGTGCTATTCCCGGGGCTTCACCCACGTCACCTCGCACGCATCGGATCCCCTGCCTGCTGCGACGGCGCTCGCGGTGCTGGACGTGATCGAGGACGAAGGTCTGGTTGAGCGCGCGGAAGCGCGCGGGCGGTACCTGATCGACCGGCTCCGCGATCTGCAGGCTTGCCATGAGCAGATCGGGGATGTGCGTGGCCTTGGGCTTCTGTGCGGACTGGAACTGGTTGAGAGCCGCGAGACGCGCCAGCCCGCAGATGCCCTGGGTTTGGCTCTTACCGACGAGTGTCAGCGTCGTGGTCTGTCGATCAACCTCGTGCGCGGTGGCACGGGCGGCCAAGCCAGCTGTCTGCGAATGGCGCCTCCGCTAACTGTTACCCAGGACGAGATCGACCTCGCCGTGACGATCATGGACGAGGCTCTCGGAACCCTCGTGGATGGGAACGCACCAGCGACCGCAGCCAGACAGGCGGCGGCGGGAGACGTATAGGCAGAACTGGCCGGTGCGAGCATTCGATGGCACCCAGCGGCAACGGGCCCGTAGAGCACGGCCGGTCGCCACGGAACCCTGCCGATCAGTGCGGAAGATCCGTCAGGACGTGGGAGTGCAGGTGGGTGAGGGAAGGGTCGATTCCTTCGCCGCATCGCGGCGGCGGTACCGGCCCGGGACGACTGCAACGAAACGCATCAACGCTACGGATCCGCAGGCGTACAGAAGAACGAGTCCGCCGATAGCGGTTATCACGATCACGAGGCCGACGCAAGCGCACGCCTTCAACCCAAGTCGTTCGACACGGAGGGCCGACCACCTGCCACCAGCCCAGCCGCGACGCCACGAACGCGGGCCTTGCTCATGTCATCTTTGACCCGCGCGCCCCGTTGACTCGGGCGAGTGCAATGGCGACAACCTGATTGTTAGAAGCTCTCTCGTCCGTGCCCGGGCCGTCTAGCTCCTGGTGCCCTGCACTCTTAGGTCCGCGCGGATCGTGTGAGCGATCGTCCGCTATCCCGGGCGATGCCCGCGACATCGCGTGGGGCGACGATCAGGATCCGAACCACCGGGCACGGCGCGTAGCGCCGAACTTTGCTTTCTCGGCGGTGTACTCGCGCGAGGGGTCGTGACGCTCGGCGGCTGGGGCCTCCCAGGAAGGAAGTTGACCTCGACCTTGCTGACGAGCCCGTCGCGGAACTCGGCGTAGCAGACGCCCGACGCCTCCTACGGCGCCGGCGGGTCCTCACCGGAGATCTGCGCCGTTATGTCGTCGACGACGACCCGCGCGGCCGCTTCGGCGAAGATCCCGGCCTTGGGGACGGTACGTGGGCCGGTGCAGACGTCGCCGAGTGCGTACACGTGGGGGAACGCGGTTCGGAGGTTGGTCTGGTCGACGGGCACCCAGCCGTTGACCGCCAGGCCAGAGGTCGCGAGCGGCTCGGGCGCGCGGTGCATCGGGATTCCAACGAACAGATCGTAGGGGAGGGTGTCACCGGTGGCCAGCCGGGCGATGCGGGCGGTGGGTCGATGCTGGTCACGAGATGCTGGGGAAGCTCCTCGATCCCGCGCGAGGCCAGCGCGTCGCGGAAGATCTGCGAGACCGGGCCGGTCACCGGCACGGGGCGCCGCAACGGGAACGTCGTCGCCATCTGCACGGCATCGCGAATGCCCCGTTGCGTGAAGTGCTCGTGCAGGAGGAACGACCCCTCGAACGGCGCCGGCGGACAGTTGAACGGCTGCCCGAGGACCGACACGAGCACGCGTCCGCCTTCGAAGTCGGTAAGCGCATCGCGCAGGCGCTCTGCCCGGGCGAGCGAGTAGTACTCGTAGCCGTCTTCCTCGAAGCCTGGCGTGCCGGCCGTGTCGTAGTCCGCACCCATCGCCACGACCAGGAAGTCGGCGTCGTGGGTGCCGACGTCGGTCTCCACCCGCCGGGCAACCGGATCGATGCCGATCACCGTCTCCCGCCGGAACTCGACCCCTTCTTTGGCAATGTCGCGGTACGGAAGCAGCACGTCGTCGGCCGACTGGCGGCCGAGCATCACCTCAAGCTTCGAGAAGCCGAAAAAGAACGAGGCGTTGCGGTCGAGCAACGTGACGTCGACCGCGGCAGTCCCAGGCACCGCCGTTAGCTGGCCGGGAGAGGTCCCGGACTCAAAGTGGCGCCGCGCTGGCGGTCAAGATCGGTCCCAAACAGGGCGAGCGCGTCGCTGATCCCCAGTCCGGCGCGCCAGAGCACGATGATCACCCCGCGCAGCCTCATCGCCTCCGCCCTTCCCCCGCGGCTCACATCACCGCACTGATCTCCTCCACGGTCGGAGGGTCTGGCGGATAGCGAAGGCCCTTGTTGCGTGGCACGCGGCCCTGGTGAACGCCAAACACGGTTGCCGGGGACCGGCGGCGCCCGGCACGATCAAACCATCCTACAGATTCCATGACGCCCTCCTCTGGACGACGATCGAACGCAATCTTGCAGGCGTTGAGCGCGGCGGTCTAGGTCAGGTGTCGTCAGGCGAGCGCGGGGGCGGCTGGCTCTGCGACGCCGATCATGGAGTCGCGCGTGACCAGCGTCGCGAGCTGCTCCTCCTCTGGATGCAGCACGCCCTTCTCGACCAGTAGCTCCTCGAGCGCACGGGCGCGCACGGCGGCCGCGGGTTCGTCCCCGTTGGTGATCGGCGGGTGGTCGTAGTCGTGGTCGTGCTCGCTCACTTCGCCCCCTCCAGCCAGTGCTCGAAGACGTCGACGCAGACGCGGTGGCCCCCGCCGGCGCGGGCGTCGGGCCACAGATCCGACCGCGCGAAGCTGACGAGGTACAACGGCATCTCGGGGAGTCCGTCGTCGCCGTACGCGCGCGTCTCGGGGTTCCGGAACGCGGCGTGCACGCGCTCAATCCGCCCCGTCTTGCCCTTGATGTAGGAGGGCGTGCGATGGTGCTCGCCGTGAGCTCTGGCCACGACCGTGACTGGCTCGCCGACCCGATACGTCATCCCGCAGCCCTCCGATCGAGCTCACCGGCAACGAGCACACCCTTCTCGGTAAGGATTGTCTCCATCGAGAACAGCCAACGCTCGTAGTAAGAAGCCCGCACATACTCGCCCCGCGGCATGCTCTCGATTCCCCGCCGCAGCTCGTCGACACTCATCAGCCCGCGCCTGGCGAGTGCACCGGCGAGTGCGTCAGTCAGGACCTCCCAATCGTCGAGCGTGTGCTCGCTGCGATCGATCGGCGCGTCGGTTGGGGGACCGCCACGATCGTGGACGCCTCGCTCCACGCGATCGATCCTACCGTCCCGGTGCGAGCGAGCGTGTTCGTAACAAATCGCCGGTCCGAGCGTCGGCGTGCCTGACGACCGATGCGCGTCGCCGACGCGATACCGCGCCAGCTCCGAATCGATGCGATCGTTCGGGGCGAGCTGTCGCGGAACCCCAAGAGATTTGGCGGGCCGGGCCCGCCGACGGTGTCTGAATCGAGATCTGATGAACTGGCGGACGTGGGAAAGACCCGGATGGAGTTCTTTGACACCGAAACAGTTCCTTGGACTCCGGTGACGCAGCGTCCGGGAGTCTCAGAACGGGTCCTGGCGCGAGATCCGGACCGTGGGCTGCTCACGCGGATCGTCCGCTGGGAGCCGGGCCTTGATACCTCGAGCGCCGGCCCGGTCGCCCACGACTACTTCGAAGAAGTGCTGATTTTGTCTGGCTCGATGCACGATCTTGGACTCCAGCAGACGTTCAGCGCGGGCTTCTATGCCTGTCGACCGCCGGGGATGGTTCATGGCCCGTGGACCACCGCCGAGGGCTGCGTCCTGCTCGAGATCCAGTACAGCGATGATGAGGCTTGAGCCCGGAGCGGCGACGTGACTAGCCGTTACTCGTCGGGCGAACGAGGGGATGGTCTTGTGCGTCGACGCGGACGATCAGACACGGCCCAGCCACGCCGCTGCTCATGCCTAGACCTCCTACTACTGGACCAGCAGCGAAGCGATGGTTGACCGCTACCCACACGCCTACGCTCGGGCGTCGGCGATGTGCGCACCCGTACGCACGCGGCGGCTCGTCGCAGCTATCCGTGAGCACCGTTGGTTTACGACCGCTTTGGTCGGCACGCTCTGGCTTACCCCACGATCGCGTGGCGACTTTCCGGTCGTCTTGGATTGAGCCCTCGGTCTATGCCGCCCTATTGCGGCCAGTCGGTCCCGAGCGCTGACTAGCCGATCCCGGAGGGGGGACGAGATCCAGGGCCGCTGGAACGGGCAGCGGAGTTCCCAGTCTGAAAACGCGCGGTACCGGGCAGGGGTACCCCGGCCGGGACCCTGGCCTTGAGCGGGCGTGGGGCCTGAGACGCCCCCTACCAGCCTCCGTGGGCGAGCCATCCACCATCAACAGCAATCGTGGCGCCGGTGATGAATGACGCCTCGTCGCTAGCGAGGAACGCGACCATGGCCGCGACCTCGCGTGGCTCTGCGTACCGTCCCATTGGCGTACGGCCGATGATGTCGTTGCGTGAGTAGCCGCCGTCCTTCTGATCCTGCTCGTCAAGACCGGTACTGACGTAGGCTGGCTCGACGGTGACGACGCGCACTCCGCGGCTTGCCCACTCAACCGCGAGGACCCGTGTCAAGCCCACCAGCCCGTGCTTGCTGGCGGCATACGCGGCGCGCATCGGCATGCCGGTCTCCCCGAAGATGGAGCCGATGTTGATGATCACACCACAGCCTGCCTGGAGCATGTGCCGGCCAACGGCTTGCGAGCACAGCAGCGGTCCCGTCAGGTTGACCGCCAGTACGCGCGACCAGCGGTCAAACGACAAGGTCTCGGACGGCGCCACCGTCCCGATTCCCGCGTTGTTGACGAGCACGTCGATCTGTCCGAACTGCTTCCGGGTCCAGTCGGCGAGGTCCTGGATCTGCCCGGGGTCAGTCACATCAGCGATCCGGCCTTGGACACGGAGTCCACGAGCATGAAGGCCGGCGACCAATCCGTCCGGCGGATCGGCGGCGTGGGCAGATGCGATCACCATCGCGCCTCTCTCCGCCAGGGTCTCGACGATCGCCGCGCCGATACCGCGGCTCGCGCCCGTCACGATCGCAACCTTGTCTGTGAGTGGCATGCGAATGTTCTAGCGCAGGCGTCCGAGCGACCCTCTCGCGGCGGCCCGGGCCGGCACCGCGGCGAGTCCTGCACCTGCTCCCGCTACGAAGGGGGCACTCTCTCGTGGAGATCCGTTTGCTTCCGCGCGGATTCGGCAGCTCACTGATGCGGTCTCCGGACAGCGAAGCGCATGCTCGACCAGGAGAGAGCCGGGCGCTCGGGAGCTCGGAGGCGGTCGCTTCGAGGCATCTGCGTCTCAGGGGGCGACACACCCACTTCAGGACGAAACCGAGAGATGTTGAGGGACGGCCGATGCCAAGCCTGTGCACGTACATGGGGCCGACTCGGCGTGAACCTAGGAGCATCCCGCGTCGTTCCTCGGTTGTCGGGTCGCTCACAATGCACATTGTGGATCGGAACGTGATCGTTGTCGGTGGCGGTGTCTCGGGCCTGTGCGCCGCCTACTACCTGCGCCGGGCGGGTGCGGCGGTGAGGGTGCTGGAGACGCGCCGCGTGGGTAGCGGAGCGTCGTCGGGCAACGCTGGTTGGATCACACCGGCGCAGGCTGGGCCGCTTCCGGAGCCTGGGTTGGTCGGCTACGGACTGCGGTCGCTCTTCGAGCCGCGGGCACCCTTGTACTTCGAGCCGCGCCAGCTGGTTCGGATGCTGCCCTGGCTGCTTGGCTTCGCGCGCCGTTGCAACGAGGCCGATCACCGTGAGGGTCGCCTAGCGCTCGGGACGTTGGGCCAACCGTGCTTGGAGCTGCTTGAACGGATGGCGGCCGATGGCGTGGACGTCGAGTTGCACCGAGTGCCACTCCTGGCGGCAGCGATCGACACACGCCAGGCGCATATCTTTCGTTCTCGGCTGGAGCCACTCTCCAGGCTCGGCTTCCGGATTCCGAGCGAAGTCCTCGGCCAGGAGGACCTGCGATCACTGGAACCCACGCTCACTGATGCCGCGCGCGCCGGGTTCGTGATCGAGCAGCACTCCATCGTCGAGCCGCAGGCGCTCCTGGCGGCGCTCACTCGTCGGCTCAAGGAGCTAGAGGTGGAGATCGGCGAGGGAAGCGAAGTGCGCGACGCCGACCTCGACGGTCCCCGCATAGTCGCGCTGCGCACCTCCACTGGCCGCTACCGCTGCGATCAGGTCGTCCTGGCAGCCGGCGCGTGGCTCGGACCGCTGGCCCGAGTGTTCCGGACGCGACTCCCGATCCAGGCCGGTAAGGGCTACAGCTTTGAGATTCGCCCGCGGTCGATGCCGCGACACGCGCTGCTGCTCCTCGATCCCCACGTGGGTTGCTCACCGCTAGGCGATCGGCTGCGGGTAGCCGGCACGATGGAGTTCAGCGGACTGAACACGAGGCTAGATCGACGCCGAATCCAGTCAATCGCGCAGGGCGCCAGCCGACTTATCGACGGCTGGGCGGACCCCGACGAGGACACCCTGTGGTGCGGGCTACGGCCCATTGCGCCCGATGGCCTGCCGATCATCGACCGCCACCCAACGATCGCGAACGTCTTCTTCGCCGGCGCCTACTCAATGCTCGGGATGACACTCGCAGCACCCGCAGCCGAGAAGCTCGCGCAGTTCGTGGTAACCGGCCATCGACCACCCGAACTCGCGCCATTTCGTGCCGACCGGTTCCGACGCGTCAAGACGAGCATGCCAACCCAGCCCCGCCCCGATACTGCACGTGGAGCAGATGGGTGGCCGGGGAGTCGACGAGGGTCCTAGCGGGACTCCAGCCAGCCATCATCGCCTCGGGTCACGGGTCAGTGATGGCTGGGGCTGACCTCGCGGAGAGCCCCAGAACGCTGGCCAAGTGCTCGAGGATGTCTAGCTCCGCCAAGCCTGTCATGCCACGAGGATGCGGAAGCGGTCGCCGAGAACAGGGGCTTCGCTGTGATGCAGCGCATGTCCGAGGGCTGTCTGCGCGTTTGGCTCGACGCGGACAGCGCGCCTGTCGCGGACGATCGCTTCCGCGCTCCGGACCCCAACGTTCGCCACGCCGGCGAGGTGCGAGCCGCTCGCGAGTGTCGATCAGCATGCGTGTCACGGAGCCGCCGTCGTTCCTACACGTGGTGACGAGGTGGTCCGCGGCCACGCGACGGAGCAGAACCGCTTTCCTCCCCGCGCGCATCAGGCCCGCGAAGTGGTGGCTGCTTGTGCCCGCACGCACCCCTCCGACCGACAGCGAGAACCCGGGTTGGTGTCGCCACGTTCACGCTCATCCCCCTGCCCACGTCCGCCGGCGGGTGGGGCTCGCCGTGCATGCGCGCGCCTAAGCCTAGCCGGCTGCGGGACAGCATCGCGAGCGTGTGCCCGTAGTCGTAGCTCATCGGGTGGATCGGTGGCCGGGCCCGCTTCGCTTGTCGCATCAGCGGCGTCGGCGCACCTGGCCAGGTAGCGCCGTACGCAACTCGGCGTTCTGCGATTGGCCGCCGGCACCGCGCTGGTTCGGAGTCCAGTCGCAGCGACTACTCTGGCTCCCCCGTTCCGAGCGGAGTGGGGCCCCGCATCTCCGCCAGCGGAAGGACCTCGTAGCTGGCGACGTTGTAGACGGGCGCCTGCGCCAAGAGGGCGTCGAGTTCCTCATTCGAGTCGACGTCGTAGATCCAGGCGCCACCGTGCGCACCGATCAGGTGATAGCGCGCCTGTACCTTACCGGTCGTCTCAAGGCGTGCGCCGTACTCCTGCTGCCGGAGCACGGTTTGCATCGTTTTCGCCGATAACCGGCTCAGCTCAAGCTTCCAGAGCACGAGGAACTTGTTTGCCATCCACCCTCCTGTTCCGTGCGGTGCCGAGGACTCAGTTTCGCAGGCTTGCGAGCTCAGCGAAGGCAGCCTCGAAGTCTCGCGCCTCATCGACACTAAGGACGGACACAACGAGGCCCGCATGGACCAGAACGCGGTCGCCCGGCTCGATCTCGGGGTACATCAGCGCGTTCGACCAACGCTGGATCCCTGCCGTCTCAACCAGGGCCATGTGGTCCCGCACCGACAGGACCCTGCCCGGGAGGCTAACGCACATTTCATACCTCCTCGGCCGTTGGACGTACCGGCTCGATACTGACCACGGCGATTGGACGCCGCATCCGGGAGCCAACCTATTCCAGACAGAAGAACGCCCGGCCGAGGATCCGGGAAAACCGCGCCTGATCGTGAGCCGTCATGTGACCGGTCGGCATCCGTCCTCTTCCACCTCGATCGACTCGACCTCCAGTTCATTCCCGCTCACCACGACCGCCGGCGAGGCGCACGTGCGGCAGCGGAAGTCGGGGTCCGTCGCCGTCCACACAGCTCGGCACGAAGGACACCGCAGCCGGCAGTGAATGAGCTCCTGATCAAGCCGTGCGCCCTCGCACGTCGTGCCGCGGGCTGCCAGCTCGAACGCGAACGACAATGTGTCAGGCACGACCTGGCGCAACCCCCCCAGCCGCATGCTGACGACCACCACGCGGCGGCCGCCGGCATGGCGAACTGCGGTCTGCACCACAGCCTCAGCGATCGCAAACTCGTGCACAGAGCCAGTCCTTACCGCCTTAGCGCACTAGCTGGTCATCCCGGGGGTCCCGCGGTCGTCGATCATGCTCGATCGACCACCGAGTCCTCGCTGCTCCCTACGTGCGCGTCTGTTCGGACGCCCATCGTTCGACGCGATTGCAGATCCTCCGTGCGAGCTCGTCGACGGCGGCTGCGACAGGCGTGCTCATGGCACCGCCCAGGGTGTACGGATCGAGCACCTCGACGGCGAGCACCCGGGTCTCTGAGGGGAACCCGAGCCCGAGCCGCTCCGCCACGGCGGCCATCTCGGGGAGGCCGGCCTGATGCAGGCTTGGAGCGACCACGCGCCCGATCTGCTCGAGCTCGAGCTCGGTGATCGTCCCAGGCGGGTTGCGGCCGGTCTGGATCGAGTCGACGACGATCGCCCGGTCGTACCCGGCGAGGAGCTCGATCAGCGCCATGCCCGACGCCGAGCTCGCAACGACGTCGGCGGCGTCGGCGATTCGCTCGCGAGCGGCCCTGGCGACCAGCACTCCGACGGCGTCGTCCGCGGCGAGCTCGTTCCCAAGCCCTAGGACGAGCGTTCGCATTAGTCGCGCCTGAGCTCGCGGACAACCTCGCCGTCGGCGTCATGGATCTGGACGAGGAGCGGCATCTGGCCCGGCAGGCTGTGGGTGGCGCAGCCGTAGCAGGGGTCGTATGCCCGGAAGGCCATCTCGAGCTGGTTCAGTAGTCCGTCGTCCACTTCTCCAGCGGTGATCAGCCACCGGGCTGCCTTGTCGACCGACATAGCGATTCGAGCGGCGTTGTTCTGGGTGGCCACGATCAGGTTGGCGCTGGTGATGAGCCCGCGCTCGTCGGTGCGATAGTGGTGGATGAGCGTCCCCCGGGGAGCCTCGACGACCCCGATCCCCTCTTCCGGGGGCGCGGTTGGGAGCGTACGCACGTCGGGGCTGAGGATCTCGGGGTCGGCGGCGAGCTCGGACATCCGCTCGGCTGCGTACACGAGCTCGACGATGCGGGCCCAGTGGTTGGCGAGCGTATGGTGAACGGGCTTTCCTCCGAGCGTTGAGATGAGCTCGTCGTGGGCCTCCTGCGCGAGCGGCGTGGCCATTCCGTCGCTCGCGTTCAGCCGGGCTAGGGGCGCGACCGCGTAGATGCCGCTGTCGGGGCCTTCGGCGAAGCCGTTCCAGCCGACGTCCTTCAGGAAGCAGAACTTCATGTACGTCCAGGGTTCGACGTGCTCGGCGATGTGCTGGAGGTAGTCTCGGGGGTCGAAGGCCAGGAACTCGTGGCCGCCGGGGTCCACGACTCTGAGCTTGCCGTCGTAGAAGGTGACGTTGTTCGCGGCGTCCACGAGCCCCATGTAGTGCGTGCGGTGGGTGTAGGCCTCCGAGGTGACCAGCTCGACGTACTCGGGGTTCGAGAGGACGACGTCGCGGAACACGCCGAGGGCGAACGTGCCGAACTCGACCGCCCGCGCGGCAGCCGCTCTGAACTCGTCTTGTATCTCGGCGGTGAGCGTCCGGGACACGCCGCCGGGGAGCCCGAAGACCGGGTGGATCGGCTTGCCCGCCACCTGCCCCATCAGCTCGCGGAGCTGCTTGCGGACGCCGATCACCTCTTTGCCGACTTCGAGCCCCACCTGACCGAGCACCCCGAGAATGTTGCGATCGGCCTTTGGGGCAGCCGGACCGACGACGAAGTCAGGCCCGCCGAGGAAGAAGAAGTGCAGCGCGTGGTCCTCGACCATGAAGGTGCTGTAGATGAGCTCTCGGATCTTCTTGGCCGCCGCCGGCGGATCGACGCCGTAGAGGTCGTCCAGCGCCTTGGTCGCGGCCATGTGGTGGGCTGTCGGGCACACACCACAGATGCGGGAGGTGATCTGCGGCATGTCCTCGGCACGGCGTCCCTCGACGAATTTCTCGAACCCGCGGAGCTCGGGGATCTGCAGGAACGCGCGGTCCACACTCCCCGCGTCGTCGAGGAAGATATGGATCTTCCCATGGCCCTCGAGCCGGGTGATGGGGTCGATCACGATCTTGGTGCTCATCGCTGGGGGCCTCCTCACTGATGGGCCGACGTGACGCGCCTGTGGAGCAGCGAGGCGGGCAGGCTGTATCGGTAGAAGGTGCCGACCGGGTCGGGGATCTCCTGAGCGCGCGTCGCGATCCCGTCCTCGTCCGTGGAGTCGATCAGCGACGCGATCGCCGACAGCGCCTTCGCGCCGTGGTCGACTACCCGGCCAGTCGGGCCCATACAGCCCGTGCACGGCATGTTCGCGCGGATACACACGCCGCCGCAACCGGCGCGGGTGGCCGGCCCGAGACAGATCAGGCCCTGGGCGAGCAGGCACACGTCAGGGTCGGCGACGACCTCGTGGGGTCGCTTGAACGCCTTGATCTGCGGCTTCTGCGGCTTCGTCGCGGCCCGCGGGCACTCCGAGCACAACGCCACGTCGGGCGCAAGCACCGTTCCCACTGGCGGCAGTGTCCCGTCGACGAGCGCCATCACCGCCGCCTTGATGAGATGTCCCGGCGGCGGGCAGCCCGGCAGGAAGTAGTCGACGTCGACGAC
Source organism: Solirubrobacteraceae bacterium (assembly GCA_035625625.1). Taxonomy (GTDB): domain Bacteria; phylum Actinomycetota; class Thermoleophilia; order Solirubrobacterales; family Solirubrobacteraceae; genus Palsa-465. Next base: position 16,654 of record DASPPG010000171.1, read on the forward strand.
CTGATCGAGCGTACGCACCGAGTCGAAGAACGCCGGCAGGGTGAGGTGACCCTCCGGCACCTCGGCGTCCTCCTCGGGCAACGTCCCTTCGTCGTTGACGAGGCTAGGCACCTCCAGGTACACGCGATCCAGGATCTCATCGCGGCTGTACAGGTTCGCGAGGCCCGGGACGCCGCCCAGGCAGGCGCAGCTTCCGAAGGCCACGATCGCGCCGGACTTGCGGCGCAGCAGCTCGGCCATCTCCTGCTGCTCGGAGGTCCGGATCGCGCCGTTGATGAACGACGCGGCGAGCTCGCCGTCGGCGAGTGCCTCCACGTCCGCGCGCTTGAAGTCGAGCGCCACCGGCCAGAAGGCGATGTCCACCGCCTCCACCACCGCGAGCACGTCCTCGGCGAGATCGACGACGGCCTCCTCGCAGCCGCCGCACGAGGCGCACCAGTAGAACGCAACCTTGGGCTTCATCGCGTCCCCTCCGCGAGGGTGTGCGCAGCGGGCACGGGGCTCAGACGCAGTGGCCCGAGCCGGCGCAGCTGCTCGGTCATCTCGTTGCACACGCGCTGGATCTTGTCTCCCTCGGAGGCCGAGATCCATTCGAGGCGCAGCCGCTCGTCCTCGATCCCCATCTCTCGCAGCACCCCTCGTAGCAGCTCGCAGCGGCGCCACGTGGTGTAGTTGCCCTGCTCGTAGTGACAGTCACCCGGGTGACAACCGCCGATCAGCACGCCGTCGGCACCGTGGCGGAAGGCCGCCAGGACAAACTGGGGGTCCACCCTGCCGGAGCACATCAGTCGCACCACGCGCACGTTGGGGGCATAGTGCATCCGAGCGGTGCCCGCGAGATCGGCCGCTGTGTACGTGCACCATGTGCAGAAGAAGGCCACGATTCGAGGCTCGAAGCCTGGCTTCGCCAAAGTCTCAGGCATATTCGAGCACCCCCTGGATCTCCGACAGGACCTGTTCGTCGGTGAAGAGGTGCTGCTGCAGGGCACCCGAGGGGCAGGCGGCGACGCAGATTCCGCAGCCCTTGCAGAGCACCTCGTTGACCACCGCGATCGTCCGCTCGTCGTCGAGCGTGATCGCCGAGAAAGGACACAGCGGCACGCAGGTCCGGCACCCGGAGCACGCGGCTGGGTCGACGAACGCAGTGCTCGGCTCGAGCTCGACCGACCCTTGGTCGATCAGGGCCAGCGCCTCGGCGGCGGCGGCACCCGCCTGCGCGACGCTGTCCGGAATATCCTTCGGACCCTGACAGGTTCCCGCAACGAACACGCCGTCGGTGAAGGTTGACACCGGGGCGAGCTTCGCATGGCGCTCGGTGAAGAAGCCCTCGGCGCCACAGCTGACGTTAAACAGCCGCCGGACGTCCCCGGCGTCGGCCCGCGGCTCCATGCCGACCGCGAGCACCACCATGTCCACCGGGATCCGCCGCGCGGCGCCGACGAGCGTGTCCTCGGCGCGTATCACGAGCCTGTCCTCCTCCTCCGGAGACACTGCCCAGTCGGTCACTTCAGCGACGCGGCCGCGGATCAGGTGCATGCCCTCCTCGAGGAGCCGGCCGTAGAACTCGTCGTAGCCCTTCCCGGCGGTTCGCATGTCGATGTAGAAGTTGTAGACGTCGGCACTGGTGCGCTCCTTGATCAGGTGCGCCAGCTTGAGCGAGGCCATGCAGCACACACGGGAGCAGTACGCGTTGTAGCGCGCGTCTCGCGAGCCGACGCAGTGGATGATCCCCACGGCCGCGGGGCGCCTGCCGTCCCGCATCACGATCTCGCCCTGAGTAGGGCCCGAGGCGTTGAGGAGGCGCTCGACCTCGAGGCTCGTGTAGACGTTCGGGTACTTGCCGTAGCCGTAGGCGGGGATGCGCCGGGCATCGAAGGGCTTGAAGCCCGTGGCCAGCACGATCGCCCCGACCTCGAACTCCTGCTCCCGTTCGTGCTGACTCAGGTCGATCGCGTCAAGCGGACAGGCCGCCACACACTGTGCGCACTCCGAGCACGGGCCGCAGTCAAGGCACCGCTGCGCACCTACCAGCGCCTCCTCCTCGGTCAGCGCAGGCTCGAGCTCGTCGAAGTCGACCGGCGCGGCAGACAGCTCGGCGCTCGACGCGCGCGGCTCGATGCGGTCGTAGCGTTGCCTGGCGAGCACTTCCGCCCGGTCGACCACCGGCAGCCGCTCGTCGAAGTCCGCGGCGTCGAGCTCGGAGCCCCGCAGCCAGCGGTCGATCATGAACGCGGCGCGGCGCCCTTGCCCGACCGCCCGGGCGATGTCCGACGCGCCCAGGGCCACATCACCGGCGGCGAACAGGTATGGAACGGCGGTCTGGAGCGTCTCTGGGTCGGCCTCGATCGCCCCGGTCGCCGCCGAGCCAGGACCGCCTTTGATCCGCTCCGGCGTCAGGCCGATGGCGGGTATCACCGTCTCGCACGCGACCACGAACTCGCTGCCGGGAACCGGCTCGGGGCGTCCGCGACCGGATGCATCGGGCTCGCCGAGAGCCATCCGGACGCAGCGCAGACCCGCCACCAAGCCGCGCTCGTCTCCGAGAACCTCGATCGGTGCGACCTGGAACATAAACTGCACGCCTTCACGCTCGGCGTCGTCGACCTCTTCGGACTGCGCGGGCATCTGTTCGCGTCGACGCCGGTACGCGACGAGCACCTCGTGCGCGCCAAGCCTCCGCGCCGTCCGCGCGGCGTCCATCACCACCTGCGCGTCCCCGTCGTCGCCGGCCGTGCGCGCGCCGAGCCGTCGCGCCGTTCGGGCGGCGTCCATCGCCACGTTGCCGCCACCGACGACCACGACCCGCTTGCCTCGCAGCGCGGACGACGCGCCGGTCTTGACCGCCTCCAGGAAGTCCAAACCGCTGACGACGCCGCCCAGATCCTCGCCCGGCACGTCCAAGCGCAAGGACAGCGCGGCGCCGGTCGCCACCAGGATCGCGTCGTACCCCTGACCCTTCAGCGCCGCGAGGTCCTCGATCCGGGTGTTCGTGACGATCTCGACACCCAGTGCCGTGACGTTCTCGATGTCCCGCTCGACGACCTCGGGCGGGAGCCGATAAGAGGGGATGGCCCGGCGCAGCATGCCCCCCGGCTCCGGCGCCGCCTCGAAGATCCGCACCGCGTATCCGCGCCTCGCGAGCTTCCACGCGGCGGTCAGCCCCGCCGGTCCGGAGCCGATCACCGCCACCTGCTTGCCGTTCGGGGGTGGGGGCTCACTCGCCGGACCGTGCGTGCGGTAGTGGGTGTCGGCGGCGAATCGCTTGAGCCGGCGGATCGGCAGCGTACCCTCGAGCCCTGCTCGGCTGCACTGGGCCTCGCACGGCGCATAGCACGCGCGACCCAGGGTCCCCACCAGCGGCGTCTCCTCCAGCACCAGGTCGAACGCCGTCTCGTACTCGCCGGCGCGGATCAGAGACACGTAACCGTGCGCTTTGATCCCGGCGGGGCAGGCGAAGGTGCACGGCGACGTGCCCACGCGGTCGATGGCGGGCACCCGCGGGACGGCCTGAGGAAACGGCGTGTAGACCACCGGACGGGTGCCGAGACCCTGATCGAATTCCGATCGGACGCCCTTCCATGTGCACTGCTCGATGCACAGGCCGCAGCCGTTGCACACCGTCTCGTCGATGTAGGCGGCCTTCCTGCGGACCTTGACCTTGAAGCTGCCGACGTGGCCCGAGACCTGGTCCACCTCGCTGTACGCGAGTAGCTCGATGTTGGGGTGCTGCCCGAGCGCCACCATCTTCGGGGTGAGGACGCAAGCCGCGCAGTCGAGCGTCGGGAAGGTCTTGTCGAGCATCGCCATGTGGCCGCCGACGGAGGGCTCACGCTCCACCAGGTAGACGTGCTTGCCCGCGTTCGCGAGCGTCAACGCCGCGTGAATCCCGGAGATCCCGCCGCCGACGACGAGCGCGTCCGGATGGACCGGGACCTGCCGACGTTCCAGGGCCTCATGGGAGACGACACGCGATACCGCCCCCGCGACGAGCGCCTTCGCCTTCTCGGTCGCGTCCCCGGCGTCATCGGTCACCCAGCTCACGTGCTCGCGGATGCTCGCCATCTGCAACTGGAACGGGCTGATTCCGCCGGCCGCCGTCGCGCGCCGGAACGTCGCCCCGTGCATCAACGGAGAGCACGAGGCAACAACCACCCGGTTGACCCTGCCGGCGCGGATGTCCTGCTGGATCAGGTCCTGCCCCGGATCCGAGCACATGAACGTGTAATTGCGCGCAACCGCGACGTGCGGCAGCGTGGCGGCGAACTCAACGACGCGCTCGACATCCACCTTGCCGGCGATGTTCAGGCCGCAGTGACAGACATAGACGCCGATCTGCGGCTCCGGGCTCGCGCCGTTTCCGTTACGCGCAGACACGCGCGCCTCCCCCGTCGATCGCCGCCAGCTCGGGCAGGTCCCAGCGGAGCATCCGGTGAATCCCGAGCCGCCGCTCGTCCAGCCCCAGCGCGAGCCCGAGGACCTGCGTGAAAAGCCCGATGGTCAGCTCGACCGGCTCGCCGAACTCGCGCCCAACCCGCTCCTGGAAGCACTCGAGGTTGAACTGGCACAGCGGACACGCGGTCACGAGGACGTCGGCGTCGCGTCGCTTGGCCTCTCGCAACAAAACCGAAATGAGACGCAGACCGGCTTCCCGGATCGTCCCCACGAGCGGTCCGCCGCAGCAGGAACCGCCGCAACAGCGAGTCTTCATCGGCCAGTCGATCGGCTCCGCTCCGAGCGCCGTCATCAACCGGTCCATCGACATCGGGTTGTGCTGGTCGTCGAACGTCGCGAACGGACGCACGAGCAGGCAGCCGTAGTAGCACGCAACCCTGAGCCCGGGCAGCGGTCGGATGACGGCATCCGCGACGCGCTCCAGCCCGACGTCGTTCACGAGCACGTCCAGGGGATGACGTACTCGGACTCGCCCATCGTAGTGCAGCCCGCCCGCCTCGAGCGCACCCCCAATCGTATCCGCGACCGCGCGGTGCCTGTTCAGGTAGCGCTGCGTCTTGAGCAGCGTCATGTAGCAGCCGGCGCACGGAGCCACGAGATCCACCGGGGCGGGGCCCTCCGCGGTCTCCTCGGCCAGCGCCAGATTGCGCGCGGCCATCGCAAAGGCCTTCATCTGGTCGACCGCCGCGTACGCAGTCGCCCCACAGCAGTTCCAATCGTCCAGCTCGTCGAGGCCCACGCCAAGCGCCTCAAAGACGGCCAGCAGGGACTCCTCGTACGAATTCGAGCTGCCCTTCAGCGAGCAACCTGGGTAGTAGGCGTAATTCATCAGGCTCCCTCCGAACCGGCGGTCGGGCCACCGCCCGTCGTCGGCGCGCGATCCGGCACGGCCTCCACGGCCCGCAAAATCGTCCTGAGTTGGGCCCGCTGACGGATCGACTCGCGCCGCAGCCTCATCCGGCCCCGCCGGCGGAGACGCTCCGCGAGCGGGTAGTCCTGCAGCAGCAGCCTCGGATGCGTTTTCAGATACAGATTGATCGCGAGTCGCGACTCGCTGTTGCGTCCCCAGCGGTCAACCGATCGGACGAACTCGCGCGCCAACACGGGCGTCCCGAAACGCCGCGGATGCACGCCCTCGCGGATCGCCGTCCGCTTCAGGGCGTACATCATGTCGGTGATCGGGATCTCCTTCGGGCACGCCGTAGTGCATGCGTAACAGCCGGCGCAGACCCAGATCGAGAAACTGCCCAGCACCTCGTCCCTCATCCCCGCTTGCGTCATCGCGATCAGGCGACGCGGGGTGTAGTCCATATACTCGCTCAAGGGGCAAACAGCGCTGCACGTGCCACATTGGATGCAGTCGCGCAACCGGTCACCGCCGGGAATCTGAGCGATCTCATCGGCAAAATCGGGGGCAACCCGCGACCGGCGCCTGACCCGTCGCCACTCCGTCGACGAACCGCTCACTCGCAAACGACGCACGGTCAACACACTCTCTCGGCTCAACTTCGCTACATCGACGCGAATATCGATCAAACCCCAGGGCCCGTCATCGGGGACCGCGCACAAAACGGGTGCGGACAAACCCGGACCGCACGTAGGTGGTTGCTCGCAGTATGTGCGTGTCCTAACAAGGTCCGTGGCTTTGTGTCCGAGCTCGCCATAGATAGAGCGTTGCCTGCTTTCAACCTAATCCGGGGACAGTTTGTGCGGTCCCGGATGCAGCGGGTGGAGACGATGCAGCAAGGTACGCCCCCACTGCCGGTCAAGCCGATGCAGGTAGACGTTGGCCAGGCAGCGTGAGAGCAGCCCGCCTGCGGTGTCCCGGTGTCGCTTCGCGTGACCGCGCCATCGAGCATCACCCCTGCGCGCAGCATCGCCCGCAGGAGCTTCAGCAGGTGACGGGTCGGTGACCCGCTCCTCGATCGCCGCCATCAACCCCGAGTGCGGGATCGCCGAAAGACAGTTTCAGACGTCCGACTCGGCAACCCACCGCCTGCCCCTCCAGGCCTCATCAATGAGGACCTGGAGAGCGTCGTGCGTCGAGCGCCTGGGATGGAACCCGAACGAGCACTCAAGCATGTCGGCCTCAAAGATTGGCTCGATCACCGTCTTCGTGGCCGCCTGCACAACGCGATCGCGGACCGCGGGCCGGGTGAAGGTGCGCACCGAGTTCCGGTTACTGATGATGGCCCCAACCTAACCAGGTCCACCGCCACCCTGGCGGTCTGAAAAGCGCGCTTACACAGCCACACCCCGAAATCCGGCGGGCCCGCTCCTAACGGCCCACGGACCGCCGGCCCGCACGCCACGCGCGACGATCGTTTGAGCGACGGCCTCCGTCCCTAGCAGCAGCGAGGCCGCCGCTATCCGCGGCTGGTGCAGCGACAGCCGACCGTCAGGACGCGGCGAGCGTCACGAATGAGGGGCATGAGGCGAAGTGTGTCGTAGCTCCGCGACGCCGCGGAGCTCCGAGCCGATCGGAGTTTCTCCTCTTGGCTTTCAACAGGGCGCTTGTCGCCGAGTGGGGGCTGGGCGCGGTGTCGACCTTGACGGCTGCAAGATGTCGCCAACGCGCGCGCGGTCATGGGCCGGCGCGGCTGGCGCGTTGTCGTAGTGAGCCCGATGGTCTCATGGAGCTGCTGTTGATATGCCGAGCAGGCGGGCGTGCGCTTGCTGGATCGCCCGGCCGGGGGTGATGCCGAGTTCCTCGTCGAGAATGGTGCGCGCGTAGTCGTAGACGCGCATCGCCTCGGCCACGTTGCCTTCGGCGGCGAGCGCGTTCATCAGGAGCGCGTAGCCGGTCTCTCTCAGTGGTGAGCGCTCGAGCAGGCGTCGGGCGGCGCGTTCCGCGGCCGGGAGCTCGGTGCCGCCGATGCCGAGGCAGCTGGCAGCGTAGGCTTCGAGCGCGCGGTCCTGTACGTCGTCCAGGCGCCGCCGCCACTGTTCGACCCAGGGGCTGTCGTGCTCAGGCAGCAGCGGCCGGCGGGCGATGAATTGGGCTCGTAATGCGGGTGCCCAGGCCCGCTTCCAATCCCTGAGGGCCACGGCGGACTGCGCCTCGTGGATAGCCGCCAGGCAGTCCTCGACGTCGATGCGCGCGTCACGCGGAAGGTTCAGTCGAAGCTCGGTGCGACCGCCGAGAACTTCGGGACCGAGCGCGGCCCGCAGCTTGGAGACCAGGACGGTGAGCGCCGATGGTGCGGCGGCCGGCGTGGCGTAGGGCCAGAGCGCATCCACGAGCTCGTCTCTTGTCGCCGCCCGGTCGCGGCTGAGCGCAAGGTAGGCGAACAGCAGCCGTCCCTGGCGGCTCGGCAGCCTCGCCTCGATCCGCCGCCCGTCGAGCTCGAGAACGAAGCGGCCACAAAGCTGAATTCGTGTGCGAGCCCCGGACCCCATCGAACTTTTCCAACCTTTCTCCAAGGTTGCTGCCAAGATATGAGAAAGGACCGGCTTCCACAATCGCCGCGATAAGAACATGTCCAGGCAGATCAAGTGCGAGTGCGGGTTCGTCGCCCGGGGCGAGACGGATGACGAGGTGGTGGTTCAGATCGAGCGCCACCTCCGGGACGACCATCCGGACCTCGCGCCGACGCTGAGCCGCGACGAGATCGCCAGCTGGGTCGAGGTAATCGACTAGCACCACGTGCGCGGCTCGCGCTGCCTGGCAGCGAGCGAAGAACGGAGGCAGAGAATGGCTATCAGCGTGCCGCTGATCAGCAGCGGAGAGCTGGCCGCGCGTCTGCGCGACCTAGACGTGTTGGTGTGCGACTGCCGGTTCGCGGGCGATCCCGAGGGATCCCGCGTGCGGTACCTGGCCGGTCATGTCCCCGGCGCGATCCATGTCTATTGGCTGGGCGACCTGTCGGCGGCCGATACGACGGTTACGACGTTTCTGCCCAACGCCGAGGAAGCCGCCGAGCGGCTGGGAGGCCTGGGGATCACCCAGGAGAAGACGGTGGTGGCATATTCGGATGGCGGGAACCTGTATGCGTCGCGGCTGTGGCACGTCCTGGCGCACTACGGCCACGAGCAGGTCGCGCTGCTCGACGGCGGTATCGAGAAATGGCAGGCCGAGGACCGGCCCCTCGAGCGCGACGCTGTGTCGCCTGCGCCGGCCCGGTTCGAGCCGCGGGCGTCACGCTGGATGCGCGGGATCGACGCTCGGGAGATCCTCGAGCGGCTCGATGATCCGGTGCTTGGACTGGTGGACGTGCGCGGGCTGGCGGAGTTCTCGGGCGAGCAGCGGCGCGCCGCCCGCGGCGGGCATATCCCGGGGGCGGTTCTGTGGCCGTGGGAGGAGAACCTGCGCCCCGACGGCACCTTGTGCGCTCCCGCCGAGATTCGAGCCCGAGCTCAGGCCGCGGGTCTGCTGCGTGAGCAGGAGCTCGTGACCTACTGCCAGGGCGGGGTTCGGGCCGCGCACGCGGCCCTGGCGTTGCGCATCGCCGGTTACTCGCGCGTCCGCATCTACGACGGCTCCTGGGCCGACTGGGGCAACAACCCGGCGCTTCCGATCCAGGGCGACGCTACCGCGGCCGCCGCCTAGCGACGCGAGCAAACAACCGATCAATTTTCTTGGAGGAACGATGACTACGCAAACCGATGTCCTAATCGGCCGCGACCGCTGAACGCGTTGCTCGGGCAGGCCGTGGTGGAGTTTGGCGCCACCGTGAACGCCGCGCTGGTGATGATCGGCGATCGCCTCAGCCTGTGCCGGGCGCTCGCCGCCAACGGGCCGCTCGGTTCCGCCGAGCTGGCCCAGCGGACCGGGACGGCCGAGCCTTATGTGCGCGAATGGCTGGGCGCGTGACCGCCATCCGATCGGTGTCGACATCCGCTCTTCTGCGGACCGGCCGCTGCCGTTCCACCACCTGCGCCACACGTTCGCGACGCTCGCTATCCGTGGCCTCGACCGCGCGAGCTCGCGACCTGGCGGCGCCATCGCGACTGCTTGTACGCTGGCGCGTGGCTATGGTGGCTCCCTGCGCGTGGTGGCGTCGAGGCTCGCCGGTTGGACGTGTCGCGAGGCGGGGATGAGCGCCGTCTCCGGAGATCCGCTGTTCCTTGGCCGGGAGGCATTGTCGGCTCGCCAGTGGGAGCGTGCCTATGACCTGCTGAGCTCTGCTGATGCGGAGCGGGGACTACCTCCGGCGGATCTTGAGCGCCTGTCCGAGGCGGCGTGTTGGACGCGGCGCTACGACGACATGCTCGAGTTGCTCGAGCGAGCCGAGGCCGGTTACGAGCGCGATGGGGACCGGCGAGGTGCTGCTCGGATGGCGCTCGCGCTCACCCGAGAGCATTATCAGCGAAACCACGATGCGGTAATGGGAGGTTGGCTCGCCCGGGCGGCAAAGTTGCTCGAGGGCCAGCCGGACTGTCACGAGACAGGCTTGCTGTTGTGGATGAAGGTGCGCGGTCTGCTTCTCGTGGCCAACGATGTCGCGGGGGCGCTCGATCACGCGCGCGAGCTGGTCGAGTTCGCTCAGCGTCTCGGCGATCCGGATCTCGAGGCGCTCGGCTTGCTCGATCAGGGACACGCGCTGATCACCGCCGGGCGGGTGCGGGAGGGCTTGCCGCTGCTAGATCAGGCAACGGCACTGGCGATGACCGGTGCGACCGAGCTCTCGACGACGGGCACGGTGTATTGCGCCACGATCTTCGCCTGTCGGAATATCGGCGACTGGCAGCGGGCATCGGAGTGGACCAACGAGTCGCTGCGCTGGTGCGACCGCAATTCGGTCAGTGGATTCCCCGGGCTCTGCCGTCTGCATCGCGCCGAGATCATCCGAATGCGCGGATCGCTGGCCGAGGCGGAGCGCGACGCGCAGGACGCGTGCGACGAGCTACTCGCGTGGGCGCCGCGGTGGGCCGGGTGGGCGTACCACGAGCTCGGCGAAGTCCGACGGCGGAGAGGCGATCTCCAAGGTGCTCGCACCGCTTTCGGGAGAGCACTGGATGTCGGCTTCGACCCGCAGCCCGGGCTGGCGCTGTTGCGCCTGGACGAGGCAGACCCAGCTGGCGCGCTGGCGGCGATCAACCGTCGCATGGCTGACCGCGACGCCTTCACCCAGGAGAGCCGCGCGCTGCTGCTACCAGCTCAGGTCACGATCGCGCTCGCCGTCGGTGACCTCGACCTCGCGCGCACCGCGGTGGCGGAGTTGGGCGACGTGGCCGCGGCCTGCGACACGACCGCCGTCCTCGCCGGTGCATCGGCTGCGCGCGGCGCGCTGGCGTTGGCAGAGGAGCGACCCAGCGAGGCGATCGCTGCTCTGCGCGAGGCGTGGCGCCTGTGGTGCGATGTCGGTGCGCGGTTTGACGCGGCACAGACCCGGACGCTGCTCGGTCAGGCCTACGGCGTGAGCGGCGATCCGTTTGCCGCACGCCTGGACTTGGACGGCGCTCGGGCCACGTTCGCCGAGCTGGGCGCGCCGCTGGAGGAGCAACGGGTCCAGCGTCTGCTGGCCGGCATGGCACCCAGCGCGCGCGAAATTCAGACATTCATGTTCACCGACATCGTGGACTCAACGCGGCTGGTGGAATTGCTCGGGGACGATGGCTGGGACAGCCTGCTGAGCTGGCACGACCGCGCTGTGCGGGATGCTTTGGCCGCTCACCACGGACGCGAGGTCAAGCACGAGGGAGACGGGTTCTTTACCGTGTTCCCTGATCCACGATCAGCACTGAACTGTGCGATTGCCTTGCAACGCACGCTCGACGTGCATCGCCGCGAACACGGTTTCGCGCCCCGAATTCGCGTCGGCATCCACGCGGCGGAGGCGATCCGGCGGGGAGGGGACTTCTTCGGGCAAGGCGTCCACGTGGCAGCGCGCGTGGCGGCGGCAGCCGGCGCCGGACAGGTCCTCGTTACCGCACCGACGATGGCGACGGTCGGCGACGGCTACGTGGCATCTGAGCCGAAATCGCTCCGCCTGAAGGGAGTTACCGAGCCGGTGCACCTAATCGAGTTGGGGTGGCAATAGCGCGCACGACGTGCGACCGTGCTCGGTTAGCCGGTCGCTGGTAGCGATTGCAGGTGGCGTCACTCAGGCGACGGCGAGAGGTGCCGGCGTGAGTCCGTGTCGGAGCATGACGGCCTTGATCGCCTCGGGATCCGGCGGTCCGTCTTGTGCGCCGTCGATCACGTTGAGATCGCCGCCTACTCGGGGATGTCGAAACAGGCGCTGAACCACCATCTCAGACAAGCCGAAGAGCTCGGCTACCTCCGGCGTGCTGACGACGCTGACGACCGCCGCTTCGAACGCGTCTACCTCACCGAGCGTGGTCATGCCGCGATGAAGACCATCCGCACCGCCGTCGGCGAAGTCGAACAAGAGTGGCCCACCAACTTGGGACCGAACAGCTGGAACAACTCTGCTTTGCCACGTCTGGGTGTCGCTCAACCGCGTCGGCGGCGGCGCGAAGGTTCCGCGCCGCCATCAGGTTGGTATAGACGTTGTTGTCGGCGATCGCGCTGTATTCGTCCGGCCCGGTAACGCCATCGATGCGAAACTGCCCCGCGGCGTCATGGTGACCGAGCGAGCGCCACAACCGGGCGGTCTCGACGAGCAGCTCCACGCCCGCCTCGCGTTCGAAAGTCTCGTCCCCGGTGATCTGCTGGTAGCGCTCCACGGCGTTCGCGATCGCCCCGTTGATGTGGAAGGCCGCCGTACCCGCTGGCCAGTAGCCGGAGCATTCCTGCCCGGCGATCGTTCTCCACGGAAACGCGGCGCCTCGCAGCCCCAGCGACTGCGCGCGCTCGCGGGCCAGCTCAAGCGTCTGGTGGCGCCAGCGCAGGGCATCCGAGACAGACCGTGGGCGGTGGTAGTTGAGCAGCGGCAGCACGAACGCCTCGGTGTCCCAGAAGGTGTGACCGTCGTAGCCGGGACCGGTCAGTCCCTTGGCCGGAATCGGCCGGCGCTCGCCCCGCGCTCCCGCTTGGAGTGTATGAAACAGGGCGAAGCGCACCGCCTGCTGAAGTTCGGCGTCGCCGTCGATCTCGATGTCGGCAACCGCCCAGAACCTATCGAGATAGTCGCGTGCTCCTGCAGCAGTCCGTCCCACCCGGTGTGCACGGCGCCCGCCAATGCTGCGGCGACCTGGTCGCGCAGTGCCGGAACGGTCCGCGCGCTCGACCAGCCGTACCCGACGAACTTCGTCACGGCGCAGCGGCGCGCGCGGCCCGGCAGTCGCGGTGATCGTCAGTCGAGCGAGATCGGCCCGGCTCGTCATCGCGGTCCCGGTATCCGCGGGTCCATCGATCCGATGGTCCATCGCCGCGCTAACGGTCAGGCCGCTGGACCTCGTGGTGTGGACCGGAATCGCCTCAAGGTCCTGTCCCTGGAACATGTCGGACACCAGTGGCGAGCTGAGGGCCGCCGCGGCGCGGGGGTCCCGCTCGGTCACCGGCAACGTCTCGTTGGTGACGGCGCGTGCTCGACCGGCGGGCCGGGGTGCTGCGCCGTGTGGCCGAGTGGGTCTCGCCGACGGGGCGTCTGGTCCGCCAGATAGGTGCCCGGAAGTCCGAACGGCTCGCCCTCGTCGAGGTTCGCGCGCATCCCGACGTGCCCATTGGCGAGCGCGAACACCGACTCGGTCTGCGCCAAGCGGTCGAGGTCAAGCGCAGTCTCGTGGACCTCCCACGGCTCAACCACGAATGCCTCGTGCTGGATCATGCCGCTTCGTAACCGCCGACTGAGTCCGCTTCACCGCGTCCGCCGGCGCCCGGCACGCTCGTGCCTTCGTCCGCAGTCGCGCACGTCACCAGCGCACCGACCGCCAGAGGATTCACGTCGGCCGCAACCCCGGCATCCGTGCATTCCTACCACGAATGCATCATGCCGCGGGCTGATCAGGCGATCGCCGCCATGCGGTTGGTGGACGCTGGCGCCGTGCGCGCTCGGTGAGGTAGGCTGGGCAAGGACCTCGACCGCCGCACGATTCGCGCGCCCGAGCCCTCCTAAGCAATCGCTACGAGGCGAAAGCGAGTGCCCATCAACGACGCATACGACCCCGTCGTAAGCGGGGTGTGAGACCCAACCAGTGGAGGTGTCAGATGGCGGAGCTCCCACCGCCCCCGGAGGGAATTGTGCTGGCCCACTTCATCGTCTCGGACGATGTCGAGCGCTCCAGGCGCTTCTACACCGAAGTACTCGGCGGCAGGGTGGCCTTCTCCGGCCCCGGAGGGCTGACCTACGTCGCGCTATCGAACAGCTGGATCATCATCAACGTCGGGGGAGGCCCGACCGACGACAAGCCAACGGTCACGCTGGAGACGCCACGCGATCCCGACCGGGTCAGCAGCTTCCTCAATATCCGGGTCAAGGACATCGGGGCCGTGTACGCCGAATGGAGCGCCCGTGGTGCTCAATTCCTGACGCCGCCCAAACAGCACCAGTACGAGATCCGCTGCTACATCCGCGATCCCGACGGCCACATCATCGAAGTCGGGCAAACCACGGACCCACAGGGGGATTGGACGCCCGCTCACTGGCCATCAGAGCAACCGACTTGAGAGACGGGTCCGGGTCATGACCACCGCGATCATCGGCACTGGCGGGCTCGGATCGGTCATCGCCCGCCAGCTCGCCTCAGGCGGCGAGAGCCTGCGGCTCTCGAGCGCCGACGAGGAGTCGGCGCGGAGGCTCGCGGCGGAGATCGGTGAAGCTGCCGTCGTCGCCGTCGACAACCGCGACGCGTTGCAGGGCGTCGATGGAGTCGTACTCGCGCTGCGCTTCCCCGCGCTGGAGGGCGTCATAGACGAGATCGCCGACCCGCTAGCCGGCAAGCTCGTGGTCGTTCCGAGCAACCCGGTAAGGGTCGACGCACAAGGTCACCTCGTGCATCTGCTGCCGAAAGGGCAATCCTCTGGCGAGGTTGTGGCCGAGTGGTTACCGGAGGGAGCGCGCTTGGCCATGGCGTTCGGAAGCATGTCGGCCGATCTCTTCGCGTCCTCTAGCAACCGGTCACCGGAGCGGGCGGTCCTCTTCTTCGCGACCGACGACGCCCGTGCTAGCGAGCAAGTCGAGCGATTGATCCGAATAGCCGGCTTCGAGCCGTTGAAAGTCGGCGGGATCGAACGGTCGGGTCGACTTGAGGTGGGCGGCGACCTTCACGATCTCGTAGTCGGTCCCGCAGAGGCGCGGTCATTGATCGGTGAAGGCTGATCGCGTCGCCGCCCTGGCTTGGCACCACTGCGCGCGCCGTGCATCCTGAGGCTTCTGCGTCGACTCCCGGTCAGGCCGATGCGCCGGTTGCCTCCCAGATCTCGGTTGTGGCGTCGATCTCTCTGGAGGTCCGTCCGAGGATGAGCCGCCGGACATTCCCGCGATGCAAACCCATCGCTCCGCCCCCGGGTAGCGCGCGAGGAGCCCGATGATCAGGACTCGGAGGTACTCGACGTCCCCCTCGAGGTTCCATTCAAACCCGGATCCGCCGGGCCAGGAGCCTGAGGAAAGGCGGTATCAAATGAACCTATGAGAGTCAATGTGCATTTGCTAACCGATGTCGGCGCGTCGCTGGAGGAGATCGCCGAGCTCGCGGGGTACACGACCGGAGCGCTCTATCACCACTTTGCGAACAAGGAAAAGCTGTTCTTGGAACCACCGAGGCGTTTGAGGCGCTGTCGAGGTCCGTGGTCGAACGGTCCGAGCCCGACCACACGCGCGAGCCGCTACAGGGCGAGTTCTGGCTCTACGCTGTGCGCAACCCCGACGCGATGGCGATCTTCGCCGACAGGCTACGCGAACAACACGACGACCGCCTCGAACCCACGATCGAGGTGGCCATGCAGCGCGAAGGCACGCCGCCCGGAATCAGCCCCGAGGAGATGACGACCGTTGCGCTCGTGCTCCTCCCGGGACTGGCGCGCTTTCGGGGGATCGACCCGGACAGCGTTCCCGACGACCTCTTCGCCCGCGTGCTGCGGCGTCTATTCGGGATCGAACCGACACCGGCGAGCAGCGGGCCGCCCACGCCCAGAAAAAGAGCCGCGCCCTCTGAGCCCGAACTCCCAGCTCACAAACAGCGGGGATGAAGGCCCCCGGCGGGGATGAGGGCCCCGCCGTGGATGCCGTCGTGTCAGTGGTAGCGGTCGAAATCGGTCGGCCAGGGCAGTGGGAATAGGTGACGGTACGGACGGGCGCTCGCGATGACCGTGGCAAAGGACGGCCGATGAGCAAGCGCGAGGTAGTACCGGGTCAGGTGCGGATGAGTGCCTTCGTCCCAAGGATGAATCGCCAACGCGTAAAACAGTCCCGGTGCGGCGGCGCAATCGGCGATCGTGAACGCGTCGCCGGCGAGGAACTCGTGAGCGGCAAGCTGCGTCTCGAGCATTCCGTGCGCCATATCGAGCCGTCCCCGCGCCCGCTGAACGGCGCGGTCGTCGAAGCGCTCCTCGATCGTGTCGGAGACGATCGCCTGAACGGCATCGGAGACGTACTGGTCGCAGATACGGTCCCACAGACGAGCCTGTAGTGAGGGAACCAATCGCGCGCCGGCGACGTGCTCGATGATGATCGACGACTCCCCGATCACCTGGTCGCCGTCGCGCAACACCGGGATCGACGCCGGTGGCCACAGCTCGGCAAGGTCGGCTCGGTTGAAGTCACGCTGCCCCGCCCTAAGCGCATCACTTCCTGGAGGTCGGCCGCGAGGCAACAGATAGGTGCGCGACCGGCCCTTCGGTTGTGGGAGGATCTCTGAGCGTGTCTCCGTTTGGCAGGCATAGACCCCCGCAACCTACGGACGAGGAGATGCGGGCGGCCGAGGTCGACCTCGAGCGGATTCGGCAGGGCGGAATCCCGCTCGGTGCCGAAGAGCGCTTGAAGCGGGTCGCGACCGCCAGCACTCCGTTCTTCACCAGCGATCTGACCGCCAAGGAGTACGCGCTTGCCCAAGCATCAGGGCTGCAGCCGGTGGCGCAGGTAATGGGATCGTCGGTCGTCCAGCATGGCTGGTTAGGCGCGCAGGGTGCGTACTACGTCACTGGCGAGATCCGGGGCTTGTCCGAGCCGTGGAACATGGCTCGCATCCGGGCGTTCGACCGGCTGCGCCAGGAGGCGGAACTGGCTGATGCGGACGGTGTGATCGGGATCGAGATGACGGCGGGCTCACTCGGCGACGCCGGCAACGTCGAGCTTGTCGTATTCGGCACCGCCGTGCGCGACAGCACGCTGCCGCCTCATCCGAGTGGCCGACTGGGGATGTGCACACTCTCCGGTCAGGACGTCGACAAGCTGCGGCGGATTGGCGCTGAGGTTTGCGGCGTGGTCGGCCACACGACGGTCGTCTCCGTGCAGCTCGGCATGAACTCGAGTTGGGTGATGAACACGAGCGGCATGTTCGGTGGGGGTAGCCGGATGAATACGGAGATCACCGAGATCGCCGAGGGGGTCTACGAAGCGCGTAACCGGGCGATGGCCGAGGTCCGCCGGCAGGCGAGCGCAGTGCGGGCCAACAGCATCGTGATCTCGACGCTGCGGCACTCGATTGAGCACTACGAGTACGAACAGGCCGGCTACAGATACCACTTCTTCCACGTGACGATGAACGTCCTCGGTACGGCGATTCGGCTGGGGGCGCGCGAACCGCACCCAGCTCCGCTGTCGGGACCGGTGATCTCGATCAACCTCGGTGACTAGCCGAAGATAAGGAGTGCAGCCCATGGCGAACTACGATCCGAGGAGCACCGAGGGCCTCGCCGAGCACGCAAGCGAGCGTCTGCAGATGAACGCGCGCGGGCTGTTCACCTCGGATTTGTCGGTGAATGAGTATCTGTGCGTCGAAAAGGCCGGCTTCGACCCGGTCGGTCTGGTTGTCGGCTCGAGCATCTACCACGTGGGCTACCAGTTCGGCAACCTGCGGCAGAACCAGGAGCTGGATGTGCTGAGCCAGGCGATGTACGAGGCGCGCGAGCTCGCGATGACGCGGATGGAGGAGGAGGCCGATCAACTGGGCGCCGATGGTGTCGTCGGTGTCCGCCTCGATATCGGCCGCTACGAGTGGGGCGCGGACATGGCCGAGTTCATTGCCATCGGAACAGCGATCCGTCACAAGGAGGGAAAGCTGCACCGGGCGCCCAACGGCCGCCCATTCACTAGCGATCTCTCCGGCCAGGCCTTCTGGACGCTGATGCAAACCGGCAAGCGTCCTGTCGGGATGGTGATGGGTAGTTGCGTCTACCACGTGGCCCACCGCGGGATGATGCAGTCGATCAAGCAAACCGGTCGCAACGTCGAGCTCGAGCAGTACACGCAGGCGTTATATGACGCGCGCGAGCTGGCGATGGAGCGGATGCAGAAAGAGGCCGAGGGCATCGGCGACGGGGTGCTCGGGATCGTCGAGGTCAAGCTTCACGAGAACAGCCACGGCTGGGGCAGCCACGTGATTGAGTTCTTCGCCGTCGGAACCGCGGTCGTCCCAAACGAGCACATGACCGAAGGCCACCAGCTTCCCGACATCACCCCGGTCCTCGACATCAACGACTGACCCGCGGATCCGGGGCTCAGAGGACCTTGCGGCGGCCCACACAGCGTCCGGCGCCGGGTTCCGAAGCGGTCCTGTAGTGCCCCGTGCTGGGTCCGGGGCGCGGGACGCCTGCCGACCCCGCTGAGGAGAGGCTTCGTCGGTTCCTTAGCACCGTGCAGGTCAATTGGTCAGACGCAAACTCGGTCGAGCACGGCGCTTCGCTGGCGAACGAAATCCACGCGGCACACCTGCTGCCGCTCGACGGGGCCGGTCACGGACTCGATCCCGCCGATTCGGAAAGGATCACCCATGCGATCCTCAATCACACAAGCATCGCGCCGCCGATCCGGTGACGTCGCACGCACCGCCTGGGAGGCACCGAGCCTGCGAAGCCGGCGTGGGGAGCTTCACTCCATCTGGGCCCCGGCCCGGTGCAGCGCGCCGATCCAGAGGCCGCACCACGCGTGCTGTTGAGCCGTCAGGTTGCTCATCAGCGGGTTGTAGGCGCGCTCGTCGGTCTCCGGGAGCGTTGGCACGGTGAGGATCACGTCGTCGCGCTTGATGCGTTGGCGCACCCGTTCGAATTCCTTGCCGGACCGAAGGCTCACTCCCGACAACCACCAACGCTCGTCGCCGTGCTGCACATGGAAGGTGGTCTTCGATGCGCGCCCGACGCGCAACTGGGAAGGAGGATGACTGAACAGTTCCCGACCGGCGGGATCGCTGAGGGTCACCCGTCCCCCGCCTTCCGGGATGATCTCCAGCACGCCCAGCTCGCCGCGCAGCCCCACCGCGCGCCGCCGGAAGTAGACCGCGCCGGCGAAGGGCTCATCCGGCCCGGGCGCCTCTCTCATGTTCACTTCGCCGGCGATGCCGCCGCCCTCCTTACGGTCGAGTGAGGCTCGTCGCACGATCGACGAGCGCATCCAGCGTGCAGATTAGGACCTCGCGCGCTGCCGCGCGGCCGGATCTACTGCTCAGCCTCCGAGCGGTGTCTCGAGCCAGACTCAGCTCCGGGCAGATGCGGATCGATCGATGGTGAGATACCAGCAGCCACCTCCGAGATTCAGCGCCCCAATAACCAGGAAGAATGCTGCCCATCCGTAAACGCTGTACGAGAGGCACA
The DNA here is from genome assembly GCA_035625625.1 of Solirubrobacteraceae bacterium. GTDB lineage: Bacteria > Actinomycetota > Thermoleophilia > Solirubrobacterales > Solirubrobacteraceae > Palsa-465. The sequence continues at coordinate 35,699 of DASPPG010000171.1, forward strand.
CTAGGCCCGCAGCGGCCGCGACACTGCCACCGAAAACACGCGTGACCCCAAAGAGGCGGAGGTGGCGGTACTCGTATGGCGCAATCAGGAGTTGCGCGCCGGATCGCGGCGGAGATAGCCACCACTCGCGCAGACGTTTCGCAGCGCCGTTGTCGTTGGGTGCGTTCATGGCGATGCCTCCTGTGGCCGCGGGCCGGCCGTCCGATCACCTACCAATATGATATCACATTGATAGTCGGCTCGTCAATCCGGGAAGCCGCGCGCACGTGTGAGAGGATTCGCTCACCCTGAGTACGAGAGGAGCCTCTGTGCCTGCGTACATCGTCGTCGAGACCGACATCCATGATCCTGAGCAGTACGAGCTCTACAAGCAGGCCTCGCCCGCCGCGGTGGCAGCCTCCGGAGGTCGCTTCATCGCGCGCGGCGGTGAGCTCGCGGTGCTGGAGGGCGAGTGGCAACCCAGGCGCCTCGTGCTCCTCGAGTTCCCAGATCTCGACGCGGCGAGGCGGTTCTACGACTCGCCCGAATATCGGGAAGCGAAGCGCCTGCGCGAAGGCGCGGCGCGGCTCAATATGGTCGCAGTCGAGGGAATCGGCTGACTCGGACCCGGCCAATGACGGAACTGTCGCCTCGGCCGGGGTTCAGCCTCGGGACGAGGCGAGAATCTGGCTGTGGAGGTCCAGCAGTCGGGGGACGTCACGGGCAGCGACCCGGCCCATCCCGCATTCGGTACAGATACCCCAGTGGCGAGGCCCTGCGGGGGAGTTGATCAGGGCGGCGTCGATGTTCTCGATTTGTTCGGCGGTCGTACCCGGTGCCTGGTCATCAGGGTGGTACGGGACAAGCGCGAAGTAGAGCTCGGTGTCGGCCCCCGTCCTCAGGCCGCCGAGGGGTTCGAAATAGGCTATGTCGTTGCGGCCTTGGGGCACGGTGAAGGACACGAAATTGAGCGGGCGCGGCGCTGCGGAGCTCGCGGCGTTGACGAGGTCGACCTGCATCTGGAGGGATTCAGGCTGCCCCGCCATCGACGCCAAAGGCGTCGGGTACTGCAGCTGAAAGCGCACGCCGGCCGGGATCGTGCCCTCGTTCTGCATCCGCTCGAAGATCGCAAACGACCTGGTGTACTCATCGGCGTAGCCGAGGTTCGGCCAGTCGATCATCTCGGCCGACGCGCCTTCGGTGAGGCGCAGCTGAGGCATCGGCGGGGCGTCGGGAGCGGTCTCGTAGGCCTGCCCGACCGACACGGTCTCGAACTCGGGCATCTGCTCGAACTTCCGGATCTGGAAGTTGATCCAGTAGTTGCGATCTCCGGTCTCCCCGTCGGTCATCCGACGGACGCCATGCGGGATGCGTGAGCTGATCTCCCGCATCACGGTCTCGGTGTCCGGCAGATTGACCGACCCGTTGAAATGAACAGCTGTCGGTGGCATCGCAGTCCTCTCGTAGGGCTCCGCTGCAGGCGTCATATCACGCCGGCGACCTGCGAAGCGCGGGGCGCGACTCTGGAGCGCCGGATTGATCGCGGCATCTCTCGTGTTCGCGAGCGCGGGGGTGGCGTTCGCGTCCCGCGCGATCGGCGGCGCGTCGTATTCGGGCACCTACAAGGGACGTCCCACGTCCCACCGAAGGGATCTCGTTCCGGCCCTGGCTCGGACCGGATCAGCACCAAGGGAACCTTCAAGGTGACGTTAAGAAGGGAGCCCGCAGGGCGGCCGCAAACGATCGGCGCCCGTCACATGGCTACCGGCCCGGAACCGCGTGAAGCTGGAGCGCCGTGACGATCATCCCGCCCGACGCTTGCCGGTGCCCCCACCGCGCCGGCCGGGACCCGGATGAACGATCACGCCGTCCGCGGGGTACACGATCGACTCGTGCTGCTCATCCCAGCGCACGCGGTAGTGCTCATGTCCTTCGCGGCCGAGGACCTCGATGATCTCTCCTCGGCGCGGCGCCTGGCCGTGCACGCCCCGGATCTCGATCGAGTCACCTGCACGGGCACCTGTGTGGGTGGAGTTGGTAGGCATGCGTGCACCTCCTTTGACGCCATCAAACCCCAAGGCGGGGAGCTCGGCATCGGTGAGGGCGCGAAGCCCAGTGCGGTTATCTACGGATGTCGGCGCGCCCATCCCCATGGCCACAATCCTGCGGCTCACATTCGCTGCGTCATATAACGCGACGGATGTCCCGGTCGAGTTCCTGCTCCAGCGTGCGCAGCCGGCGGATTCCCGGCATCTTGGAGGCCTCGTCCGTGATCAACGTGTCGAGCCCGCAGGCCAGGAAGCACGCAGCGCCCAACGATGTGTTCCAGTTGCACGCCGCCTGGGAGAGCATCGAGCCGGTGGAAGGAACTACGTAGCCCGCGACGGCGGAGACGCCGAAGAAGATGCATCCGAGCAGATTGACCGCCGGCTGCCACCATCCCGCGCCGCCGCGCACCGGCAGCCAGGCGTGCCAGGCGTGGCGCGGTGAGGCCCGGTAGGCGATCGCGCCTGAGACGAGAAAGCAGATCGACCCGCGCCAGTCGGGCCGCCAGACAAGCTTGTTGTACTCCGAGCTCGTCACAGCGGTGTGCAGCGCCTGGTAGGTGGTGACGTTGAAGAACAACGTGCCGGCGGACTGGATGATCGCGGCCCACCACGCCGCCCGTCCGCCGCCGGCGGAGCGGCGAGCCGGCCAGGCGAGCCAGCTCTGGAGCGCTCCACCAGCGGTGAATAGGATCGAGCCGACGAAGAACGTGATGGCGTCAGCGGTGTCGCCAACCAGGTTGGCGTAGCCCGGAAACGGGCCGATCAGAAAGCACGTCGACCCCAGCGCAAAGCACAGCGCCATCCAGCGCCGACGGGTCACACCTCAGCACCTCCCCCGGGCGCGACGGCAATACGGCGCCACCGCGCAGAGCGAGCCGTTATGACCTTGACCATGGGCCAAGTTCAGCGACCGGCGGGCGTCGTCGCATCCCCCAAACCGGACGAAGGATGGGCGTCGCAGCGATCCGCCTGCGACGGCGCGGACCGGGTTGCGTCCCCCCGGGCCCGTCGGCCGTGGTCACCGACTCGCGCGCCCAAACAGCTCGATCGTCTCAGGTCAGCCCCGCCCGACGCGGGTCGGCGTCCGACGCAGGTGGCGTTGCTGGGCGACGAGGTGCTCAACGCAGTGAGGACGTAGCCGCGACTGATGGCCGGGCTGCATGCGCGGATCGGGGACCAGTCTGAGCGGCTGGCGATTCAGCTGGTGATCTGCCAGCTTCCGCGCGTTGAGGATCGGCTGTTGGCGCTGCTTTGGCTGCTGGCGGAGTCGTGGGGGCGGGTAACTCCGCTGGGGACCCTGGTTCCCGTGAGTCTTACGCACGACGCACTCGGTGAGCTGATCGGGGCGCGGCGCTCGACGGTGACGCTTGCACTCAACGAGCTGACTGAGCGCGGGGCGATCGTCAGACAGAACGGCACCTGGCTGCTGCTCGAGAGCCCGCCGGAGCCGATCGGTGAGATGCCAAGCGTCCAGGAGCCGAGGTTGCTCGGCGACGCACCTTCGAGCTGGACGAGCACTGAGGTCAATACCGAGGTGGATGCAGCTTCTCGCGTCGCGTTGCGAGAGACGTTCGTCAGGCTCCAGGAGCAGCATCGGCGCGATATCGAGGGGTTCCGCAGACGGGTCAGCAAGGTGGGAACCTCACGTGAGCGATCCAGGGTGATCCGGCGCGAGGTTGCCCAGCGGTCGCCGAACCGCCGGGCGCCTCGAGGGTGACGATCGGCTGTCTTCAGGCTGCCTGCGCGCTGCTCCGGTGACGGGCCGGGAGAGTTGCCCTGACCGTCGTGCCCTGCCCCGGCGCGGAGTCGACCTCGAGCGCTCCGTCCAGTAGCTCGGCGCGCTCCTGCATTCCCACGAGCCCGTACCCGGTCGCCTTCGCCGCAGTGTCGAAGCCCGCGCCGTCGTCGTGAACGGTGACCCGCACCATGTTCTCGTCCTCCATGATCTCAACGTCCACATGGCCGGCGCCACCGTGCCGCATCGCGTTGGTGAGCGCCTCCTGGACGATGCGGTAGGTCGCCGTCTCGAGTTCGGTGGTGAGCCGCTCGGGCATGCGTCCTTGCTCGTAGCTCAGGTCGATGCGTAGGTCCACATCCATCCCGTGGCTTCGCGCTCGCTCGGCCAGGTCCTCGATCGCGGCTGCGGCCCCCACGTCATCGAGCGCGGACGGGCGCAGCTCGGTGATGAGCGCGCGCAGGTTGGCAATCTCGGTCCCGAGGTCCGCGACAACCTCGTTGACCATGTCGGCAAGCGGGCCGGGCTCGGCGTCCCGCAGGTGGGCGGCGAGGCCCAGGCGTAGCGCCGCGAGATTCTGAAGCGTCTCGTCGTGCAGTTCGCGAGCCCAGCGGGACCGTTCCTGCTCGGCCGCCGCCAGCCGATGCCGTCGTCGCTCGGTCTCGACGGTCTCGGCGGTCGCGACCGCGGTGGCCGCGCTGGCGGCAAACGCCTCTAGCAGCCGCTGATCCTCAGCGCCGAACGCGGGTCCGTCGCGCAGCCGCTCGACGGCGATCAGCACTCCGTGCCCCTGCCCGCGGAACAGGAGGGGCACCACCAGGCCGGCGCTCGCGCCAACGCCGAGCCGGCCGAGACCGTGACGTTCAAACCGCGCCCGATTGGGCTCGTCCTCCAGGCGCAGCGTCTTCCGGGTCCGGAGCGCAGCGGACGCCACGCTGTCCTCGAAGTCGACGCGCTGACCGATCAACCCGGCCGGCAGCTCTCCCGCGCCGGCGGCGATCACCATCTCCCCGCCCTGTTCATGCTCGATCACCAGCGCCCGAGCGGACACCAGTGCCCGCCCGCGCTTGGCCACGAGCTCCAGGATCTTCTCGAGATCGGTCTCACCGCCCAGCGCCCGAGCGATCTGCAGCGTCGCCTCGAGTGCGCCCACCGTGCGTCGTAAATCGGTGTGACGCGACTCGAGTCCCGAGTAGCGGCGGGCGTGGTCGATCGCCACCCCGGCGAAATCCGCCAGCAACTCGACCGCCTGCTCGTCGTCCGCGGTGAACTCCTCCCCGCCGGCCTTCTCGGTCAGATACAGATTTCCGAACGGCTGCCCGTCCACCGTCACCGGAACGCCCAGGAACGTCTTCATCGGCGGATGCTCCGGCGGAAACCCGTACGAACGGGGATGCGTGCCGACATCCGCGAGCCGCAACGTCACCGGATGCTCAATCAGTTCCCCCAGCACTCCCCGGCCGCGCGGGAGCGCGCCGATCCTCCGGCGTGTGTCCTCATCGATCCCGACGGCGATGAACCGCTCAAGCTGATTCCGAGACTCATCCAGCACCCCGAGCGCCACATACCGGGCACCCGACACCTCCCTCGCAGCTTCAACCACCCGTTCGAGGACCGAATCGAGATCGAGGTCGGCAACTACCCCCTTGGCGACCTCAAGGAGCCCCCGCAGATCCAAGCCTCGACCGAGTTCAGCCATCGCCTCAACGCCTCAGTGGTCGTCGTAACACGCGCGGTGGTAACGCTCGGGTCCATCCTCGACGACACGATCGCCAAACCACCCGACGTGATCGTGCGGCTCCAGAACCCCCGCGTTATGGATCGTCGTCCGCCGACGCATCAATGAACCCCGGTCACCCCTAACACTCGCGCGCCACTCTACCGAGTGACGCTCGACGGCCCGCTGCGGAAAAGTACGCTGGTCCGATGACCCCGGTGGAGCTCGCCCTAGCCGTCTTCCCCTTGTGGCATCGAGACACCGCGCTGCTCGCCGAGGAGTTCATCGATTCTTCTGTGACGTGCTCCCGCAAGCCGGCTAGGCGCCCCGTTCTTCAGGCCTCATACTTGCTCGGTGCGCGACAAGTCCGAGGATCATCGGGACGCGGCTGCTCGTCACGAAATGGCGGCAGAGAACCATGATCGCGCAGCGAGGTTCTGGGACAGTCAGGGCGATCGAGATCGGGCCGATCTGCAACGGGAGATGGCCGAGTACGAACGTCGTGGGGCCACGTTGGAGCGTCGGTGGGCCGATCTGACGGACGAGAATTCTCGCCAGACCAAGGCCCGGTCCGCGAACGTCGCCGCGACACGGGCCCAGCAGGGCGCCAAGGAACTCTCCGCCATCATGACTCGGACCGCGGATGCGCTCGAGAAGGCTGCACACCTCGCGGACAAGCACGCTCAGAGGCGCGAGGCGGCGGCCCAAGGAGACGAGGCCGCCGAGGAGCGCCGAGTCGCCGACCAGACACGCGAGGCCGCGCGGCAGGCTCGTTCGAACGCCGAGCAGTGGCTGAAGGTCAGCGAGAAGCCGATTCGTTCGTCGCGACGCGGCGGACCGCATCTGACCCTGCCGGGTAAGGCCTGAGGCGCCGGTCCCTACGGTGCGTCGCCGCGCATCGCTTTGCCAATATCTATTTGCAAAGTCCGGTTCGGCCTGCTCGCGGGCCTGCAGGTCGATTCGACGACCGGCGCGCCGGGCGGGGTTCGGCCGTCAACCGCCGGACCGAAGTCGCGTGGGAGCACTCGCCTGCGCCCGGCGTTCGAGCTCGGTCAGACAAGCGTTGGTGGCGATCGAATACAGCCACGACCGCGCGGCGCCGGCGTCTCGCAACCCAGCCGCGCCACGCCATGCGCGCAGGAGCGTGTCCTGCAGCGCGTCATCGGCGTCGTGAACCGAGCCGAGCATCCGGTAACAGCGCGCATGGAGCTCGGCTCGGTGGCTGCTCGACGAGGTCCGCGAAGTCGCGATCCGCGGATGCCATCCTCAGCGCTGCTCGACGACCATCAGCGAGTGGCCCGTGGGATCACGCAGCCAGAACATCGGTGGCACCGGGTCGCCCATCCGCGACACCTCGCCGTCGACGTCCAACCCGCGCGACTTCAGCTCGGCGTGGGTCGCATCGACGTCATCGGTGAACAAAGCGATGCCGGTCTCGACGGCAGTGACCTCGGTGCCGGGCCGCGGCGGCGCCAGGGCGATCCCGGCGCTCCCCTCGGGCGGGTACACCTCGATCCATCGGTAGCCGCCGCCGAACGGCACGTCGGTCCGCTTCTCGAAGCCCAGCGACTCGTAGAACGCGATCGCGCGGTCTTGCTCGGGCGTCGGAACGCACACCAGGCCGATCTGGCGGATTCCGGTAGCAGTGGCGCTCATCCTGCATCCTCCTGGGGTTGGGTGAACTGGGACTTGTCGGCGGCGCCTGACGGCGGCGCCTTATGCCCCATGAGACCACCCCCGGCGCGAAAACTAATCGGCCCGTGACGGTTAGGAGGAAACCTTCTCAGGCACGCCGGGCTGAGGCACGATCCGGATGTAAGGCCGCGGTGACTCCCACTCGCCGAACAGTTCGCGAGCCTGCTCGTCGGACACCGACCCGGCGATGATCACGTCCTCGCCCGGCTGCCACTGCGCCGGCGTCGACACCTTGTGGTCGGCGGTCAGCTGCAGCGAGTCGATCACCCGCAGCACCTCGTCGAAGTTGCGCCCGGTCGTCATCGGATAGACCAGGATCAGCTTGATCTTCTTGTCCGGCCCGATCACGAACACGTTACGCACGGTCTGGTTATCGGCCGGGGTCCGCGACTTCGGATCGCCGGACACGTCCTCCGGCAGCATCCCGTACAGCTTGGAGACGTTGAAGTCGCTGTCGCCGATGATCGGGTAGTTCGGGGCGGTGCCCTGAGTTTCCTCGATGTCCTCCGCCCAGCGCTCGTGATCCGTGGCCGGATCGACCGAGAGTCCGATGATCTTCACCCCGCGCCGGTCGAACTCCGGCTTGATGCTCGCCATGTACCCGAGCTCGGTCGTGCAGACCGGCGTGAAGTCCTTGGGATGCGAGAAGAACACGGCCCAGGAATCGCCGATCCAGTCGTGGAAGGAGATCCTCCCCTCGGTCGTGTCCGCTTCAAAGTCCGGGGCGGTAGCCCCCAGCTGCAATGCCATGTTGGCCTCCTGAATCTTTTCCGGGTACCGCGTATATAGACGATACCCGACCTGAAATTATGATATTGCGGCGCGCGCGGGGCCAACCGATCCGCCATCGAGCGGGCTGGATCCGCCGGCCGAGCGCAGGAGCTCGAGCTGCCGGTTCACGGCCGCACCGACCCGTTCCAGATCCCCGGTCGCGAGCAGGTCGAGCATGGCGCCGCGCAGCACGGCGAGGATCAGCGTGCGCACGTCCGGGTCCGGTGCGATCTCGCCGAGGACATCGAGCCAGTCCGCAACCGTGGCCGCCGCGAATCCCGACCACGGCCCGTCCACCTCGATCAGCGATCGCGCATAGCCCTCCACCCACAGCTTCAGAAGCCCGCGGCGCTCCTCGGCCGCCAGCCAGGCCCACACGTCCGACACGACCGCCAACGGATCCCGGTTCTCGGCTCCGGCGATCCGGGCGCGATCGAGCAGCGCGAGCTCATCCTGCCGCGCGCGGGCCAGGAGCGCCTGCACCAAGCCCGCCTTGCTCCCGAACAGGAACAGCAGCACGCGCGGGCTCGACCCGACCGCCGCGGCGAGCGGGCGCAGCGACAGGTCCGCCACCCCGTGCTCGAGCGCGTAGCGGTAGGACCGCTCTAGGAGCTCGTCGCGCCGAGCCGATGAGGTTGCGAGGTGTATGCGCGAGTTCGGCTGGGACTCGAGTTTCGAAGCGCTGGTGGCCGACATCGTCGTCCGGTACGCCGGCGGCCACGACCCGGACCGCGAGAGCGCCTGGATCGCCGAGCTCGCCGGCCGGCGCGTCGGCTGCGTCTTCTGCGTGGCTGATCCCGGCAGCGATGGGACCGCGCTGCTGCGGATCCTGCTCGTCCACCCCGACGCGCGCGGTCGCGATCTCGGACGACGGCTGATCGACACCTGCCTGCGGTTCGCGCGCGCCACCGACTACGAGCGGGTGCGGCTGTGGACCAATCACCCGCTCCTCGCCGCGCGGCACCTCTACCTGGAGCGAGGCTTCGAGCTCGTGGCCGAGGAACCGCACCACAGCTTCGGCGTCGACCTGGTCGGCCAGACCTACGAGCTGGAGCTGGCCTCCTCGGTCACGTCCGCGCCAGGGGTGAGGGCGCACGGCTCATCCCCACCGGCGGCGTTACAGCCGTGACCGGGAGGGCAGCACACGGCCATGCATGAGTGCTAACCGGCCTCCAGACGCGAGAATCTCCGCATGGCACCCCCGAGGCGTCCGAGAGCGGGGCTGCTCGCAATCGCGGCAGTCGCCGTGCTCGCCGTGGTCGCGGCGTGCGGCTCGAGCCAGGCGCCTTCTAAGGCGCCGCCGACCCCTCCCGTCCAGCGCGACCCCTCCCCGATCGCCCACGCCGCCACCGGACCACCGGCCCACATCGCGGTGATCGTGATGGAGAACGAAGAGTACGGCGATGTCATCGGATCGCCCTCGGCGCCCTTTCTGAACTCGCTGGCCCGCCGTTACGCGGTGGCCACCGGGATGTACGCGATCACCCATCCCTCGCTGCCCAACTACCTCGCGCTGACCGGCGGCTCGACGTTCGGGATCGACAGCGACTGCACCGGCTGCTCGGTCGGCGCGACCAGCATTGTCGATCAGCTCGAGGCCGCCCACCTGTCGTGGCGCGCCTACATGGAAGATCTCCCCCATGTTTGTTTCACCGGCGCGAGCGCCGGCGAGTACGCCAAGAAACACGACCCGTTCGCGTACTACACCCGGATCGTCTCCAACCCGAGCCGGTGCGCGAACATCGTTCCGATCACCCGACTGAGCGCCGACGAGCGCCGCGGGACCCTGCCCAGGTTCATCTGGATCACGCCCAACCTGTGCCACGACATGCACGACTGCTCAGTCTCGACCGGCGACCGCTACCTGGCCGGGCTCGTCCCGCCGCTGCTCAGATCGCTCGGCCGCGGCGGCCTGCTGTTCATCACCTGGGATGAGGGCTTGAGCGACGACGGGTGCTGCCGGCTGGCCTCGGGCGGTCACATCGTCACGATCGTGGCCGGCCCGGGCGCGCGGCCACGATCGCGCCTCGCCACGCCAACCGACCACTACTCGGTGCTCCAGACGATCGAGGACCTGCTGGGGCTGAAGCGACTCCGCGGTGCCGCGTGCGCGTGTACGCCGTCGCTGGAGCCGCTGCTCGCGCGCGGATGATCGGATGCGACGCCTGATCGTCAACGCCGACGATTTCGGGCTCACCGACGGGGTCAACAAGGGGATCGTCGACGCCCACGCCAGCGGCATCGTCACCAGCACCAGCCTGATGGTCGACGCCGCCGCCGCCGAGCGCGCGACGGAGCTCATGGACGAGCATCCGGCGCTGTCGGTCGGCCTTCACTTCGTCGACGACGGACCGGATCTCGACGAGCCCGGCCACGCCCAGCGCGAGTTCGCCCGTCAGCTCGAGCGCTTCCGCGCGCTGACCGGATCAGAGCCCACGCACGTGGACTCCCACCATCACGTGCACGTGACGCGCATGTCCACGTTTGTCCCGCTCGTCGCGCCGCTCGGAGTGCCGCTACGCGGCGACGGGCGCGTCCGGTACCTCGGCGCGTTCTTCGGCCACCCCCGGCCCGGGGAGGTCGACCACGAGCGCATCCGCCCGCCGTTCCTTCTCCGGCTGCTCGAGACCGAGGCCACGGGTGAGTTCACCGAGTTGGGCTGTCATCCCGGGAGGGTGACGCCGGAGCTCCACTCGAGCTACGGCCGCGAGCGCGAGATCGAGCTCGCGACCCTGACCAATCCGGGGGTGAGGAAGCGCATCGAGGCGCTCGGGCTGAGGCTGGCCAGCTACGAGGACTTACGCGCAGCCTCAGCTGAGGCGCCGCCGTAGGCGCGGCCGACAAATTCAATCAACGCGGGAAGGCGCCCACCGGGGATTCGTCCCCCACATCCTCGAGCTCGAGCTTCGGCCCGAAGCCGACACGCAGGATGGCGCCCCCGTCGGGAGCGTTGGCCGCCTCGGCGTATCCGTCGTGGGCCTCGGCCGCCTGGCGGACGATCGCCAGCCCCAGGCCCGACCCCGGCTTCGAGCGGGCCTCTCGGGCACGATGGAAGCGGTCGAACACGTACGGCAGGTCGTCCTCCTTGAACCCCGGGCCGTGGTCGCGGACGGTCAGCGTCCCGTCGTGCAGGGTCACCTCGACGACGCCGCCCTCCGGGCTCCACTTGGCGGCGTTGTCGAGCAGGTTGGTCACGGCGCGCGCGATCCGGTCGGCCTCGCCGCGCACGAGCGTCGGCTCGATCACCTGCTGGAAGTTGAGGCCCGGCGCGCGCCGGCGCGCGCGCTCGATCGCGTCGCGCACGATCTCGTCGACACGCACGTCGCCGGGCTCGCCGCTGGGCTTGCTGCCGCGGGCCAGCTCGACCACGTCGCCCACGAGCGCGGTCAGCTCGTCGAGCTCCTCGATCACGTCCGCGCGCAGGGCGGCTCGATCCTCGGGGGACAGCAGTGCCTCGTCGCGCATCAGCTGGAGGTTGGCGCGGATCGTCGCGATCGGCGTACGCAGCTCGTGCGAGGCATCGGCGACCAGGTTGCGCTGGGCCTGGACCGAGCGCTCCAGCGCGTCGAGCGTACGGTTGAAGGTGAGCGCCAGGCGGGCCAGCTCGTCGGACCCGATCACGTCGAGGCGCTCATGCTCGATCCGCTCGGGATTGGCCGCGATCGACTCGGTCTGGCGAGTGAAGCGCCCGATCGGCGCGAGCGCGGTTCTCGCCACCGCGATCCCGAGTAGCGCGGCGAGGAGGACCCCGGCACCACCGATCACCAGCAGCATGACGAGCTGATTACGGAGCGCGTTGTCGACGCTGGTTAGCGGGAGCGCCACCGCGAGTGCACCCCTCGGGCCGATCCCCGTGACGAGCACCCGGATGTGGGTCCCCTTGACAACCATGTCGGTGTAGAACTGGCCGTGACCGCTCGTGGCCACCGCTTCGATGGCGGACGTCGCGGGGATCTCGTAGCCCACTGAATACGTCCCACCGTCGGACTTGAAAAATGTGTACGCACCGGAGGGCCCGCCGAACGCCTGCGCAGGCAGGCGATCGAGCCCGAGTCCCTCGTCAGGGTCCCCGTTGTTGACCCGGCTGGGCTGGTGCTGGCCGGACTGCGGCAGTGGCGATCCCGGCCCACCCGGTCCCATCCCGATATTGGCGAGCGGCTGCTTTGTGAGGGTCTGTAACTGCTGGTCGACCTGGCCCTGGAGATCGGACCGGGTGCCCGCGTAGGACGCCACCGCGACGGCCACAACCGCGATCGCCACCGCGACACCGGCCACCAGCACCATCCTCGTGCGCAGGCTCATTACCCGGGCTCCCGGAGGGCGTAGCCGACGCCGCGGACGGTGTGGATCTGCGCCTGCGCGCCGGCCTCCTCGAGCTTGCGCCGCAGGTAGCCCACGTACACCCGCAGCGCGTTCGAGGTGGGACCGAAGTCGTAGCCCCAGACGCGGTCGTAGATCAGCGTGTGCGGGAGCACCCGGCGCGGGTTGAGCATCAACAGCTCCAGCAGCTGGTACTCGGTCCGCGTCAGCTCGATGAAGTTGTTGCCCACGATCACGCCGTGCCGCGCCGAGTCGAGCGTCAGGTCGGCGAACTTCAGCGCGCCGTCGACGCTCGTCTCGCCCCCGGCGCGGCGCAGGAGCGCCCGCAGCCGCGCCTTCAGCTCATCGATGTCGAACGGCTTGACCAGGTAGTCGTCGGCGCCGGCGTCGAGGCCGTCGATCCGGTCGGACACTGTGTCGCGCGCGGTCAGCATCAGCACCGGCACGCGGTTTCCTTCGCGGCGGAGTAGTCGGCACACCTCGAGCCCGTCGATGTCCGGCAGCCCGACATCCAGCACGACGGCGTCGGGCAGGCTGGTGTTCACCTCCGAAAGCGCGCCCGCGCCGCTGTCGGTCAGGCGGACCTCGTAGCCGGCCAGCTCGAGCGCCCGGCGCAGAACATCGCGCAGCGCGCGATCGTCATCGACTACAAGAAGCCTCATACATATGAATTGTGGTCCGTCGAGCGGCTCGACGCGACAACTTCCTACCTAGGTCTTACCTGCCTGAAGCTCGCGCAGGACGGCGCCGAGGATGCCGTTCACGAAACCGGGGGCGTCGGCGCCGCAGAATTGCTTGGCCGTCTCGACCGCTTCGTCGATCGCTCCCTCGGGTGGAATGGCCCGTTCCCCGGGAAGCTCCTCGCCGTAGAGCAGTTCGGCCAGCCCGACCCGAAGGATCGAACGCTCGAGCGGGGCGATCCGCTCGAGCGTCCAGCCGCTCGCATGACCCCGGATCAGCTCGTCGAGCTCGGCCTGGTGGTCGCGCACGAGCTGGGCCAGCGCCCGCGTAAACGCGTGCACATCGTTGGGAAAGGTCTGCTCGAGCGGCCGACCGAGCAGATCGCTCTGATACAGCGCCCAGATCGCAGCGCGGCGCTGCTCGGTCCTACGCACGGCGACGAGTGTAGTCGGGGGATGGACTTGACTAAGGCGCCGCCGACCATCCCATTACGCGACCCAGGCCCAGGTCGCCCACAGCCCGCTGAACACCGCCAGCAACGCCGCGCTTACACCCAACACCGCCCAGCTCAGCCGCCGGCGATCTCCGAGCCGGGCGCCCCAGCCCATGAACACGGGAAAGATCACGAGCACGAAGCGTGACAGCGACAACAGCGGCTCGCCCCCGGTGCTGGGGTAGCTCACCGCCCCCGCGAGAGACACGACGCCGTAGGCGAAGTAGGCGAAGGGCAGTCGCCGGCGGCACGAATCGAGCCCGACGATGGCGAACAGGAGGAAGCCCACGTCGATCAGGTCGTGGGGCTGCATGAGGATGCCCTGCTGGATCGTGAGCAGGTTGCCCCGGATCCCCTGCACGGCGGCGACGATCCCAGCCAACGGTCCGGCGAACCGGCGCCCCCAGACCGCCTCGGCGTGGAACGGCGCGAGGAGGCCGTGACCGCTCACCGCCATGAACAGCATGTAGGCGATGAGTCCCGCCGGGACGAATGCGACCCACGCGGCCGCCGGCCTGAGCCGATCGCGCGGCCACAGGAGCGCAAGCGGCACCACGAGGAGCACGCCCTCCGGCCGCGTCGCTGCCGCCAAGGCGCCGAGTAGGCCCGCCGCTGCCCAGCGCTCCCGCCGTGCGGCGTAGATCGATCCCACCGACAGGGCCAGGAACAGTGATTCGCTGTAGACCGCCGAGAGGAACAGCGCGCTCGGAAAGAACGCGATCAGCAGCACGGTGAGCCGCGACTGCGACTCGTCAAGGTCGAGCCGGCTCAGGCGGTGAACCAGGACAAGGGCGACCGCGGCCGACACGACCGAGATCGAAGCCCCGACGAGGAGCGGGGCGCCGAACAGGGTCGTGCCGGCGCGGATCAGCAGCGGATACAGCGGGTAGAAGGCCGCAGCCATCGGCGCGGAGTAGCCGTGCTCGGCGATCCGCAGGTACCACACGGCGTCCCATCGAGCGGTCGGTGCCACGAGCTCGTTGAGTAGCCCGCTGCGGAACGGCTCGGTCAGGTGCTGCGGGTCGATCGCCGCGAATTGGCCCAGCTGAAGCCCGCAGTGACCGATCGCGAGCAGCCCCGCCGCCCACACGATCACCCTCGAGACGACGATCGCGCGCAGCGCGAGCCCGCCGGCCAAGCCCGTCCCATAACGCCATCGCGCGAGGCGTATCGACCGACCGCGGCGCGGCAGCAGCCCTGCCGCCGACGGCGTGGCCGCAGGCTCGTTCATGCTCCGAGATATCGGCTCCGGGCGCGCCGGCGCTGAGCCGGGGCGCCTACCCGTCCAGCTCTTCCTGCAGGCGCTCGAGCGCGTCGCGGTAACCGTCGGAGCCCTTTCCGGCGATGCGGGCGAGGCAGAGGTCAGCGATCACCGAATGGCGCCGCCACGCCTCGCGCGCGTCGACGTCCGACAGGTGCACCTCAATCGCCGGCAGACGGGTGAGCTCGAGCGCGTCGCGGATCGCATACGAGTAATGCGTCCAGGCACCCGGGTTGAGGACGATTGCGTCGGCCATGTCGGCCAGCCGGTGCAGGTGCTCGACGAACTCTCCCTCGTGATTGGTGTGGAAGAAACCGACTTCGAGCTCGAGCTCCCGCGCGGCTTCGGTGATGCGCGACTCGAGCTCGTCGAGCGTAAGGGTGCCGTAGTGGGTGGGATCGCGGCGGCCGAGCTGGTCGAGGTTGACCCCGTGCATCACCTCGACCCGGCTGCGCATCGCCATCAGGCCGCCAGCTCGCGGACGGCGGCGACGAGCTCCCGCGAAGGCACGGCGCAGCCGGTCCGCGGCTCGCCCGGCGCCTCGAGCAGGACAAACGGCACCTCGCCGTCCCCGCGCCGCTTCTTGTCGCGCGCGGTGGCGATCACCACCGTGTCAGGGTCGGCGTGCTCGAGCCGGGTCGGCAGGCCCCGAGCGGCGAGCAGTTCCGCCACCTCGGCGCGCAGATCGTCCTGGTTCGACAGCCGCAACGCGGCGAGCAGCCCGAGCGCGACCGCCTCGCCGTGGCGGTACGCCGCGTACCCGGTGGCCGCCTCGATCGCGTGCCCGACCGTGTGGCCGAGGTTGAGCACCTGACGCAGCCCGGAGTCGCGCTCGTCGCGGGCGACGATCCGGAGCTTGGTCAACGCGCACGCGGCGATCAGATCAGGGTCGGCCGGGACGGCCCCGGCGCGAACGCGCTCCCACAGCTCGCCTCCGGCAATCAGCGCCGTCTTCACGACCTCGGCGTACCCGGCCGCGATCTCCGCCTGCGGCAGGCTGCTCAGCGTCTGGGTGTCGGCGATCACGGCGCTTGGCTGATGGAACGCGCCGACGTAGTTCTTGGCCTCGGCGAGGTCGACGCCGGTTTTGCCGCCGTACGCCGAGTCGACCTGTGCGACAAGGGTGGTCGGGACCTGTACGAACCGGACCCCACGCTGGTAGGTGGCCGCGCAGAACCCGGCCAGATCCCCCACGACGCCACCGCCGAGCGCGGCCACGACATCGTCGCGCGTCATCCCCGCCCGGGCGAGCTCGGTCCACACGATCTCCGCATGGGCCACGGTTTTGGACTGCTCGCCGGGCATGATCCGGACGCAGCCGGCGAGCGGCTCGAGCAGATCTCCGTACAGCCGGCCGGCGTTGCCGTCGGTGACCATGAACCGGCGGCCGGGCACCCCGGGCGGCCAGAAGCGGTGATTCTCGAGCGGGCCCCTTCCGATGTACACCGGATAGTCGGCCTCGGGACGGCCCGGGATCGCCGCCCACAGGAGCTTCGTCTCATCGGGCACCGACGCAAGCGCCGCGAGCACCGGCCCCATGCGGTGCGAGCGCTCTGCCGGCACGATCGCGTCGGCCAGCGCCGCATAGATCGGCTCGCGCCGCCGGTACAGCTGCTCGAATTGGGCGCGCTCGCGGGCCAGCGGGCGGCCGCTGTCACGGCAGCGCGTCCACGCCACCTCGAGACCGACGTCGAGCCAGACGACGACGTCCTGGTCCAGCGCCGCCCGCACTCGCTCGTGCCCGATCGCCCCGCCGCCGAGAGCCAGCACGTCGGGGTGCGAGCTCGTGTTTTCCGCGAGCAGCTCGAGCGTGATCTGCTCCTCGGCGGCCCTGAACGCCGCCTCGCCGTCCTCCGCGAAGACGCGCTCGATCGGCTTGCCCAGCCGTTCTTCGATCACCGCGTCGACGTCGATCGCCCGCGCGCCCAGCTCCTCGGCGGCGCTCCGGGCGGCGGTCGACTTGCCCGCCCCCATGAACCCGATGCACACCACGCCGCGGTGGGCCAGGCCCGCGGGCTTCGTCACCGGCGTCGCCACTCGATGCGCTCCTCGTACGCCTGCAGGGCGGCGCGGACGTCGTCGATGTGGTCCCCGCCGAACTTGGTCCGGTAGGCGTCGGCCAGCACGAACGCCACCATCGCCTCCCCCACCACGCCGGCGGCGGGCACCGTGCACGAGTCGGTCCGCTCCCGGAGCGCCTCCGCCGGCTCATGCGTGGCGATGTCCACCGAGCGCAGCGGCTTGGTCAGCGTCGGCAGCGGCTTCATCGAGGCGCGCGCCACAAGCGGCGCCCCGGTCGTCATCCCGCCTTCGAGCCCGCCGGCGCGGTTGGTGTGGCGGTAATACCCGCGCTCGTCGGCGTAGAAGATCTCGTCGTGGGCCTGCGACCCGGGCAGGCCCGCCACCTCGATCCCGTCGCCGATCGACACCGCCTTGATGGCCTGGATCGAGAGCAGCGCCTGCCCCAGGCGGCCGTCGAGTCGCTCCTCCCACGAGACGTGGGAGCCCAGCCCGGGCACGAGCCCGAACGTCCTTACCTCGAACACCCCGCCCAGCGACTCGTTGGCCTTCCGCAGCCGGTCGATCTCGGCCACCATCGCCGTCGTCGCCTCAGCGTCGAGGCATCTCACCGGCGACTCGTCGACGCCCGCGAAGTCCTCTGGCGTCAGGTCGTCCCGGCGTGGCGCCTGGACGCTGGTGATCTGGATCACGTGCGAGAAGACTTGAACGCCGAGCTCGCGCAGGAACGCCTTGGCCACCGCGCCACCGGCGACCCGCGCGGCGGTCTCTCGGGCGCTGGCGCGCTCGAGGATGTTCCGGACGTCGCTGAGCCCGTACTTCTGGGTGCCGACGAGATCGGCATGGCCGGGGCGCGGCAGGTGAACCTCGGGCGTCGCGCTGTCGACCGGCCACGGGTTCATCCGTTCCTCCCAGTTGGCGTAGTCGCGGTTGGTCACCTGGAGCGCGATCGGGCCGCCGAGCGTCCGCCCGTGCCGGACGCCGCCCGTGACCTCGACCTGGTCGCGCTCGATCTTCATCCTCCCCCCGCGGCCATGGCCGAGCTGGCGCCGCGCGAGATCGCGGTTGATCAGGTCACGCTCCAGGCGCAGACCCGCCGGCAATCCCTCCAGGATGCAGGTCAAACCGGGTCCATGGGACTCCCCCGCGGTGATCAGGCGCAGCGACATCGCCGATGTAGGTTACGGAGGACCCGCGCTCGAGCCCTGGTCCCCGGTCGTTACGGACCAATCCGTACTTTCTACGGATGCAGGCGGAGACCCCAGCGGTCGATTCCTCGTATGCGGTGTGGATGAGCACGCTGCGCCTCCCGTGACACGATCCCGATGGCGTCTCCCCTCGAGCATCTTGCAGAGCACGACCTCTTGACCGGCGTCTTCAACCGGTCCCGGCTCCTTGCGGAGCTCGATCGCCAGCTCTCCTATTCGGCGCGTTATTCCCGCGCCGGCGCGCTGCTCACGCTCGACATCGACAACTTCAAGCTGGCCAACGACACCTTCGGCCGCGCCGCCGGCGACGTGATGATCAAGGCCGTCTCCGAGATCCTGCGGGCCCGGGCCCGCGCCACTGACGTGGTGGCACGACTCGGTGGCGACGAGTTCGCCGTGATCCTGCCCGAGGCGAGCGAGGACGAGGCGCTGGTCGTGGCCCGCGACATCCGCGCCGTTCTCTGCGAGCGCCAGCTCGGCCCGCCGATCATGGTCAGCATCGGGATCGCGCTCCTGACCGGCGACGAGGAGGTCGGCGCCGACGACATCCTGACTCGGGCGCAGATCGCGCTCTACGACGCCAAGGAGCAGGGCGGCGACCAGGCCCGCGTCTACAGCGGCCAGATCAGCGGGGCGCTCACCTGGGTCCAGCGGATCCGCACCGCGCTGGCCGAAGATCGCTTCGTCCTCTACGGCCAGCCGATCGCCGATCTTCGCACCGGCCGGATCACCCATCACGAGTTGCTCGTGCGGATGCTCTCCGAGGACGGCGACATCATCCCGCCGGCGGCCTTCCTGCCGATGGCCGAGCGATTCGGCGTCATCGGCGAGATCGACCGGTGGGTCACCAGCGCCGGCCTGCGCCTGGCCATCGACGGCGAAGGCGTGGCCGTGAACCTTTCGGGCTACTCGATCGGCGATCCGTCGATCGTGAGCGAGATCCGCAGCGCCATCGCCGACGGCGTGGACCCCGGCAAGGTCATCTTCGACGTCACCGAGGCCTCCGCGATGACGAAGCTCGAGGCCACCCGCCAGTTCGCCGGCCTCCTCTATGGGCTGGGCTGCAGTCTCGCCCTCGACGACTTCGGCACCGGCTTCTCCTCGTTCACGTTCTTGAAGCACATACCGGCCCGCTACCTGAAGATCGACATGGGCTTCGTCCGCGAGCTGGCCTCGAGCAAGCTCGACCACCAGGTCGTCAAGTCGATCGTCGGCATCGCTCGCTGCCTGGACAAGCGCACCATCGCGGAGGGCGTCCAGGACGCCGACACGCTCGGCGTGCTCAAGGCGATCGGTGCCGACTACGCCCAGGGCTTCCACTTCGGCGCCCCCAAGCGGCTCTCGCCGCCCACGGCGTTCGAGCGCCGGCTGCGCGCCGCCCGCGCCACCGCGGCGCCCGCCGTGTAGTTGCCGGGCCTCCGCGCGCTCTTCCCGCGATGCCCTCCCTGCGGCGCCCTTCCCGCGCCGCCCTCCCCGCGCCGCCCTCCCCGCGCCGCCACCCGACCGTGGGGTGGCGGATCACGGCTTACTCGGCGAGATCCTGTCACCGAAGCGGCCGTGAGCCGCGCCTACCGCGGTCAACGGCTCACTCGGCGCTTGGCGAACGTCGAGTGAGCCGTAGTCCGTCACCGCCCCGCGGTTGTGGCCCGCCGACGCGGGGCGCGGCGGTGGGTCACAAAGCCGCACTCGCCTCGGACGCCCGCCCGAGTGCGCCGTTGTGACCCACAGTTGGCACTGAGTTCGCGTTCACCGCCCGTCGATGGGCGAGTGCGGGGTTATGACCCACCACCGGACACGATGGCCAAGACGCCACCGGGCGCCACCGCGCAAACGCGCGGGTGACGCCCGGATGGCAGACGAGTGGAGCGCTCGATCTAGGACTTAGTACTTGCCGGCGGCGTCGATCGCCACCTGCTGGTTGCCCGAGGCGACGAGGGCCAGGCGCACCGTGAGGTCCACGTGGCCGAGGTGAGCCAGCTTCGTCGCGATGTTCCGCGACAGGTGCAAGTGCAGGGTGACTGTCCCGTTCGTGACCGACGAGAGCGTGCCGATACCGATCCGGACCGTCGGTCCCTTCCCCACCTTGATGTGGGCCCGCCGAGCCGCGGCGCGTGTGATCGACACGGTGGCGATTCCGTTGGCCGACTTGTTCGAGGTCACCTGGACCGCGATGCCGGAGCGGAGCACGCCCTTGAGGCTCTGCGGCATGAGCTGCAGATGCACGCTGAGCGCGCTGCCGGCTGCGGAGCCGCCCCCGCCGCCAGCTCCGGCCGCGCTGGGCGCCGGCGGCGCCGGCTGGCCGCTTGAGCCGAGCACCTGGATCGTCTGGGTGAGCGTGGCGACGTTACCGCCGCGGTCGGTCGTCGTGAGGGTCACGTTGAACGTGCCGGCCTTGGTGTAGGTGTGCACGACGCTCGGCCCGGTGGCGGTGCTGCCGTCGCCGAAGCTCCACGAGTACCCCGCGTTCGGGACGATCAGCGTCGACTGAGTGGCCGAGCCGTCGAGCTCGACCTCGTCTCCCTGATCGATCGCGCTGGGCACGACGAACGCCGGGATGAGATCCACGCCCGGCGCGCAGCCGTAGTACGTCCACGGGTCGAACTCAAGTGCTCCCGCGTTGTTGAACTCGGGCTGCAGGAGGTACGGATTCTGCGAGCTGCTGCCGAGCGTCTCCGAGTCGTTCTGATCAGGCTCAGGGGCGCAGCCGGCGTTGTCGTCGATCTCCCAACCATCGAGCCCCATCCAACCGTTGAGGCCGGGATTGGTGATCGCGGCGAGCTCCGACTGGCTGAGCGGGCTCACCAGCCGCGCGCCGACGTCGACCGAGGCCTGCGCAGGAGTCGGGTCCTGCTGGAAGACCGGAGCGTCGGGCTCGTCGCAGCCGGTCAGCGGCGTCCACGGCTGCACGACATACGCGACCTCGGTGCCGCCCACGTTGACCTCCGAGTGGTACGAGCAGAAGGCAGCGTTGCTCGGCGGGGCGGATCCGCCTCCCAGGCCGTTCAGAGTGAGGGCGGCGCCGATCGTTTGCTCGCCTCCCTGTTGCGTGTAGGTGTAGCCGCCCGGCTGAGTGACGTACGCGTACCAGCCCGTCACCCCGGTCGCCGCCGGAGGCGAATCGATCGTGATCGTCGAACCCGTGGCGGTGGTGGTAACCGCGGTTGGGGCGCTCGGCAGCTGCTCGCCACCGCTCGTGACATAGGTGACTTCGACCTGGTACGTGCCCGCGACGAACGCTCCACCGGTCGTGTTGGTGGTGACCGTCGGCTGGGGCGCGGTCAGGCTGGCGTTGGCCGAGCAGAGATTGTGGCTGCTATCCAGGCAGGTCTCGACACCGGGCGGCAGGAGCAGCGTGACCAGCGGCGTGTAACCCGGCTGCGTCCGCCCGAGGATCCCCGTCTGAGTGACCATCGTCGACACTTCGCTCTGAATCTGCGTGTCGGTCAAGCAAAGCGAGTTGCCCACGGCGGTATCGGGCGCCACGAAGGAGTCACCAAGGGCCGGGTTACATCCGCCGGTCGGGAAGTCGTGGCCGGTTCCGGTCGGATTGCCGTACTCGCACGACGAACTACCGGCGACGCCGTAGTCGATGCAGCCTCCGCCGAACACCGAGGCGTTCTGGGCCCGTCCGCCTCCGTCCTGGTACTGAGTGGCGACGGCGAACGGCGAGTTGAGTGACCCGCTCGAGTCGGCGACGTCGCGCAGGAACTGCTCCACATAGCCCCTCGTCTGCTCCCAATAGTTGCGCTCGGAGCCGCTCGGCAGAGGCGCGTCCCAAGTCACGGCAAACGTTTCGTTCTTGTGGATCACCGCGCCGCCCCGATAGCAGAGGGCATCCTGCGGCAGGGTCGGCCCACCCAGATCGGAAGAGAGCCACGGGTCGGTGCACGATCCCGTCGTGGAGTCGGCCGTGACGCCGGAAGGCAGCGAGACGTTATGCAGATTTCCGCCGCCGCGGGCGCTCGGCACGAGCGCGACGCCGGCCTGTGTGCCGGAGTCGTTGAGCACGATGGCCGACGCGCTGGCCGCCACGCCCAGCGAGGCGATCAAGGTCGACGCGATCACGAGGATCACGCGTCGAGCGGTGAGCGGGACACGGCGCATCATCAACTACCTCCAACTGTCAGGTTGCGCAGGTCGACGACGGCGCCGACGCTTGGGTCGTACTGGAACAGGGAGACCGCGCCGAGCGGCGAGTTGGCGAGCAGCTCGCGCCCGGCCTGGGAGGCGTCGTGGCGAGCCTGGTTGGCCGCGGCTACGGACGGGTGATCGGCCGCGCTGATCGAGTTCACCGCGAACAGAGCGACCGGGGTCGAGCCGGTTGACGTCTGCTGCGAGACGCCCTCCGTCTGACCGGGCGAAAGCGTCAGGATCTCGCAGTCGATGGGTCCGGGAGTGCAGGCGCCGGGTCCGCTGACCACGGCGCCGGGCTCGACCGCGAACACCACCTGCTTGCCACCCTGGAGCACGCCGAGCTCGAGCAGCAGGGGCTGCTTCTGGTTCGGGATGATGCTCAGCCGCTGCAGCGGATCGAGCGTGTTGAGGCCGCCGCTGGGGGTCGTGATCGCGAGCGAGACCTCGTAGGACTGCGTCGCCGTCAGGCCGGCCGGCGCCGGCTTCGGCGGCGTGGCGGGTGCCGGTGCGGGGGTGGTCGGCGCCGGCGTGGACGTGGTGGCAGGCGTGCTCGTTGTCGAGCTTCCGCCGCTGGTCGATCCAGTGCTCGTCGAGCCGGTGGTGCTCGTACCCGTAGTCGCGGTCGAGGCGCTCGCGGTGGTGGCGGTCGTGGTGGTGTTCCCGATGTGGTACGGGGTGAACGGGTTACGGCCGTTACCTGGCAGCTTCGAGTTGCCCGGGACCGTCTTGACCGAGATGGCCGGCAGCGTGGAGCCGGTCGAGTACGGCACGCCGGCGCCCGCCTCAGGCGTGATCAGGTTGGTCGGCGCCTTCTTGGAAAGCAGCACGGGCACCGCGACCAGCGCGACGATCAGGACAACGGCGATCGGCCAGAGCTTGCGCTCGCGCAGCTCCGTGATGATGCTGGTCAGGAAGCTCATCGGACCACCGAGGTGATGGCGGCCGCGGGCGCGGCGGTCGAGGTCGAGGATCCGGAAGTGGAGGCCTGGGTCTGAGGCGTCGGCGACGGGCCGGCGGGGGTGGCGCCGTCGAACGGGCCCTCCGTCGCGGGGACGATGTACGTGGTCGCCGAGATCGTCGCGTTGATCTGCGGGAAGCCGTTTCCGCCCGGCGCGAGGCTGATCGCGTTGAGGCTCATCAGGCGACCGCTTATGACAAGTTGGTTGTCGCGACTGATCACGAAGTTCTCCAGGCGGTTGAAGAAGTTGGCGAGGTGGAAGAAGTTGCCCTCGAGCGTGAACGTGAAGTTCTCCGTGGGCAGGCCGGCGGCGCCGACGCCCGCGCCGGGCGGGAGCGACGAGGTGGACACGCCGTTGGTGGACGAGCTGCCGCTGGAGCCGGAGCTGCTGGAGCTGCTCGGCGTGCTCGAGTTAGGGTTCAGCTGCAGGCCGGTGAACGTCACGCCGGCAACCTGCGCGGCGCTCTGGACCTGGTAGATCAGCGAGGGGACGTCATCGTCCGGCGGAACCGCCTCGCCCAGCCTGGCGAGCTGCGCGTATTGGCCGGCGAAGGCTGTCTGGGCGGCCTTCCCGGCGGCCACCTGGCTCGAGACCGTGTCCAACTGGGACTGCTCGCTCGAGATCTGCGAGCTCAGGCTGGAGGCCTGGTTGCGCTTGGGCGAGACCATGAAGAACCAGCCGGCCACGATCGCAGCGACGGCTACGACTACGAGGATCACGGTGCGGTCGCGAGCGGTCACTGCGCTCCTCCGGTGCCAGATGTCGAGGTGGACGTGGACACCCCGGTGACCGAAGTGACCCCGGACGCGCCGGCGTTGGCCACCGGCTGGAAGAAGACGACCAGGTCGAAGGTGGCCGCGTTCTTCGCGCAAGTCTGCGTGTTGTTCGAGGAGCTCGAGGCGCTCGAACCCGCCGGGCTGGTCGACACCTGCGAGTCGCTCAGGGTGACGCGGGTGACACCGTTGACCAGGCGAAGTTCTGACATCAATCGCGCGACGTCGTCCTGGTTGGCGGTGCAGCCCTGCACTTCGAACGCCGGACCCGGGAGCGCGCCGCGGAGACCCCCGCTGCTTCCACCGGACCCGCCCGTGTTGGCCCCCGGCACCACCGTGCCGCTCAACGACTCAAGCGTGGTGTTGGCGGGAACCACCTTCGAGAGATCGGACAACGCGCCGTGCCAGTCGAAGCGCGCGGCGGCGATTGAGCGCACGGTCTCGATGCGGGTCTGGGCAAGCTGCGAGAACTTGGTGAATTCGCCCAGGCGCGCGGCCTCGGCCTGGTCCTCCGCGACTTGCGCCTTGAGGTTGGCCAGCTTGGCGGTCCGGTCGCCGATCGTGTTGTTGGTCAGCACGTACACGGTGACCAGCGCCACCGCCGCGGCCAGGAAGCCGAGCAGGACATACACGGGCACCCGCGCGCCGCTGGAGGAGCCACGGCTGCCGCGGCCCCGCGAATCCGCAGGAACGAGGTTGACAGCTCTCATGCCGGGAGCTCCTCGAGGGTCAGACCGGCGGCCACGGCGAGACGGCCGGCGTCGATGCCGCCGAAGCCGCCGGGCTGGCTCTCCTGCACGACCCCCACCTCCAGCGGAAGACCGACCTGCTCGCCGAGCTGCTCCGGGAACCCGGGGATCGACACCGCCGGACCCGTGAGGACCACACGCTCGACCACGGCCGAGGCGT
Organism: Solirubrobacteraceae bacterium; assembly: GCA_035625625.1. Lineage (GTDB taxonomy): Bacteria > Actinomycetota > Thermoleophilia > Solirubrobacterales > Solirubrobacteraceae > Palsa-465. Next base: position 60,401 of record DASPPG010000171.1, read on the forward strand.
CCTGCATGGCGAGGAAGTCGAGGGAGTTGCGCACCTCGTCGGCAATCCGCCGGACGCCGTCGTTGAGAACCTCGCGGGCCTCGAGAACGATGTCGGCATCGCCCTCGATCGCGTCCGCCGGCGTCAGCAGACCGACGTGCCGGAGCCATCCGTGTGCGTGCTCGAGGGTCAGCGCGCGACGCTCGGCGAGCTCGCCGGCGATCGACTCGATGCCTTGGCCCGCGACACGGGTGAAGATGCAGGTCGAGCCGTTGGCGACTGCCAGGTTGGTGAGGCCGCCAACGCTGGTGTAGAGGGTGGCGCCGGTCAGCTCACGGCGGTACAGCGCGCGGATCATCGCGAAGGCGGAAAGGTCGATCCCGACCGGCCGAAGACCCGCCCTGCGGGTGGCGTCGAGCAGGCGTTCGATCATGTCGCGGCGCGCGGCCACGACGACGACCCGCGTACGCGCGCCGTCGGGCGTCTCGACGACGCCGAGCGAGTGGTGCTCGAGCACGGCCTGCTCGAGCGGCATCGGGATGTGATCCGGGGCCTGGAAGCGCACCGCCGACTCGATCTCCTTGGTGCCCTTGAGCGGCGGCAGATCGAGCGTGCGCATGACGATGCGCTGGTTGGCAACACCAATCCGGACGCGCCGGCTGAGCTTGTGCGTGGCGAACAGATCGGACAGCGACGCGGCCAGCGTCTCGACGTCGACCACCTCGCCATCGCGTACGATGCCGGCCGGCAGCTGCGCGCTGGCGGCGCGGTCGACCGTCACCTGGCCGGGGCGCGTCTCCACGGCGGCGACGTATCCGGGCTCGATGTCGAGACCGACGACGGATTTCGACTTGGCGTATCCCATGGGGCTCAGGCCAAGTGATCGACCGCTACCCCCGTCGGGTTTAGCGGATCCACGTACGCCTGGACGGCTGCGTCGATTTCGGCCGACTGTTCAGTTGCGCCAGCCCCCTTCGCCGTGCGGTGACGACGACCGAAAACGCGCTGGAAAGGGCGCTCCACCAGGTACCAGCTGGCGGCGCCCATGAGGATGCCGCCGGCGAGGACGAGCAGCCAGGCCAACATCACGTCACCCAGTGGCGCGGATCCAGGGTCCGTGGACAGATGGGGGCCAATCAGAAGGAGCACGGGGAGGTGCCAGAGGTAGATGCCGTACGAGATCACGCCCACCCACACCACGCGCGGGTGGCGCAGAACGCGGAGGATCAAGCTCTTGCCGGCTTCTTGCGCGGGAACGATCGCGGCGAGCACCAGCGCCCCGGAACCGAGACCCATCGCGACGTGAGTCACGAGGCCATACCACGGCAGGAAGATATCCCCGTGCTGGAAGGGCATCGCGGCCAGGAACAGCGAGCAGCACAGAACAGCGCACCGCACCGGCCGGCGCCCCAACCTGGCGATGGCTCGGTCCGCGGCGCGGCCCGCCTCGAGCTCCGCCCTCAGGACGGCGAGCGCCATTCCGATGGCGAACCAGTCGAACAGGCCGGGCAGCGACACCATCATGGTCGTGCCGCCGTGGATGGTCGGAGCCGTGAGCGAGCCCGCCACAATGCCGCGCAGCCCGAGCGACACGATCGCCATGGCGGCGATCAAGCCGAACTGGACGCGAGCCGCGCCCCTTTCACTGCGGGAGCGCACAAGCCTCGCGGCTAACGCCGCGAACATCGGCAGGATGGCGTAGAAGCTCACCTCTACGCACAGACTCCAAGCGACGCCCAGGCCGGTGAACACCGTCTTCGGCTGGTAGATCTGCGACAGGCCGTAGTACCTCCAGAGGTCCAGACCGACGACGCCGGTGCCGAACGGTCCAACTACGAACACAGTGAGCGCCACCCAGTAGGCAGGCAGGATCCGCAGCACGCGCCGACGGGCGTAACCGCGCCAGTCCGGCGTGGCCTGGCGGTCGCGAATCGCGCGCGCATATGGCAGGTAGAGCAGCGCCCCGGAGATGACAAAGAACACCGTGACGCCGCCCTTCAACTCCCAGAACAGCGGGGCGAGAGCTCCAGCCGGTTTGAACTTGCTCCACAGCGCCACGTGATACGTCAGCACGGAGCAAGCCGCCAGGGCGCGGATTCCGTCGAACCCCTCGAGTGTGAGGCTCTTCCGCCCCGTCCGGTTGCCTACGGTCATCGGGCTGGCGGCGCGAAGAAGTGTCAGATCGCCAGCGTGCCGACGACGTGCCAGGTGGCGAACTGGATGGTGCAGACCGTGAGCAGGACAGCGGATCCGATCAACATCGGGCGCAGCGCACGGCGCTCAGCGACCCAGGCTCCGGCGTACATGTAGAGCGGGAACAGAACCGTCGCATACCGCGCGAACCCGACAAGCGGATCTCCGACGGTGGGGCTCGACAACACAAAGATGAAGCTCAGCAGCGCATACGCCCCGTAGGCGATCGGGAGACGGCGGATCGTCCCGAGAAGCGCAGATCCGGCCACGAGCAGCGCCGCACACTGGAAGATGGCCTGCGAGCTTTGCACGCTGTCCGCAGCGCCATCGAGGGTCGGTTGGACCTGATGCCACGCCGCCAACACTCCGTACCAGATCGTCACCACGGGCATAGTCAGCCTGTGTTTGGCGAACCGCTGTTGGGAATGAACGAACGCGAGCGGGCCGTAGCCGCGAAGCGCGAGATAGGCGGCGAACGCCGCGAGCCCGATCGGGATCAGGACCGCCCACACGATCTGGGTTCTGACCGAACGCCGCGGCCGCCAGCGGGGGCTCCGTTCGAGGGTTGGTCCGGCGTCCTCCGGGCCGTACAGAAAGAACAACAACACCGGCACCACCAGGAGAACGCCGGTGACGCGAGTCGCGGCAGCGATCGTGCCGAGTCCGCCCGCGCTTGCCCACCTGCGCCTCCGTGCGGCATACAACGTACCGGCCGACAAGGCGAGAAACACCGACTCGCTGTAGACGGCGGAGAAATACAGAGCCATCGGGGTGAACGCCAACAGCGCGATCGCGCTGTTGGCCGCCTTTGCGCCAAGCTCGAGCTCGGTGAGGCGACGCACGAGCTCGAACGCGACGATCGAGGCGAGCACCGAGATCAATACACCGGCTACCCATGTGGATCCGACTACCCCGGAAGCAGCTGCAACCAGGGCCGGAAAGACCGGAAAGAAACGGGTCGCGGTCAGCGTCTGATAACCGTGATTCGCGATCTGCAGATACCAGATCGCGTCCCACCGGACGGCCGGGGCAGCCAATACGTTGCCCAAGCTGCCCAGCGAGCGCGAAATCCCACCCGGGTCGAAGCGCTGCTGCTTGGCGCCTGATGTTCCCAGCAGCAGGACAGCAAGGCAGCCGACGATCCAGATCAACAGCCGGGAGCTCAACAGCACGCGCAGGGTGTCTCGCGGCGTCGACCGAGGACGATCGACCGGCTCGCGTTCCGGAGGGGCCAGGACGTCGGCCGAGAGGACCGGAGGCTCGATTGCTTGCTCGACGCTCACGTGCTCACCCCTGCACAGCGCCAACCAGAGTCGGCCTCGAGCTCAGTGCGCTCGCCTCGACGACCGGCTCGGTTCCCAACTCGCGGGTTTGCTGGTCGGCCAGCAGCGACGCGCACAGCGCCGGCGCGATCCAGACCAGGTACAGAAACGCCCAGTAATCGGCGGCGAGCTGCAGGCCGATCAGGATCGCCGTGGCCAGCGCCGCCATCCGGGCGCGGTCGCGAGTCAGCTCCCGAGCCTGCTGGAGCCTCACCACCGCCGCCGTGATCAGACCGAGGACACATGCCTGGCCAATCGGCTGCAGGGCCTCGATTCTGAGCGCGCCCCAGATCGATTGCTCGGCGCCGCGCGAGAACTGGTACGACATCGCGTGGAGCATCGCTTCGAGTCCGTGAGTGCCGCCAAGGACCAGCAGCAGACCGACTAGGGGCGCCGAGACGGCGCCGATCGCTGTGACAGCCGCAGCGAGCCGCCGGCCGCGCAGCGGCGCCAGGCACACAGGCAGCAGCGCGAACGGCGCGAGCTTGAACCACCCGGCGGCGGCCAACATCGCCGAGCACGCGGTCGGCCTGCGCCACAGGAGGAGGGCGCCGGCGACCATCGCAGCGAGAACGACGTCGGTGGTGCCCGTCGAGATGACAGCGAGCAGCGGCGGGAAGGTCAGCCAGGCGAGGGCGGCCCGCAGGCCGGCCTCTTCCTGGACGATCGATCGTGATTGACCTCCACGGCGGCGCGGTCCGGCATCCGTCCTGAATACCGCCCAGCCTCCGGCCAGCGCCGCCATTGCCGCAACCGCAAGGCCTGCGTCGACGGAGTCCCAGGTCGAGTTCACGGGCGCGAGCGCCGCTAGCGGCGCGTAGAGCGCATAGGTGAGGATCGGGTAGGTGTCCCCATGGACGATGCCCGGTGGCATATGGCCGTACGGAAGCCAGCCGTGGATCAGCCTGGTGGCGCCCTCCATCGCCGCGTAGAGCACGTCGACCGCGGACGGCGAGCCGACGCCAACCATGACGATTACCAGCGCCAACACGACGAGCGCGATGCGCATCCACCGCACCCGCAAGCCCGGGTCCCAGCCCGGGGTCATCGCGGTCAACAAGGGTGTTGAGGGCAAACTCGCTGACGGCGGCCCAAGCGCACGGTGTGCGCAACGCAGTCCTAGGTACGCCAGCGCGCCTGCCGCGAGGACGATGCTGGCGTCGATGTAGCGGTACTGGAACAGCACGACCGAACTGAGCAAGGACAGGGCTACAGCGACGTCGAGATTGCGCAACCGCCGCCATGGTGTGACGCCTGTGGTCAGCACGAACATGAAGCTGAGCGTGATCAGCAGAGCGGGCTGGTAGGCGAGCCAGTTGCCGTACGGGGTGCGCAGGGCCCGAACGTCGACCGCCTGGATGACCTGCGCGCCGACGACGGCGCCGGGTCGTGCAGCACGCTGGACCAGGACATCGGCCGCGATCCGCGGCCCGGTGAAGAAGCTGACCCGCTCGATCGTGGAGTCGAGAGGTTCGGCGCGCACGCTCGTCCAGTGCCGGCCGGAGAGCGCCTGTCTGGCCGCGGGGGCGTTCAATGCGGTGTGGATCGCGAGCGCGCGGGGGACCGCAGGCCGCGGGCCGTGGTGAATCGCGAGGAGGGCGGCGGCGGCGATCAGCGCAACCGCCGCGCCGGCCAGGAGCGGCGCTGAGCGCGATATGCGGTTCCCGCCACGGTGCGGCACGGACATCAGATCCCGGCTTGCAAGTACCAGTGGATGAGCGCCGGACCGACCAGCAGGGCGATGACGCCGCCGAGGGCTAGGAAGGGTCCGAAGGGAACCGCGGTCTTGCGCCCCTTTTCGACGCCGACGCGCGCCATCAGCAGACCGCCCACCACGGTCCCAAGCAGGACCGCGACGAGAATCGCGACCGCGACAGACCGTCCCAGGAACAGCCCGAGGACCGCGGCCAGCTTGACGTCACCCATGCCCATGCCGCGCGGATAGGCGAGCGCGAAGAACAGCAGGAAGCCGCCCGCGCCGACGCCGGCGATCAGCTGCTCGGGCACGCCCCGCAGGTCCAGCGCGCAACCGATCGCCACCGCCGCCACGGCGGCCGGAAGTGTGATCTTGTTCGGGATGATGCGGTGCTCGAGATCGATCAGTGCCACCGGGACGAGCACCCCGATCAGCACCAGCCCGAGCACGACCTCGGCCGCGGAGTGTCTAGTGAGAACCACCGCGACCGCCAGAGCCGCGGTAAGCGCCTCGATGATCGGATAGCGCGGCGAGATCGCCGTCTTGCAGCAACGAGAGCGGCCGCGCAGGGCCAGCCAGCCGAGCACGGGCACGTTGTCGTAGGCCTTGATCGCCGTCCCGCAGCCGGGGCATTGTGACCGGGGATGTACGAGCGACTGCCGGCGCGGAAGCCGGTAGGCGACGACGTTCAGGAACGACCCGACGGTGGCGCCGAGCACGCCCGCGAACGCGGCTGCGAATGCGATCGGCACCGCCCTGCCCTCACGCGGCTCCAGCCAGGACGGGCGGCGGATCGCCCGCCTCGAGGCTGTCGGCATCCCGCTCGACGGCGTCCAGCACCGCCCGGTCGGGGGCGTCGCCGAGGACGGCGACCAGCACCAGCGGCAGGAACCACACGATGTACAGGTAGAACCAGTGGATCGCCGTGAGCTGGACCGCGATCACGACCGTGGCGCCGAGCGCGGCCACCTGGGCGGTGGTACGCCGCCCCCGCGGGCGGAAAGCGACCACGACGGCGAGAATCACCGCGAACGCCTCGACCGCGTCCTTGAGCGGCGCGAGCGTCGGATGCAGAGCCCAGATCGAGAACACGTCGGTGCGCGTGAGCTGGAAGCCAATCGTGTGGTCCCACATCTCGACGAGCCCGCCCGAGGGCATGAACACCGCGATCGTCGCCCCGACCGTGATCACAAATCCGGCGAGGACCTTGCGGATCGTCTGCTGATCGGCATCGCCGTGGCCCACAGCGACCAGCGGGAGGAGAACCACCGGGAAGAACTTCGATGCGGCGCCCACGCCGACCAGGACGCCCCGTTTGATCGGGCTTGAGAGCACCAGCATGATCAGCACGACGATCAGTGCCGTGAGTCCGTCGTTGGTGCTCTTCTCGATGCCGAGCAGGCTGAACGGGCAGGCCGCCCACAGCCACGCGAGCAGCAGGCCGAGCCGGAAACCATCGCGTCCGACGCGCAGGCGCACGCCGAGCACGATCAGCCCGGCGATGGTCAGAACGTCGAACGTGATTGCGGCCGCCCGCGCTGCCGGCAAGTAGAACCAGTTGCCCGGCCAGATCGCCTCGAATGGGACATAGGCCAGGTAGTTGAGCGGGCCGTAGGTGTCGCCGTGACCTAGCGAGAAGTAGTAGATGCTGTGCCCATGCAGGATCTTGTAGGCGCCTAGCACCGACGCTGTAGCCACATCGAGCACGCTGAGCGGGTGGAGGTTGATCACGATGCGCGCCGCCACGAGTAGACCGAGGCCGACCACGAGCACCGCCGTGGGCAGGCGGCAATCGAGTCGCGACGCCGGCCGCCGCGCCCGCATGCCGCGCATCAGCATTCTCACCAGCAGGTAGATGAGCGAGGGGTAGAACAGCCAGACGGCTGGTTCGAGGTGCGCGGTGTCGAACAGCGCGTATGAGACGCCGAACGACAGCAGCATCGCCAAGTCGACGCGGTCCATCCAAGCGCGACCGCGCAGCAGCGCCAGCGGAAGCAGGAACATGAACGTGAAGGACGCGAGCACCCAGGGCGAGTCGAAGATGTCACCGTAATGGCCGCGGGCGTAGAGCGCCCCGATCAGTGGCCCACTGTAGAACGGTCCTATCTTGCCGGTGGGACCGACGGTCTGATCGGCGATCGCCTTACCGTTAAAGAAGAACTCGATCTCGTAGTGATTGCGGACCCACAACACGGGGTCGATCCGGAGCGGGTGATGAGCGCGGTGGATCGCCTGCATCCTGGGCGTGCTCTCGGCGATCTTGATCGCGCGCTCGGGCGTGATTGAGAACCCGGGCGGAATCTGGTCCACATTCCCAAGCGAGAAGAACGGGGCCGCGACGTCGGGCGGCGGGCCGCCCGCAGCGGCACTCGCCGTAGCCGGCGCGACCGCGCACGCGATCGCGACGAGGGACACGATCACCGCCAGCAGTCGCCGCATGTCCTTAGTAATCGGCCTCACCCCCGGTTCGCTTTACCCGCGCTCGCAATGGTCGGCGGCCTCGCAACGCCGCGTCACTTAAATGCCGCGAGGCGGCCCGGAGGCCGCCTCGCAGACAGTGCCGTTTGGCGCGTGAATTACCAGGTGCCGCCGGAGCAGGACCCGCTGTTCGGCCCGCCGCCCGAGCCGGTGCCGGCCGCGCAGGTGAACGACTCGGATCCGCTGTTGTTCGAGAGCGTGAACGCCTCGTTGTCAGACGGCGACACAGCCACCACCTGGTAGCTGGTGTTGTTGCCGGCGACGGTCGACAGGTAAGCCTGACCGTTGGTCGCGCTGGTGTTGAGGTTCGGCTCGATCGAGTTCAGAGCGCCAACACTCGCGCCGGTGTAACCACCGTTGTTGGTGGTCGCGTACGTCTCCATCGCGGTGGCCGCGTTCCGCGCCAGGGACTCGGCCGCCGAATCGTTGGCCTTGCTCTTCTGGTTGAGGAACGTCGGGATGGCGATCGCGGCAAGAATGCCGATGATCAGGATCACGACGAGGAGCTCGATCAGGGTGAAACCCTTCTCTTCCTCGGCGCGACGGCGCAGCTTGTGAAGCATGGAGCCCTCCTGGGGTTTTGATTGGGGTCTGTGCGCCAGATCCAGGGGCCCCAATCGGTCGTCCATGACTACACCTCTTGGTGGTAGCCCGGCTTCCTCTCGATATCCGTTCGGAGGTCCGTGGCTTTGCGTCCCACCCTCGCGGGCGGTTTGCCCTTGGCACCTGAGTGACTCTGGCACCGGGTGTATCGACACGCCGTCGGTGCGGGCTTACGCGTTTGGACGTTTATCCAGGTTTAGAAGCGTCGGCAGGTCCTGCCTCTTGCGCGTCACGCCCAGCCTGAAATTCGCCGCTGCCGCCACACCACGGACACGTGACTTCGTGCGGAGCGCCACCGAGCCCGGAGATCAGCCTTCCCGTGCCACGGCACGGGGTGCAAACGCTTCTACCTTCGTCTGGCGTCGCGCTCATCGTCGGCGACGATAGCGAGGACGAGGCGCTCGTATCGGCGGCCGGCAGGCTCGAACGGAGGCCGCGCAGTCCCTTCAGCGTCCCTCGCGCCCGGTCATCGTCGCCCGACAGCAAAGTCCGAACGGCGCACGGGACGCTGAACGGACGTGCGGCCGACTATTTGATGCTGTTGTACACCGAGAACAGCGGCAGGTACATCGAGATCACAATCACCCCGACGATGCCGCCGACGAAGATGATCATCACCGGCTCGAGGATCGACGTCAGCGCCTTGACCGCCGCCTCGACTTCGTCGTCGTAGAAGTCGGCGATCTTGGCCAGCATCGCGTCCAGCGCGCCGGTCTCCTCGCCCACGCCGACCATCTGCGAGACCATCGGCGGGAACACGGGGCAGTCCCGTAGGGGCGCCGAAATCGTGCCGCCGCCCTTGATCGAGGTGATCACGTCGCCCATGGAGCGCTCGATCACCGCGTTGCCTGCCGTCTTGCCGGTGATCTCGATCGCCTGCATGATTGGCACGCCGGCCGAGGTCAGGGACGACAACGTGCGAGACCACCTTGCGATCGCGACCTTCTGCACGACCTCGCCGATCTTCATCGGGATTCGGAGTTTGACGCCGTCCCAAGCGTCGCGACCCCGCTCGCTTCGCCGCATCGCGATGAACCCGCCGACGGCGGCGACCACGAAGCCGATGATGAGGTACCACTGGTGAGTGACCAGGTGGGAAAAGTTCACCATGAACTGCGTCAGCGCCGGCAACTTGCCCGGGAACTGCTTGAACACGCCGACGAACACGGGGATCAGGAACGCCACGAGCGCGAGCAGCACGCCGACGGCGAAAGTGATCACCAGCGCGGGGTAAATCATCGCCGCGCGCACCTGGCGGCGCAGCGCGGCGTCCTTCTCGAGCTGGTCCGCGGTCCGCATCAGACACTCCTCGAGCACACCGCCCGTCTCTCCCGCCCGAACCATCGCGACGTACAGATCACCGAACACTCGGGGGTGGCGCGCCATCGCGTCCGAGAGCAGAAGGCCGGCCTCGACGTCGCGCCGCACGGAGGCAACCGTCTCGCGCAGCATCTTCGATCCGGTCTGTGACTCGAGCACCTGGAGCGCACGCATGATCGACATGCCGGAGGTGACCATCGTCGCCAGCTGTCGCGACGCGACCGCCAGGTCCTTGGCGTTGACGCGAGCGAAAAGCTCGACGTTGAGCTCCTTGGAGCGGTACTTGGTCGCGATGTCGACGACCACGAGCCCGCGCTCCTTGAGCTGCTCGGCGACCGCCTGCTTGGACTCAGCCTCGACCTCGCCCTTGGCCTGAACGCCGGCGAGGTCCATCGCCTTGAAGACATACGTGGCCATGGCTTATGCCGCCATCTGGTAGTTGCCGCCGCCTGCACCGCCCGTCAGGCGGCGAAACTCCTCGACCGCGTGGGCGCGGGATTCCGCGATCTGGCGGTTGACCTTGCCGGCGCGAACCAGTTGCGCCAGCGCGGCGTCCATGGTCTGCATACCGTGCGACGCGCCGGTCTGGAGCACGGAGTAGACCTGGTGCGTCTTGGCCTCACGGATCAGGTTGCGCACCGCGGGCGTGGGAACGAGGATCTCGGCCGCGACGCAGCGGCCGGCGCCGTCGGCGGTCGGCAGCAGCATCTGGGTCATGATCCCCTGGAGCGCCACCGACAGCTGGGCGCGGACCTGGGCCTGCTGCTCGTGCGGGAACACGTCGATGATGCGGTCGATCGTCTGCGGCGTGTCCTGCGTGTGCAGCGTGGCGAACACGAGGTGCCCGGTCTCCGCCGCGGTGATCGCGGTGCCGATCGTCTCGAGGTCGCGCATTTCGCCGACCAGGATCACGTCGGGGTCCTGACGGAGCGCGGCCTTGAGGGCGTCGGCGAAGCTGGTCGCGTCGGAGCCGAGCTCGCGCTGGTTGACGATGCACTTCTTGTGGCCGTGGAGGAACTCGATCGGGTCCTCGACCGTCATGATGTGCTCTTCGCGACTGGCGTTGATCAGGTCGATCAGCGAGGCCAGCGTCGTCGACTTCCCCGAACCGGTCGGCCCGGTGACAAGCACGAGCCCGCGTGGCCTGTTGGCGAAATCGGACACGACCTTCGGCAGACCCAGATTCTCGAACGGGACTACGTCGAACGGGATCAGGCGAAACGCCGCGCCCACTGCGGAGCGCTGCATGTAGGCATTGACGCGGAAGCGGGCGCGGCCCGGGATCTGGTAGGCGAAGTCGAGCTGCCAGTTGTTCTCGAACTTCTGCCGCTGACCCTCGGACAGGATCGAGTAGACAATCTCGCGGGTGTCGTTCGGGGTCAGCACCGGGAAGCCGTCCATCGGCACCAGGCGCCCGCGCAGCCGGACGGTCGGAGGAGCGCCTGCCGTGATGTGCAGGTCCGAGGCCCGGCGGTCGATGACCTCGAGCAACACGTCGGCGAAATCGAGCTGCATTCGTATCCGTCCTTGGGTTCGAAAAGTTCGTGGATGTATCGGCAGACGGGCCGATTCCGTTTACGCCCGATTGCGGTGCTGGACGCTCAGGCGGCTCCGGTCCCGGTGACGCGGGCGATCTCCGCCACCGAGGTCAGCCCGTGCTTGACCTTGTCCAGTCCGTCCTCGCGCAGCCGGCGCATTCCCGCGCGCACCGCGGCGGCGCCCAGCTGGTCGGCCGAGGAGCGCTGCAATGCGAGCGAGCGGATCTCCTCGTTCATCACCATCACCTCGTAGAGCCCGATCCGGCCCCGGTACCCCATCCCGCCGCAGCGCACGCAGCCACCCGGCTCGTACGCCTCGATCGGGAAATCGGCCGGAAAGCCGTGGTCGCGCAGCACTTCGGCCGGGATCAGCGTCCGCTTCTTGCAGTGAGCGCACAACGTGCGCGCCAGCCGCTGGGCGACCACGCAGTCGATCGCCGAGGCGACGAGGAACGGCTCGATGCCCATCTCCACCAGTCGGGTGATCGCCGACGGCGCGTCGTTGGTGTGCAGGGTGGAGAGCACCATGTGGCCGGTGAGGGCGCCCTCGATGGCGATCTGCGCCGTCTCCGGGTCGCGGATCTCGCCCACCATCAGGATGTCCGGGTCGGCGCGCATCATCGAGCGCAGCCCGGCGGCGAAGGTCAGGCCCGCCTTGTTGTTGACCTGGACCTGCGTGATGCCGGGGATCTGGTACTCGACCGGATCCTCGATCGTGATGATGTTCTTCTCGGGCGTGTTGAGTTCCTGAAGCGCCCCATACAGCGACGTCGACTTACCGGACCCGGTCGGGCCGGTGGTGAGCACGCACCCGTACGCATTGCTGAACGCTCGGCGGAAGCGATCGAGCTCCTGCTCCTGGAAGCCGAGCCTGTCGAGCTCCAGGCGAATGTTCTCCTTGTCGAGGATGCGCATGACGACGCCCTCGCCGTGGACGCTCGGGATGGTGACGACGCGCACGTCGACGTGACGGCCGTCGATCGTCATGCCGACCCGCCCGTCCTGGGGGATGCGGCGCTCGGCGATGTCGAGGTCGGCCATGATCTTGATGCGCGAGACGACGCCGGGGACCATCTTCTTGGGCACCGTGGTCGCCTCGGTGAGCACGCCGTCGACCCGCATCCGGACGCGCATCTCACGGGCCGCCCGGCCGGTGGAGTCGGGCTGCGGCTCGTAGTGGATGTCCGAGGCGCCGCGCTCGGTGGCCTGCGCGATGATCGAGTGCACGAGCTTGATGACCGGCGCGTCGTCGGCCGTCTCGCGCAGGTCCACGACCTCCTCGTACGAGGTCCCCGCCTCGCCTTCCTCGACCGCCTCGGCGACGGCGTCCTCGAAGCGGTTCATGCGCATGATCAGCGCATTGATGTCCTCGGCGGAGGCCACCGCCGGCCTGACGTCAAGGTGCGTCAGCAGCGCGACGTCGTCGATCGCCAGCACGTTGGCCGGGTCGGACATCGCCAGGAGCAGCGTGTGCTCGTCGATGTAGCAGACCGGGACGGCGTTGTAGCGCTTGGCCGCGGCGGCGCTCAGCAGGTTCGTGGCCGCCATGTCGACCTTGAAGATGCCCAGGTCGAGGTGATCGAGCCCGTAGCGCTCGGCGATCGCCCGGGAGAGCTGTTCGGAGGTGATGGCCTGCTGGTCGAGCAGCGTGCGCTCAGGCGGAACGCCGGCCGAACGGGCGTCCTCGACGGCGCGGTCTACGGTCGCTCGGTCGGCGAACCCGAGCTCGACGACGACGTCGGTGAGGTGTCGGCTCGAACCGCCGCGCCGCGTCGGGGCGGTGATGCCGGTGAACGTCTCGGGCTGTTGCGCTTCGCTGACGCTCATCGCAGCACCACCGCCCGGCGCATCAGCTCAATGGGCGCGGCGCGCCCGGTGAACAGCTCGAAGCTCAGGGCTCCTTGGCGCACGAGCAATTCGCGCCCGTCGACAACCCGGGCGCCGCGTGCTCGCGCCGCTCGCACGAGCGAGGTCTCAGACTCCGTGTACACGAGATCAACCACGCATTCGTACCTCGCCAGGTCATCGGCATCGATCGGCAGGTGCTTGAACGGATCCTCACGCGAATCGAGCCCGCTGGCGGTGCAGTTGACCAGGAGGTCGGCCGGTTCGGCCCCGGTCACCGCCACCGCGCCAAGGTCGGCGGCGAGGGCTTCGCCTCGTTCCGGGGTGCGATTCCAGAGGCGAACCTCGCGTGCGCCGGCCTCGAGTAGCGCCCACACCGCAGCGCGCCCGCTCCCGCCGGCGCCGAGCACGAGCGCGGTCCGGTCGGCAGCCGGGAACGGGAGCGCGGCGATCAAGCCGGGCGCGTCCGTGTTGTCGGCGGCGATCCTGCCGTCCGGCTCGAAGACGAGCGTGTTGGCGGCGCCGATGGCTTGCGCCCGGGGCGTCGGGTCGGTGGCGAGGGCGAGCGCTGCCAGCTTGTGGGGGATGGTGACGTTGACGCCGCGAAACCCCGATCCCGGGAGCGCTGCGACGGTCTCGTCTAACAACTCCGAGGGGATCGGCAACAGCTGGTATCGCCAGTCGGTGAGCCCCACCGCCTGCAGCGCGGCGTTCTGCATCGCCGGCGACCGGCTATGAGCCACCGGCCAGCCGACCACCCCCAGGCGGGTCACGGGCAGCGCTCAGGCGAGCGGCCGCCGCGGGCGGCACGGGCCTGCTGGTACTGCTGCACGTCGCGCAGGAATTGGTTGTAGTTCGACGTGAACACCTGCTCGCCGTTGCCGCACGGCTTGACCACGTAGTACAGGTAGTTGGTGTGCGCAGGATGTGCCGCGGCGTCGATGGCGGCCAGGCCGGGATTGCCGATCGGCGTCGGAGGCAGTCCCTTGTGGATCCGCGTGTTGTAGGGCGAGGGCGAATTCAGCTGCGCCTGAGTAAGCGGCCCGGTGTAGTTGCCCGTGATGTACCGGGTGGTGGCGTCGATCTGGAGTGGCATCCCGAGCGCCAGGCGGTTGTAGATGACCGAGGCGATCAGCGGCGCGTCGTGAGCCGTCGCCGCCTCGGCCTGGACCATCGAGGCGATGATCAGCACGTCGTAGGGCGTCAGGTGCTTGCTGCGCGCGTAGCCAAGGTTCACGGTGGTGAATTGCTGGCGGAACGTGGTGAGCTGGTCGTTGACCAGTTTCTGGATGCTGATCGGCTCGACCAGCTGATACGTGTCCGGGAAGAGGAGGCCTTCGAGATCCGGGGTGTGACGCGGCGCACCGTAGGCGGCGAAGTTGACTAGCGGCGAGCGACGGGTGGCGACGAAGTAGCTGCCCGCGACTCCCTGGGCGCGGAGCAGGGCATCGATCTGCGCGCGGGTCCGACCCTCGATGATCGTGATGTTCGTCACCTTGGCCGCGGGCGGCGGCGTCGTGAGGATCTTGAGGACCGCCCCGTAGGTCATCCCCAGCTGGAGGCGGTACGTCCCGGCCCGCAAATCGCCGCGCTCGCCGTCCAGCGTGGCGCGCAACTCGAAGAAGAACCCCGAGGGGATTACGCCGGCACGGGCCAGCTCGTCGCCCACCTGGCTGGCCCTCGAGTGCGCGGGGATCGTGACCGTGACCTGGCCGTGCGGCGAGCCGTGGAAGGGCTGGAACAGCTCGACCAGGAACCAGACCACCGCGGCCGCGGCAGCGAGAGCCAGCAGCGCGAGGATGCGCCCGGCCCAAGAGTGCCGGCGCGGTGGTGGCGTGGGCCGCCGGCGCGGCGCCGCGGCGGTCCTGCCGCCTCGGGGAGCGCGTGGTGGACGCCGGGGCGGCGGGGAGGGCGGGGAGGGCGGGACACCATCGCGATTGCGCTCGCGCTCGAGCCTGGCCTGCTCGCGCTCCTCGGCGGTGCGCTCGAAGCCGTCAGGCATCGGAGCCCCCACCTGGTGTCGGATCGGAGACCCCACCCGTCGTCGGGCCTGGCTGGCTGGCCAGCCAGCTTTCGAGGAGATGAGCCGCGGCGCGGGAGTCCTCGTCCGCCTTCCCCCCCATCCGCTCGGCCAGGCGCGTGGTAAAGCGCTCGTCGTAGAGCTCAACCGGAATCGTCAGCTCGCCGGCCAGCCGCTCGGCGAAGGCCCGTGTCTCCGCGGTCTGGGCCGAGTCGCGGCCCGATAGGGACACGGGCAGCCCGACCACGACCGTATCCACCCCAAGCTCGCGCACCAGGGTGCGCAGACGTCCGAGCCCGCGCCGCGTCATCGGGGCACGGACAGCTTCGATCGGAGACGCAAGCACACCGGTGGGGTCGGAAACCGCACAACCGCACCGCGCCCGGCCGTAATCGAGCGCAAGCACGCGCATGACCCTACCTATGCGAACGGATACGTGTCACTCGCTTAACGCGGACTCGATCGCGGCCCGCGCCACTTCGAACGCCCGGTCCAGGCCGGCCGGATCGCGGCCGCCGGCGCGTGCCAGCGTGTCGCGTCCGCCGCCCCCGCCGCCGACCTCGGCCGCGGCCAGCTTGACGATCTCGCCGGCGCGGACGCCGCGCTCGACCAGTTCCGGCGCGACGCTGGCGACGAGGTCCACCCGGTTCTCGCCCGTGCTGCCGAGCACGATCGCGGCCGCGCCCAGCTTGTTCTTCAGCCGGTCGGCGATGTCCAGGAGCGCCTTGCCGTCGAGTGAGTCGACCGCCGTCACCAGCACGCGCGCGCCGTCCATCTCGACCGCGGAAGCGGCCAGCTGCTCCACGTCCACGCCCTCCTCGCTCGCGCCCCGCCGGGCGGCGCGCTCGAGCTCGCGCACGCGCGAACGGAGCTCCGCCACCTCGCCGGGCACGCGCTCCGGCGGCACCCGGAGGACCCTCGCGGTCTCACCCAGCTCGTGGTCGCGGCGGCGCATCAACTCGACCGCCTCGGGACCGGTGATCGCCTCGATGCGGCGCATGTTGGCCGCACTCGAGATCTCGCTGAGGACCTTGAAGAGCGCGATCTCGGCCGTGTTGTGCACATGGGTACCGCCGCACAGCTCGCGCGAGAACGAGCCGTCGCCGACCTCGACCATCCGCACCACGTCTCCGTACTTCTCGCCGAACAACGCCATCGCGCCGAGCCGGCGGGCCTCGTCGAGCGTGGTGGTGAGCGCCCGCACGGGCTGGCTCTCAAGGATCCACCGGTTCACCTGCTCCTCGACGTCGTGCAGCTCCTCGGGTGCGAGCGCCTTGCCGTGCGTGAAGTCGAAGCGAAGCTTGTCCGGGCCGACGTACGAGCCGGCCTGCCGCACGTGCGTGCCCAGCCGCTGACGCAACGCGGCGTGGAGCAGGTGGGTCGCGGTGTGGTTGCACTCGGTGGCGTGGCGCGCGGCCCGGTCGACGTGCGCGCGCACGCGCTCGCCCGGCTCGATCGTTCCCCGCTCGGGCACCACCGCGAGAACCTGGTCATCGCCGAGGCGCAGGACGTCCTCAACGCGGGCTCGGCAATCGCCGTGCAGGCACTCCACGTAGCCGGCGTCGGCCACCTGCCCGCCGCCGGTGGCATAGAAGGGTGACTCCACCAGCTTGACCAGCACCTTGCCGTCCTCGGCCGCCGCCGCGCCGATCGTGGTCTCGCTGTCGGTCGTCTCGTAGCCGACGAAGTCGGTGGCGAACCCGGCCCCGTCGACCAGGGCCTGCGCGCGCTCACGCAACTCCTCCGCGCCGCTCCCGAAGCGACCCGCGCTGGCCCGCGCCCGCTGGCGCTGACCTTCCATGAGCCCCTCGAAGCCCTCCTCGTCGACGCCCAGGTCCTGCTCGGCGACGAGCTCCAGCGTCAGGTCGATGGGAAAGCCGTACGTGTCGTGCAGGAGAAACGCGTCGGCCGCGGCAATCCCCTCGGCGCCGGTCTGGCGGGCGCGCTCGATCAGCTCGTCGAGCCGCTTGAGTCCGTGCTCGAGCGTGCGCCCGAATCCCTCTTCCTCGGACTCGAGCCACTTCTGGATCGTGTCGCGTTGCGCGTGGAGCTCGGGGTACTC
Source organism: Solirubrobacteraceae bacterium (assembly GCA_035625625.1). Taxonomy (GTDB): domain Bacteria; phylum Actinomycetota; class Thermoleophilia; order Solirubrobacterales; family Solirubrobacteraceae; genus Palsa-465. Next base: position 77,457 of record DASPPG010000171.1, read on the forward strand.
GCCGCCCACGATCTCGGTGACGCGGTCGGCGAACACGTCGAGGAAGCCCGGGCGGAGCTCGAGCATCCGCCCCTGCAGAATCGCGCGACGCATGATCCTCCGCAGGACATAGCCGCGATCCTCGTTGGAGGGGACGAGCCCGTCGGCGATCAGGAAGGTCATCGCGCGACTGTGGTCGGCGAGGATGCGCAGGGCACGGTCGGTCGGGTACTCCCGCCCGTAGCGCCGGCCGGACAGCTCCTCGCCCAGCTCGATCAGCGGCGCGAACTGGTCGGTCTCGAAAACCGAGGGCTTGTCCTGGAGGATCGCGGCGAGCCGGTTCAGGCCCAGGCCGGTGTCGATGTTCTTGGCCGGGAGCGGCGCGAGCACGTTCTCCGGGTTCTGGTCGAACTGCATGAACACGAGGTTCCAGTACTCGAGGAACCGCTCGTTGTCGCCGCCCGGGAGGTCATCGGGCTTGCCGAACCCGAGACCGCGGTCCAGGTAGAGCTCGGAGCATGGCCCGCACGGCCCGGTCGGGCCGGCCTGCCAGAAGTTCTCCGAGCGCGGGCACTCGACGATTCGCTCGCGAGGCACGCCGATCTGGAGCCACGCTTCGATCGCCTCCTCGTCCGCCCCGATCCCGAGCTCGTCGTCGCCCGCGAACACCGTGATCCAGATGTCATCGGGGCGGAACCCGAAGCCCTCGGTCGAGAGCTCCCACGCGTAGCGCGTCGCCTCGCGCTTGAAGTAATCCCCGAACGAGAAGTTCCCCAGCATCTCGAAGAACGTCAGATGCCTCGAGGTCGTGCCGATGATGTCGATGTCGACCGTGCGGAACGTCTTCTGGCACGTGGTCACGCGCGGGTGAGGCGGCCGCTCGCGGCCCTGGAAGTAGGGCTTGAGCGGGTGCATCCCGGCGACGGTGAACAGCGCCGACGGATCGTGCTCGGCGGGGATCAGCGAGGCCGAGGGCAGCCACAGGTGGTCGCGCTGCTCGAAGAACTCGAGGTAGGTGCGGCGGATCTCGTCGGAGGTTATGGTCATGGCTCGGGTAAGGCAGTGTAGGCGGACGGCAGTCGAGGTCCGGGCGCTGACGTAAAGCTTCGCCGCAGGCGAGCCGAGGCATGGGGTGATGGACCGCCTGCGCCGTCTCATGTTCCTGCCCGTCGCCTTGCTGTGCGCGCTGCTCGCACCGGCCGCGGCCCACGCGGATGCCCCGACCGACCCGAGCGGCTTCCACCTGCAGTCCTCGCAGCTGTATGTGAACGAGGACTCGGGTCAGGCCGTGATCACGATCGAGCGCAGCGACACCAGCGAGGACGCGCAGATCCGCTACATCACGCTCGGGTGGGGAGTGCCCTGCGGAAGCAGCGAGTGCACCGCGGTCTCGCCGTATGACTTCACCTCGGTCAAGGGGATGCTCGACTTCCCGGTCGGCGTGGCCAGCGAGACCTTCACCGTGCCGATCGTCGACCACGGCGTGCAGACCGTTCCGAAGACATTCCAGGTGTCGCTGTTCGGGCCCTCCCCGATCGGCATGGCGTCGCCGAGCACGGCCGTGCTCACCATCCTGAACGATGATCCCGCGCCCCTCCACGCTGTGAACAACCCGCTCGGCCTGGCCGCCTCGCCGGTCGGGAGCAACCCGCTGGCGGGCGCGACCTTCTTCGTCGACCCCGAGAGCGAGGCCGCGAAGGCCGCCCAGTCCGATCCCACGCTCGACGTGATCGCCCGCGAGCCGGGCACGGCGCGATTCGGGTCCTTCAGCTTCGGCTCCAACGGCGTGCCGAACATCCAGACGGCGGTCTCCACCTATCTCGCTCGCGCGCAGGTGGAACAGCCGGGCTCGGTGCCACTGCTGGCCACCTACCGCCTGGTGGACGGGCACTGCGGCCACTGGGCCGACCCGCGCTCCGCCGTGGCCTCCTACCAGGACTTCATCAACGCCTTCTCCGCCGGGATCGGCTCCTACCGGGCGGTCCTGTTCCTCGAGATGGACTCGATCATCACGATGCCGTGCCTGTCCAAGCACGGGCAAGCCGTGCGGGAGGCGGAGCTTCGCTACGCGATCAACACGTTGACGGCGAACAACCCCCGGCTGGTCATCTACCTCGACGCCGGCGCCGCCGACGCGCTGTCGGCACGTGACGCGGCCCGCTTCCTGCGGGCCTCGGGCGTGGCCAAGATCCAGGGCTTCTTCCTCAACGCCACCCACTTCGACTGGACCTCGCACGAGATCCGCTACGGCGAGCGGATCTCCCGGATGACAGGCGGCAAGCACTTCGTCGTCAACACCGGCGAGAACGGCCGGGGGCCGCTGCGTCCGCGCGACATCGTCCACCAGGGACTCGAGGTGCTGTGCAATCCGCCCGGCCGTGGCCTCGGCCCGCTGCCCACCGCCGACACCGGGTACCGCAACGTCGACATGTTCGCGTGGACGAGCAATCCCGGCGAGTCCGGCGGCAGCTGTGCCGCCGGCGCCCCGCCCACCGGCGTCTACTGGCCGGCGTACGCGAAGATGCTCGTGCAGAACGCGAACTTCAAGGTCCGCTAAGGCGCCGCCGTCAGGCGCCGCAGAGTCATCCATCAGCTTCGGCGCGTGCGATCGTCGCCCAACCGACCACTAGGTCGCCGTCCATCAGGCAGGCCAGCTGGCCCGGCGCCGCGCCGTCCACCGGCTCTGACAGCTCGAGTCGGAGTCCCGTGTGCCGGCCGGGACCTGGGTCGCCGGCGATCCGGCACGGCAGCGGCCGGGAGCGATAGCGCAGCTTGACACGGTTCACGCGGTCGCCTTCGCGACGGAGGCGGACGCCGCGAACGGGCACGTGCTTGGTGCGCAGCGCCGCGCGCGGACCCACGACCACCCGGTTCGTGTCGGCGTCCTTGTCGAGCACGTACAGCGGCTCGCCGGGGAAGGCCACGCCGAGCCCGCGCCGCTGGCCCACGGTGAAGCGGTGCTGGCCGGAGTGGCGGCCGACGACCGTGCCGTCGAGGTCGACGATGGGCCCGGGCGCGTCGTCGAGGCCAGCGTGACGAGCCAGGAAGCGGGCCCGGTCGGTGCCGGCGAGGAAGCACAGGTCCTGCGAGTCCGCCTTGCCCGCCACGGGCAGCCCGGCGCCGGCGGCGATCCGCCGGACCTCGGGCTTGGTCAGGCCGCCGAGCGGAAAGCGCATCCGCCCGAGTGACGCCGGCGCGAGCGCCGCCAGCATGTACGTCTGGTCCTTGGCGGGGTCGGCGGCGACGCGCAGCAGCGGCCCTTCGGGATGATCGGACTCGGCCGTCCGCGCATAGTGGCCGGTGGCCAGCTCGTCGCAGCCGAGCCGGTCGGCCAGCTCGAGCATCGCGTCGAGGCGCACGTGTCCGTTGCAGCCGACGCAGGGGTTCGGGGTCTCACCGGCGGCGAAGCCGGCGACGAACGGCTCGACCACGCCGGCGCGGAACTCCTCCCGCAGGTCGATCGTGAAGTGTGGGAGGCCGATCGCGTGTGCGAGCGCGCGGGCCTGCGCGACCGCGGAGGCCGAGCAGCAGCTGCGCTCGGCGTCGTTCTCGGGATCCGACCAGAGCTCGAGCGTGACCGCCGCGGTCTCCCCCTCGCGCGCGCACAGCAGCGCCGCGACCGCACTGTCGACGCCGCCGCTCATCGCCACCAGCGTGCGGCCGCCCACAGGCGGGGCGAGGGCACCGCGGTCCCGAACGGCGGCGCCGAGGGCACAGGCGAGTGCGTCAGCGGCGATGTCGGCCGCGTGCAGCTTGCCGGGGCTCAGTCCGCCGAGCTCGTCGGCGATGTCGCGCGGTCCGACTCTCGCGGCGTCGAGGATCGAGCCTCCGCGAACGAGGGCCACCGCGGCGCTGCCCGCGGCGATCGCGGCGCCACAGCCGTCCGCTTCGAATCCCGCGTCGATCACGCGGTCGCCGTCGATCGCGAGCGAGAGCTCGACCTGGTCGCAGCAGGACCCGCCACCGGCGCTCGCGGTGAACGCACCGGCGGGGTGACGGCGGCGGCCCTGCGGCGAGGTCAGGTGATGCTCGAAGGCGATGGTGTCCATCGCCGGCGAGGATAGAGCGCGGCCAACGAGGCGCCTACGACTCGACTATTTGACCGCGAGAGCGTCGGCGACCCGCTGGTTGATCTCCAGCTGGGACGCGAACCCGGTCAGCATCGCGGCCTGATCCGTCGGGTCGATCACCACGAGCGTCGGGGCGGTGACCACGGGGACCTGGGCGGTGATGGCCTGGAACTGGGTGAGCTCTGAGACCGGAACCGTGAACTTGGCGACCCGGCCACCATGCGTCGGCACTGCGGCCACCTCCTGCCTCATCGCCTGATCGTCGGCCGCGGCGGGGTTGTAGAAGAGCACGACGACGACCTTGTGCCCGGCGACCGCGTTGTCGAGGGCCTTGACCTCGGCGGCGGCCGACGGGGACACGGGGTTGGCCGCGACCTCAGCGACCGGAGCGTTCGCCGCTGGTTTGGCCGGCGTTACCTTCGACGCCGGGGCCTTCACCGCTGGCTTGCTCACCGCCGCCGTGGTGGCGGGGGCGGATTTGTCCGTGCTCGGGGCCGGCGAGTACACCGTGGAGACCGGCGCTCCCAGCCTGGCGTTGGCGGCGTTCGAGGTAGCGACCGCCTGATGGGCCTTGTTGATGGCCGACTGGTACTGACCCAGTCCGTCCGGCGAGCTGCCGGACGTCGACGAGCCTGGCTTGAGCGCGACGATCCATAGGGCGAAGAACACCACGGTGGCCAGCAAGAGGCCGATCAGCGGTTTGGGCATGCTCCTCATCAATCCATGTGTTCGGCAGCTAGGTGCCAGCCTTTAAGTCCGCAGGCTCGAGAACGGACGCTCGGGCGGTCAGATGAGCCGCAAGCCGAGCTCGCGCAGCTGCGCCGGGTCGACCGGCGCCGGCGCGCCCGTCAGCGGATCAGCGCCGCTGGCGGCCTTCGGGAACGCGATCGTGTCGCGGATCGACTCGGCGCCGGCCAGCAAGCCGACGATCCGGTCAATGCCCATCGCGATGCCTCCGTGCGGGGGCGCTCCGTAGCGGAGCGCGTCCAGGAAGAAGCCGAACCGCGCACTCGCCTCCGCGGGGCCGATCCCCAGAAGCTCGAACACGCGCTCCTGCACGTCGAGCCGGTTGATACGGATCGACCCGCCGCCGATCTCCGAGCCGTCGAGCACCAGGTCGTAGGCGCGGGAGCTCAGGTTCGCCGGATCGTTCAGATCGCCCTGCGGCGCGGTGAACGGGTGGTGCGCGGCGTCCCATCGCTGCGCCTCGGCGTCCCAGAAGAAGGCGGGGAACTCGACCACCCAGAGGATGTCGTGGCGGCCCTCCGGGATCAGTCCGAACCGCCGGCCGAGCTCCATGCGCAGCGCGCTCAGCGTCTGGCCCACGGTCGTTACCTCGTCGGCGACGATCAGAAGGAGATCGCGGGGCGACGCGTCCAGACGCTTGCTGACCGCCTCGATTTCCGCCTCGGACAGGAACTTCGCGATCGGCGAGCGCCATCCCCGCTCCTGGACGAACGCCCACACGAGGCCCTTTGCCCCGTGCTGCTTGGCCAGCTCGGTCAGTGCGTCGAGGTCAGAGCGCGGCAGCTCGCGCGCCCCGGCGTTGATCCCGCGCACGACGCCGCCGGAGCGGAGTACGTCGGCGAACACCTTGAACTCGGTGCCCGACAGCACCTCCCCGAGGTCGTGCAGCTCGAGCCCAAAGCGCGTGTCGGGCCTGTCGATCCCGTAGCGCGACACGGCCTCGGCGAAGGTCATCCGCGGCCAGGGTGGGGACGGGACGTTGAACCCTTCCCGTTCGAACACGGCCCCCATCACCGCTTCCATGGTCTCGATCACGTCGTCCTCGTCGACGAACGACATCTCGACATCGAGCTGGGTGAACTCCGGCTGGCGATCGGCGCGGGTGTCCTCGTCCCGGAAGCAGCGCGCGATCTGGTAGTAGCGCTCCATTCCGCCGATCATCAGGAGCTGCTTGAACAGCTGGGGCGACTGCGGCAGCGCGTAGAACGAGCCCGGCTGGACGCGCGCGGGTACGAGGTAGTCGCGCGCGCCCTCCGGCGTCGACCGCGTCAGGTAGGGCGTCTCGATCTCCAGGAAGTCGCGCCCGCTGAGGACCTCGCGCATGGTCGAGATCACGCGGTGGCGGAGCGCGATCGTCCGCTGGAGCGGGGGTCGGCGCAGGTCGAGCGAGCGGTGGCGCAGGCGCAGGATCTCGTCCACCCCCGCCGCTTCGTCGAGCGGGAACGGCGGCGTCTCGGCGTCGGCCAGGATCTCGAGCTCGGCCACGGCGAGCTCGATCTCGCCCGTAGCCAAGTTCGGGTTGACGTTCTGCGGATCGCGCCGGGCGACCCGCCCGGCGACGCTGATCACGTCCTCCGAGCGCAGGGCGTGGGCGCGCTCGTGCGCCTCGGGCGCATTCTCGGGATGGAACACGAGCTGGACGATCCCCGAGCGGTCGCGCAGATCGATGAAGATCAGACCGCCGTGGTCGCGGCGACGGTGAACCCAGCCGGCGACGCGGGCCTCGGTGTCGGCCCGGTCCGCGGTCAGCTGGCCGCACCAGGCGTCCCGATAGTGGTTCGGGCGGGGCGCGTGTCTCACAGCAGCCGCCACTCGCGGAGAATCTCCGGAATCACGTTCCCGAGCGCCATGTCGTGCTCATCGCCCGACGCCATGTTCTTCAGCCGGGCCGACCCGTTCTCGCCGACGATCGCCACGTAGCGGGCGCCGATTCGGTCGGCGTGCCGGAGCTGGCCCTTGAGCGAGCGGCCGGCGAGCTCGAGCTGGGCCTGCAGCCCCGCCCGGCGCGCCTCGCGCGCGAGCTCGAATCCGGCCCGGGCGCCCTCGGGCTTGGCCAGCGCGACGAACAGGTCGACAAGCTCGATGCCCGCCGTCGGCTCACGCGAGGCCAGCAGCATTCTTTCGATTCCGGCCGCCCAACCCGAAGCCGGCGTGGGGGGTCCGTCGAGCAGCTCGATCAGACCGTCGTAGCGGCCGCCACCGGCGACGCCGGACTGGGCGCCTAGTTCGTCGCTCGTGAACTCGAACACCGTGCGCGTGTAGTAGTCCATGCCTCGGACCAGGGTCGCGTCGAGGTGATAGTGGATGCCGGCATCGTCGAGCAGCGCACGGACCTGCCCGAAGTGCTCGGCGTCCTCGGGATCCAGGCGGTCCAGCAGCTTGGGGGCGTCGCGCATGATCGCCTGGGTACCCGAGTCCGAGGAATCGAACGCCCGCATCGGGTTCAGGTCGATCCGGTTGCGGACCTCCGCGGACAGCTGGTCCTCATGCGCGTGGAGGTATGCCCGTAGCTCGTCTCGGTATTCGGCGCGGGTCGCCGGCGTCCCCAGGCTGGATAGATGCAGGCGCGTGCCCCTGACCCCCGTCGCCTCGAGCAGGTCCGAGAGCAGGACGATCAGCTCGGCGTCGGTCTCCGCTGCGGGTGAACCGATCGCCTCGGCCCCGACCTGCCAGAACTCGCGGTAGCGGCCGCGCTGGGGCGCCTCGGCCCGAAAGAAGCTCGAGAGGTACCAGAGCTTTACTGGCTGGGCGAGCTTGTGCATCCCGTGCTCGAGGTAGGCGCGGCACACGGGCGCGGTGCCCTCGGGTCGCAGCGTCAGGGACCGGCCGCCACCGTCGTCAAACGTGTACATCTCCTTTTGGACGATGTCGGTCGACTCCCCCACCCCGCGCGTGAACAGCTCGGTGGCCTCGAAGGCCGGCGTCTCGATCCGCCGGTAACCGGCCGCGCCGAGGATCTTCTCTGCCTCGACCTCCAGCGCTTTGCGCCGCGCAGCCGACCCCGGGAGGATGTCGAATGTGCCGCGAGGGGCCTGAATCACAGAAGGCTCACCGCTCCGCGAGCTCGCGCAGGAACGGGTTGGTGGCGCGCTCGCGCCCGAGCGTGGTGACGCCCATATGGCCCGGATAGACGGTCGTCTCCGGCGAGAAGGTGTTCGTGAGCGTCTCGATCGAGCCGAGCAGCGTCGGCCAGTCGCCGCCGGGCAGATCCACCCGTCCGACCGACCCCTGGAACAGCACGTCACCGGAGAAAAGGGCATCCTCGCCCCGGACGGCGTAGGTGACGTGCCCCGGGCTGTGGCCGGGAGTGAAGATCACGTCGAGGGAGAGACCGGCGAGCTCGAGCGAGTCGCCACCCGCCACCGTGTGATCGGCCTGGTAGCTCTCGAACGGCCCGAATCCGGGCCAGGGGACGTAGTCCATGATGTTGGCCAGGACTTCCGTCTCGAGCTCGGGGCAGTACACCGGCGCACCCGTCTCCCTCGCCACCGGCGCCACCGCGCCGATGTGGTCGAAGTGCGTATGCGTGATCAGGATCGCCTCGACCTTGTCGATGCCGAGGCTCTCCAGCGCGGCGAGCAGCCGCGGCGCCTCGTCGCCGGGATCGACGATCAGCGCACTGCCCGCATCCTTCCGGCGCACGATGTAGCAGTTCTCCTGCACCGGTCCGACCGTGAACATGCGGACGTCGAGCAGGCTCACTTGACGGCCTGTTGCTTTCGCTTCTGGCGCCGGCGGTACATCCACAACTCCATGTAGTAGCCGCCGGGGATGTAGAGCGCGAGCGCGAACAGCGCGAACAGCAGCGCGCTCTCGATTCGGTCGTGCTTCGGCCCCACCAACGCGAGGAAAATGAACATCAGGACTGCCGCCAGCGCGGCGCGGGTGGCGGCGGACTTCCAAGTGGGCGGCGTGTTCAGCCGCCGCTCGCGGGCGTCCAGCCGGCTCTGCTTTTTCTTCTCATCTGCCGTCGGCGGCCGGCCGGTTCGACCCCGCGCCTGGATCGTGCCGGCTGCCGTCCCCCGGTGTTTGGTGCGGCGCTTGCGCTTAGTCTGGGCCATGGTGTAATGGAGCTTAGTAGGAGGGACGGTGGCTGCGCCACCGACGCGGGCGCGCGGGCTCTAAGTCATCCCGCCAGGACGTCCTCGACTGTGCGCCGGTTCGCCACCGGCAGCCCGTCCGGAAAGCCCTCGAAGGCGGCCGCCGGCGCCAGCCCGACGAGCTCCGCGCGCAGCGGCGTGGCGTGGCCTGCGATCCCCTCGACCAGCCGGGCCAGCGGCACCGCCCGATGGTCCTCGACGTTCGTCGAGACCTGTGCCACCCCGCGCGCGTCCAGCCACAGCCCGATGGCGCGCACGCCCGGCAGACCCTCAGAGCCGCCGTCGCGGATCAGCGCCGCGATCTCCCGGGCGTCCTCGACCGTCGCCGGCGGGGCCAGCTCGACGTTGAAGGCGACGAGCGGAGGACGCGCCGCCACCAGGACCGCGCCGGCCGTCGGGTGCATCCGGCGCGGCCCGAAGTCCGGGCGCAGCTCGCCGACGTCGATCCGGTGCGCGAGGTTTGCCGGTCCGCCGCGCCGCAGCTCGGCCCGCGTCCTTCCCTGGGCAAGCTCGCCGTACAGGAACACCGGCAGCTCGAGCTCGGTTCCGAGGAGATCGCCCAGGACGAGCGCCTCCGCGCAGGCGGCGCCCCGATCGCCTCGATCGAGATAGACGATTGGGGCCACGTCGATGGCGCCGACCCTCGGATGAATGCCTTCGTGCCGGTTTACGACGTCGATCCGGCGAACCGCCTCGCCGGCGCCGCTCAGCACCGCGCCGGCCAAGCGTCCGGGTTCGCCGGCGAGCGTGAACACGCTGCGGTGGTGGTCGGGATCCGAGTGGACGTCGAGCAGAAGTGCGTCGAACGCCGCGCCGATCGCTTCGACCGCTTCGTGGTCGCGGCCCTCCGAGACGTTCGGGATCGCGAGCAGCGTGGACGGCACGGGTGGCTACCCGAGCACGTACCGGCCGGCGTCGAGCACCTGGCGCCCGTCGACTTCGAGACTCGCATCGACGACGACCACGTCGAGATGGATCGGTACCGACACCGTTCCACCGATCCCCGCACTCGCCCCGAACGCCACGTGCACCGTGCCCAGGATCTTCTCGTCCTCGAGCACGTTGCCGGTGAGCCGCGCCCGGTCGTTCGTGCCGACCCCCAGCTCCGCCAGGTTGGTGCCGAGCTCGCCGTGCTGGAGCAGGAGCTCGATGAACCGCGGGCCGAGGCCGCCGTCGGCGGCCACGATGCGGCCCTCCGCCACCGTCAGCCGGGCCGGGTCGATGCTCAGGCCGAGCGACGCCAGGCTCGCGGCAACGATCGTGCCCTCTCCGAACGCCGGCGCGATGAACCCCTCGCCGCACGGCAGGTTTCCGAACGCGCCCTTCGCCGTGAGCTCGCCGTCGTCGGAGATGCCGGCGCGGCCGTCGAGCGCCAGCCGCAGGTCGGTGCCGCGAGGGCAGGTCACGTGTGCGCGCGAGCCTTCGTCGAGCACCGCTGCTACCACCTTCGACCGCGCCGCCATCGTGTCGAAATCAACCGCCATGACCCGGGCAAGCATGTCCTCGGTCACGCCCGGCATGGTGGCGCCGCGCGCGCCGGCGTCGCTCGCGCGCTTGCGCGCCGCGGTATGGCTGAGCGACCTGCTGGTCGGCGCGATGAACACGTCGCACGCTTCGAGCGCCGCGGCAATCGTGGGCGGCGGCTCGGTGCCGTCGGTGGCGCGCTCGTCCATCACCGCGAGCACGGCGTCCGCGCCCGCGCCGGCGCACTCGTTGCGCAGCGCCTCGCCGATCAACCGCGTGCCGGGATCGACGATCACGAGCGCGTCCTCACCCGGCGCCACCGCCAGGCAGCGTCTCACCACGGTGGCGACGGCAGGTCCGAGGTCGCTCATCACGGTGCATCTTATGCGCGCTAGGCCGGCCCCCTGCTCCCGCCTGCCCGCCGAAACCCCCGCCACGGGGCGCTCGAATGCCGCGGGACACGGGGTCGAGTCCACTACACTCGCTGGCCGCGCCGGAGTAGCTCAGTCGGTTAGAGGAGCGGAATCATAAACTGCTCTCGGCCGTCGGAAGAAGTGCCTCTTAGCAGGCACTTCCTGGAGTTCTCTAACAAACCTTCCCGACGGCCTCTAGCAAACTGCTGCAATAGACGCCCCGATAACTGCCGAGTTTTGCTCTGAGCCTCGCTGCCCCCCAGCGACAGTCGAGCCCTCCGCGGCAACCACGAGGGGACGCAACGGGTGTGTCCGAGTCGCGTGCAAGCTTGTGCCGGTGTTCGGGGTGAGCTTTCCTCGCGGTCAGCAGGCCCGGCGACTGCGCCGGGCCGCCGCGAGCGGCGCGGCGGCGATCGTGGCCGGCGCGCTGGCGGCGACCACCGCGGACATTGGCGCGACCGCCCTGGCCGGGGTGCTGGCGCTTGTGATGGCCGCGCTGGTGCTCGACGCTCGTCGCTGGGTGCGGCTGGCCGCCCGCAGCCGCGTCGGCGCGCGGTCCGAAGACGCGGTCCGTCGAGCGCTCGGCGGGCTGGGGGCGGAGGGATGGCGACTGCGGCACTCGCTCCCGTGTGGCCGGCGCGGGGATATCGACAGCGTGGCAATCGCCCCGAACGGGGCCGGGTTCGTGATCGAGACCAAGACGCGCAGGTTCGACGAACGCCACCTGGCCCCCGCCCGGCACACGGCCGCGTGGCTTCACCGGCATCGGCGGCGCTGGTGCCGGCGCGGTGCGCTACCGGTGCTGTGCGTGGTGCGTGCCCGCGGGTTGGAGGGGGTCGAGGACGAGGTTCTCGTGGTGTCGCTCGATCGCCTGGTTTCGGCGCTCAGGTCCGGCGCTGGAACCTCATCCCGGCCCGGGTTCCTGGCCTCGTAGCCCGCCCACCCCCCCGGAGCGCTCCGGGGGGTTGCTAGCCGGCTGCTGGCCGCCGGGTCGAGAGCGCATCGCGGCGTCGGCGAACACGCAGGAGAACAGGAGGTGAGCGAGGCAGTCGGTGATCGCCTCGGGCCCGGTGGGGGCGTCGCCGTCGAGGGAGCCGATCGCGAGCGCGGCGAACCGGCCGGCCTGCTGGGCGCGCTCGATCAGGGGTGGCGGGTCGGCTGCCGGTGAGGCGTGCTGGAGCCAGTCGGCGGCCTGCTCGTAGGCGGGTGGCAGCCACTCATCGGGTTGGTAGCCGCGGGACCGGCCGTCGCATTGGAGGGCGAGGTGGCAGCGGTGAAGGCTGCCGGTGGCGGTGGTGTCGATCGTCGCGATCAGCTCGCCGGCAACGACGGCGCCGTCTTCGGTGCTGGTTGGTAGAAGGTGCAGGACATTTGCCGCGACGGCGACACTGATCAGGCGTGGGATCGCGGTCGCCAGCAGCGTGATCGGGCGGTCGGGAGGCTCCTCGCCCGCGGGTAGGTCGCCCGCGCCGCGCTCATAAGCGGCCCGGTAGTGCTCGGCGAGTTCGCCGGCCGGCCACGGGCGGGCGAGCTGGCGGTAGACGGTGTCCGGGGTGATCACGGCGTGGCGGAGGCCCGCGGGGCGCCACCGCCGACGCGATTCGGCCGGGCGCCACGAGCGGTGTGATCACAGCCGTCATTGGGGCGGGCTCGGACGGACGGGGCGCTCGGGCGGTGGCGGCCATTGCTGCGCGGGCTCGGTACCTGGTCTGTGAGCGATGAGCAAAGGCGCGTGGAGATGAACATGAGCGTGAATCGGGCGGTCGCGATCGCCGCCGCGGCCGATCAGAACGAGCTGGGGTCGCTGTACGGGCAGGCAGTCTCGCACGGCGCTGCCAACACCCTGTGCACACCCGAGGAGGAGCGCGCGTGCGGGACGTTGCGGTTGCTGACGCTCGCGATGCTGCGGCTACCGGACCTCCACCTGTACGCGCATCTGCTCGAGACGCTCGACGAGCACGCCACGATCGAGCCGGTCCCGCCGCTCGTCACCGCACAGCTTGCCGAGCTCACCGCCGGCGCGTTGCGGCTGGCGCACCGCGCGCTCGAGACCCACGCGCACGAACTCGGCTACCAGACGAACGCATGGGTCCAGCGGGCCTTGGAGCGCGCCCACGAGCGACTGTGCGGCGATCTCGAGAGCCGGGAGCGGCCGCTGGTTGACCAGGCGCGGCGATGCGCGATCGCGCTCACACGCGCGATCGCGGCCACCACCGCCGAGCCGCTGCTCGTCCCCGGCGAACTCGCCGACGCACTGGCACGCCTGCTCGCGCTCTACCTGATCGCGACCACCATCCGATGACCGGCCGCTCGGCCAGCAGGTGAGCGCCCGCCCGGACGTCAACGTGCGCCCCTCGACCCAACGTGCCTCACTGGCGGCGCCGGCGACTCACGCCCGCTCCGCTGTCACCAGAGCAGCCGTGTCCGGCAGCGAACGCACCAGGTTCCGACCGCGGCGTGAGGGCCAGCGCCGCGTGCAGCGGTGAGTCATGCGACGGCTATTCGTGCTCGCACTGTCGCTGACGATCCTGCTGCCGCTGCTGGCGGTGCTCCTCGCGTTCGCCGCCGCCACCTCCCAGGCCCGATGCGGCGGTGCGATCGGCCCCGGCGACGCCCCCGGCGTTCCCGCAAACCTGTTGGCGATCTACGAGCAGGCCGCCGACACCTACCAACTCGCAGGCGCGGGATGGGCGTACCTGGCCGCGATCAACGAGATCGAGACCAGCTTCGGCCACAACCTCTCGACATCCACCGCCGGCGCGACCGGCTGGATGCAAATCATGCCCACCACCTGGACCCAATACGAGGTCGCGGCCGACCCCACAAAACCCGGCGCGCCACCCGACCCCAACGACCCGTGGGACGCCATCTACACCGCCGCCCGCTACCTCCACGCCCACCGCGCCCCCGCAGACTGGCCAGCGGCGATCTACGCCTACAACCACGCCGACTGGTACCTCACCCAAGTCCAGCAACTCGCCCAGCACTACGC
>DASPPG010000172.1:0-2932 GCA_035625625.1 Solirubrobacteraceae bacterium
TGCCACCGCCACGGCCGCCTCGGCGCCGATGCCCACCACAGCCCATCACCGCAGCGCCCGCCGCCTGAGCAGCTCGAGATTGATCCGCGAGATCTCCACCCTCAGCGCCTCGCCCTGGCGCGTCGCCTCGACGTGCTCTGAGGTGATCGCGGCCAGCGCCCGGGGCACGTACACCGATCGGCTGCGCCCGTCGCCGTATACGGTCAGGTACGCGTAGGGGCCGTGCAGCTCGCCCGACCGGCAGCGACAGCTCTCGCTCGAGCAACGCCGCAGGTCGTGATGAAGCGCGCCGCGCAGCGTCAGCGCCGGATCGTGAACGCCCGACGCCAGCCGTCGCCGAAGCGCCAACAGCTGCCGCTCGCTCAACTCTGAGAGCTTGGTGCCCGTGCTCATCTTCACCCCTGTGTTCGACTCGGCGTGCATGCGATTCGCCACCAGGCTCGCGAGTCCTTTTCCCCACGCTCATCGAATCCCCGCCCCAGCGAGCTTGTGCACGTCGGCGTTCCGCGCGTCCTCCGCACTGAAGCCGGCGGCGCACAGCACCTCGCTCAGCCGCTGGGAGAGCTCACCGACGTCGACCGCCAGCTGGCGGCGCTCCTCGCACGCCGACTGGTACGCGCAAAAGGAACCATGGATCGCCGAGTGGACCCGCTGCAGCGCCCCGAGCACGGCGGCGTCGCTAACCGGTCCGCCGGCGCTGCGCGCGTCACTCATCAGCTTGGCGATCTGGCTCTGACCGGCTGGCGCGGACCCGTCGTAGACCAGCCCGAACGCGTCCGGCGCCAGCCCCGACCACAGCCGCTCGTTGGCGTCGCGCAGGCGGCTCTGCGCGTCGTTCAACCGCCTCACAATCTCGACGTCACGCTCGAACAACGCCGACAGCCGAGCGGCCAGCTCACGTGCTCGCGCCGGGACGGTGAACTCACCAGTCACGCTCGCGGCGATCATCGCGCCACCCCCTGACCGCCGCTCAGCTCGGCGACGAGCGCGACGAGCGCGGCCAAGACCTCGACGGTCAGCGGCCGCTCAGCCGGCTCCCGGCCACGATCCGTCGCATCCTCCGGCAGCGACACGCTCCCCAGCGGCCCGCCCTCGCACACGTAGATACGACCCGTGCCGATACGACGAACGAACAGCACCTCCAACCGCTCGCCGCACAGCGGATGAAACGGATGGATGACGACCAGCGAACCTAAAGACGGCCTGCGCGACCTTGTGGTATGCGATGACCGTCGGCACCCCGAGCATCCGCATGCCACCGCCGTGCGGCTTCGGTATCTTGACGACCTTCACCGGAGGCGGAATGTACGACCCCGAGGACATCCGGTTCCAAGTCACGTACAACCTGTCCCGCAGCTCGGACTCGAACTCCTCGATCGTGCACCCATCCACCCCTGGCCCACCCTGGTTCTCCTTCACCTTCTTGAACGCTTCCACCACCGCCTGCTTCGGGATCGCAAACGGCTTCTCTGTCGACTTCGGCTGATTCACTGGGCTCCTCCCGACGAACGGCCGGTTGGCCACCCGAACCAACCGCGGACGAGCCGTCCCCTTGGCTCCGCCCCCATTACAGGGGCATCCCCGCTACTACGAGACGGTCCGCCAGCAGCCGCGGCAACGGTACTCAACCCCTCACGGTTTGTCGAGATAGAAATCAGGCGCGCGCGCCGCGTGGAGATCATGCTCCAACTGGCCACGTTTCCTGAAGCCCCTCTGCGATCCCGGACGGTCGGCTTTCCCGAGTCCGGTTCTGACCTCGGCTCTCGCCATTTCTCAGGGCGCGCCTTCCCCCAGCGCGCGAAACTGCGGTGCTGGCGCACCCTTCGCCCCGCCGCGGTGGAGTTTGCCTCGCCCCTTCGCCACGCTGCAGGCCCCGCGTAACCCGGCCCTAAGTCCGGAGCGTACCCAACTGCCGCGGCCACCGAGTGCCCAGAGCCCCTTTGCCCGGAGCGGGCGTTACCCGCGCCGGGGCGGCCTCGCAGGCCGCCTGGAGGGGCGTTACCCCCTCGTCGTCGCTCATACGGGCTCATGCGCCAGACCACCGCCCTCCCCGCGCCTCCGCTGTTCGCGTTGTGCGCGCGGTCTTTGCAGGTTGTCGCCAGTCCCTGCTGGGCGATGGCCCTTCCCGACATTATCTCCGCGATCCTTGCGTAGGTGCTCGGACCCATACCCCGCCGCGCTCCTCGGCTGCGCTTGTCCGCTTCTTCACCGAGGACACCGGTCTCACCCCACGGCAGACGGGTTCGACGCGCGAAACTACCCCCACACGGCAA
This sequence comes from Solirubrobacteraceae bacterium, assembly GCA_035625625.1. Classification (GTDB taxonomy): domain Bacteria; phylum Actinomycetota; class Thermoleophilia; order Solirubrobacterales; family Solirubrobacteraceae; genus Palsa-465. Next base: position 2,274 of record DASPPG010000172.1, read on the forward strand.
CTTCGGTGGGGACCTCCATTTCGGGGCTGCAGTCATTCGTTTACCTTCGGGCTCCTACGCTCGCTCGGCCCCCAGGTTGCTCCCACCGCAGCAGCACAAGCGCTGCCGGGCGGCCGGGCCTTTCACACCACGCATCGCCCGGCCGGTTACCCGAACCGGGATGTGGCGTCGCTACATGCTCGACACGGACAATTAGCATGGCTGGACTTTCACCAGCTGGATCGCAGCCTTGTCGGCTGCTCCCTGCCGCTTGGAGGGCTCCCTATCGTCCCGGCCAACCAGACCGAGACCATGTCCGCGTCCGCCTTCCAACGTTCCCTACGAGAGCCGCAGATCAGGTTCACGCCGCCTCTATGCCGGACACCGCCTGGCCAATACATGGGCACCCGCCAGACTCGATCCCGGGTTCTGGAACCCAACCCGGTTCTGATGCCATCTTTAAGTTCTCGACACTTCAAACGGCAGTCGTCTCCCTGATCCCCACCTGACGCCTCAAGGACGCCTTTTCCACGTCGCTCACCAGTCGCGGTAGGGACGCCCGTTGCCAGGCGCCCCCCGCACAGATCCCCGCATGCGCGTTTAACGCACGGGGCTCCTGCCTTGGGTCCTGGCGTCAAAGCGCACGTTAGGCCAGGGGTGCTGGATGCGGGGCCGGGGTA
>DASPPG010000173.1:0-13766 GCA_035625625.1 Solirubrobacteraceae bacterium
CTGGGGAGGCCAGCGCTCCGGGTGTCAGGCTGACCATGTCCGGATGGATCAAGGTGGGGATCTGGCTCCCGTTCGTCGCGGCGCACCTGCGCGACGGGAAGTCGTTCCTCTGGCGCGCGTCGGTCGGCCACGGTCCGCTACCCCACTCGTTGTCACCCCCGCCCATGCAAGTGGCGAAAGGCGGCACGAGCGGCGAGCTGGTGGGTCGCTGGACGCTGTTCGAGCAAACGGATGCAAACGCCGTTCGTTCGGCTTCGGCTCGCGCCGCTCTTGAAGCGGTGTTCGCCCCGCGAGCTCTCCTCCCAGAGCGCGGCGACGCCTGGCGCGCCGAAAACGATGACCACATCATGGCCAGCGCGGCGCTCCCAAACGTCATAGCGCAACGCTGGCCGGAGGTCACCAAAGGCACCTTCGCCTATCTCGCCTTCGGCGCGACATGCGGCTCGGGCAAGGGTATCGCCGCTCGTCATGGGTTCGACCCTACGGATTCCCCGGCGGCCTTCGCCAGCACGGTTGCGGCCAGGCACAGGCACTTCCGGTCTGGGGCTACAGGCGGTCCGCGTGACGCGGAAGCGCCACGCTCGCGTTCATTTCTGCGACACTGGGGGTGGAGTGGGCGGCGAGGGCTCGGAAAGGGGAACTGCGCGGCGGCGGGCGTGCTCGGTGATCACGTTCGCGCTGCTTCGCGGGATCCGCGACTCTCGCTGGTCTGCTCCCTAGTCGCGGAGCGCCAGCACGTCCATGCGCTCAGCGTCGGTCGTCGTGCTCACGAGCGAGAGCACGGACGCATTCCTCGGAATATCGCCCGCGGCCTTTCCCCGCTCCTGGGCGCGTTATGGGACCAGGACCACCTTGCCGATGTTGCGCCGCTCGGCGATGAAGCGGTGGGCATCGGGCGCGCGGTCAAACGGGAACGGCGCGTGCGAAGGACGGGGTTGCGTGAATACGAGCTTCCGCGGTCGGGCCTGGCGATTGGCTCTCGATTGCCGTTATGCGCTGGTGGTGCGAGGCGGGCAGCGAGTTGTTCGACGTGACTTCGCCCACGGTCGCCTTCCTCGAGCGAGTCCAGCCACCGGCGCGGGATCGAGTTGGCACCGTGGCGCGCTCCGCTGATTGCTCCGCTCATCGCGGCGACCGTATCGGTGTCGCCGCCGAGACGCACCGCAAAGCGAATCGCTTCCTGGAACGTAGGCTGTGCGAGCGCCGAGTAGATCGCCGCGGACACCGACTCGCGTGCGTCGGAGGAGCTTCCCAGCCGCGCGCGCACCTCAGCCGGTTTTCGCGGTTTGTCGAGCAGCGCGCGAACGTCTTCCAGCCCCGTGCGCAGTTCCTCGGACCGGGCTGCTGCGAAGGCCACCGCGAGGACTCTTCGTCGCGCAGTGCCGCCCCGATCGCGGCGACCTGGACGCGGGCGCCATGATCCCGACCGGGTGTGCGTGCGTCACCCGGGCGCTCAGGACGGCCTCTGGTCAGAAGACGCTCCGGATCCGCGCGAAAGTAGACGCCGACGGGCGCGATCCACATCGCCGCGCCATTCCCGCGCGACCCTTGACCACCGAAGAGCTGCCCGGCGGCTTCCGGCACCGACACACCGTCTCGCCACAGCTCGAGCACGGACCGCGTCCCTCCGCCGTAGCGCCGGGCGGGGTCGTACACCGCCTGGAACGCACGCGCGAGTCGCTCCTCCTCGATCCGGCCTTGCTCGATCAGCGACTCCGCCAGCGCGATCATCATCTGCGTATCGTCGGTGTACGTGCCGCGGCCCAGCCGTGCTTCAACCATTTCGACTGCCGAGGGAATCGTTCGGTGCGGGACGCCCTCAAACGGCATACCCAGCGCGTCGCCAACGAACGTGCCCAGCAACGCGCCACGCGCGCGGTCCGCAATCGGAGCAGGCCGGTCGCCGGTGTGCCCACGAACCCTCACCGCTACAAGGATGGCGGCTCGGCCCAGATCGTGGTCGGCCCTCGGATCGCCGCAGACCCAACACGGCGGACCTTTCTCGCGACTGCGCGAAGGATGAGGACGCCGTGGGCAGCGAGACGCCCTACGGCGCCGACTGGACCGACCGCGAGCGCCAACAGCCGATCAGCGACACCGGCCACTACGAACCGCGCCACACCGACGCGATCGTCGCCGCGGAGCTGCAGCGGGCGCTCGACGAACCCGACCCGCTACGCGGGATCGCCCAGCTCACCGCACGCTGGGTCGCCGCGTTCGTGCTCAACGCGGATGGCGCGACCCGCACCAAAGCGCTCGGACGCGAGCGCATCGCCCGCAAGCGCTCAGACTCGCTGCCGGGCGGCGAGAACCCGCTGCGCGCCGCAGTCTGGGAGTTCATGCGGCCCATGCTCTCCCCCAACCTCGCGCAGCTCAACCGCGACGCGTTCGTCGTGGACGAGGCGGAGAGCACCGTTCGGCTCGACGACCACCGCGGCGACTCCGACCTCGCCTAGCTCGACCTCGGCGCGCGAGCCCAGTGTAAGGAGTTCACATGTCGGCCTCCCATTTCCGATCAGGGGCGGGAGGCCCCGCCTGGCCGTAGAACACGAGCAAGCGGGAGGAGAACGAAGCGAGCGCCAACCCCGCTTTTTGCCCTGAGTGACTGTCCAGCACCTCCGGTAGGCATCAGGTCGTTGCTTCGTCGCCCGGGCGCAAGCCAGCGGTCGGCAGGTGCGAGAGCGAAGAGTGCGGCAGGCGGCCGTCGCGCGATTCCATTCCGCGCATTCCGATCACGTCGACGGCCAAGGCGGGACGATCACTCCCGGGCCGGAGGTGGGCCGATGCCGTAGAGAAGGAATAGCGCGGAGGATGCCCCGGCCTCGAGCGGCTCGCCGGGGTGAAGCAGCCGTCCGCCAGGCGCGGCGAGACGACTGCGGCCGTGGCAAAGGCGTAGCCAGGCCGGAACAGCCACGAGAGCCGACACAGTCGTGGCGCGCCCATGCCGCGCACGCCTGGATACGGGCGAAAACCCCAACCTTCAAACGCTTCTTCGGCATCCCATGAGGAAGAGCCATGTCACGACGAGCCGATCCGTCCACCCGCGGACAGCGCCGCCGCCATGGGCCGTAGCGCCGATCGCGCTGGCCCTGGCCGACTGCGGCGGTCCGACCGCCGCCGTGAGTCACGCAGTCAGCGCCGCTACAGGAGCGTCGGGGCCGACGCCGGCCGATCGCACAAGCCTGGGACTGCGTGGCTGAGCGAGCTGCGCCGCGACGGGTACGGCCCAGACCGAGTGAACGGCATTGTCTGCCTAGCCGCCCTCCGCGCCTTACCGCCGCACTCGGGTTCGTCTCGTTATCTCGTTCAAGTGCGAGACCGGCGACTAACGGATCTCCGCGGCAGTCGCCGACACGGGGTCGCGCGCTACCGCGCCATAGCCCGCGCGATCACGACGCGCTGGATCTCGTTGGTCCCCTCGTAGATCTGGGTGATCTTCGCGTCGCGCATCATCCGCTCGAGCGGATATTCGTTCACATAGCCGTAGCCACCCAGCACCTGAATAGCCTCGACGGTGACTCGCATCGCGTTGTCGGAGGCGAACAGCTTCGCCATCGACGTGTACTTGCCGACGCCGGGGACGCCGCGATCGACCATCGCGCAGGCCTTGTAGAGGAGCTCGCGCGCGGCTGCTGTGCCGGTTTCCATGTCCGCGAGCTTGAACTGGATCGCCTGGAGCTGGTTGATCGGCTTGCCGAACGCGATGCGCTCCTTCGCGTACGCGTTCGCGTAGTCGGTCGCGCCCTGAGCGATCCCCACCGCCTGCGCCGCGGCGCCGAGCCGCGTCCGCTCGAGCGTCGCCAGCGCGATGCTCAGCCCCTTGCCCTCCGTTCCGATCAGATTGCCGGCGGGGACGCGCACATCCTCGAGCACGGGAGAGCCCGTCGGCGACCCCTTGATGCCGAGCTTGTGCTCCACGCTGCCGATCGAGAAACCGGGACGGTCGGCCTCGACCAAGAACGCCGAGCTTCGCCCCGCCTCGCGGTCGGTCTTCGCGAACACCACGTATGTGTCCGCGATAGTGGCGTTGCTGATCCAGTTCTTTTCGCCGTTGAGGATCCACTCGTCGCCGTCGCGGACCGCGGACGTCCGAATCGCGGCCGGGTCCGAGCCCGCCTCGGGCTCTGACAGCGCGAACGCCGGCGCGAGCTCGCCGGTGGCAAAGCGCGGGAGCCACTGGGCCTTGAGCTCGGGCGAGCCGAACAGCGAGATCGGAAGCGACCCGAGCTCCTGGAGCATGAGGATCAGCGCGCTGCTCGCACACACCTTGGCGATCTCCTCGACCGCCATCTGCTGCATCAGCGTTCCGGTGCCGGTGCCGCCGTACTCGGGCTCGAACGGCAGCGAGAGCACGTCGTGCTCGGCGAGCAGCCGCCGAACGTCCCATGGGTATTCGGCGGCGCGGTCGATCTCGGCGGCTCGGGGCGCGATCTGCTCCTGGGCCAGCCGGCGCACCAGATCGCGAAACTCGAGCAGGTCCGGCGGAATGTCGTAAAGGTCCGTGGGGCTGATGGTTGGGCTCATGGGCACAGCCTACCGGCGGTCGGTTCTCGGAGCGAGACGCCCGGCCGTACGTCACCTGCTACGCCGTCCCGTCGCTGTCGCATCAGGAGGTCACCCGCAGGCGCTCGTTGCGGGCGACGAACGCTTTGATGCGTGGGTAGATGTCACGGTCAAACCTGGTCCCGCTGAAGACGCCGTAGTGTCCTACGCCCGGCTGTACGTGCTGGTGCTTTCGGCTCTTGGGGATCCCGGTGCACAGCTCGTGCGCAGCCAGTGTCTGCCCTGGGGGCAGAGCCGGTCGTTTTCGGCCTCGATCGTGAGTAGCGCGCCGCGGATCGCGGACGATTTCACGGGACGATCGCGCCACCGCATGCGGCCGCGAGCTAGGTCAAAATCGATGAAGACGGAGCGCGCAGTCTCGAGATAGAACTCCGCGGTGACGTCGATTACCGCGAAGTACTCTTCGTAGAAGGATTTCGTTCTCCCGGCCTCTTCATCCTTGCCCCTGGCTACGTCGCCGACGAGCGTTGCGATGGCGGAGATGTGGCGCCAAGGATCCAACCCCATGAACCCAGCGATTTGGAGGAAGCCCGGGTAGACCCGGCGCCCGGCACCGCGGTGCGGCCACGGCACGGTCGTGATCACGCGGCGCTCAAGCCACGCGAGCGACTGTTTGCTTGCCAATCGATTGACCGGCCCGGGGTTGCGCCGCGTCAAGCGCAACGGTCTATCGGCCGTCGCCCGTACGAGGTAATCATCCGCGACGCGTATCACCGGGTCCTCGAACACGAGCGGCTCGGGGTTTCGTGCAGGTACCACTGAGCGGCCTTCGCGGGATCCTCCCACCCTCGAATCGGGGTGGCCGGCGAGCGCGCGCCTCGATGCGCTCCACCCGGCGCTCAAGCCGGGCGCGCTCTGAGCGCGCCTGCCGCTCGGCGCGGTCCGCGGGGGTCATGGGCGCCCGCCACGGCCTCCTCGGCGCGGCGCGCGGTGGCCGCCGCATGTTATTCGGTGTTGCCGCGGGGCGGCGGGGCTTGACATCCGTAGTGCATAATCGGGATAAATGGGGGCGTGCAAACACACGCACGTCGGGTGAAGTTCAGCAACGCATCGTCGCCGCCGTCCACGGCGACCGAGTACCTCGGAGGATTGCGATGACGCAGAAGCCCGCCAAGCCCGCCGCGCCAGGAAAGCGGGCGAAAACGGCCACGGCCGCCGAACCCGCCAAGCCAGGAAAGCGGGCGGCAGCGGCCACGGCCGCCGAACCCGCCAAGCCCGCCGCGCGAGCGAAGCGTGCGACGGCGGCCACGGCCGCCGAACCCGCCAAGCCCGCCACGCGAGCGAAGCGTGCGACAGCGGCCACGGCCGCCGAACCCGCCAAGCGCGCGCCCAGGGCGCCGGCGGCCACGCGAGCCAAGCCAGCCGCTCGGCGAGCGAGCGTGAGCGCGCCGGGGACGAACAGGCGGCCACCAAGTTACGACGAGATCTGTGAGCGCGCTTACTTCATCTCCCTCGAACAAGAGGGAGGCGATGAGGTGGCGAACTGGTTGCGCGCCGAGCGTGAGCTGGCGACGGCTTGACCATCGTTTGCTAGATGCACGGTCCGGACGCGACGGTAGTAGGCCCGGCAGGATCCGGGGAAACTACGGTTGGGGCGGCGGCGGGTGCGACTATATGTTTGCCCCCGATCCGGCACGCGCTCGCGAGGGCGCGTGCCGGCGGTTGCCATGACACGCGGCACGTGAGACCGCCTGAATCGACTTGTCTCAATCGGCTTCCTGTGAGGGCGCACGATTAGGCGAGAGGGATGTCCCTATCCCGGCTCGCGATCTGGGATTGGACCGATTGTGCTTAGAGCGTTCCGCGTAACCCGTTTCGGAGGCGCCGTGTGGTTGGGGTGATGGTGTGTTTGTGGTGATGGTCGCGAGCGAGTGCGCGCCGGTCGCGCAGGCTGGGGGCCTGGGAGATGTCGTGTTCGGGCTCAGTCGCGAGCTCGAGCTCCGTGGGAATGCGGTCGAGATCATCCTGCCGAAGTACGACTGTCTGCGCTATGACCGGATCTACGGGCCCACTGTCGTGTACGACGACTTGTGGGTGCCGTGGTACGGCGGCGCGATTCATTGCACGGTGTTCTTCGGGTTCGTCGACGGCCGCAAGTGTTTCTTCATCGAGCCGCATTCGCAGGACTGCTTTTTCGATCGCGGGCATCTTTACGGCTCCTCTGACGATCCTGAGCGGTTTGCGTTCTTCAGCAAGGCGGCGCTCGAGTTCCTGCTCAAGGCGGGCAAACGTCCGGAGATCATCCACTGCCACGACTGGCCGACCGCGCTCGTGCCGGTGCTGCTGTATGAGCTCTATCAGCAGATCGGGATGGGCGATCAGCGGGTCTGTTTCACGGCGCACAACTTCGGTCACCAAGGGGTCACGGGCGAGTCGATCCTGTGGGCCACGGGGCTGTGCGATCCGGCCCGGTTCTTCGTTCCGGAGCGGTTGCGCCACGACTTCAATCCGGGGGCGCTGAATCTGCTCAAGGGCGGGATCGTCTATTCGAACTTCGTCACCACGGTCTCACCGGGGCACGCCTGGGAGGTGTGCAACTCCGATCAGGGCCGCGGCCTAGGACAGACCCTGTATACGCACCGGCACAAGTTCGGCGGGGTGATAAACGGCGTCGATTACGAGACGTGGAACCCGGAGGTCGATCGATTGATCGCGCGGCGCTACGGCCCCGACTCGATCGAGGATAAGTACCTCAACAAGCGGACGCTCCGGGAGCGGTTCATGCTGCGCGATGAGCACAATCCGATCGTGGCCTACGTGGGACGGCTCGACGGCCAGAAGGGCGTGCACCTGATCCACCACGCGATCGTCTACGCGCTGGCGCAGGGCGCGCAGTTCGTACTATTGGGATCCAGTCCCGACCCGGCGATCGATGGGCACTTCTGGCATTTGAAGCATCACCTCAATGACGATCCCGACGTGCATCTGGAGCTGCACTTCAGCCCCGAGCTCGCGCACCTGGTGTATGCGGGGGCGGACATGCTGGTAATGCCGAGCATGTTCGAGCCGTGCGGGCTGGCGCAACTAGCGGCGCTGAAGTACGGCACGGTTCCGATCGTGCGCGCGTGCGGCGGGCTAGGCGACACGGTCAGCGACCGCGACTACTCCCGGGATCCTCCCGAACAGCGCAACGGGTACGTCTTTCACCACTGCGACCATCAGGCGCTGGAGTCTGCGATGGCGCGGGCGATCGGCCTCTGGTACGGCGATCCCGACGAGTTCCGCTCCCTGATGCTCAACGGCATGCGCACCGACCGCTCGTGGGCACGCCCGGCCCAGGACTACCTCAACATCTACGACCACATCAAGCACAAGTGAGCAACACACCGAATCACCGGCTCAACCGGGCAGGGACCTCACCGCGTCGACGGGCTACCGATCCAACGACAAAGCTGCTGCGCGACGGCGCGGATCATCAACAATTGCGGCAGGCGATGCGACCTTGGCCCGTCGGTTCGCCGCAAGGTGTCGAGGGCGAGACCGTGAGAGTGCCGATGAGCGCCTTGACGCCACCGGGCCCGTGCGGGAGCCCACACGGACGCGGGATTCGCGCTGGCCGCGAGGTGGCGGCGACCAGCTCCGGTGACCGGCGAGCAGCGTACCGAGGTCCGGGCGGATGGTGCTGATCGGCGGGCGAAAGAAGCTTGAGCGCGCTGCGCAGGACGCGCTGGCGCGTGCGGAGGCGGCCGAAGCGTCGGCGAACGACGCCGAGGAGCGGGCCGAGCGGGCGCTGATGCGCGCGGAGCTGGCTGCGAGCGAGCGCGAAGCGGCGATCGCTCGCGCGGATGAGGCTGAGCGGGAGCGCGATCACGCGCTGGAGCGAGCGCGCGAAGCAGACGCCGCCCGTCAGGCCACCGAGCAGCAGGCCGAGCGCGCGCGGCAGGACATCGAGCATGCCGAAGAACAGGCGGCGGCTTCCGTGCAGCGTGCCGAGCAGGCCGAGACGCGCGCGCGGGACGCCGTCGACCGCGCCGAGCAGCAGGCGAGCTCAGAACGCGCCCAGCTTGAGCGCGAGCTCGACGCCGAGCGCGGGGCGCGTGAGACCGCCGAGCTCGAGCGAGGCGAGGCGCAGGCAGCGCTGGAGGCCGAGCGGCGGCTGCGTGCACAGCTGGAGGCCGAGGTGGCGACGAGCAAGTCGCGACTCGAGGCGGCCGAGAAGGCTCGCGACGCCGCCATCGCGGCAGGCGCGCAGGGCGCCCCCCGCGCCGCGAACCCCCGCCGCAAACGCTGATCCGGCCTGTCGTCTCCACGCGCCGCCGGGGCGGGCGAAGGAGGCGCGGCTGCCTGAGCACGCCGGCCTTGCCGCCCGCTTTGCCTGACGGTGTGGACAGGGGTCTCGGCGCCAGTGGCGAATACGTTCTGTGCAGCATGTGCGGCGAACGGGGAAACGGCCGGAGCGAACCGACTGCCGGTCACTACCGGGTATGAGCTCACTCCTTCTCGGGGCCCGGTCGGCTGACATGACAGTGCAGGGCATGATCACCAGGCCGGTTGAGACCGAGACCGCCAGACTCGTGGCCGAGGTGTTCCGGCGAGCGAACACACTTGGAGGATCGTTATGACCCAGGAGCCCGTCACGCCCATCAAATCCGCTGATCGGCCAATCCGCTCGCGCCCGCCTCGGGCGGGGAGGGGGCGCACGCCGAGCCATGTCGCGATCGCAGAGCGCGCCTACTTCATCCACCTCGAGGAGGGTGAACGTGATCAGGTCGCGAACTGGCTACGGGCCGAGCGCGAGCTCGCGACGGCTTGACCCCGAGCTCCGGCTGATCCTGGCCTCAGCGCTCGGCGGCGCGGCATGTGCGGACCGCCGGCATCAGCTGTCGGGTGCTATGAGGTGATGAACATCTCGATCCGCGACGGTGCCCGTCCGTTCGTTGTCGGGTCTGGCGGGCAAGGCGCAGGGAACTGAGGGTGGCTGATCCCGCTGATCTGCTGAAGTCGTGGCAGCACGCGATCAGCGACCTAGGCGGGGTCGCCGTCTCGCTGGCTTCGGGACCGGCCGGAGCGGCGAGCGATCTGGCGCGACCTCTGCAGCACCAAGCCGAACTGCTCCAGCAGGTACTCCAGCGCCAGCTCGAGTTCGAGCGCGAGCTGCTCGGGCGTGCTGCCGCGCCGTTGCACGCCGCACAGGATCTCGTCGATCAAGCTACCGGCACGTTCCGCGCGCAGGCGATCTCGTTTCGGGCGGCGTCAACCACGTTCGGCCAGCTCGCCGGGCTGATGGATCAGCAGGCGGACCTCCTAGAACATGCCGGGACCATTTTGCGTGACCCGCTAACCGCGTTCAGGTCCGCCGGCGACGAGCCGCTCACCGAGGACCAGTGACACCCGGTCGACGCGTACATCCACATACGTCAATCTGAAGAACCTGCTCGTTTTCCGGGCTGTTCGACGTCACGCCGGTGTCGTCCAGCGAGTTAGCGGCTTCGGTCCGCGCGCCGGCAGGGTGCGTGGCAGTGTCGTGCCGCAAAGCGATAGACCGGCAGCCTTAGCCGCGGCGTCCACGACAAGGTCCGTTCGCGGTGCTCGGCGACCGGACTTCGCGTTGGCGGGGCGCGGCAGCTACGATGCGGCTGTGGGCCTGTTGGTGTATCTGATCGTTCTGTTTTTCGCGGGTTTGGTCGTGGGCGGATTGGCGCGCCTGCTGGTACCCGGTCCGGACCCGATGGGAATCGGGATGACGGCGCTGGTTGGGCTGTGCGGCACGTTCAGCGCCGGGTTGTTCTCGTGGTATGTGCTGCATCGGCACGGCGCCGGTCTGGTCCTGTCGGTTCTGTTCTCGATGCTGGTGGTGTGGATCTATCGCCGCTCCCGCGGCGGGGCCTACCGGAACAGGACCCCAGGGGGTTCGTAGCCGCCCGTAGACCGCGGCGGCAACCCGAACCGGATCGCACGATGCATTCCAGGGACGGAACAAGGTAGCGATGGCGATCCTGGGCTTGCTCGTCGCCGGTGCGCTCCTGGTACTGCTGGCTGTGCTGGCGTGGCGGCGGGCGCGCGCCACCCGCCGCTCGACCGGGCATGACGCGGTAACCGAAGAGCAGGCGCGTCAAAACGCCGCGCCACTGACGACGGCCATCGTGTCCGGGTCGCGCACCCACGGGAAAAGTAGACGTGACGCGCGGTAGCGGCCCCGTGCCGTCGGCGGCCAGCGACCGTGCGGTGGTCGAAGCGTCTCCCGAGTCAAACATGCCATCGGCGAGACTCGCAGCGGCGCGTAGCGGGCCGCTACACCACGCATCGGCAGCGGCGTCCCGATCATCACCGTGTCTCGTCCGGGATCGGTGTCTGTCGCGAGTCGGGGCTGAGGGAGCCTCTCCGCCGGTCCAGCGTCGCGCGGCGATCCCTGCCCGCGCTGCTGAGCGCTTCGCGCGAGACCAGGCCGCCGTCCGAGCGCGCACCGTCAAACAACCGGGTGCCGGCGCCCAACACCACCGGCACGGAGCACGGGTCGTTCTGAGCTGAGACCGGTTGGCCTGGTCATCCTGTCGGCCGCTGCTGCCGCTCACCGCCAACTTCCGAACACTGCACAGCGTCTCGCCAGCCGATCGCTGAGTGCGACAAACCGAAAGTCGAGACGGCTCACGAAGGCGACGGCGATGGGCGTCTCAGTCGGGGCGGGAGTGCGACAATCCGGCCTGCGTGTCGGTCGCTCGATTGCCGGCTGCCGCTCTAGGGTTGTGCCGGACTGGGCGGGGAGAGGGCCAGCAAGGAGTCCGGATCGCTCATGTGGTGATGGGCGGTGATGATCAGCTCGTCGGCCAACTGGTGCAGCGCACAGAATGGGGTGGGGTTGGCGGACGGTTTGTGGCTGAGGGTCCCAACGGCGAGGAGTTGGCCGTCACCTGCGCGTGAGACTTCGAGCAGGTTGATGCGATGCTGATGGCGCCAGACCTGTAAGCCGGCGACCCGACAGCGGATGCCGTCGTGTCCCCGATAGGTGCGGCGTAGTCCGCTTAGCCACAGTGGGTGGAAGTCGACATTTGGGTGCGTCCAGGCGAGCAGCGCGTCGAGATCTCGTGCGTTGAACGCCTCGATCCACCTGGCGATCGTCAGCTCCGCAGCTACCGGCGCGGCGCCGCGGGTGATCGTCTGGCGCGTTGGGTAGCGCAGCCGCCCGCGTTCGGGGACGGCGTTCGGCGATGGTGTGTGCGGTCTGGTGGCTCGTGGCCGCTCGCGAGCCGGCGAGCTCTCGGGATTCAGCCGACCCGGCCGCTCGGTCGCGTCGCCGTGTCCGGCGGGCTCGTCACCGACCAGCGGCATGGCGACCCTTGGCGTGCTGACGCTGACCAGCTCCGAAGCTGCCGTCAAGGTCTGATTCGTCTGACGGTACCCACGAACTGCGCCCGTTTCAGCGCAGAACTCTCCCTCCGCGCCCCTATCAGCTGCGCTCGACACAACTCCCCAACTCCTCAACTCCTCTCTCGCCGAAATACCGCGTCCCATGATGCCGCGTTGCTTTCCACCGTCAAGAGCGCGGTCCTGGGCGTGGACAACGGTTGCTCTGAAGCGCTCGCTTCGCGGCCCCGGGCACCGATCGGAGCCCAAGCGACGCACCGGGCTCGCCAGCAGAAGCCGGGCTCAGTCCTCGGACCCGGGGCTTCTGGGCTCGGGGAGTAGGCTTCGGGTGCGAGGTTCGGAGGCGTCTGAGAACTCGCGCAGTTCGGCGGTCATCAGGAACTCGGCCTGCTCGCCGATATCGACCGCGTTGTCGCTGATCCGCTCAAGCGATCGCGCGATCAGGACATGGTGGAACTCGAGCGCTCGCTCCTCCGCGGAGAGCTCGAGGCGGGTCGCGGCGTTGGCGATCTCGAGATTCAGCGCGTCCAACGTGTCGTCATCGCCGTCGAGCTCTCGCGCGGACGCGAGGTCGCGATTACGAAATGCGTTGGTCGCCTTGCGCAGCTGCGCGCTTGCGTCCCCCGCCATCCGAGCCAATCGCTCCCGCGAATGCCCACGGTCGATCATCGCAGGGTCGATCTCCGCGAGCTACTGGACGACCAAATCGAACTGGTTATTGATCAGCGTCGCGTGGTGCGCGAGCTCGATCATTGCCAATCGCTGAGATCCGGTGCTCAGAGGAGTCCTGGACCGCTGCCGCGACCGTCGCCAGCGTATTGGCTGCGTCCCACAAAGCATCGACGAGCCGACGCTCGAGCCCGTCGAGTTGCGCAGCGAACGCCGAACGCATGTCTGCACGGTACCGTGGATGCGCCGCGTCAACCTCGCACGAAGCCTGGAACGAGTCGACGACAGCGCTGTCGACATCGCCGAGCAAGCGGCGTTTCTCGTCACCCACCAGCTGCGCGAGTTCACAGATGCCTCGCGACCGAAGCCGCGCCGCATCGACGCGACGCGCTGAGATCCCGCCATCCCGCTTGCCGTGCCCACGCGCTCGGGGCCTTGTCGTACGCGACACGGCGTCTGCGCGCGGATTCAGCCGCGTGGGCCAACCGGTTCCCCGCACGAACTCTCTGCCCAGCCCACGAGGCGGCGCCATCGCCCGAGCCCAGGGCGGCCAGCGCTCGGCGGAGCCTGTCGGCCTCGTCGAGCAGCTCGTGGAGGTAGGTCTGGATCTGCTGCCGTAGTTGATCGAGCATGCTCTAATCGGTCCTCAAGCCCGCGGCGTCGAGATCGCCGCGATTGCCGTGATCAGTTCACCCGGTCGGCGCCGGGGCGATCGCCGGTCGCTGCCGGCGATCGCCCTGCTCCGCACACCGCCACGGCGCACAGCACCCAGCCGCCCGACCGTCGCGCGAGAACGCTGCTCTGACAAGCCGGCGGCGCCGACCTCACAACGATCGCGTTATGGCTCGGTCACGAGAACACCAAGACCACCAGCATCTACCAACATGCCGACCCCTCGCTCAAGGAACAAGCGATCGCCCGCACCGCACCAATCGGTGCGAAACCCGGCCGCTACCGACCCGGCGACACGCTCCTCGCCTTCCTAGACCGCCTCTGATTGTGCCGAGCACCCGAGCCCCTGAACTACACCAGAACAGGCGAAAAGCCCACCCACCGCGACCGACTCGGCATAACCAGCCGATCGGCATGAAGGAGGGAGCCATGCCTGCTCATCAGTTGTTGGACGCCGCCGGCCGCCCCCGGTCCCCGGCGACAGTGCCCGGCCATCATGCCGGCCGGATCCCACCGAACAAAGGCCGCCGGTATCCGGCAGATCCGCCGACGGTCGACGA
>DASPPG010000174.1:0-2446 GCA_035625625.1 Solirubrobacteraceae bacterium
CGGGTGCTGTGCCACCACTTCCGTGCCGACCCCGGCCGCGAGTTCTTTTTGCCCGAGCGCAGCCGGGCCGCAGTCGGCGAGCGGCCGGCGAGGAAGTCCTCGCGCCTGCGCGAGAGGGTCATCGCCCTGCGCAAGCAGAACCTCTCGGTCTACGACATCGCCGCTGTGCTGGCTGCCGAGGAGCAGGCGCTCTCACCGCCGGCGGTCTGGGCGATTCTGTCTGAGGAGGGCTTCGCGAGGCTGCCGCGGCGCGCGGACGAGGAGCGTGGCGCACGGATCGGAGTGACCCCTGCCGCGGTCGCGGACGTGCGGGCCTTCGACCTCGCTCCTCGGGAGTTCCGCACCGACGTAGGCGGCCTGTTCTTGTTCGTGCCGATGCTCGCCGGAGTCGGCTTTGACGCCATGATGAAGCGCGCCGGCCTGCCGGCCAGCCGGATGGTGCCCGCCGGGGCGGCCATGCGCTCGCTGCTCGCGCTCAAGCTCACTGGGGCGGCGCGCACCAGCCACGGCATGGCGCAGGTGTTCGACGAGGGCCTCGCCCTGTTCGCAGGGCTGGGCGCCATCCCCAAGCGCTCGTTCCTCACCGAGTACTCCTGCCGCATTCCTCCCGCCTGCTACCCCAAGCTCATGACCGCCTGGTTTGACGCTGTGGGCGCGCTCGGGCTCAAGCGCGGGGTGAGCTTCCACCTGGACTTCCACACTATCCCGTTCCACGGCGAGGATGCCCTCGTCGAGAAGCACTACGTGTCCAAGCGCAGCCGCCGCCAGAAGGGGGTGCTGGCGTTCCTCGCCCAAGACGCCGAGCGGCAGGTGTTCTGCTACGCCAACGCCGGTATCCGCAAGGCCGACCAGGCCGAGGAGGTGCTGCGCTTCGTCGAGTTCTGGCAGGAGCGCACCGGCAGCCTCCCCGAGGAGCTGATCTTTGATTCCAAGCTCACCACCTACGCCAACCTCGACGCGCTGAACCAGATGGGCATCCGCTTCATCACCCTCCGCCGGCGCTCGGCGGGCCTACTCGCCGAGCTCGGGCCGGCATCCGCGTGGCGGCGCATCGAACTCAAAGGCGTCCACCGCGCCTACCGCACCCCCAAGATCCTTGACCGGCGCATCTCGCTCACCGGCTACACCGGGCCTATCCGCCAGATCGCGGTCGCCGACCTGGGCCACGAAGAACCCACGCTCCTGCTCACCAACCAGCTACGCCGCGGGGCAGCCGCCCTGATCGACACATACGCCAAGCGGATGCTGATCGAGAACTCCATCTCCGACGGCGTCGACTTCTTCCACATGGATGCCCTGTCCTCGGCGGTCGCCATGAAGGTCAACTGCGACCTGCAGCTCACGCTCATGGGCTCGAGCCTCTACCGCCTCTTCGGCGCGCAAGTCGGCGGCGCGTACGCCACCGCCGAGTCCCGCCACATCTGGCGCGACTTCATCGACACCTCAGCCCGAGTCAGCATCACACCCAACACCATCGAAGTGCGCTACGGAAAGCGAGCCCACAACCCCTACCTACTCAACGCCGGATTCGCCGAGACCGACATCCCCGTCCCCTGGTGGCAGAACCGCAGACTCAAGCTGGCCTTCGGCTGACCAAAAGCTACGTGGTGTTAACCCCGAAACCTAACGTGGGAGTCCAGGCTAGGCAGCAAGACCGACTCGCCGCTGTTCTCGGAGTTCCCGGCTTGGATTGACGTTGGCGACCCACCGCCGAAGGAGGGCTGGGCAATCCTTTGGGGCGACTGGCTCGTGCAAGACGGCCGCATCGTCGGCGTGCACCCGCGCCCTCGGGAGGTCCAGGGCGGCTGGATCGTCCGCTACGAGGTCGAAGAAGACCAACCTGTCGAGTCGCTTTACGCCACGGCCTGACGCCGATTCAAGGGCTTCCGTGCCCTGATCGAGCTGGTTGCCCGTGTGCGGTCAAGCTGCTGCAAGTTGTCGCTCGCGTCCGAGGGAGTACGCGCGTCGCTCGGTGCTGTTGCCTGTCCCTGGAGTGGCGCCAGTGGCGCCCCGAGGTTCCCGTCAAGGAGGTGCACGTAGGTGTCGAGCGTGAAGCTCGGGGAGTGGTGGCCGAGCCACCGCTGGACCTGCACGATGTTTGTCAAAGGTCCGGCGGTGCGTCTGTAGCGCCCGTCGGGCCGCTGTTTTTGCATTGACACGTACACGTGTAGCTCGATCCGCGGTGCATTTCACGTCGATCTTGAGCGAGCGCCTGGGGGCTCGCTCGGCGGGTCGGCATATGATCGAAGTCGGGCGGCCCCGGGCGTCCGCGATCGGGGTCCCGCTCGCCCCAGGGGGAGAGCTGAGGCTAGGATGGACGGTCCATCATGGCGATCACGTGCGCACGTTGCGGTCGGGTCCAAGGGCGCCAAGAGTTGACCTGGCAAGGGTCGGCGCTTGCATCCATGTCGGAGCACGCCGGCGTCGATGGGCGCGTGCTGCTTGA
>DASPPG010000175.1:0-83821 GCA_035625625.1 Solirubrobacteraceae bacterium
CGGGAAGTGCGCCGGCACCCAATCGAGGATCACGCCGATTCCACGGCAGTGCAGGTGATCGACGAACCGCTTGAAGTCATCCGGGGCGCCGAAACGCGCGGTCGGCGCGAAGTAGCTGGTCACCTGGTATCCCCACGAGCCTGCGAACGGGTGCTCCATCACTGGCATCAGTTGCACGTGCGTGAAGCCAAGCTCGGTCACGTATGCGGCCAGCTCGTCGGCCAGCTCCAGGTAGCGCAGCGGCCGGTTGCCCTCCAGCGGGTTGAGCCGCCACGAGCCCAGGTGGACCTCGTAGATCGACATCGGCTCCAGGTGCGGCTGGGTCGCCCGCCGGCGCTCGATCCACTCCCCGTCATGCCAGACGTGGCGCGAGCGGTGGACGATCGAGTCGGTGCGCGGCATGGGCACCGTCTGGAAGGCGTAGGGATCCGCCTTCATCCGAATCTGGCCGGCCTCGGTGAGGATCTCGAACTTGTAGGCGGCGCCCTCCACGACGCCCGGGATGAAGATCTCCCAGATGCCCGACCCACCGAGCACGCGCATCGCGTGCAGGCGTCCGTCCCACGAATTGAAGTCCCCGACAACGCTGACCGCTCGCGCAGCGGGGGCCCACACCGCGAACGAGGTGCCGCGCTCACCGTCGATCTCGCGAACGTGGGCCCCCAGCCGCTCGTAGAGCTCCTCGTGGCGACCCTTCCCGGCGAGATGGAGATCGAGGTCCCCGAGAGTGGGCGCGAACGCGTAGGGATCACGCAACGTGAAGACGTTACCGTCCGGGTAGCTCACCTCGAACTCGTAACGCAGCGGCAGCCTGGCGCCGGGCACAAACCCCTCGAACAGCCCCGCCGGGTGCCGCTGCCAAAGCGTCACGTACTCCCCGCCACCCATTCGCGCGATCACCTCGCGCGCGTCGGGCCGGAGCGCGCGGACCACAACACCATCGTCCATGGGGTGCGCGCCCAGCACGCGGTGCGGATCCGAGTGCCGCCGCGCGACCACCAGCTCGATCTCAGCCTCGATCGTCACCGGCCCCGCTGGTCCTTCTCGTGCCTGCTTGGCGCGATCGAAGCGTCGTTCCGCGCCTCACCGTTGTCGCCTGGATGGGATCGTTGATGCCTGGACTCGCGCGGCGCCAGGTTTCGAACGCCTGCGGCCTGCGGGAGGATCACTCGGCGGTCGTGGTCGGAGCGACCAGAGAGGGTCGCAACGTCCAGCGACCGAGACGCGTTGAAATCGGATGTACGTTTCAATGTGGCCCTTAGATTCTCGTGGCGGTGAACCGGCGCGCGTGGACTTTGAAGCTAACGGAACTACCTCAGATCGGGGCGGCAGCGTCTTTCCTGAGCCTGACGACGCCCCTTTGCCACTTGGGTACGGTAGCGACAGGCTTGTGTTGATGGTTCGTGACCCCACGTCGGCGCACGCTTATTGGGATCTAAGTAACGATCGCATCAATGCTGCTATTGGGCCTCACGAGGGCGGGAGGGCTTTTCTGCGCCTGATCGGGGTACCGAGCGGATACCTCCTGGCCGAGTATGCCGTTACGATTGCGCGCGGGAGCCAGGATGTCGCTCTCCCCGAGGCTGACAGCTCGTACATGGTCGAACTCGGCGTCATGCGCAACTACCAATGGGTCGTCCTCGCGCGCTCAAACGTCATCCACGCACCCCCGAAGACACCGAAAGTCGCAACCACGCCCGCGGTTGTGAGCCGCCCGAAGCAGCCACGCGTAGCGGCTGAGCGCCATGAGCGTGAGCTTGAGCGCGCCAGCGGCCGAATCGTGGTGACGCCCGCAGAACGGGCTCCTCACGTTGCGCAGGCCGCCGGCGGACCAGCGAGCGTGGGTGCATCCGTCGAGATGGGGTCCGAGGCGCGATTGGTCGGGGTCGACTCGGGCTTCGAGCTCGCTTCCGAGGTGCGCTCGGCTTACCGTGGTTCGGAGGCTCGACTGGTACGGCGCGAGCCGGCGCACGTGCCGTTCGTGATCGCGGGCGTCCTGGACTTCCAGAGGCGGTGGCCGTCGCGCTCGGTGCGCTGGCCGCGGCTGTGTGGCTCGGGCGCGATCCGGTCGATGTGCTCAGCGCCGGAACCGCGCTGGCCGCGGCGGTCGCCGACGCGGGGATCTCGGCCGGGCCGGCGATCCTCGATCCTCGGTACGGGGCGTCGCTGCGCCCGAGCCCAGCCGGTCCAGGTGCGTCCCGATCGGGCGGTGAGGCGTTCACGTTGAGTGAGAATGTCGACGGCTCGTTACGGTGATCCCCGGCGGCAACCGGGCTGTCGGTTGGGCTGACGGTGTCCTTGTCACCTCCCCTGTTGGAGATGCTCCGCGACGAGCTCCTGGTGACGCGCTATGTCGATCGGATGCGGGTGCTCGTTGAGCTTGGCGATTCTGAGGTTCGCAGGACGACGGGCGATGAGCGGTTCCGGTCGACCGCGGAGCTCTATCGCGCGCGACTCGTCGACGCTCTCAATCGATTCGAGCACGAGTACTCCGGATCTGACGGCCGCGTTCGCGGCGCTCCAGGATCGCGGATTGCTTGAGCTCGTCACGTCATGCGCGACGCACGCGTTCCTTCCCGGCTTCGACGCCGGCTACGCTCGAGCGCAGATCTCTCTTGGTGCCAGGTGCTATCAGCATCATCTCGGTCGACGGCCGGCCGGTATGTGGTTACCGGAGTGCGGCTTCGTTCCCGGGACCGATCGTCTGCTGGCCGATGAGGGAATCCGCTACTTCCTGGTTGATGCTCATGCGCTGGAGCTCGCCGATCCCCCGCCCGTGTTCGCCAGGTACGCGCCGGTCCGCTGTCCGAGCGGGGTGGCCGCGTTCGCGCGGAACCCCGAATCTTCGGCTCAGGTGTGGAGCGCGGAGGTTGGCTATCCCGGTGACCCTCGCTATCGCGATATCGGCCATGACCTCGGCAGCGCGCCGATCGCGCGCTTTCTCCTGCCCGGCGGAGGCAGGCGGAAGCTGGGCCTGAGATACCATCGGGTGACCGGTCGCGACGTGCCGCTTCACGCCACGCTGCCGTATCGCCGCGCCTGGGCGTTGGAGGCGGTGAACGAGCACGCCCAGCACTTCGTGCACGAGCGGGCGCGACGGGTCGACGAGGTCCGGACCAGGACAGGCCGCGTGCCTGTGATCGTGGCGCCGTAGCGTGGATCTGGCCACACCTGCACCATGCGACGCGAGAAATGTCGAGGATGGCCCGGGAGCGCCCCCGCGCGAAAGGGCTGATGCTGCGCCGACTCAATCAGCTCGCCCGCGAACTTGTTCTCGCTACCGCGAGCGACTGGCCGTTCATGATCAGCATGGGAACGACGGTGGCGTACGCGGAGTTCCGTGTACGCACGCACATCAACCGCTTCCACCGCCTGGCTCGGGCAAATTGAGGCAGGGACGATCGACACGCACTGGCTGTCCAGAATCGAAGCGTGCGACAACATATTTCCGTACATCGAGTACCACGCCTTTGCCGGTTCACAGCGCCACCGGAACGGTTAGTCTCCGGCTGAGGCGACCAGACCGCGTCCGCTGCCGGCGCCGGCGAGACGTACGATCATTGACGCCGCCGATGATGTCCGACAGACGCACAACGGTGGAGGTGAGACGCTGTTCGTCGTGATGATCGCGTCCGAATGCGCTCCCGTGGCCCAGGCGGGCGGGCTGGGGGAGGTGGTATTCGGTCTCAGCCGCGAGCTGGAGCTGCGCGGCCACGCCGTTGAGATCATCTTGCCGAAGTACGACACCATGCGGTATGACCGCATCTACGGTCTCACCGTGGCATACAACGATCTCTGGGTACCCTGGTTTAGCGGTGCGGTTCACTGTACGGTGTGGTTCGGGTTCGTGGAGGGCCGCAAGTGCTTCTTCATCGAACCGCACTGTCAGGACCGATTCTTCGAGCGCGGACATCTCTACGGCTCATTCGACGACGTCCTTCGCTTTGCGTTCCTATCGAAGGCCGCGCTCGAGTTCATGCTGAAGGCGAACAAGCGGCCGGAAGTGATTCATTGCCATGACTGGCAGACGGCGTTGGTGCCCGTGCTCTTGTACGAGATCTACCAGCACCTGGGTATGGGCGACCAACGCGTGTGCTACACGATCCACAACTTCGGACATCAGGGCATCACCGGCGAGACCGCGCTGTGGGCCACAGGCCTGACGCGGGCACATCACTTCTACGACTATGACCGCCTGCGGGACGACTTCAACCCCGCTGCGTTGAACCTCATGAAGGGGGGCATTGTCTATGCGAACTTCGTGACGACGGTGTCTCCCCAGCACGCCTCGGAGGCGGAGTACACCGACCAGGGCCAGGGTCTCGGCCACACCGTGCACATCCACCGCAACAAGTTCGGCGGGGTCCTCAACGGCGTCGATTACGACCTCTGGAATCCGGAGATCGATCCGCTGATCCCGGTACGGTACGGCAGCGAGTGGTTCGACGGCAAGTACGCCAACAAGCGGGCGCTACGCGACCGCTTCCTCATAGCCGACAGCTTCAAGCCGCTGGTCGCGTCGATCGGACGGCTGGACCGCCAGAAGGGCGTCGAGCTGATCCGCCACGCACTCTTCTACACGCTGGCCGAGGGCGGCCAGTTCGTGCTGCTAGGCAGCAGCCCAGACCCGGCGATCGCCAGGGAGTTCTGGCGACTCAAGTACGAGCTCAACGACAATCCCGACTGCCATCTGGAACTCGGCTTCAGCGTCGAGCTCGCGCATCTGATCTACGCCGGGGCGGACCTGCTGGTGATGCCGAGCCTGTTCGAGCCGTGCGGGCTGACGCAGATGATCGCGCTGAAGTACGGAGCGGTGCCGGTTGTTCGCGCCGTCGGGGGGCTGATCAACACCGTGTTCGATCGCGATCACGCGTCGGGGTGGGAGCGAAACGGGTACGTCTTTCACCAGGCAGACGCGCAGGGCCTGGAATCAGCGCTGAGCCGCGCGATCGGCCTGTGGTACTCCTATCCGCAGGAGTTCCGAAAGCTGCAGCTCAACGGAATGAGGACGGATCATTCATGGGCCGGGCCGGCCCAGGACTACCTGAACATCTACGAGTACATCCGCCACAGATGATCGGCCGCATCTCAGTCGACGTAGAGGCTTCCCCGGGTCGGGCTGCGGCGTCCCGCGACGCGGTGATGCGTCGGCTGCTAGCTCGGAGTACCGCGCAAGAGAGGGGGGGACTATGACGGACGTGCCTCCGCCCACGTGCGTGAACGGCTGTGAGCGACGCGCGGGGCCGCACGAGCATGCTGCGTCGGCCCGCGGGCGCGACGAGATCGTGACTGCGATCGAGCGGGCTGGCAGACGGCCCCACGAGCGTGTGCTCGCGCGCGCCGGTCAGGCTAGGCTCGGGCGCCGGAGAGGCCAGTGCTAGACATCGAGTTCGCGCTGGTCCTGACCCTGCACCAGCCGCCCGGCAACCTCGAGCAACTGCTCGACGCCCAGGAAACCGAGGCGAAGGAGATCCTATGGGCGATCGACCGCATCCCGCGGTCACTGTGGCAATACGAGGACCTCGGACGCGTTCACGTGTCGCTCTCCGGAACGCTGCTCGAGACGCTTGCCCACCCCGACTTCCAGCGTCGCGTCTCCGGAATCGTCGATTGTGAAGCACTCTTGTGGTACCTGCAGAACACCCGGATCATCGAGCTCCTCGGCACCGGCCATTATCACCCCGTCCTGCCGCTGATCCGTCCCGCCGACCGAGAGGAGCAGCTCGACCGATGGCGAACGATCGCCGCCCACCTCGTCACGCGCGACCCTGTTCCAGGGTTCTGGCCGCCTGAACTGGGATTCTCGATGGACCTGATCCCCACTCTCCGTCGCCACGGGTACCGCTACGTGATCGTCGACAGTGAGCACGTCTCCCCGCTCACGCCCATGCGCTGGGATGAGCTGCGCTACCGCCCCCACCTGGCCCAGTTCGGAGGCGAGCAGATCGTGGTCGCCGTCCGCGACCGCGAGCTGTCAAACGCGCAGGCGTCCGGCATCGACACCGAGTGGTTCATCACCGAGGTCAGAGCGCGCACACAGCACTGCGACTTCCCGCCGCTCGTCACAACCGCTACCGCCGGCGAGAACGGCGAATGGTTCCGGCAAACGACGCCCAGCCGCAACTTCTGGGGAACCTTCCATGCCGAACTCATGGAAAAGGTACGCACCGGCTCCGCCGGCGGCATCCGCCCCACGTTCATCTCCCACTACCTCGAGCGATACGGACCGCACGGCTGGGTCACCGTAGGCCCGGGAGCCTGGAACACCGGCTGGCACCACGGCACCGGATTTCTTCAATGGACGGGCTCACCGGCTCAGCACGCGGCGCTCACTCGCGTCGCAGAGCTCAGCGAGGCCGTCGACGCCGCCCGGCGTAACGCTATCGCGATCGGTGCCGCCAACCCGGACCTATACCGCGAGCTCGAGGATGCGCTCGCACTGGTCCTGCGCGCCGAGACAAGCTGCAACTTCTTCTGGGGAGACGCTTGGGTCCAGCGCTGCCACAACGACCTTGACCAAGCAATAAACCACCTCCAGCGAGCCGAGACGCTGTTCTGATGACAAGGCCGGCAACGAACCCAGCCGCGCACCCTCACCGATACCGTCATCCGCGCTGTCCGGTCAGGCGGCGAGCACGGGATCACGGGATCGACGCACGCGGATGCCTCGCCGCTCACCACTCCTTGCCCCGACACGACACTGCGATCGTCCCGCCCGACGTGCGCCGTGGGCGGGTTTTCGGATTAGTACAGAAGCCGACATCAGGAGAATCAGCTGCTTGCTCGATTTCGGCTAACGCCAGCCGACGCGTCGAGCGACACCGATCACCCGAACAGCACGACCGGCGCTACCGCAATGCCACGGCTACAGTCGTGAGAGCGCGCTACTCCTTCGGCGCGGAGCTTCGTGGGAAGGTTCCGCGGCACGCCGACTGCTCGTCGCGTGGGAACCCGGAAGTCTCGTCGCCAAGCTCGAGCTCAGTGCCGCAGATCGTCCAGAGCAGCCACGGGTTTAGCGCGGCGCCGGTTTCCGCTTGCTTTTAGGTGAAGAGCCTTCGGCCTCTGAAGCCGCGGGATGTGCGATCAGTTCACCGATTCACGAGTGCGTTCTGCCGGGAGTGGGAGCATGGTGTGCGTGCCGTTGGATCGGGTGATCGCGAGTCGGTTGGGTTCGGGTAGCGAGGAGCTGCTGGCCGCTTTGTTGGAGAGCACGGTGGAGGGGGTGTATGCGGTCGATGGCGAGGGGCGTGTGCTGTTCGCTAACTCCGCTGCGCTCGCCGCTCTCGGATACGGGAACGAGGACGAGCTGCTCGGGCGGGACAGCCACGCGACGATTCATTACCGGCGTCCCGACGGGACACCGTTTCCGGAGTCCGATTGCCCGCTGTTGCGCCCGCGGTCGAGCGGGGAGCCGGTGCGCGTGGAGGAGGATTGGTTCGTTCGGCGGGACGGTACGTTCGTGCCGGTTGCGTACTCCTCGGCCCCGGTGATGGTGGATCGCGCTCGGGGCGCCGTCGTGGTGTTCCGTGACCTCACCGACCGGCATCTGGCCGAGGCCGAGCGGCGACGGGCGGAGGCGATTCATGCTTCGCGGGCGCGGCTGGTCGAGGCGGAGCTGGAGGAGCGGCGGCGACTCGGCCGGGACCTTCATGACGGTGCCCAGCAGCGTCTGGTCAATGTGATCGTCGCGCTGCAACGGGTCGGTCAGCACGTGCCCGACGACGAGGCGAGACGGCTGGTCGCCGATGCGGTGGCGGAGACTCAGCAGGCGATTGCCGACCTCAGGGATCTCGGCTCGGGGCTTCATCCGTCGGTGCTAAGCCATCGTGGGCTGCGCGCGGCGGTCAGCTCGCTGACGGCGCGCACACCGGTGCCGGTGGCGTTGGACCTGCCGGCGGCTCGCTTCCCGGCGATGATCGAGGGAACGGCGTATTTCGTGGTGGCGGAGGCCCTGGCCAATGTCGCTAAGCATGCGCAGGCTTCAGAGGCGAGCGTGAGCATCGTCGTGGAGGGGGACCGGCTTGTGGTCGAGGTGAGGGATGACGGCCGGGGCGGGGCGACGCTGGATCGTGCGCGCGGGTCAGGCCTGGCAGGTCTCGAGGATCGCGTGGCCGCGGTTGGCGGGACGCTGGTGGTCGAGTCGCCGGCCGGGGCCGGGACGCGTTTGATCGCTTCACTTCCGTTGGCGGCGGCTGTCAGCTCGCGCGCAGAAGCGTGAGCACGGCCAGAACACGCCGGTGCTCGAGCGGTTCGTCCCGCAGCCCGAGCTTGCCGAAGATCCGGCTGACGTGTTTCTCGACGGCGGCCAGAGTGACGCCGAGCGCCTCGGCGATGCCGAGGTTCGACTTGCCCTCGGCCATCAGGGTCAGGACCTGGCGCTCGCGCGGGGTCAGTTCCTCGAGCGGGTCGTGCCTGCGGCGGCGGCCGACCATGAGCGCGACGATCTCCGGGTCCAGGGCGGACCCGCCGGCCGCCACGCGCCGCACAGCATCGGCGAACGAGGCCAGATCACCGATCCGGTCCTTAAGCAGATAGCCGACGCCACGTGCGTCCTCGCCGATCAGGTCCATCGCGTACGCCTCGTCCCTGAACTGGGAGAGCACGAGGACGCCGACCTCTGGATGTTCGCGGCGAATCTCGATCGCCGCGCGTAGCCCGTCGTCGGTGTTCTCCGGCGGCATCTGGACGTCCACGATCGCGACGTCGGGATGGTACGCGGAGGCCTTCCTGAGTAGGTCGGGCGCGTCCGCGGCTTGCGAGACGACCTCGAAGCCGCTTTCGGCGAGCAGTCGGCTGAGACCCTCGCGCAGGAGGAGCTGATCCTCAGCGACGACGATTCGCAGCGGCGCCATCCCTGCAACGGTAGGGCTAACCGGACATTCAGGGTCGGGAGCGCTGCTGTCGACGAGCCGCCCGCCGGGTCGATATCGCTCGGAGCTCGGGCGATCCTCTTGCATGGGCGCTCACAGCGCCCCACAGGAACGAAGCGACTTGGAGCAAGACGATGTCCGAATCGAACTTGAATATCACCACGCCGCCGGACACCAGCCCGCATCCCGTGTCAGCCTGGCTCTGGGCAGTTCGATACGGGATCGGGATCGTGATGGTGGCCGGCGGCATCGTGGTGCTGGCCATCAATCCCGCCGGCGTCGGGGTCGATGGCTTTGCTATGGCCGCCGGCGGGGGACTCTCCGTACTCATGCTCAACGCCCTATATCGCCTGGGCGTGTCCGGGGACGAGGAGCGGGCGCGGCACGAACAGGCATGGCGCTACTTCGAAGAACACGGCGAATGGCCTGAGGATCCACCTCCCAGGAAGCGGCAGTGGGTTCTGCCTGCCGGCGTTCTCACCGCCGAGGCCGAGGCCGCGCAGCGAGCCGCCCGACAGCAGGACGTCTCCCGTTCCACTGGCGCGACCGCGACGGCCGCGCACTAGTAGCGCCTGCCCGGGCGGCCGCGGCGCGGCGCCGGGGGCGCAGTCCGACTCAACAAACGCCGAGCGCCGCGGGCTCAGCCGCGATGCTGCCGACTCGGATCCCGAGGGCAAGTCGCAGCCGTGCCGTGGCGAGCGATGATCACCAGATCGAAGAGGAATGCCATGTTTACGAAAGCATCAAACGGGAGGACCGCGTCGCACCGCGGTCGGTATCACCGGCTGCGCTGGCTATCTATGAGCGCCGGCCTCGGGCTGGTCCTACTCGCGGGCGGAGGCGCGAGCGCCGCGCTCGGGCTAATAGCGCCCGGCGCGAGCGCCACGCCGAAGCATCCTTCTGTGATTGACCGGGGAGAAGTCTGGCCGGCGCGGCCCGCTGTCGTCACCCTCTCGTGGCGAGGCGAGAACGACATCTCGCGTGGACAGCAACCCTGTGTTTCTCCTCCCGTGGACACGCCGGCGGTGCAGCTGGCCACGCCGGACGCGGTCGCATAAGGCGCCGAGCCGTGTATGCATAGGGGATGACCACGAACGAGACCTCGGCGGCTTCGTCCGCGAGCTGGCGGCTGCTGGAGCCGAGTTGCTCGCGATCCCGGCAGTGACTCCACATATTGCTATTGACCTCTTGAGGCGCCAGAGCCCGCTACCGATCGTCGACATGCTGGAGGCGACCGAGCGGCGCCTGCGCGACCGCGACCTATCGCGGATTGCGCTGTTCGGCACGCGCTTCACGATCGAAACCGAGATCTTCGGGGCGCTCGGGTCCTTCGAGGTCGTGGCTCCGAAGGACGATGAGGTCGACGAGATCCATCGCATCTACCTCGAGCTCGCCACCGGTGGGCGCACGTCGCCAGCGAACGTGGAGAAGCTGCGACGGATCGCCCGTGCGATCGGTACTCGCGACGGGGTCGACGCCATCGTGCTAGCGGGGACCGATCTCAACGTGATCTTCGATGAGGCAACCGCGGCTTTCCCGCCGTGGACTGCGCGGCCGCCCACATCGACGCGATCCTCGACCGGGTGTGAACGCGTGTAAGCCGAGGACGGCACTCCTGAAAGCACGAGCCCGGGGCTGTCCCGGGCTACGTAAGCCGGTGCGGTCACGGGGCTTCCGGTCAGGGTCGACGAGCTCTCAAAGCGGCAGCCGGGCAGTTCACGCCCGGTCCGGCGACAAAGGGGGCAGCGACGTTCGCGCCGAGGCAGACCGCTGAGATCGCTCCGTTTCGAGCGTCGACCGCGACGCGGCCGACTTTCGGAGCCTCGGTCACGAGCAGTAGTCCGGCACCAGCGACGGGGGGTGCGGTTGGAGTGCCGGATCGCGCCGCGACGCGCGGGCAGGGCTATACGTCGCGCAGCGCGGCGGCGAAACGCTCCACGATTCCGGCCGCCGGCTCCACTTCGGCAATCGCCCCCACGCTTCGGCCGGCGTACATTGCCATCGACTCGATGTCGCCGTCGGTGCCCGCGAGTGGCGGGTTGGACGCGTAGCGGGGTATGCCGCTGGCAACCTCCTCACCCTCGCCTGGACGCTCTCCCGACGGCGGGCTACCCGCGGCCTCCCAGCGGTCGTAGGTGCTGTTGCGGATGACGCGATGCGGTGACGCCGGCCAGCTCACGTCGAATAGCTCGGTTAGCACGGTGTCGCGAGCTTCGGCTTCGATCAGGCGCGCCTTGTAGCACGGATGTGCGTCAGACTCCTCGGATCGGTCCACGACGCGCCCAGCGACCCTAGCCCTCCCGCCCTCGACACCTCGCTGGCGAGCCGCGCCGTGGCGGCGCTCCCCACGGGCGCCTGCATGATCGGAACCTCGAAGCCAAACGCGCCCACGACACGAACCTACCAGGCAAGGCGGGCGACGCCACCGCGAGACTAGAGCGGACCACGGTTTGGACGAAGACAGCGCTCCGTCGCGACGGTCCCCTTCGCGGCGAGGAGTAGCGCGGGCCGATATGGCTGGTCCAGCAGCGCGAACTTGGCGGCCAGATTGATCTTGTCGTTCACGGACCCTCCGACCGTTGAACGCGCACCGCACGACCGCGCGCCGCTTCGCCGTCAGGCCCCCCGCGTGACGGTGTCGAGACCTGCAGACGGCGCACTCGCGGCGGCCGGCCAGGCGGGTGCCGCCCGCGAGCCGACTCCTCCTCCGGCTCCCACGACACAAAGAGCAGCAGTCGAACGCCAGCTGCTCAGCCGGGGACAAAGCGGCAGCTTCGAAGCAGAGCTCAATCGCTGGCTCGGTGACGGCAAAACGAGCGGGTCGTGGTCTGGCGGAGGTGCAATGTTCGAGCTTGCGCGGCGCGTCCCGAGCACCCGCGTCGATGCGGTCGTAGGCGAGCTGGTCAGACCGGCTGGTGGAGCCCGAGCCGGGCGGCGGCGGCGCCCGCTTCGGCCCGGCTGCGGATGTCCAGCTTGCGCAGGATCGCGGATACGTGGTGGTCGACGGTCTTTGGTGCAACCACGAGTCGTTCGGCGATCTCGCTGTTGCGTAGTCCCTCGATCAGCAGCGGGAAGACCTCGAGTTCTCGCGCAGTCAGGCCGGCGGGGTTCGCCTGGGTGCGCGGTCGGGGCCCGCGAGGAATGCCGGCGATGAAGGCGCGGGGTTCCTCGCTCACGGCCGCTAGCGGCTCGAGCCACGGCGAATGCGCCGCGTCGTCAAGCGGCACCAACTGTCCTGTCGGCGCGAACTCGGCGACTCACGTTCGCCGAGCGGATCCAACTCGTGCCAGCCGTGCAGGACGAGACCGTGTAGCCGTCGAAACCCCGAAACGAGGGCGTCGCGAATAGCCAGCCGGGACACGGCATGCTCACGTAGCCGAGTCGGACAGGAGCGCTGTAGAGCCCGATCCGGTCGAGCCTCGCCGCGGTCTTGCCTGGCGGCGTGTGAGGGTCGGCTGGGTGGCTCACGTCTTGAGATCGTGGGACGGGATCCTGGCCTCGCCCGATGAAGGATCGCACCGAGTTCTCACCTGGGGACTGGCTGACGGCCCGCTGGTCCCCGGCGGCCGCTGGTGTCCCGGCGGCGGGCGGCTCTTCCGACCCAGGCGCGGCGGAGGAATAATGCCAGCCAGTCAGATTCCCGAAGGAGGAGGCAGATCGATGGCCACCGAGGAGCTGCATGCGACCGCGAAGACGCTGGTTGCCCCGGGGAAGGGCATCTTGGCCGCGGACGAGAGCGACGGGACGATCAAGAAGCGCTTTGACTCGGTCGGTGTGCAGTCCACCGAGGAGCACCGCCGCTCCTATCGCGAGATGCTGTTCACCACCGCGGGCTCGGACGATTACATAAGCGGCGTAATCATGTTCGACGAGACGATCCGTCAATCGACCTCCGACGGCACGCCGTTTCCGGAGCTGCTCGCCTCGAAGGGGATCATCCCCGGGATCAAGGTCGACAAGGGAGCCAAGCCGCTCGCGCTGACCGAACGCGAGACGATCACCGAGGGTCTCGACGGCCTGCGCGCGCGGCTGGAGGAGTACCGGGGGCTGGGCGCTCGGTTCGCCAAGTGGCGCGCGACGTATTCGATCACCGATCGGCTGCCCAGCGAGTACTGCGTCTGGACCAACGCGCACGCACTCGCTCGCTACGCCGCGCTGTGCCAGGAGGCCGGGCTGGTCCCGATCGTGGAGCCCGAGGTGCTCCAGGACGGCACCCACACGATCGAGCGCAGCCACCACGTGACCGCGCTCGTGCTCGATGCGGTCTACAGGGAGCTGTTCGACCA
Source organism: Solirubrobacteraceae bacterium (assembly GCA_035625625.1). GTDB lineage: Bacteria > Actinomycetota > Thermoleophilia > Solirubrobacterales > Solirubrobacteraceae > Palsa-465. The sequence goes on from DASPPG010000175.1 coordinate 13,157, forward strand.
GCGTGTGGACGTGTTCGGCACGCTGCTGAAGCCCAACATGGTCCTGTCGGGGTACGGCGCATCCAACCGAGCCGGCCGGGACGAGGTGGCCGAGTGGACGCTCAAATGCCTCTACAAGCACGTGCCGGCCGCCGTGCCAGGGATCGTGTTCCTGTCGGGCGGCCAGTCCGACGAGGATGCCACCGCAAACCTCAACGCCATGAACGCGCGCGGACCACATCCGTGGGAGCTGTCGTTCTCCTACGGCCGCGCGTTGCAGGCACCAGCGCTGAAGGCCTGGGGCGGCAAACCGGAGAACGTAGAAGCGGCCCAGCACGCCTACCACCACCGGGCCAAGATGAACTCCGCCGCGCGCAGCGGCGACTACGTGCCGGAGATGGAACGCGAGGTGGTCGCGGCCTGAGCCGCCGCTACCGCAGATGCGTCCAGTCCGCGGCCGCTCGGGCGACCTATAAGCAGAGGTATGGGTTGGCGCCGAGGCACCGCTGAGATCCTTCCTGCGGCTCTCTAGGGGTGCCGGATTGGCCGATTCAGAGAATTAATTGGAAGTAGCCCGATTGGGGACCGCGAGGCGTGATGGCCCTGGCGGGTCATTCGTCCGCGCACTGATCATCCCCAAGTCGATCGGGACGGCGTCGGCGTTCGGCGTCATGCGCGGCTCCTGTTGGTCATGACTGTGGCCAGTCGGGCGGGGGCGGCGGCCTCCGCGGCGGGACGTTCCGGCCGGAGCCCGGGGGGTAATCGGTCGGCGCGCCAGCGGCCGCGGCGGCGCGCTGCTGCGCCTCGTATTCGCTTCGGGCGCCGCTGCTCCGACCGAGCATGTAGGCGGCGATTGCCACTCCGACGGCCCCGAGACCGATCAGGACCCAAACCCAGCCAGGCACGCCCGAACCCGTTCCGCCGCCTGAGCTCGGGGCAACGCTGGTGGTCTGGTTGATGGTTGTGGTGTGAGACGGGCTCGACGCCGTCGACGTGACAGTCGTGGTTTCGGTCGTGGCGGGTTGGGTGACCGTCGTCGTCGTCGTGTCCGTGTGAGTGTTCGTTGCGGTCGTCGTCGTGGTCACCGTCGTGGTCGTATCGGTCGTGGTGGCGGCGGTTGCGGTCGCCGCGAGCAACCAGCTCAGTGCGAAGAGGAGCGCGATAACAGACCTACGGGCGACGACCATCAGGCACGAGACTACGTCCGGCGGCCGCCGACTGCAACCATCGGCCCACGTGCCACCCGAGGCGGTGCGGACGTCCCCCCGCGGACCGACGGTCAGCCGTGCCACTTTCGGTAGGTCGGTCTCGTTCGTTCGACGGCGCGAGGGCGAAGCACAAGGCTTGCTTGTCATTGCTGATGCCGGCAAGACGGTCCTCACCCCAACGATACGCACACGATCGCGCTCGGTCATGGGTGAAGTAGGACCAAGCATCGCCGCTTTCGCTCTAGTCCTCGCGGACGGTGCCGACTGCCGCTGCTGAGATGTGGTCCCTAGGCGCGACACGGCACGCCCGCCCGCGCCTCCTGGAGACAGTGCTCTTCCGTCGTAGCGCCAGTTCTGTCCGAACTGTCTGCCAGCTCTCGGTGGGACACCGCGTCCTGCCGTGGCCGGACCGGTTCGACCTCATCCCATTTGGGTGAGGACAGGGCGAGCCCGGGCGGCGACGTTCTGTCCGTAAGAGCGCTTCCGCGCCCAGCGGCCTACAAGATCTAGACCAAGGTGTGGCTGAATCCGCTCTCCACGCTGCGGCCCCATCTGACGAGGAGAGGCATGTTCGAGGTCGAGGTTTCCTCCATGAGCCCGGAGCGGTTCCGCGCGGTTCTCGCGCCGGACCGCTACCGGCAGTTCGAGCGCGGCATGCGGCGTGCGCGCGCGCTGCTGGCTGGCCGCGTGGTCTGGAACATCAACTCGACCGCCAGAGGAGGCGGCGTCGCGGAGCTTCTGGAGTCGCTCGTTCCATATGCTCGGGGGGCTGGGGTTGACGCCCGCTGGCTAGTGATCGAGGGCCCGCAGGAGTTCTTCGATATGACCAAGCGGATCCATAACTGGCTGCACGGCAACGCTGGCGATGGCGGAGACCTAGACCAGGAGGCCCGCGAGATCTATGAGCAGGCGCTGTCCGCGAACGCCCCGGCGATCTGTGAACGCGTGCGGCACGGGGATGTCGCGATTGTCCACGACCCCCAGCCGGCGGGCTTGATCGGCGCCCTGCGGGACGCCGGCGCGGCCGTCATCTGGCGTTGCCATGTGGGACTCGATTACCCGAACGAGCAGGCCCGCCAAGCGTGGGCCTTCCTGCATAGCTACGTCGCCGACGCCGACGCCGACGTGTTCTCGCGAGCGTCGTTTGCCTGGGAGAACCTCGACCCCGAGCGGATCGTGGTCATTCCTCCGTCGATCGACGTGTTCTCTCCCAAGAATGAGCATCTCGACCCGCAGGCCGTGCTCCACGTACTCCGGGCGTGCGGGGTGCTGGCCGGCGCCACAGGGGCGGGCGACGGGACGTTTCAGCGCCAAGACGGCACGCCTGGCCGAGTCGACCGGCGCGCCGAACTGTTCGAGGACGCGCCGCTGGAGCCGGGGATGCCCGTCGTCCTGCAGATCTCGCGGTGGGATGCCCTCAAAGACCCGCTGGGAGTGATCCGAGGGTTCGCGGACCACGTGCCCGCTAGCACCGATGCGCACCTCATCTGCGCGGGGCCCGCGGTCACCTCGGTGACCGACGATCCAGAGGGCGGACTCGTGCTCAACGAGGCGAAGGCTCTGCGCGACAGCCTCGATGTGCAAGTACGCAGCCGGGTGCATCTCGCTGCCCTCCCGATGGAAGACCCCGAGGAGAACGCGATCATCGTCAACGCGCTGCAGCGCCACGCCAGGGTCATCACGCAGAAGAGCCTGGCAGAAGGGTTTGGCCTGACCGTGGCCGAGGCCATGTGGAAGGCACGACCCGTGGTGGCATCACGGATCGGCGGCATTCAGTCGCAGATCGTCGATGGCGAAAGCGGCGTACTGCTTGATGACCCTCGCGACCTCGAGGCGTTCGGCGCCGCCGTCACCGAGCTGCTGCTCGACCAACCACAAGCCAGCAAGATCGGCGGGCGTGCGCGCGAGCGCGTCCGCGACCAGTTCACGAGCCCCCGCAGCCTGCTCGATTATCTCGCGGTCATAGACACCGTGCTGGAGCGACGAGGCATTCGCGTCGCCCCGTGAACCAAGGCTCCGAAAGTCAGCCCCATCTCGGGCTAGCTCCCCGGGCACACTGGCGGACGTCGACCTCCCGATCGGCGCGATCGGCGGGCCCTTGCTCGCGGTCGCGCTCGTCGGGCTGATCGGCGTGTGCTCGGCGATCTTGCTGCCGATCATCCCCGGCGTGCTCGAACTCGGCAACCTCGCCGCGACGCTGATGATCCTCAGAGCGACCGACCCGCTGGCACCCGGACGCTCGCACACCTCCGCTACGCAACTCGCGCTGCTGCTACACGCCGGCTACAACCTCGCCGCGACTCTCGCCAGCGTCCCCGCCGGCCACGCCGGAGACCGCCGAGGCGTGCTCAAAATCCTCGCCGCCGGCGCGGGCTGCTTCACCCTCGCCTACCTCGGCTTCGCGACCAACGGCACCAGCATCCTCCTCCTCGCGGGCTATTTCATCCTCGCCGGGATCGGGATCGGCTGCGCCGAAACCGCCGAAAGCGCCGCCGTCGCCTCGAGCCGCCGCAGGCAGCTAGGTCAACCAAGGGGATCCGGCGGCGCACTCGCCAGCGACTGCGATCCTTACCGGGTGCCGGTGAGCCCGGATATTGACCGCGCCAGAGGGGCGCTGCTGGGCACCTTCGTCGGTGACGCGGTCGGGATGCCGTTCGAAGGCGCGGCACCTGCCGCAATCCCGGAGCGGTTGACGATGCTCGATGCCCGCCTTGGGCGCGGCACTTACACCGATGACACGCAGATGGCGATCGCGCTCGCCGAGTCGCTGCTAGAGCGCGGGTTGGTTGACGCCGAGGCGCTCGGGCGCGCGTTTGTCGCGGCCCATGACCCCCGTCGCGGCTACGGGTCTGGCACCACCGAGGTGCTGCGCCTGGTGCGCTCGGGAGTTCACCCACACGACGCGGCGGAATCGCTGTTCGGAGGTGAGGGGTCGCAGGGGAACGGGGCCGCGATGCGCATCGCCCCGGTGGCCGTGCGCTACGCCGACGACGTAGCTGCGCTCACCAGCGCCGCGTGCGCTAGCGCTCGTGTGACTCACGCCCACCCGCTCGCGGTCGACGCCGCCGTCGCCCAAGCAGTGGCGATCGCGGCCGCGCTGATGGGGGACCCACCGCTCGACGCGGCTCTCCAGACCGCAACCACCGTCGAGCTCAACCAGCGTCTGACTGAGGCTGCGCGGCTGCTCGACAGCGGCCCGGAGCCTGCCGAGCTCGCCGCCGCTCTCGGCAACCGCCCTACGGGCCACGAATCGGTCCCGGTCGCGATCTACTCCGCAACCGCGCACGAATCGGTCGAGGCTGCGATCACCTTCGCGGTGCGATGCGGCGGCGACACCGACACGATCGGCGCGATGGCCGGCGCGATCGCAGCCGCGCGGACCGGCGCGAGCACGATCCCCTGCCACTGGCTCGACGCGCTCGAGGAAGCGCCCAAAGGGCGCCGCTACGTCGAGAGCCTCGCCGACCGGCTCGCTGCCGCCCGCGCTAAACGCTGAAAGAAGACCAAGCCGCAGACCGCGGCCGCTCCCCGCTGGGCCTGCTGTCCGCGGTTCCGGGTGCGATGCCCCTGGTGCGAGTTGGCGGCCGAACGCCGCCGGGACGGGCGCTCGGCGCAGCCTGAAAGTGGTCGAGCCGGATCATCGCAGTGCGCAAGAGCCGCGGGTTCTGCCGTCCGCGAGCTCACTGCTCCATCCACGAAGCACAAGCTCTGTGATCGATGCGGCCGGGCGGGAAGCGGACGATGAAAGTCAACCTGCCGAGGGAGCCGATCAGGACGCCGAGCGAGCGCCGACTCAGCAGCTGCACGGCGTCGCGCACCCCTTGACTGAGGGAGTAGCGAGCAAGCCACCAGGGGGCCGCGAGGCGGCGGTAGTGGGCGGGCGCCGGCGACTTGACCGCCGTCAGCACCGCGGGGAGCGCGAGCACGAGCCCGATTGCCGCGAGCGCCGCCGCCCCGAAGCCGTAAGTGAGCGCTGCGTTGTGGTCGTGCACGAGCACGCCAGCCGCGTACAGTGCGGCGAACGCGGCGACGCCGGCGATGTTGGGAAGGATGGTCACGAAGAAGAACGCGACTGATTTGCGGCCGATGTTCTCGGCGCTCATTCCGTCGCGGCGCAGCGCCACGCACCGAGCGCCGGCCCGCCAGCGCCGCTGACCGACAGCACTGAGTTGGCTGCCTGCTTTGACATCCCCGATCTGGTAGCTCAGCCGCCGGCTCATGCGCGGACAGAACACCGCGCGGAAGATCACCACCTAGGAGAGTGCCGAGAGCACCTCCAGCCCGATGCTCGCGATCAGCCAACCCGGCGAGGCGTGCGCCACCTCGCTGCGTAGTTGGCCCAGCCCCGGACCCGCCAGCACGACGATCCCGATCACGACACCGACGGCACCGAACTCGACCAGTCTTCGCCACAGATGCCGCGGGCTCAGCTCGTCCGGTATCACGCTCCGTGAACGCTCTGCGCTCGCCGCCACCGCGTCGCGACCGACCTGCTCAAGCGACGTAGGTTCCGAGAGGGTTTCCGGACCAGCACGCGCGCGCGAGCCAGTTGGGCGGGTTGTCGATCAGCCCAGGTATCGAGTCGGCGATGGAGAAGCGCGCGCGGCATGTCGCTCCACGAAGGCGTGAGCCAAACGGAGTTGACGATCGAGACGCCCGAGACCTGGGTCGTGAGGGCGTTTGCCGATTCCCTCGACGTGGCGCTGCAAGACTCGGTCCGCATCGCGATTGGCTGGGTGGCTGCCGACGGTGGGATCGACCGCCGCGGCGCCTAGGCTTTCGCAGCATGGCGGTGCCGTTCTCCGCGACGCAGTGGGCCAACGAGACCAGCTCGGTCTATGCCTCGACCCACGACGCGCGATCGACGCCGTCATCCGCAAGCTGGTCCTTTGGCGAGGGGGCGCCGACCGGTTCGAGGCGTCGATGCGTCGTAGTCCGTGACTCTGACCGCTGGTGAATCGCTCGAGATACTCGGGCTCGTGGCGCGCCTGGACGACTGCGCGACCGCGCGAGACGCGAGCGCCTATGCCGAGCTGTTCACCGAGGACGGCACGGACACCGGGGCGATGGGGACCGCTACCGGCCGAGACGCGATCCGCGATGCCGTCGGCGCGGTATGGGCCGCCGAACCCCCGGAGACGCGGCGCCTCACCCTGAACGCGACGATCGACGAGTCGGGGCCTGAACCGAAGGTCACAAGCGTAATGCTGATCGTCACGCGGGGGCCAGCGCCGAAGATGCTCGCCTCGGCGCGCGTTACCCAGGTCGTGCGACGGACTGAGCATGGATGGCGGATCGCTTCGCGAGTGGTCCAAGACGCGCCACTGTCCGAGCCAGCCGCGGCCGATCCGTCCGGGCCCTTGGGCGCCGGTCCGCAAGCCGCGATGTCGGGACCGTCGCTTCCAGCCGGTTCGTCCGCGCCTGGGCTACCCCTGCGCCGGGGGCCACTGCCCGTCCGGCTTACGGCGCCGTCAGCCGGCGCCGTCGTCCGAGGCGTGGTGATCTTGACCGCGTGCGCGCTGGTGCTCTACGTCGTCTGGCGCGTCCGTGTGGTCGTCCGGCTGGTTGCAATCAGCCTGTTCCTGGCTCTTGCGCTGATCCCGGTCGTCGACGCAGTCGCCGCCAAGATCCGGGTTGCCTGCGCCTTGGTCATCCTGATGGTCTACGTGGTCCTAATCGCGTCAGTCGCCGTCATCGGCTACGTGGTCGTCCCAAGCTTGGTCAGGGAGGTCGGGCAGTTTCGCACGATGCGCCGCGCTACGCGGCTGATCTGCGCCGTAACGCAACGTTCCGGCGGTATGACAACCGCTACCACATCACGTCCAAACTGGTGGACGATGGGCGTCGGCTGCCGCAGCTGCTGGGACATCTGGTGGGCCCGCTCAAGGACGTCACTATTCAGGCAGCGAGCTTCATCGGCCAGCTGGTAACGGTCCTGGCGCTTGGGTTCCTGCTACTTCTCCACGGTCGCCAGTATGTGAATCTGGGGCTCTCGCTGGCCGGAGATCGAGAGGAGCGGTACCGGCAGATCGTCATCGAGATCAACAAGGCGGTGGCCGATTATGTGCTTGGCAACATCGTTATCAGCGTGCTTGCGACGATCGCGACCTGGATCGTGCTGACGATTCTCGGTGTGCCCTACGCGCTGTCGCTGGGGAGCCCTGCTGGCTATCCCTACCGCCGCGGCGATCCAGATCGTGCTGCGCGAGTGGTGGGCCAATCGCACGCACCCGGACCCGACCGCCCAGTCGTCACCCATGCAGCACGCCGGGGACCGGTACAGGCCCCTGCGGCCGACACACCCAGTGCCGTCTGAATCGGTAACCGTCAGATATGGCTGGTTCGCACAACAGCCTCGACGAGATCCGGGCGTGCGCAACGAGGCGGCGATCACCGCGGCCGTCTCGACATCGCGGTTCGCCCGGGGCCGAGCGACAATCACACCGACCCCGGTGGCGCTTTCCGACACCCCCCTCAGCGTGTGCCGCCGCCCGGACCGCGACCCAGCCGTGGGCTAACGACGCTGTGGCGTGTACGCCGAATCGATCGGCGGCCTGGATCAGCGCTTGAGCGAGGAGGGAGACAGCAGGGGAGATCCAGACCGCCGAATCGCCCCTCGACTGGCTCAACTAAGGCGTCTTCATCAGGGTCGGCGGACGGCAGCCAGCCGAGGTGATCTACGAGACCCACTTGGTCGAGTGAGCTCGCCACCGGTCGCCGAAGGTCGCGATAGCCGATCACCAAGCAACGGAGATGGTGCAGAGGGTTAAGTCCACGAGCCAGGCGAAGCGGGGGCGCTGGACCGCGGGCACGTCTCCGTCGTCAGTCAGAACCCGCATGCGCATCGCGACGTCGTCGCTAACTCCGTCGGCGACGCCGAGCTAACAGCGGCGCCCTGCTTACCCACGAGCTCAGGCACGCGCACCTGCCGCGACCGGACTGCTGAGATGGACGAGCCTCGGAAGGGCGGCTGATCGCAGCCTCTATGTCCCAACGGGCGCGCGCACCGGCGGCGGGATGAGCGCTGCGGCGAGCACTACCAACGCGAACGCCAGCAGTCTCACGACCAGCGCGAGCTGTCCGGCGGGCAGGGCCTCGCTGAACACGATCGGTCCGGCGGCGATCGTGGTCAGATTCGCGGCCGCGCTGGTCAGCGCGATCATCGGCACGGCCTCGCCGAGCTGAAGGCTGCGGGCGGAGATCAACAGCCCCACCATCGAGGCGAGGAAGATGACCAACGCCAGCGGCTGCACCAGCACGCCGACGCCAAGCGCGTCGAGGTGCCCGCTGAGAGCCTTGATCGAGGTGTCCGAGGCCGCCCACTCAAACCCAGCCGCGATCGCCAGGGCACTCGCCCGGCGCGAGAACAGCGCCGTCAGGAGCAGCCCGCCGCCAGCGGTTGCGAGCAGGAACGCGGTGAGCGTGCCTGCCGCGTAGTGGGAGTGGGCGCTGCGGGCATCGCCGTCGAGCGTGACGGCCAGCGCGGCGAGCCCAGCCGCCATCAGCGTGACACCGATCCACTCCCGGCGCGTGACCTCGATGCCAAATAGCTCATCGGCCGCCACCGTGAGGAGCACCAAGCCACCGGCCACGGTCGCCTGCGCGAGCGAGATCGGCGCCAATGCGAGCGCGCCGACGTGCACCAGCCACGAGCTCAGCCCGATCGCGATCCCCAGCGAGTACACCGGCGAGCGGAACAGCAGGATCGTGCTGCGAATCGGCCTGCGCAACTCGACCGCCGGCGTGCTCCGCGCACCCCGGAACTTGTACAGGAAGCCGGCCACCGAGCCGAACGCGGTCAGCAGAGCAAGGACCAACCCGAGAGCGACGGACACCGACATACCCGGCTCGAGCGTACCGGCCGGAGTGTCGGCACACACAGCTGCTGCTTCGGGCGGTCCCGCTTGGCTTGTTGAGCCCGCCGGTTCTCGGCATCGCGGCGGCGCGCGGACCGTCGACGGTTCACCGTACGGAGGAAAGTAAGGGGCTCAGTGAAGGCAGGCGACCCCTGGGAGGTAGTACGGTCTTGGCTAGGATGGAGGAGACCCGGCATCGGTTCCATGCGGCGCTGACGGAACTCGAGCAGAAGGCTCTCGACGGGTTCGAGCTGGTGATCGAGCAGCTGGACAGGGCGCTCGATTCGGTCGGCTCCGCGGACGTCGAGCTCGCCGCGGCGGTGGTCGCTGATGATGAGCGAATCAACCAGCTCTACCGGGAGATAAACGAGGACGCGCTATCGCTGCTGGCCCGGCAGACTCCGGTCGCCGGTGACCTGCGACTGGTCGCGGCGCTGTTGGACATCGTCCGGTGCATTGAGCGGATGGGCGATCAGTGCGCGAACATCGCCAAGCTGGTGCCGTTGTCAGGCTCCGAGACCGCGACGGATGCGGCCATCCTCGCGACGATCGAGCGGATGGGTGTGCTGGTGCGCTCGCAGGTGTCGCGGGCTGAACAGGCGTTTGACGCTCGCGACGTCGCGGTGGCTCGGGACGTCGTTGGCCGTGATGGTGAGGTCAGCCGGCTCGACCGGCAGGTCTTCATTCGCGCGGTTGAGGTCGGGGGCGAGCTTGCGGTTCGGGAGTGGGCAATGTTCATGATCCTGGTCGCGCGCTGTCTGGAGCGCATCGCCGAGAACGCGGTCTTCATCGCCGAGCAGACGGTGTTCGTCGTGATCGGGCTGTTCCGCGAGCTCGAGGGCGCATCACAGCTCGCATAAGACGATCTTCGCCCCCTCGGCGGAGCGGCGCGGCCGATCGGGAAGCCGGCTGCACCGTTGGAACGATCTCAGCCACGGAAGTCCGTGAGCTTGCGCCCGCTGCTGGTTTCAGGCCCGATGCAGAAGCAAATGGGCGTTGAGACGGCGCGAATCAGGGTTCAGAGTCTCGACGGGCGCGACGTGCGGGTGAGCGACGATCGCTCGCAGGGCGTGCAGCTGGCAACGATCCAGGAGCTCGCTCGCTACGGACGACCGACTACGACTGGCACAGGTGCGAGGCGAGGCTGAACGCGCTGCCCCAGTTCAAGACCGAGATGGAAGGGGAGGACGTCCACTTCATCCACGTCGAGTCGCCGCACGAGAACGCGCTGCCGTTGATTCTCACCCACGGCTGGCCCGGCTCGATTATCGAGATGCTCGAGGCGATCGGCCCCCGACCGACCCGACCGCTCACCGGGGAGGCGCCGAGGACGCGTTCGATCTGGTGGTGCCGTCCATCCCGGGCTACGCCTTCTCCGCTCCCTGGATGCTCGACCACGATACCGACGCCTACTACAAGATCTCGAGCGCCTTCGTCGACGGCAAGCCCTCCGGCAACCTCACCCGAGACCACATACTCGACAACATCACCACCTACTGGTTGACCGCCACCGGGGGCCTCGGCGGCCCGCTCATACTGGGAGGGCGCGCAGGCCGCGGCTCACGCCGCCGGTCAGGCGCCTCCGCCGGTCTCGGTCCCCGTCGGGTTCACCACCTTCCCAACCAAGATCTGGAGGACCCCGCGCAGCTGGGTCGAGCAGGCCTACCCAACCTTGACCTATTTCAACGAGGTCGACAAGGGTGGTCACTTCGCCGCCTGGGAGGAGCCCGAACTTTTCGCGACCGAGGTCCGCGCCGCGTTTAGATCGTTGCGCCAGGAGGTGGGTGCGACTCGCGCGCAGAGACCGCGCCCCCGCGCATCTCCGTTTGACGTTTACGAAAAGGAGCAAGCGTGTCTCAGGAAACCCCCAACATCGGGCTGAGCGACTCGGCGGCGTGGCGTGGTGGGCGATCCGCCTGTGGAGCGCTGCCGGGGCTCGACGTCGATATTCTTGCGTGTGCGGCGCCACACCGTCGGTGTGGATCCCGACGTGATCCGCGAGTACTTCCTGCAGGACTGCGATGCGGCGACTACCCAAGCCGCCGTCGATCGTCTCACGCGTCAGTCGCTCGCCCCGTTAGCCAGGCGAGTCCTCGCCCAGGAGATCAGGTTCTCAACAACGCCGCTGACTGAAGCTGCTGACCGCAGCTCTCGGCGAGACCGCTGCCCTCGCGCAATGCCGGCAGCGACAACGGCTGTGAAGACGCGTAGCATCGTGAAGGGAGGGCTGCGCGTGACCTGCGAGAGCGAGTCCAACATCGAGCTCGGCCGATGGGTTCGGGTTGGCGTTGCGAGAGTCGAGGTCGATGGGGGGAGCCATGCGTCCGTTCGGCGCGGTGCAGCTGCGGTGCTCGAGGTCGGTAGGCAGCTTCCGCAAGCGGGCGCACTTCCGCAGTGCCAGGATCCGACAGTCCGGGCCGGTGCTGTCCCTCGTCGTCCATCTGTGCAGCTGGCCGCCCGCAGGCGCCCGCCACCGCGCATAGCGTCTTTGCGCTGGGCGCTTGAACTCTCTGGGAGCAGGACGTTCAGGAGGGAGTTTGAGGTCCACATCGCGCGTACGCTCGGTGATGTTCACCTGCGCGGCGATGTCTCGCATGCGGACGCCTGGATTTTCGGCGATGCAGAGCAGCACCAGTCCGTGGTTGGTGAGGAACGCGAACGACCGCAGGGGGTCAAGCCTCGACGGACCGGAAGATGGAATGACATGATTTCGCGCAAAAATTTTTCGCGACATCCAATAAACGCTCCTTATTTCGTGTAGCGTGAGGTCACGTCGCGTTTCGTCGCCACACCCGCCAAGCAGCCACCCCGGCGACTGCGGATCGGCACAAGTTGCGCTCCCGCGCGCTCTTTGCTCCCGCCGAGCGGCGAGCTTGATCTCGCGAGCGCCGAGCACCGCGAGCACCGTGTCGTCACAGCTCTACGAGCGCATCGGCGGCGGACTGTGATCGATCTCGCCGAGGTGCAGTTCATCGACTGCGCCGGGCTGAACGCGCTCCTGCGCGCGCACGAGCGCGCCGGCCACGGAAGCCAACCGCTGATCGTTCGTAACGTCTCACCCCAGGCGCAACGGCTGTTCGAACTCGTCCAGGTAGCCGGCCGTTGAGCTGTCGAATGACCGAGTCCTCGCTGCTCCACTCCGTCGCTGTTGGCTCGATCCTGGACCTCGACCCCGATCTGGGCACGGGCATCCTCAAGGCCGATTGGGAGCTTGCGCGGCACGCGTGCACGTGCGAACTCCTCCGGTCGTCCGGCGATGCTTGGGACCTGCGGCAGCACGCGGACTGCGATCTTTTCGGGTTGCTGATCGTCCAAGGGCTGGTGTGCAGAGAGGTCGCTCTGAGCGATCGCCGCATGCTCGAGTTTCTGGGCCCCGGTGACGTCCTGCACCCAGCGGTCGCTGATGCGAGTCCGCGTCTGGGCGGGAGCCCCACGCTCAGCGCGGTCGCGGGCACCGTCGTGGCCGTCCTCGGCCGCTCATTTATCCGCGCTGCCGCGCGCTGGCCGAGCCTGCTCGTCGCAGTTCAACGCCGATTCGAGGCCCAGCGCGAGCACCTCGCGATCCAGGGGCTGATCGCGCACCTCCCACGCGCCCAGGATCGGGTGCTACTCGTCCTGTGGCACCTCGCATCGCGCTACGGGCGGGTGACACCGAACGGCACAATGCTTCCGCTACGGCTCGGCCACGACGTCATCGGCCAGCTGGCCGCCGCGCGCCGCTCCACCACGACGCTCGCCGTCACCGCGCTCCAAGCCGACGGCTACCTACTACGGCTGGATGATGGGTTATGGCTGTTGACCACGGCCGCCCAGCACAAGGTCACCGCGATCGCGACCGCGACCGCCCCCACGGCCACCGCCCTCTTCGCTGAGACGTTCGCGCTCCGGCAGCGCTCGCCGGAGGTCCGCGACGCATCCGGCGCGATCCCTCGCGTCACACCCTCGCCAAGCGACGCGCCAGAACGGCACCTCGTCAGCATCGGTTAGACCAGCCCGCTCGTGCCGCTGAGCATGCGCCTGAGCGAAGTAGCGACCTTGCTCGGGCCGTCGCGTCGAGCGCTCACCACCATTTGCGCTCGAGTGCTGTTCGAGTTCGCCCCGATTGATCGAGCGCGTCAAGCCGGTCCATCTCAGGCGCAGAGAGCTCGAAGTCGAAGATTTGTGCGTTCTCGGCAATGCGGTCGCGATGGGTCGACTTGGTGATGACAGGGATGCCGCGCTGGACGCACCAGCGCAGAAGGATCTGGGCTGGGGTTCGCCCGAGGAGGCGTGCGACGTCCGCGACCACCGGATCGCCAAGTTGCGCGCCGGTGCCGAGCGGGCTGTAGGCCTCGAGCGCGACGCCGCGTTCGTCGCAGGCGTCGAGCAGCGCCTTGCGGTAGGCCGACGGGTTGAACTGCACCTGGTCGATCCCGGGTGCAACGGTCGCGATGGCGATGACCTGGTCGACTTCGTGGGCGTCGAAGTTGGAGACGCCGATCGCTCGGGCGTAGCTACGCGCGTGGGCGGCCTCCATGCCGGGCCATGCCCAGGTGGCGCCGCCTCCCGGCCAGTGGACGAGGTAAAGGTCGACGTAGTCGATCCCGAGCTGTTCGATGCTGTAGGCGGCCTCGCGGAGCGGGTCGCGTCGCCCCGGGTGGAACTTCGTCGTGATGAATATCTCGTCGCGAGCGATGCCACTCTCGCGGAGCGCCCGGCCGACGCTCGATTCGTTTCCGTACGCCTGCGCGGTGTCGATGTGGCGATACCCCAGCTCCAGTGCCACCTGGACGGCGTGCACGCACGTTGGTCCGTCCGGCACCTGCCACACCCCGAGCCCAAGCAGCGGGATCACCGTTCCATCGGCCAGGACCCGGCCGCGCCTGTCGGGCGTCAAGAGCACAGATCGACCCGGGCGACCTGTACCCGGACGTAGTCGCTGCGCCCGGACGCGGTCGAGATCGCCTCGGCGGGGAGGTCGTGAATGAAGGCGGCGGTGTTGTCGGTGAACAGCGGGATCTCGGGGACCGCCTCCCAGCGCATGACCGCGCGGGCGAGGTCCTGCGCCAGTCGGTGCTCGTCGCTGAAGCTTCCCGCGGTTGCGTAGACGTCGATCATGGGCATGCGCCGAACGTTTCAGCTCCGACGCTCGTTCGCCATCGCATGGGCATGCGATCTTTTTCTCGCGGCGTCGGCGCGGGACCCGCCCGAAGAGATCGCACGATCGTGCGGTGACGCGTGGACGCCGATCGGGGAATGTCGGCGTTTGGCGCCGAACGAAACTGGCCTCAGCGACCGCCGTAGACTCGTTGTCCTGGGCCGGGCGACCTCTCCTATTCCCATTGTTCGCGGTCGGGACGCCGAACTCGCAGCGATCGGTGCTCAGCTCCAACGCGTGCGCTCCGGTTCCGGCGCGGTCGTGCTGGTCGAGGGAGAGCCGGGCATGGGCAAGACCCGTCTGCTCGCCGAGGCGGCGCGCGTCGCGCGCCGGCTCGGCTTCCGAGTCGGCGCCGGCGCGGCCGACCCCGGCGCGGCGGTTGTCGAGCTCGCTCCGCTGATGACCGCGCTGTTCGACGGCTCGGACGCGCTGCTTGAGCGAGATGGGTTGCCTGAGCTTCATGCGCTGCCCGAGCAGCGGTATTGGCTGCTGCAGGACCTGGAGGCGATGCTCGAGCGCTCTGCCCTCGACGGGCCGATGCTGATCTCGCTCGACGATTTGCAGTGGGCCGACACCGGGACCGCGGCGGCATTGCGCGCGCTGCCCGTACGCCTCGCCGACATGCCGGTCGCCTGGATCCTTGCCTTCCGTCCGAGCCAGGGCTCGGCGCAGCTACTAGGAGCGATCGAGCACGTGGACCACAGCGGCGCCGAGAGGATCGTCCTCGGTCCGCTCGACAACGCAGCCGTGGCCCAAGTGGCCGAGGACGTCATGGACGCCGAGCCCGACGACGCGCTGCTCGAATTGGTCAAGGGCGCCAGCGGCAGCCCGTTCGTGCTCATGGAGCTGTTGTCCGGTCTTCGGGACGAGGACCTAATCCGCGTCGTCGCCGGTCAGGCCGAGCTCGTCGAGGCGCGCCTGCCGCGTCGCGTCGGGGTCACGATGCGCGAGCGTCTGCGCAGTGTGTCCGCGGCCGCTCGCGAGGCGGTCGCCGTCGCCGCCTCGCTCGGCCGCCGGTTCTCTTTCGCAGACTTGGCGAAGATGCTCGATCAGCCGCCGGCGATGCTGCTGGCGCCGGTGGAGGAGCTGATCGACTGCGGGATGCTCGTCGAAAGCAGCGACCAGCTCGCCTTTCGGCACGACGTCACCCGTGAGGCGGTCCGCGAGAGCATCCCGGTTTCGGCCCGGCGGGCGCTCGACCGCCAGGCTGCCGACGTGCTCCTGGCGGCCGGCGCCACGCCCGTCGAGGTCGCAGGGCAGATCGCGGCTAGCGCCGAGCCCGCAGATGAGCGAGCGATCTCGATCCTGTTGCGCGCCGGCGAGGCGCTTGCGAGCACCGACCCGGGGGCCGGCGCGGATCTGAGCCGGCGTGCGCTGGACCTAGCGCCGCGGGAGCATCCGCTGCGCGGGCCCCTCCTCGCTCAAACCGCCGTGCTGCTCCACTCGGCCGGCCGCGTCGACGAGGCGCGCCAGTTCGCCGACAGGCATTTACGCGACGCGCTGCCGGCAGAGCAGGAGGCCGAGGTGCTCCTCGGCATTGCGGGCATGTTCCGCATCCCGCCCGACGCGCGGGTCGCCGCGGGCCGCCAGGCGCTTGCGCTGCCCGAGCTACCGTCGTACCTGCGCGCGCACCACCTTGCCGCGCTCTTCCACAACCTGCTCGTCGGCGGACGGACCGAGGACGCAAAGACGATCCAGGCCGAGACGGCCGCGGCGGTGCACGCGAGCGGTGACGCCAATTCGGCGTTCGCGTTAGCTCTCGCCGAGAATGTCACCGCCTACGTTGAGGGGCGCTACCAGGATTCGCTGGAGCTGACCGAGCAGGCGGCGCGCGCCGGCATCGCGACGACCGACTGGGCGCGCGAGCGACTCGCGCAGGAGTGGCGCTGCGAGACGCGCACTGTGCTCGACCACGTCGATGACTCGCTGCGCCTGGCCGCCGACAGCATCGCGGCGGCTCAGCGCGATCGAAATGGCTGGGGCGTTCGCATCTTCGAGATCTGGCGGGGCCGCCAGCTGTACCAGCTGGGCCGCCTTGACGACGCGGCGGCGATCCTCGAGGGGCAGTTCAGTCCGGAGACGGGCGATCGCTTCATCGGCGCGCTCGACACGGCGGGCATAGTCGCCTTGGGGCGAGTCGCGCTCCATCAGGGCAACGGTCGCCTCCAGCAACGGACCACCCATCTGGCACGCGCACTACTCGAGGACAGCACGCCGAATTTCCGCCGCCAGGCTGCATGGCTCCTCGCCCTGCAGGCCATGGCCACCGGGGATCCTGTGGCCGCGCACGCTTCGCTGTGCGCGCTCGGCGAGGATCAGCGCACGGCGATCCTGCCGCTGTTCCCGGTCGACGTGACCGACGAGCCCGAGCTCGTCCGCATCGCGCTCGCGGCGGACGACACCGAACTGGCCGAGGTCACGGCGGCCCAGGCGGACCGGCGCGCGCAGCTCAATCCACGGGTCGCGACAATCGTGGCGACCGCGGCCCACGCCCGCGGCCTGCTCGGGTCGAATATCGTCGACCTCGAGCGTGCTGTCGAGCTGTTCGCGACGGGGCCGCGACCGCTCGCGCGCGCCTCCGCACTCGAGGATCTTGGGGTAGCGCGCGCCCGCACGGGCGACGTTGAGGCCGCGATACGGGCGCTTGACGGGGCCTTGGTCTTGTACGCCGAGGCGGGTGCGAGCTGGGACGCGGGGCGCGTGCGAAGCCGTCTGCGTGACCACGGCGTCCGCCGACGCCTCGTCGCACGCGAGCGCCCGGAGAAGGGGTGGCAGGCGATCACCGACTCCGAGGTCGCGGTCGCCCGCCTCGTGGCCCAAGGCCTCACCAACCGCGAGGTCGCCGAGCAACTGTTCGTGTCCCCGCACACCGTCTCCAGCCACTTGCGCAGCGTCTTCACCAAGCTCGACATCAACTCGCGCCTCGCGCTCGCGCGGATCGCGGCCGAGCACGACACGACGGCTACGCCGTAAGAGATCACACGAACCTGCGATGCGGCGGGCCGGGCGGTGCGTGAGCCTCGCGTGACTTCGACCTCAGCCCTCGAGAAAGGAGCTGTCCGTGTCCACGGAGAGCAAACCAAGCATCGTCTTCTGCCACGGCCTCTGGGCCGACGGCTCGTGCTTCAGCAAGGTGATCGCACCCCTGCAGGCGGATGGATATGAAGTGATCGCGGCCCAGTACGGACTCGACGCGCCCGAAGGTGACGTCGCGACTGTCATCCGAACGCTGGGCCGTGTGCACAGCCCCGCGATCCTCGTGGGTCACTCCTACGGCGGATCGGTGATCACCGCCGCCGGCACCGACGATCGCGTCGCCGGGCTGGTCTACATCGCCGCGCTGGCGCCGGATGCGGACGAGACCTCGCAGACGCTCCAGGACAAGTTCCCCCCTACCGATGTTTTCGCGCATATAGAAGTGGCCGATGGACGCATATGGCTGCGCGCTGACGGGATCGACTGTTTTGCGGGCGACCTCCCCGAGGCCGAGCAACAACTCGTCTGGGCGACCCAATACGTCCCCGACGCCGGCCTCTTTTCCCGCAACGCACCGGGCGTCGCTTGGCGGTCGAAGCCAAGCTGGTACATCCGCGCCACCGGCGACCGCACGGTCCACCCGGACCTAGAGGCCTTCGTGGCCGAGCGCATGGGCGCAACGACTTACAACGTCGACTCAAGCCACGTCCCGATGCTCTCCCACCCCGACCTCGTGGTCGACGTCATCCGCACGGCCGCCAACGCGGTCCAACGCTCGCCGGCCGCAGCCGCGGTCTAGCGCGGCCGCGAGCATGAACGCGGTGGTAGACAGCTACGTAACGTCTCGAACCCAGATCGTCGGGGCCGCGAACGGGATCAGCTTCGCGTACCGCGACCTCGGCAACGGAGAGGTGCCGGTCGTGCTCCTGCAGCACTTCCGGGGGAACCTCGATAACTGGGACCCTCGGCTGATCGACGCGCTCGCGCACGACCGGCGTGTGATCACGTTCGACAACACCGGCGTCGCCAGCTCGACCGGGGTGACGCCGCCCACGATCGCCGAGATGGCACGCGACGCGATCGCCTTCCTCGACGCGCTCGATCTCTCGAACGTCGACCTCCTCGGCTTCTCGATCGGGAGCTTCGTGGCCCAGGAGATCACCCTCACGCGGCCTGACCTGGTGCGACGCGTCGTGCTCGCGTCCTCGGCGCCGCAGGGCGCGGCCGGCATGCACGGCTGGGCGAAGGATGTAATCGACGCGGTCGGCCAGCGCCAGGGGTCGCCCGAGGGGTACCTCTCCGTGTTCTACGCACCAGCCCCCACAAGCCGGGACGCGGGAAAGCAGTCGCTGCAGCGGATCTTCGGAGCTCGCACTGAGGACCGCGACGCCGACACGACGTGGCAGACACGGCAGGCTCAGTACGACGCCGTCTGCTCGTGGGGCATCCCCAACCACGCGCTGCTCCAACGCGTCACCGCGATCAAGCACCCGGTCTTCATCGCCAACGGAGACAGCGACCCGATGATCTTGCCGCACTACTCCTACCTGCTCGCGGGCTTGATCCCGCAGGCCAAACTCAAGATCTACCCGGACGCTGCACACGGCTTCCTCTTCCAGCACGCCACAGAGTTTGCTGCGGACGTTGAGGCATTCCTCCGCGATTAGACCGGGAGCAGCACGGATGGACCAACCGTCAACCTCAGGCCGCGCTCCGTCAGGGTACGAAGCGCGGCCGGACCATGGTCGGGGTGCCCGCTTAGGCCCCGGTTACTAGGTGACAGGAGCGGCGTCCTTTGAGAGTTGCGCGAGGAGCTCGTGGACGGAGGCGATGTCGCGGTGGGTGTAGCCGAGTTGCTCTGCCTTGGTGAGGATCTCGTCGGCGGTGGCGGCGGTGGGTAGTGGTACTCCGTCCTCGGCGCCGGCCTGGCGCACGAGGCCGATGTCCTTGTGCATCAGTCCGATGTCGAACCACGCCTCATCGGGCGGATCGAGAATGAGGGGTACACGCAGCTTGAGCATCGGCGAGCCGATCTGGCTGGCGGCCATCACGTTGGCCGCGAGGTCGGCATCGACCCCTTCGCGTTCCGCGAACAGCAGCCCTTCGGAGAACGCGACCGTCTGGACCGCGAGGCTGATGTTGATCGCGAGCTTGAGCACGAGCCCCTGCCCGTTTGTGCCGACGTGGGTCGGCGTCCCGAGCACACGCAGGATCGGCTCGATGCGCTCGTAGGCGTCCTTGTCGCCGCCAACCATGATGGTCAGCGTTCCGCTCTTGACCTGCGGGACGCTGCCCGACACCGGGGTGTCGAGCATCTGCGCACCGTGTCCCTGCACGCGCACGCGCTCGGCGAGCGCGCGGCTGGCGCGCGGGCTGATCGTGCTCAGGTCCGCCCACAGCTTCCCCTCGCCCAGCCCCGCCACGATGCCGTCGGTGCCTGAGGCGACCGAGTCGACGATGTCGTCGTTAGGGAGGGAGGTCAGGACGACGTCGGCCGCCTCGGCGAGCGCGCGCGGCGTGGCGGCCCACCGCAAGCCCTGATCGACCAGCCACTGCGCGTGGTCGCGGTCGCGATCCTCGCCGTAGACGGTGTAGCCGGCGTTCAGGTACCGGGCGGCCATGTTGCCGCCCATGTTTCCCAGCCCGATGAATCCGATCGTCTGCATGACTACTGCTCCTCTTCGATCGTGGTGATGTCCTGCTGTGAGAGCTCGAGGTTGGCGGCGTCGACCAGCGGGTCGACCTGCTCGGGCGAGCGGAACCCAACGATCGCGCCGTCCACCGCCGGGTTGCGGAGCGTGCACGCGATCGCGACCGCCCCGGGGACCGTGTCGTGGCGGTCGGCCACGACCCCGATACGCTCGACGAGGTCGAGGTTGCTCGACAGCTCGGGCTCGCGGAACCGGTCGTCGTGCTTGCGCCAGTCATCCTCAGGGAGCCTGGCGATCCGCTCACCACTCATCGCGCCGGTCAGGAGCCCCGACCCCATCGGCGAATACACGATCACGCCGATCCCCTCTTGCTCTGCGAACGGAAGGATCTCCCGCTCGACGTCGCAGTTCGACACGCCGATGCGCCGGACGAGGCCCTGCTCCTTGAGCTCGGCGAACGCCGACCAGCCCTCCTCGATGTCCTCATCGGGGATCGGCCAGTGGATCTGGTACAGGTCGATCGCGTCGACCCCCAGCCGCTGCAGGCTGGCGTGCGCCTCCCGCAGAATGGAATCGCGCTTGAGACTATGAACGACCCGGCGGCCCGGACCTTCGAGCAGCGACGCCTTGGTAAACACGTACGGGCGCACGTCAACACCGGCAAGCGCCCGCCCGACGACCTCCTCGGAATGACCGAAACCGTACGCGGCGGCGGTGTCGATCCAGTTGACGCCGAGCTCTAGCGCGCGCTGGATCGCCGCGATCGACCGGTCGTCCTGCTGGGATCCCCAGCCGAACTCCCAGCCTCCGCCGCCGATCGCCCACGCCCCGAACCCGACGCGAGTGATCTCGAGGCCGGTCTGGCCAAGCTGCTTGGTCTTGAGTTGCGTTGTCTGCATCATGACTCCTTTCAATGGGAGAGAGGTTGCGGTTGTGTGGATGCGCTGCGGCGCCCACGGCCGCCGAGAAGCGCCGGGGTCGCCGCGAGGATTCCGAACGCGAGCAGTCCGGCGAACACGAGCAGGCTCACGCGCGTCGACGCGATCTGGGTCAGAACGCCGAGGCCGATCACCGGACCGGCTAGCCCGAGGTACGCCGCGAGGAAGAACCCCGCCACCGCCTCGGCGCGGCGCTCAGGCAGCGAGATCTCCGACACGGTCTCGATCGCGCCCTTGAACATCAGTCCTGCTCCGGCGCCGGC
Organism: Solirubrobacteraceae bacterium; assembly: GCA_035625625.1. Classification (GTDB taxonomy): domain Bacteria; phylum Actinomycetota; class Thermoleophilia; order Solirubrobacterales; family Solirubrobacteraceae; genus Palsa-465. The sequence continues at coordinate 34,165 of DASPPG010000175.1, forward strand.
GACCAGATCGCCCGCTAGGAAGATTCCGAAGCTCGGTGACGGCACCCACAGGGCGAGCGTCAGCAGGCCGACGCCAATCAACAACGCGGGGATCGCGCCGGCAAGGAGCTGCTGCGAGGCACGCGATCCGGTGAGCGTCTGCGCCAGCGCGGCGGTGGCAAACATCGCGAACGAAATCGCGCCGGCGAGCGCGTGCGAAGGCCGATGCAGTGTTCCGGCCAGGAAGCTTGGCGCCAGCGACGTAATCAACCCTAAGATCGCGAACGTGATCGCCACCGCGGTGGTCGCGGCGAAGAATCGAGCCCGTGACTGCGGCGGAACCGACACGCGCTGAGGCCGGTAGCGCGGCCGCGGCGAAGGGGGGATCCGGGTTTCCGGAGCGAGCGCGATCGCCACGACGCCCATCAGCAGCGCGGCCATGAGCACGAGGAACGGAAGGGTGAGCGCGTGGCCGACCCACTGCGCGAGCACCCCGGCGATCAGCCCACCCAGGCCAAGCCCGCCGAGGTTTGCGGCGGTGCTGATGATGTGCGCCCGCTGCGGGCCGGCACGCGGCCGCTGCGCGGCTTCGAGTTCCGCCAGCCACACCGTCGCGGTGGCGGTCGCCGCACCCACGCCGAGGCCACTCAAGACGCGCGCGACGAGCAGCCCGGGCAGCGCGGGCCACGTCACGAACACCAGCCCGGCGACCACGTTGAACGCGAGCGCCGGAGCCAGCAGCCGGCGGCGGCCGTACACGTCCGAGAGATGCCCCGCGAGCAGGAGGCTGATCGCGACGGCAACGGCGTACACGGCGAACGCGACCGTGATCGTCAGGGACGAGAAGTCGTCGCGACGTGCGAATAAGGACCACAGCGGCGTCGGCACGGTGGTGAACGCCATCAGAGCTGTGAACGCGAACGCCACGCCCCAGAAGCCGACGCCATAACGGATTCGGTCTGCTCTTGGGTTTTTTCAGGGCAAGCATCGGAGGCCTTTCGGTCAGGTCGGTGGTTGGTTTCCGGCTAGCGCGTGATGAGCGGTCGCGTCTTGGGGAGCTGAGCGATCGTCGCGTCGTCGAGGTTGAAATGCGCTTTGATCAGCTCGGGCGGCAGGACGCCCATCCACTGGCTTAGCGAGATGTCGGCGTAGTGGTCAGAGCGAAAGAGCCCTAGGAACGTGAGCGTCTCGTCGCCGGTGTTCTCGACGTAGTGGCCCATCGCGCGAGGCACGTAGCCGACGTCCCCGGCCTGGTAGTCGAACGTCCGGGACTTGCCGCCCGACGCGAACACGCTCATCCGTCCCTGACCCTTCAGCCAGTACTGCCACTTGTCGGCGTTCGGGTGCCAGTGCAGCTCGCGCATCGCGCCTGGCTCGACCTCGATCAGCGCCGCGGCGATCGTCTTGGAGATGGTGAAGTTGTGCGAGTCGGTGATCCGCAGCTGTCCGCCGGCGGCTTTGATCGGCTCCTGCGCGTGCATGTGCCACGTGTACGAGACCGGCGGCTGGGTGGCCGGGGACGGAGGCGCGTCGTCGGCCATGTCCACCGGAGGCACCTCGCCGGCGAACATGCACCGCGTATGGGCGATGTCGGTCGGCAACGCGTCGAAGGTCGACTCGGCCACCCCGAAGTTCTTCGCCAGCACCTCCCGCGGGGTGTGACCCAGCCAGTCCGTGATTAGGAATGTCTCGTTCTCGGAGAAGTCGCCGCTGTCGAAGGCCAGCAGAAACTCGACGCCGTCCCCGAGCGCCTGAATCGAGTGCGGCAGCCCGGACGGGAAGTACCAAAGATCTCCGGGGCCAACGTCGTCGAGGAACAGGCGGCCTTCCTCGTCGAGGATGCTGATCCGGCAGCCGCCGGCGATCACGTAGGCCCACTCGGCCTCCTTGTGCCAGTGCAACTCACGGATACCACCCGGCTTCAGGCGCATGTTCACCCCCGCGATCTCCGTGCTGATCGGCAGCTCGCGCGTGGTCGTCTCCCGCGCCCACCCACCGCTGAGCACCCGATTGTGCGACAGCGCGAACGGCCACTTCAGGTTCGGCACCGTGCCCGCGTCCGTCTCCGGCGCGATCAGTAGATCAGGGTTCTCGCGCTCGACCGGAACGTTGCGCCGCGACCGTCGGCGACGGGCTGGGGACCGGTGGAGATGGCGGACATGGGCTGGTTCCTTTCGGCGGGATTCGAGGACAGTCACAGCCTCGCAATCGCGCAGGGGATCCATCCTGCGATCCTTACGCAGGGCGGACTGGCGCCGGCGCTCCGGACGCTGGCGCTGCGCTCCTCGGTGCCTGTCGAGGTGGTCGTGGAACCCGAGGAGCGGCTGCCCGAGCCGGTCGAGGTGGCCCGCCTACTACGTCGCGGCCGAGGCGTTGACCAACGCCGTCAAACACGCCGGCGCTTCGCGTGCCTGGGTGACGCTCGAGCGTCACGACGGTCTGGTGCGCCTGCGCGTCCGCGACGACGGCGCCGGCGGAGCCGATCCGACCGCCGGCAGCGGTCTGACCGGGATCCGTGATCGGGTCGAGGCGCTCGGCGGCTCGCTTGCCGTCCGCAGTCCGCGCGGCCACGTCGGGCTAGCCGTGATGGCGTGCCGGTCGCGCCGTGGGAGTTTCTAGGCGATGCTCTTGTCGTCCGCCTCCGTCGATCCTCACCGCGTCCGCGACGTGCCCCTGGTGGCGCTCGCCCTGGCCGCCGGCTCCGTCGATGCGCTGGCCTGGATCCCTCGGGCGGCGCCTGCCGTGCTCTGGCCGGCTCGAGTCACGGTCGGGCTGCTCGCCGACGCGCGGCGATGGATGCCGCTGCTGCCGGCGCTGCTGACCAACTCTCGTATGTGAGCTTGGCCCGAACCGCCGCGGCCTCGATGCGATCAGCTTTCAAGGGTACCGTCCTCCCTGACGGTGATCGTGACGTCAGCCATGCTGATGGCTAACCGTCGCGAGGCGGGGGATGAGCCGAGCTGCCGACGCGCCTAGAACACCGCTCCGCTCGTCGTCATCAAGCTCAACGGTGTTCTCGATCTGACGGAGGCCGGCGATCGAGATGGCGTCGTGCGGGTACGGGTAATCGGTGCCGAACACCACGTTTCCGACCCCAGTGACCGCTCGGAGCATGTGTAGCACCGGGTCACTGAACGCTGAGGCGGTGTCCCAGTAGAGGCGGGAGAGGGCATCCGCGAACGCTCCGCGCTCATGCGCTCCCGGGATGACGTCCATCTCATCGACGATCGCAAAGCGACCGGCGAGAAACGGGATCGCACCGCCGGCGTGGACGAACACATACTTCACGTCCGGCGTTCGCGCGAACGTGTTGCTGTAATGGAGCTTCGCGATCGCGCGTGACGTGTCGACGGGGTAGTCGAGGAGCGTGTCAGGGAGGCCGAGGGTATGCGCGATCGGATCGGGCGATGCGGTGGGATGAACGAACACGACGGCGCGACGCCGCTGAAATTCCGCGAAGACCGCGTCGAAGCGGCTGTCACCGAGATAGCTACCGCCGGCGTTCGTCATCAACGAGACCCCGTCTAATCCGAGCACGTCGAACGCGTACTCGATCTGTTCAAGCGACCCGTCGACGTCCGGTAGCGGAACCGCGGCGAATCCGCCGAAGCGGTCCGGACGGTTCCGCTTGATGTCCGCGAGATACTCGTTCACCCGACGCGCGAGCGTCCGCGCGGCGGCATCGTCACCGAGGTGGACGCCCGGCGTACTGATCGACGGGACAGCGACATCGATCCCCGCCTCGTCGAGGTACGCGATCGCGCCGTCGAGGCTCCAGCGCGGGGGGTTGATGCCGCCCGCGACGTTCCCGTCCTCGTTCGAGGCCTCCCAGTAGAAGTCGGGAATGACGTGATGGTGAATGTCGACGATGGGGCTCATTTTCGTCACCCGTGCGTCAGCTGCTGCCTGTAGCTGCCGTCCCGGAACTCATCGACAAGTCCGGGATGCGTCGGCTTCCAGCCGAGCTGATCCCGAGCCCTGGCCGCGCGCGTGCCCTGGTCGAGCAGCAGCACTTCGGCGAAGTGGTCGCCCAGGCGCGCGCGAGCCTCCTCGGCGGAACCCGGCACCGCGCCGGGGGCCCCGGCTGCGACTGCGGCTGCCTCGGTCAGCTCGGCAAGCGTCGGATTCAGGCCGTCGCCGATGACGTATCGGCCGCGAGCGGAGTCGAGCTCAAGCACGCGCCGGAAGAAGCCCGCGAGGTCCGCCACGTGGACGGTCGACCAATGCTGCCGGCCGGTACCGAGCATGATCAGGTTGCCGTCCTCATCTCGGGGCGAGCCGAGCAGGAGGCCGGGGATCCCCCCGCCGGCGTCACCGTAGGCGGTGCTTGAGACGATCACGACGCCGCGCATCCCTTCGGTGTCGAGCACGCGTCGCTCGATCGGCTCCTTCCAAGCCACCATCGGGGGCGGATTGAGCGGGGACGACTCGGTGATCGACGTGTTGTCTCCGTAGATCCACATTCCGCTGATGTGGAGGTAGGGCTTGCCGGTACCGCTGAATGCCTCAATCGCCGCATCGGCCAGAGCTGCGTCCAGGTTCGCGGCCGTTTCGTCGCCCGGGGTGGCGGTGTGGATGGCTGCGTCTGCACCCCTGAGCAGGCGCGCGACGCTCGGGCGTTCGTAGAGGTCGACCACGATCGGCGTAGCCCCGGCTGCGGCGACGCCGTCGGCCTGGTTGCGGTCGCGGACGAGCGCTGTCACCTCATGGCCGTGCCCGTGCAGCTCGGTGAGGATGTGCGATCCGATGAATCCGGTCGCACCGGTGAGCGCGACTTTCACGGTTTGAAACCCCCTGGGTTAGGTCGCGGGTTGGCATTCAGCGGCATGATCATTTCCGGCTAGACGGTGGCGTGCCGTAATTTTCAACGGGCTTGCCTACTTCGTCCGGCGCTCAGGCGGTAGGAGCCGCTTGAACTCCGCGATGGCTAATCCCGGGCTGGCCTGCATATACGACCTTCGCGATCCGCTCGGCGATCATGATCGTCGTTGGGTTCAGAGCCACCGATACAACGACCGGCATGATCGATGCGTCGACGACACGAAGTCCGCCGACTCCCTTGACGGCGCCATGCGAGTCAACGACCGCCCACGGGTCTTCTGGACCGCCCATCGGCGCCGTTGCGACCGGATGGCCGTAGGAAGCCAGGTTAGAAGCGATCACCCCTGCGAGCTCGCCGTCCGCGACTCCGTCGCCGGGCAAGATCTCGAGTTCGAGAAACCGAGCCAGCGCGGGGTTGCGGCCGATCTTGCGGGCCAGCTTCACCCCTTCGAGCATTCGGCGCGCGTCCCTGTCCTGCGCCAGGAAGTTGCAGTCGATCTCAGGCTGCTCGCGCGGGTCGCGGCTACGTAGGGTGAGGGTTCCGCGAGAATCGGGCTTGACGACGGCGACGCTCAGGGAGATCGCGCCGCCGGTCGGGCTGTACTCGGGTGGGATCAGGTGCGTCACTGCAATGTGGATGTCCAGTTCATCCCCGCGGGCTTCGCTGGACTGCGCCCAGAGCAGGGCGCCGACGGCCGGCCGCATGTCGAGCGCGTCCGTTTTCAGGGCGTACGCGTTGTAGTAGAAGGGCTGGTCTTGCAGGTGTTGCCCGACGGGAAGATCTGCCACTACGTCGATGCCGAGGTTCGCCAGATCAGCCGCGGGGCCGACGCCCGAGCGCAGCAGGATCGCCGGGGTCCCGTACGACCCCGCGGAGAGGATCACCTCGCCCGCCGGGATCTCTGCGCCGCCGGCCGTGACCACCCCGGTCGCACGATGCCCGTCGAACAGAACGCGGTCCACGAGCACATCGCCCGAGATCTTGAGGTTCGGCCGGTTGCGGACCTCGTCGGTGAGATAGACGAGGCCGGTGTTCTGACGCACGCTGTCGATGACGTTGACCGGGTACCCCCCGACGCCGCTCGGATTCGGCCCGTTGAAATCCCCGACCCTGGAGAACCCCTCCGCCGCGGTCGCGTCGATGAACCCGCGCAACGAGGTGGTCAGATCGCCGTACTTCAGCTGTCGTATCGGGAACGGTCCCGTGCGGCCGTGGTAGCTGTCATCACCGTCCGGCGTGTTCTCCATCTCCAGGTAGGTGTCATAGACGTCCTCGGTCGTCCAATCGTCAAGGCCATGGCGTTGCCAATCACGGATGTCGCTCGGTCGCGCGCGCATCGCCACCGTGGCGTTGTGGGCCGAGCAGCCGCCGAGCACCTTCGCCCGCGCGGCGTCGATCTCCGGAGCGGCAGCTCCACCGCGAGCGGTGAACCCCCATTCGTGCTCGGGATTGGCCGGCACGCGTGCGGCGTCCCGCAGGTCGTCTGGATAACCGTCGACGCCGTAGGCCCTGCCTGCCTCAAGCAGCAGGACCGAGCGCGTCGGATTCTCGCTCAGTCGAGTAGCGAGGACAGCACCTGCTGAGCCTCCACCTACGATGACTACGTCGGCGCGCCCGGCGCGCCCGTTGCCGATATCGGACATGAACTCGTTCTCCTGGGGTCGATCGCCTGCCATCGCATCGTCACCGGCGCGCTGGTGATCCGTCATCACTGGATCCCGGTGATCCAGCAGTTTCGCCTTGGTCCCAGGTGCTCCGACATACGCGCCTCGGGCGGTCACGCCCCGGCGTTCAACAGCGTGTACAACACGGCGATCCGTCCATCGCGTACTAGCGCGACGTCGTAGCCACTGACCGCAGGCGGCTGCTCAGGCACTCCCAGGTTGAAGGCAAGCTGGCCCAGATCGCGGAGCACGAGGACCGGCCCCGCCGCGGTGAATACAAAATCGGGCGTGCCATCCAGCACCTGCTGGGCGCGCTCGTTTAGTGCCTCGTGGCCATGCGTCGTCGCGTCGGGGTCTGACCAGATCACGTCCTCGGTGTAGTTGGCGGCGATCGCCTTCAGGCGGCGCTCGGGATCGCGTTCGCTGAACACCACGAAGAGATTGAGCAGCAGCAGCTCGCGGATCCGTGCATCGTCGCTCATGGTCATCTCACACCTCGACCGGTTCGGCCTCGGGTGGCGGACAATGTCTTTCTCCTTCTTGTTGTCGTGGCGGCGGAAGCAGCCACGTGCTGGTTCTCGGTCATGTGAGTTGGGCCTAGGTCGTTTCTAGCCAGGCTGCGCGGCCAGTTCAAGCTGCGCGACGATGTATTCCATGGAGAGGCCGACCATGGAGCCGTATTTCATGATGGGCGGGATCACGCGCTGGCGCTCGTCGCTCGTGTAGTCGGGCGTCCATTCGCAGAGGACCGCGATCCAGTTGATGGGTGTCGCGCCGGCTTGCACGAGCCGGTCTTTGGCGTCCTTGTGAGCCTCTTCGGTGATGCCGCCTGAGCAGTCGCTGATGAAGAAGACGCGGTATCCCTCTGCCATCGCGGAGATCGCGGTTTGAGCGAGGCAGACCTCTGTCCACAGGCCGGCGATCAGTAATACCTTGCGGCCGGTTGCCGCGACGGCTTCACGGATGTCCTCCCAGGCGTTCGTTGAGACTCGATCGATCGGCGTCACGTCTGGGATGACGTCGGCGATGGCCTTCACGGGAGGGTCCTTGAGCGGTCCGCCTCTTGCCCCCACGGTCGTGAGAACGATCGGAACGTCGAGGACATTTGCGCTGGCCGCGAGGCCGGCGAGATTATTGCTGAGCAGCCCGGCGTCGATCGATTTGACCGCGAACGCGACCCACGGCTGGTGATCGACGAGAACCAGGACCGAGTTCTCGATGGTGATTTCGTTTGGGTTGTCGGACACTTGGTCTCCTTGTTTGTGTGTTTTGTGTTGAGCTGCCGGCGGGCGATTCATGTGGGAATCGGGCCGCGGCTGGGGGCATCGTCGTTGGCGATCGGCACGAGGGCCGCAGCCGTTGGCCCGACGGGAGCGGGCGTCGTGCGAGCTAGGAGCTTGATCGCGGAGGCGGCGATCCCGAGCGTGACGGCAATCGCGAAGCTGAGGATCGTGACCTTCGGTGTGACGTGGCGTGCGAGCGTTATCCCGGCGCCCACGACGGGCAACGAGATACCGACATACGCGGACAGAAACACGCCTGTGAGCGACTCGGCGATGCGTTCTGGCGGCGAGATGCTCATGACCGTCCCGACCGCGCCCTTGAAGATCGCACCTGATCCCGCACCGATCAGGACGCCCCCGGCGATGAACAGACCCAGCGATGGTGGGTGCAGCCATATCGCCAGGACCGCGAGTGCGACTCCGACGACCATCGTGCCCATGCCTGCCTGGAGGTCCCGGGTGACCGACCAGGTTACGGTGAGGAATTGCGCGGCGACGCCCGCGCCGAACATCCCGCACACGACGGCGCCCGCGAGCGCGAGGGACGGGTGGTGAAGGGTGACGGCCAGGAACAGCCCGGCGAGCCCGGCGAACAGGCCGTTGGCAGCGAACGCCACGAACGTGCTCAGAGCCGCGGCGAAGTACCGACCCCGCGCTGCCGGCGGTATCGAGAGACGCTGCGGGCGATAGCGCGGGAGGGGTTTCGGGGCCCCGCGCGTCTCCGGAGTGAGCGCGACCCCGATCGCACCGGGCAGAAGTGCTCCGAGGAACACCAGGTACGGCACCGTGAGCGGGTGCGCTACCCATTGCGCGAGACCCCCGCTACCAGGGCGCCCAGTGCTAGCCCGCCGATGTTGACGGCCGACGCGGTGAGCTGGGCCTTTCGCGCCGTTGCCTGAGGTCGGCCGATTGCGTGCAGCTCTGCGAGGTATGCCGTTGCCGTCGAAGCGACGATCCCGATCGAAATTCCGTTGATCAACCGTCCGGCGAGCAGGCCCGCGAGGCTCTTCCACGCTATGAACACGAGCGCGCTCACGATCGAGATAACGACCGCCGGGAGCAGGAGACGCCGGCGCCCGTACAAATCGGACAGATGCCCGGCGATGAGCAGCGCGGCGATACACGCGAACGCCACCACCCAGAATCCACGCCGGTGGGGGCGGCTACCCGCAGAACGGCGCGGATCCGCGCCATTCACTGACTGTTCCAACCTAGTCGTTGTCACTTCGCGACCTCCGCGAGCTCTGCGCCGGTCGTCAGGAGCAGCTTGCAGTGAGCGTGTCCGTTCTCAAGGAGCCGGTGGGCTTCGGCCGCCGCCGACATCGGTAGGGACTGCTGCGATCGCAGGCGCAGCTCGCGGGAGGCGAGCAGCTCCATTCCGATCCCGAGCGCGTCCGGAGCCCGATCCGGCGTGGCTACCGAGAATTGAACGTCGAGCTCCGCCGCGCGCTCGTCCGCCAGCGTGATCACCCGGTCGGAGCCGCCAGTGAGCGTGATCGCGTCTGCAAGTCCGCCCTTGCCCGCCGCGTCGAAGGTCGCATCGACTCGGTCTGCGACCTCTCGCACGCTGGAGAGGAGGTCGTTCCCGTAACGGACCGGCGTGGCACCGAGCTCTCGGGTGAGCGCCTCGTCTCGCGCGCCGACCGCCCCGATAACCCTAAGCCCCTTCCGAATTGCCAGCTGCGTGGCGATGATCCCGACCGATCCACCCGCGCCCAGGATCAAGAGGGTCTCTCCTTCTGCCACGTCGAGCTGGCGCAGCACCCCAACGGCGGCCTCAACCGACGCGGGTAGCGCACCGGCGTCGTTCCAGGCCACCTGAGGCGGCTTGGGGGTCCACGCTGCGGCGAGTGCGTACTCGCCGTACCCACCGAGCGACGGCAGCCAAGCAGCCACCTCGTCTCCGAGCGCTACGCCGCTGACTTCGCCACCGATGGCGTCAACGACCCCGGCGGTCTCGAATCCAAGGATCGCAGGCTCCGGCACAGGGAAGACGCCCTTGAGGTCGCCGCGGCGGATCTTCAGATCCGTGGGCCCAACGCCAGAGACACGAACCTTGATCCGGATCTGCGTCCCGGACGGTTCCGGCGTCGAAACCTCGCTCCACCTAAGAACATCAGGGGACCCATATTCAGCTAGGACGCAGGCATGCGACACGGTCAGTCCTCCAATGCGTGAACGGCGTGGGCGCAGGATTGCCCCGGCTCAGGTGAACCGTCCTCGCCGGATGGTGGTGATTTCGGCCGCAGCTCCCGCACGGCCGGCGCAGTCCAGATCACGGAATCGCCTGATGCAGGAACTGGGTCCGAGAACGCTACCCCCGACCTCCGAGACTGTCCTCGGGCTCCCCGATCGTCCAGCTCGTATGACCGTAGACGCCGCGTGGCATCATCTGTAGTGGCGACCAATGTCTGTCCCGACCGCTGCAAATGTGCGCGTGCTCGATGTGCCCGAGCGGTCTCGCTTTGAGATCCGGGCCGACGGCGAGCTTGCGGGCTTTACCGAGTATCGCCGCCGACCGGGGCTGATCGCTTTCACGCACACGCTGATCGATCCGCGGTTCGAGGGGCAGGGGCTGGCCAGCCGACTGGTCCAGACGGCCCTCTCGGACGCTCGCTCGGAAGGTCTGGCGGTGCTGCCGTTCTGCCCCTTCGTGCGTGGCTACATCGCCGGGCACCGCGCGGAGTACCTCGACCTGGTGCCGGGCGACATGCGTGATGCCTTCGAGCTTGCGGCCGATGTCTGAGAGCACGCCTCCGACGGCCACGCGCAAGCGGTATCACGGCGAGGCCGTCGAGGTGAGCTTCGACGGCGCACGGTGCCGACACGCGGCCGAATGTCTTCGTGGACTGCCGGCCGTCTTCGACCTCGGTCGGCGACCGTGGATCCTGCCCGACGCCGCCGATCCCGACGACGTCGTGGACGTCGTAGCGCGCTGCCCAACCGGTGCGCTCCGCACCCACCCGATCACCTCGACAAGCGAGACGCCAAGCAGGCCGACCGAGGTGACCGCAATGCCGGGTGGCCCGGTTCTCCTGCGCGGTGAGTTACACGTAACCGGGGCGGGCGTCGACGAACACGAGACCCGCGCCGCTCTCTGCTCTTGCGGCAGCACCGCCAACGCACCCTATTGCGACGGTAGCGGGACGTGCGTCAACTGGCCACGCCCCCGCGGCCAGGCGGCCGCGCCAAGGGCCGCGACGAGCTGAGCCGCGGGCTGCCGTCCGAATTGACGCCGGCATGAAGGGCTTCATGAGCTCCCTCAAGTACCTTGCTTCGGGACGAGGACCCGCAGCTGAATCGTGGCGACCGCGCGGGTGATGTGTCATCGCCAGATTCAGGTGATTCAGTGGTAGCCAGCCCGACACGCCCTGACCAACCAACTGCACGGTGAACATCCCGAGGCGAGCGCCGATAACGCCGGAACCGGCGATGAGAGGCGGCGAGCGCGCCGCCAGCTTCGTCTGAGTCTGAGGTGCTTCGACATTCGAGCCTCTCTTCGTTGCCGTCCTGTGTTGAAGCGTCAGCCCTGGGCAGGTGAGCGCGCCTCGCACGGTTTTGGCGATTCGGGCGTTCGCCGGCGCGCGGCATGGCGCGTGAGGAGCTCGGTATGGGTAGTCGGGTCCCGTCAACTCGTCGGATCGAGGCGATGACGGGTCACCCTGCGCGCGCCGACCATGAGCCCATGCGAACTGCACGCGATCAACCCGAAGCAGGACACACGGACACTTCCTCGCGGCGCGAGGCGATGCTGTTGGACGATCTGCTCGAGAGCTACGTCGACTGGCGTGAGAGCGCTCGAGCGGTCGCAGAGGCGTACGCGCGATGGTCGTTCGCGCCCGCCGCCGAGCGTGCCGTGCGGTTCGCCGCGTACACCGCCACGCTCGACCAGGAGCAGAAGACAGCCGCGGCATACGCCGAGGCGGTCGCCGACCTCGGGCGATGGGTGCAGCGCTCGCACCTTCACAACAACAGAATCGACGTACCTAGTACGCACAGATGACACGTATGGGGTACTGGGCGATGACCCTGACGGCCGCCACCGCGGGCGGGTTTCTCGCCGTTGACAGATACGCGTTCGCGACGAATCATGCGATCCGGATCGCGTTCGGAGTGGCGATCGCGGTCACGATTTCGGCCGCGGGCGTGGCCGGCGCCCTGACCTGGCCGCGTAGACGTGGTGGGGCGTCTGGAAATCGGGCTCCCACCCCCACCACCCTTCGCGGCCACGTCGTGGTGCCGACCGCCTCGCCGACCGGTGGGGGTTAAGACAGTCGGTCTTCGAGCTGTACGCGCGACTTAACGTCGAGCTTGCGGAATGCCTTGCGGAGGTGGTACTCGACGGTGCTCGGGCTGATGAACAACCGGGCGGCGATCTCCCGGTTGGTCTCGCCCTCTGCCGCAAGACGCGCGATTTGGGCCTCCTGAGGGGTGAGCTGGTCCAGCGTATCCGCCGTCCGCTTGCGGGCATGCTCACCCGTCGCCAGCAGCTCGCGTTCGGCGCGGCTCGCGAACGCGTCGGCGCCCATGCTGGTGAATGCCTCAAGCGCGGTACGCAGATGCTTCCGGGCGTCGAGGCGGCGGCGTTCCCGGCGCAGCCACTCGCCGTAAAGAAGGTGTGTCCGGACGAGCTCGACTCGCACGCGGGTACCGGAGAGGTGGTCGATCGACTCGCGGTACAGACTGTCCGCGACCTCGCCCTCGCTCAGCAGTGCGCGGACACGCGCTTCGATTCCACTCGCCCACCCGGAGCTGATGACGCGGGTTCGCTCCGAGAGCCACTCAAGGGCGTACTCGAGTAGCGCTCGATCAGCGGTCCTGGATGCAGCCTCGGTCAGCTCGGGCACCAAATACACGCCGTATCCGATCGGATCGGGTTGGAACGCCTCCCAAGCGGCATCGCGAGCGTCCTCGTGCCGGCCGAGGCCGTTGTAGAGCACCGATCTCGCGTAGGCGTTGGACGTCCATCGCCGTCTGGCCGCCTCCTCGGCGCCGGCTTGGATCAGCTCAGACGCCTGCGCCTCGTCGCCGCGCCAGGCAGCGAGAATCATCGGGGCGTTCACGAGTGGCGGATTCCCGGTTGCCTCGGCGATCGAGCGGGCTTCGTCGAGCATCAAAGCGGCCGCGGTCAACTCGCCGGCGAGCATGTGGCTTCTGGCCAGGAAGCTGAGCGCGAACTGCAAGTGCACGAGTGCGCCTTCGTCGCGCGCGACCTGCACTCGTCGAGCGGCGAGGCGATGCGAGGCTTCGGCGTCCCACATCTCATGGGCAACGACGTCGTCGTTCCTGGTGGTGGAGACCGAGAGCCACCGACTGACGTCTCCGTCGGAGGCGTCGGTCGCGAGCAGAAGCTCGAGAGCGCGAGCGAGTGTCGGTACGGCGGCGGCGTATCCGTCGGTCAGTCGGATCGCGAATGCGTCGAGGACCACGTCAGCCGTCCGCGGCGGCATCGCGCCGTGCGGCGCCGCCCGCGCGGCAGCCGCGACCGTCGGCGCGCCGCCGGCGACCTCAATGTCGCTGGCCATGGCGCCCCCAAGGGCCTCGAGGTACGTCTCGCGGGCGAGCTCCGGGTCGAGTGGTTCGAGGCGGCTCGCGGCGCTCAAAAACAGGCGGCCGGCTTCGTCGCCGCGTCGCTGCTCCAACGCGATCTGGGCTCGCAGAAGGTCGACCCGGGCGCGCCCGAGCTCGTCGAGCGCACCGTCCTGGACGGCTGCCAACAGCCCTACCGCAGCCTCCGGGTCGCCGGCGTCGCGCTTCGCGCCGACGGCGGCGAGCAGGCGCTGGGCGCGGTGCTTGGGCTCGGGTGTAAGCGCGGCAGCACGCTCGAGGAACGCCGCGACGGCCGCGAATCCGCCCCGCGCCTGCGCTCGCCAAGCCGAGCGCTCGAGCTCTGCGGCGACATCCTCGTCGGGCATGGACGCCGCCTGCGCACGGTGCCACGCCCGGCGGTCGGGGTCGATTTCGGGATCGGTCACCTCGGCGAGGGCGCGGTGGACCTCGCGACGCTCGTTCAGTCCCGCTGCCCGATACACAGCCGAGCGCACCAGTGGATGACGGAAAACCACTCGGGCACCCAGCTCCATCAGCCCTTCCGCTCGCAACGTCTCCGCAGCTGATTCGGGGATTCCGAGCTGCTGCGCCGCCCGCCAAACGAGTGCCGTGTCGCCGACCGGGTCCGCCGCGGCCACGAGCAACAGGCGTCGCGCATCACCTGGAAGATTGGCCAGCCGTCGCGTGAAGTTCTCCTCGATGCTCGCAGCCACGGGTACCGCCGCCGGCAAGCCAAACCCGCCCGCAAGCTGCGCCGGCGTCAACCCTCTCGGCAACTCCAGCAGGGCGAGCGGATTGCCTCGCGTCTCGGCGACGATCCGTTCCAGCACGGGCTCGTCGAGCCGAGCCGGCAACACCGACTCCAACAGCGCCCGCGCATCACCACGGCCCAATGGGCCGACAGCGAGCTCCGGTAACCCGGCGAGGGCGTCGCCCGGCTCTCGCGTCGCGACCACGAGCGCGATCTTTTCCGCCAAGAGACGGCGGGCCACGAAGGCCAGAGTCCGCGCAGACGCGGTATCGAGCCACTGGGCATCATCAACGGTCGCAAGGAGTGGCTGACACTCGGCGGCTTCGGCCAATAGGCCGAGGACCGCCAGCCCGACCAGGAACGGATTCGGCGCCGGGTGGGCGGGCTCTTTGATCAATCCGAACGCGACGCCGAGCGCCTCGCGCTGGGGCTGCGGCAGCCGCTCCACTAGGTCTAAGAACGGCGAACACAGCTGCTGAGCCGCTGCGAACGGGAGCTCCATCTCTTCCTCGACCCCGGACGTCCGAGCGATCCGAAACTCGCGCGCAGCCTCAGTCGCGTACCCGAGCAGCGCGGTTTTGCCGACGCCGGCCTCGCCGTGCACCAACAATACGCCCCCGCGGCCGCCGCGCACGCCGTCCAGCAGCCGACCGAGCGCCTCGCGCTCGCGGTCCCGGCCGAGCAACCGCCCTCCTGACAATAGACCCGGTGATGACGCTCCACTCATTGCGCCTAAGGATGACTGAGAGAGACGCTCCGGTCACGACTAAAGCACTCGGGTCACGACTAAGGATCCAAGGATGCGAATACCTGCGTTCGGCGTCACGATCCTATGGTGGTGGAGAGCGACGACACGGAAGCATTGGGCAGCCGAGCTAACGCCGGGACCGAGGCGTTCGCCCAGACGGGCGCGAGTAGCGCCGATGCGCGTCCGGAGTGCGCACAGATCCCGCGACCGGCGCTCGGGCCCGCGGTCAACGAGAAGGGGTACTACGTCGGACGGGTCGAGGGGAACCTCTACTGGATCACGGACGGGATGTACCAGTCCGCGTTCCTGACGACTCCCGACGGTGTCGTGTTGTTCGATGCGCCACCCAGCATCGGTCACAACATCCAGCGGGCTGTGGATGAGATCGCCGCCGCGAATCGCGTCAGCAACAAGGTGACGCACCTCATCTACTCCCACCACCACGCCGATCACGTCGGCGCGTCGTCGCTGTTCGGCCGGAGCATCACTCGCATCGGGCACGAGGAGACGCGGAGGCTACTGCTTCGTGACGACGATCTCGCGAGGCCTGCACCAGAACAGACCTTCCGGGACCACCGAACGCTCGAGATTGGAGGCGAGCGGATCGACCTGGCCTGGCACGGCTGCAATCACTCGTCCGACAACATCTTCATCCACCTGCCCGACCACGACGCGCTCATGCTCGTCGACGTCGTCAGCCCAGGCTGGGTGCCTGTCTGCCACAGCAGCCTTGCCGAAGACGTGCCCGGCTACATCGAGGCCCCGGATACCGCGCTCACCTACCCGTGGAAGCATTTCATCGGCGGCCACATGGGCCGCCTCGGGACTCGCGATGACGTCGCAATGCACCGGCAATACATCGCTGACATCGCGAACAGCTCACGGAATGCGCTGCAGACCGTCGATCCGAGTCCGTATTTCGTCAAGGACGGCGGGAACACGTTGTCCGCCTTGAGGAGCTATCTGGACGCGATTACGACCGTCGCCGCAGTCCCGGTCATCCAGAAATACACCGGTGTTCTCGCGGCCGCCGACGTGTTCACGGCCAACACGACGTCCCATGTCATGCAATCGATGCGCCTCGACCTCGGCTACGGCTCGCAGGTTCACCCGTGAGCCCCGCGACGGACACCACTGCCGTCGCCGGGTGGACCACGATGTCCGCGACAGGGAGGTCCGGGCCGCCGGCAGCCGTCCCGCGAAGTACAGAACTGAGCGCCGGCCGCGCCAAACGGCGAATCGTGGTGGCGGATGATGACGTCCTGCTGCGAGAGGGCCTCGCGGGCTTGCTGGAGCGCTCCGGGTTCGAAGTCGCGGGCCAGGCGGGGGACGCGGCCGAGCTGCTGCGGGTCGTTCGCGATCAGGAGCCCGACCTCGCGATCATCGATATCCGGATGCCGCCGAGGCAGGAGACTGAAGGCCTCGACGCGGCTCGGGTGATCAGGCGAGAGCTACCCGAGATCGGAATCCTGGTGCTGTCGGCGCACGCCGAAGCCGCCGAGGCCATGGAACTCCTGGCAACCGGGCAAGGCATCGGGTATGTGTTGAAGAGCCGGGTCACCAAGGTCGACGATTTCATCGAGTCAGTCGATCGCGTAATCCACGGCGGCTCTGTGGTCGATCCTGCGATCGTGCAGGAACTGGTAGGCGTACGCCACCGGGAGGACCGGCTCGAGCGATTGACGGGGCGCGAGCGTGAGGTCTTGGCACTGATGGCTGAGGGAGCCTCGAACGCGGGGATCGCGAAGCGGCTGTGGGTCACCGAGGGCACGGTCGAGAAGCACGTGCGCAGCATCCTTTCGAAGCTACGCCTCGCGGAGACGCCCGACGATCACCGTCGGGTGCTCGCTGTCCTCACATTTCTCGACTCACGCTAACGAGCCCAACCAGCGGTGTCGGTGACGTCGGTGGGTCGGCCGGATGGCGGAAGGTTGATTTGCAACGTCGTCCCACCGCCTAAAGGGCTGTGCAAGGTGAGCTTCCCACCCAGTGCCTCGACGCGGTCGGTGAGCCCTACGAGGCCGGACCCCCGGGCAGGATCGGCACCGCCCACTCCGTCGTCTTGCACCGAGACGAGGAGATCGCCGTCGACTACTTCGGCCTCGACTCTCACGAACGTCGCGTGCGCGTGCTTGGCCGCATTAGTCAGTGCCTCCGCGACTACATAGTAGGCCGCCACCTCGACCGGTTCAGGTAGGCGCTCCTGTGCCCGCACGTCGAGCTCCACGGGGACGGGCGATCGGCGTCCGAGGGCCTTGAGCGCCGGCGCCAACCCGCCTCGAGACAGGATCACGGGGTGCAAGCCCCTGGCGGTCTCGCGCAGGTCATCGAGCACATCGTCAAGGCCGGCTGCGATCTCTTCGACGTCCCTACCGAGGGCTTCACCTTGTGGCGCCGTTACCGCATCGAGTGCGCGCAACTTCATCGTCAGGGTGACGAGCCGCTGCTGCGCCCCGTCATGGAGGTCCCGCTCGATCCGTCTCCGCGTTTGGTCAGCGGTCGTGACGATACGTGCCCTTGAGGCAAGCAGCTCAGCGCGACTCTCCGCATTCGCGATGGCGGTCCCCACGAGGTCGGTGAACTGTGCCACGCGGGCCTCTGCGTCTCGCGGGGGCGGGCCAACAGTCCAGGCGCAGGCCATCACGCCCCAAAGTCGTCCTTCGACGACGATTGGTGCGGCGACGCCTGAACTAAGACCGCTGGCGCGCAACTGCTCGGAAATCGGGCCCGAGGCGTGCTCGTAACTGTCGATGCGAGCGGTGCGTCCCGTGCGCAGCACCTCCACCGTCGCGCTCTCGCCGAATAGCCGGATCCGCGAACCCACCTCGAACCCGCCTTCGCCGAGCGTCGCCAACAGCGTGCCGGAGCCGTCAGCTTCGTAGCGCATCAGAGCGGTGAAGTGCGCGGCCACGACCGCGTGCAGCTCAGCAACCGTTGCGCCGAAGACGTCCTCCGGTGATCCACCCCGCGCGACGGCGGTGGCCACGCGCCGCAGCGCCGCTTGCTGCTCTTCGAGCTGCTTGCGTTCCGTGACGTCGCGCGCTGCGGCGTAGATCACCGCCTCGCCCGGCGCGGAGCGGGCGCTCCACTGCAGCCAGCGCACCGAACCGTCCTCACGCAGATAGCGGTTCTCGAACTCGATCACTTCGCGCCCTTGCGCCAGCTCCTCTGTCGCTCGAAGGGTTTTCGGTCGGTCGTCAGGATGTACGAACTCAACGTACGGCCGGGAACGCAACTCCTCACTTGTAAAGCCCAGGGTTCGCTCGAATGCAGGGTTCACGCGCGTGAAGCGTCCGTTGAAGTCTGCGACCGCGATCAGGTCGGAGGACAGGTTGAAGATGCGGTCCGCTTCGGCCTGCGCTTGGGCCCGCCGTCCGGCATTCAGGCCGAGCGCTCCGGCAAAGCCGGCAAGGACGAGCCCGACGGCAAGGATGATCCAAGGCAGCGCTTCGGCGGTTCCCTGCGGCGATTGCTGCGGTACGAGGACGGCGAATCGCTGTCCTGCCTGCTGGAACGTCTCTCGAACCGTGTTCCCGGCGTCGACACTTCCCGTGGTGGCCCCGCCGATCGCGAGCTGAGCGCTTGACGTGCCGGCGGCGAGCAGCGTCGCGTCTGGGACGAAGAGCACCACGTACCCGGGACGGAGCACCTCGTCGATCAGATTCGGAGCCGGCGCGAGGAGGAAGAGTCCGCGGGTCCCGGCTACCGCGCCCCCCAAAGTGGTCGCCGCCACATCGTTGAGGCGTGTCGCACGCTCGAGGGCCGTAGCCATTCCTGGCTCGCCGCTCAGGTCGATCCCGGCCACGGACATCGGAGGAAAGCCGGAGACCAGCGTCGCCGGGAGGTAATACGAGCGCGATCCGATGGGAACGGCGCTGTATCCCGCGTCGGGGGACACGATCGGCTGGCCAATGAGCTGCTCGTACGCCGCACGCTGTGAGGCCGGGACCCTCTGGACCCATGCCGCGGCTGGGAAGTCGGCGGGGCTGAGCCACCAGAACGCGTTCGTCGTGAACTCCGTGCTCGTGACGCCGGTACCGCCCGAGTCCACCATGAACAGGCGCAGGCTCTCGGTGAGTGACACCGCCTGCGCAACCCGGTCACGGATCCGCGCCGCGGCGACCTCGGCCCGGTGCTGCGCGTCGCGTCGCGCGCTGTGCTCGGCCAGTACGCGGGCGATGACGAAGCCAGCGACGGTCAGTGCGAGGACCAGTGCTATCGGTGCGATCTGTCGGGGCCGCAAAGGGCACACCTCCTTGGACCGATTCTGGTGCTTCGCGCTCGCCGGGGCAAGGCGGGCTTCGACACTAAGAGTCGCCGACCGCGGCGGAGGCGACGGTCTGGCAGTTCGCGAGCGCCGAATCGAGCTTCTCCCGGCCGCTAATCACCGCGGCGAACTGCTCGGTGCACTGGTCCCCGACGCTCTCGAACTGGGGGATGCCGACGTATTGGATGCCCGGGTTGCCGGGGCGCTTGCTCGTGCCCGGATTGTCGATCGGCGCGGATTCGATGGCCTCGAGCGTTGGTTTGGCGAACGCGCGGGCGACCTGCCTGTACTGCGGGATCTCGTAGGTCGAGCGGCGGGTGCCTGGCGGGATCGCCGCCCACCCGCCCGGGATCCTCGGCCCGGCCTCCTCGATGTACTGCGGTCCCGTGGCCCAGGCGATGTACTTCCAGTCCAGGTCCTTCTTGCTCGAGGTTGTGGGAATGGCTAGCGCCCAGGACCACAGCCATCCCGAGGCTCTGGTCAGCTCGACCGGCGCGGGGACGTACCCGTTCTTGCCTTTCACGGCACTGTTGTTGGCCTCGAGCAGGCCGGCCGCGACCGTCGCGTCGTACCACATCGCGACTTTGCCGCTCAGGTAGAGCGCGAGGCACTGGTTGTAGCTCGCGCTGGTGGCATTCGGCTCGCCCGCGTCCCGCACGAGGTCGGCGTAGAACTGGAGCGCTTTCCGAAACGCCGGCTGATCGACCATCGCCTTATCCACCGATCCGTTCGGCTTCGCCGACCACCACGTTCCCCCGAACGTGTTCAGCACCGTCGTGAACGTCGCACCGAGCACTCCCCAGCCCGGCTCGCCGCGCAGGCAGATTCCCGCCATGCCCGGTCGGTTGATCTTGCGCGCAATGGCGGCGACCTGGTCCCACGTCGGGTGCGCAGGCATCTTGATCCCGGCTGCCCGCAAGATGTCCTTGCGGTACATCAGAAACGATGACTCCCCGTAGAACGGCGACGCATACAGCCTGCCGTCGTACGACAGCGCGGTGCGTATCGACGGGATGATGTCGTCCAGTTCGTAGGCCCCGTCAGAGGCGGCCATCGGCGTGAGGTCGGTGATGTAGCCGTCCTTGCCGTACTGCGGCGCCTCGTACGGCCCGATCATCACCACATCGAATTGGCGCCCGCGGGTCGACACGTCGTTGTCGACGACGTCGCGCAAGGTGTCCTCGTCCAGAATCGTGTAATTCACCGTAATGTGGGTCCTGGCCGTGAACAGCGACGGCGTGAGGCGCGCGAGATCCTCCGTATTCGGCGTGTCGACGAGGGCGACATTGATCGAACCGCCCGGCGTCGACACGCGGGCTACATGCTCACCGCCCCCGCAGCCGACCAGCGCCGCCCCCGCGATCGCGACCAGAACCGCGATCCAGGCAAGGCGCCACGTCCCGTGCACGGCTCTCATCGGGACCTACGCTCGGCGATTCTCGTGGCGATCACCGAGCAGATCGTCGATCACGGCGCGTGAAACGACCGACTTCGGTAGGAACCCTACGGCGGGGCTATCGTCAAGAAGCTCGCGCAGGTCCTTCTCGGCGTAAGCCGAAATGAGGATGACCGGCACCGGCTCGTCGCGCATCGCAAGTGCGCGGGCGACATCAAGGCCGCTTTCGGCGCCGAGATCGACGTCGACCAGGGCGACGTCAGGACGATCGGACGCACAAATGGCCAGCGCGTCGCCGCTGTTCGAAGCGACCCCCACGATTCTCATCCCCTGACGCTGCAAGAGATCGCGCGCTTCGCTCAGATACACCTGATTGTCGTCGACGATCAAGCAGCGCCTGGACACGGTCAAAGCATCCCAGTGCCTGGATGGCGGCGCATTGCCGCTAGCAGGAAAATCGTCTGCGCTCGACTGGACCGGAGAATGGGTGTTCCAGCTAGCTGCAAGACCGATTGTCGCGCCAGCCGGTACGCCAACAGTGGCGGTGACCGCGATGACGGCTGGTCCATCCAGTGCGAGAGTGGGACGTCCTCGCTCGAGGCTTGAAACGTTCCGAAGGTCCACCCGATTGGCTAGAGGAGGGTGATGCGATGCTCCAGAGGCCTACTGCCGGCAACTCAGGATTCGTCGCCGGGGTGAACATGATCCGGCTCGCCGGCGTAAATTAGCTATGGCCGCGCGTGCACAACACCGCGGCAGGGCGACGGCCGTCGCAAGGATCCGGGAGGACTCCGGTGCGTCGGCACCGCAGCTCGCGGTGCTCGCCCCTGTTGGCCACGAGCCGGCGGCGAACGTGCGGGGTGGTTCAAGTGCAAACAACCGTCGGGCTAACCTGATCGAAGCGCTCGACCGTGCGCACGGCACGACGAGCTCGACGACCACGCAGCGCGAGGGGCGCCCGGAGCAGGCGACCTCGAGAGACGTCTCGGTCGTCCGGGGACTACTCGACCGGGCAGACGTTCTCCGGGTGCTGGATCGTTCTCTAACCAAGCGAGTCACGGTCATGTCGGCGGCGCCGGGAAGTGGGAAGACCTCGCTGTTGCGTGCATGGGCTGACCGCTCGACCAACCGGCGTCGCGTCGCGTTCGTGCCCGTCAAGCGAGACCAACAGGACGCGCAGTTGTTTTGGTCCGCCGTCCTGGATGCGATCCGCAGCGCGCAAGTCCCTAGCGACCCTGAGGCGCAACCTGCGGTGCCGGCTGGACTCGACGCGGACCAGCTGGTCCAAACAGTCCTTTCGGAGCTTGCCGACCAGGTCGAACCAGTCGTTCTGATCATCGACGACCTGCACGAGCTGAGATCGGGTGATGCCCTCGCTCAGCTCGAGCAATTGCTCGCGGTCTTGCCAGGCTCCACGCGCGTTGTGCTGTCGTCTCGCCGGGATCCGCCGATCAGGCTCCACCGTCTCAGGCTGGCCGACGAGGTCGCCGAGATCCGGGCTCGCGATCTACGGTTCACTGAGAGCGAAACGCGCGAACTGCTGACTGCGTCCGGGATCGGTTTGTCCGACGGCGGGGTGGCCGCGTTGCACCGGCACACGGAAGGTTGGGCTGCCGGCCTGCGCCTTGCCGTGATCTCCCTCGCCAGTCATTCGGATCCCGAGCGTTTCGTGGCTGAGTTCTCGGGCACCGACCGCGCGATTGGGGAGTACCTGATGGCCGAGATGCTCGAACGCCAACCGACCGAGGTGCAGAGCATGCTGTTGCGAACCTCCCTCGTCGATCGCGTGAACGGTGAACTCGCCGACCTGCTTACAGGCCGCTCAGGCTCGGAGCAGTTGCTGCTGGAACTGGAGGACGCAAACGCGTTCGTCGTGTCGCTCGATGCTCAGCGCACGTGGTTTCGCTACCACCAGCTGCTGGCGGATTTCCTGCGTCTGGAACTCCGCCGGACGTTGGCCGAGGAGCTTGGAGACCTGCATCGCAGGGCCGCACAGTGGTTCGCTGACCACGGGGAGGTCGTGGACGCCGTGCGGCACACGCTCGCGGCCGGCGACTGGCCTGATGCCGCCCGGCTCGTCGCTGACCACTCGTTCAGTTGGGTCCTAGACGCACAGGCGGGAACGATCGACGCGGTGCTGCAGGCGTTTCCTGAGGGCGCATCGGCAGATCATCCTGACCTAGCGCTAGCCCACGCGGCAAGCGAGCTGAACCACGGGCGATTGGAGGAAGCGGCCGCTCAGTTAGAGATGGCCGAATCCCACATTCGGAGCGCGCCGCCGGCTCGCCGCCGGCGTCTCGCGGTGGCCGTCGCGTCTCTGCGGTTGGCGCTGGCACGGCGCAGCGGTCGGTTCAGCGAGGTGATGGACCAGGTGAGCCTGCTCGACGCTTCGATTTCCGACGAATCGAACGATCACGCGGGTAGCGAGCTTCGGGCGGTTGCGCTGCTCAATCTCGGGATCGTCGAAACGTGGTCTCGGCGATTCGACGATGCCGAGCGGCACCTTTCCGAGGGCGCCGCGCTCGCGCAGGCGATCGGCTGGCCGTACCTCGAGGTCGCGTGTCGCGCTCACCAGGTTTTCCCGACGCCGCTCGTCTCGCTCGCGAGTGCGCGCGAACGGGGGCGTCAGGCGGTGGCCCTGGCCGAACGCCATGGCTTGGGCGATCGGCCGATACTCGCGCCCGCGCTCGGGGCGGTTGCCTTCTGGGCGATCTGGATGGGAGAGCTCGACGAAGGAGAGCGCGCGCTGCGCCGCGCCTGGGAGGTCGCCGAGCCACAAATTGACCCGGCCGCCGCGGTGATGCTGCACATGGTGACGGGCCAGCTACACGCCGCTCGCGGGCAGCATCAAGCGGCGCTCGAAGCATTCGCTGCTGGAGCGCGGGCGCAGTCGCTGCTGACAGGTGTGCATGCCCTCGCGACGCCGGTCGTCGCGTGGCTTGCGGCCACCCAGGCTCGGCTCGGGATGCCGGATGAGGCGCGCGAAACGCTAAACGGATCTGTCGAACCCGATCAGACGGGGACGGGTTTCATTTACAACGCGCGCGCAGTGATCTGCCTGGCGGAGGGAGACCCTACCGGTGCGTTGGACGTGCTTCGAGACGTTCCAGCGGTCGAGCCCGCGACTGGCCCCGCGTTTACGCTCGTTGAAACGCATCTGCTCGCCGGCATCGCGCACTTACACCTGAGGGATCGAAACGCCGCCGCTACCGCGACCGAGGCCGCGCTCGCTGCCGCCGAGCCAGACCGGCTGATGTTCCCGTTTGCGATGACCGACGCCCGGGCGCTACTCGACGTGCTTCCGCGGCACGAAACGGCTCATGGCGCCCTTCTCGCCGACATCGTCGACCTGCTGCGAGGCGAACCGGCCCCCACGCTCGATCGTGAGCGCCTGTCGCAACCGGAGGAGCTCAGCAAGAGCGAACTCCGCGTACTACGGTATCTGCCCACAAACCTGACGCGGCCCGAGATCGCGCGGGAACTCTACGTCTCCATCAACACGGTCAACACGCACATCCGCAACATCTACTCAAAGCTCGACGCGCGTGATCGCTCTTCCGCGGTCCAACGGGCGCGTGAGCTTAGGGTCCTCGCAGCCGGGCGCTCGCGAGCATCGCCGACATAGCGCCCGGCGCGCGCAATCACCAGATCCCGGCGTTGCGTTCTCACTGGGTCCGGCTGCAGTCTGACCACGTGGAGCCTACGCCTTGTCTGTACACGATCCGGATAAAGGGGCGGCTTGGAGTCACCGCTCTGTCCGCCTTTCCTTCGATGGTCTCTGAGCTGAAGGGCTCAGAGACGGTCCTTACCGGCTTGCTCGAAGATCGGTCCGCCCTGTTCGGCGTCCTCGCCCAGATCGAGGCGCTCGGCCTCGATCTGGTCGAGCTCCGACAGATCCGGGCGAGACCGAAATCGCCTGGATCCGGCGATGACCACTCACCGGATGGCGTGTGAGGCTGAGGCAGAATCGCCAACCGAAAGTCGAGTCTCCATGCCAACTCAAAGCGTTCATGAACCTAATCGATGGGCGGTTCTCGCTTTGCTGAGCGTCGCGCAGCTGATGGTGGTGCTTGACGCGACGATCGTGACGGTCGCCTTGCCTTCGGCCCAGCGGGCGTTGCATTTCTCCAACGAGAGTCGGCAGTGGGTCGTCACCGGGTACGCGTTGGCGTTCGGCAGCTTGCTGTTGGTGGGCGGCAAGGTGGGCGATCTGTTCGGCCGCAAGTGGGCGCTGATTGCTGGGTTGGTCGGGTTCTCGGGGGCGTCGGCCGTCGGTGGGCTGGCGCAGTCGTTCGGCCTGCTCGTCGCCGCACGGGCGACGCAGGGGGTGTTCGGCGCGCTGCTGGCCCCGGCGGCGCTGTCGCTTTTGACGGTCACGTTCGCTGGGACTGAGGACTGGGCGAAGGCGTTCGGGATCTTCGGCGCGGTCGCCGGCGGCGCCGGGGCGGTTGGGCTGCTGCTCGGGGGCGTGCTGACTCAGGTGCTCTCGTGGCGGTGGTGCCTGTACGTCAATCTGGTGATCGCGGTGCCCACCACGATCGTGGCGTTGCGCCTGCTCGTCAACCACAGGCCCCCGGAACGCGCCCGGATCGACATTCCCGGCGTGCTCACCTGGTCATTGGGGCTGTTCGCGCTCGTGTTCGGCTTCTCGAACGCCGAGACGCACGGGTGGGGCGCCACGGCGACCGTCGTCGCGCTGATCGCCAGCCCCCTTTTGCTGACCGCGTTCGTGCTGATCGAGCGGCGCGTCGAGCATCCGCTAATGCCCTTGCATATCGTGTGGGACCGGGCTCGCGGAGGGTCGTATGCCGCACTCTTCGTGACCGGGGCCGGCGTCTTCGCGGTGTTTCTGTTCCTCACCTACTTCCTGCAGTTCAACCTCGCCTTCTCGCCGCTCAAGACCGGCCTGGCGTTCCTGCCTCTGAGCATCGTGCTGGTCATCACGTCGACCACCGTCCAGACCCGCGTAATTCAGCGCTCGGGCGTCAAACCGCTGATACTCCTGGGCATGGCGCTCGGCGTCGTCGGGATGCTTCTGCTCACCCAGCTGACGCCCACCTCTAGCTACGGCACGGGCGTCCTGCCCGCTCTGCTCGTGATCGGTGTCGGGATGGGCTGCATCTTCGCGCCGGCGTTCTCGGCCGCGACGCTCGGCGTAGCGCCAAACGAAGCGGGCATCGCCTCCGCGATGGTCAACACCTCCCAGCAAATCGGCGGCTCGGTCGGCACCTCGCTGCTCTCAACGATCTACGCCACCGCCGTCGCCAGCTACCTGACGAGCCATCCCCACGTCAGTGGCCTTGCTTCTGCCGCGCAGGTCCACGGCGACACGACGGCGTTCTGGTGGGCCGCCGGGATCTTTGGCATTGGTTTTCTGCTCGCCCTAGTGATCTTGCCCGTCCGATGCGAGGCGCCTGCGAGGTCGATCAGGGCCGCTCTGGCCCGACACGTGATCGGCAACTGCGGCTACGAGGAGTCCGCGGACGGCGCAGCCGTCACAGACGGCGCGGGCTCCCCGCAGCCCGCTTTGGCGCCGTAGGACTACGCCGGCGGAGAATCACCATCATCCGGTGAGGACAACTCACCAGGCTGGCGGCGACCTTGGGGCCCGTGCAACTGCGCCCCCAGGTTCCGTTCGAAGGAGGTCCCAGATGAAGCTTGTCGTCAACGGCGCCGAGGTCGAGGTTGACGACCGGCACGCGAAGACCCCACTGCTATGGGTGCTCCGGGACGTCCTTGGTCTGCACGGCACGAAGTTCGGCTGCGGAGCCGGCTTCTGCGCGGCGTGCACCGTGCTGATCGAGGGACGCAACATGAAGTCCTGCCAGACGGCGACCGAGCGCGCGGTCGGAAAGGCCGTCACAACGGTCGAGGGCGCCTCCGGCCCGGTGGTCAATGCCGTTCGCGATGCGTGGCACCGGGCCAACGTCGTGCAGTGCGGCTACTGCCAACCTGGGCAGACGCTGGCCGCGGCGTCGCTGCTCGAGTCGAACCCCGCTCCGGACGACGCGAAGATCGCCGAGTGGATGAGCGGGAACCTGTGCCGCTGCGGCACGTATCCACGGATCCGGGGGGCTATTCACGACGCCGCGGACACGCTCGCCGCGGGCGATGATCCGGGACCGCTCGTCGCTCCGCCCGACCTCGAGCTGAGCCGGCTGACGCCAGACGAGATGGCGGATCCGGTTCATCCGTACATCCGGATCCGTGAGGATGGGACGGTCGTCGCGTACTCGAGCCAGATCGAGATGGGCCAGGGGATTCACACGGGACTGGCGACGATCGTCGCCGAGGAGCTCGACGCCGATTTCGATTCCGTCCGGGTCGTCAACGCCGCGAACGGAGGGGGGCCGAACGGTGACGTGTACGGAAATCCCGCCGCCGGCGGCACGCTCCAGCTCACAGGCGCGTCCAATTCGATGCAGGGATACTGGGTGCGGTATCGGCTGGCCGCCGCTCAGGCGCGGGCGCGACTCGTGGCTGCGGCGGCCGAAGCGTGGGACGTGCCCGCCGCTGAAGTCGGCGTCGAGAACGGCGTTGTGCGCGATAAGAACGGCCGGGAGGCAGCCTTTGCCGAGCTGGCGGCGCGGGCCGAGCAGCTTCCGGTTCCTGACGGCGTCGAGCCCAAGAGCCCTCTCGCCTTCAAGCTGATCGGGCGCGAGGGGCGGTTGCGAGTCGACGCGGTACCGAAGATCCTCGGGACCCCCAATTTCACCATCGACCTCCACCTCCCGGGGATGCTAACCGCGGTGGTGCTGCATCCGCCCAGGCTCGGCGCCACGGTTGCCTCGGTCGATGACCAGGCGGCGCTCGCCGAGGCAGGGGTGACTGCGGTCGTCCCGATCGAGGAGGGCGTAGCCGTCGTCGCGGAGACCGTCGCCGACGCCGGGCGTGGACTGCGTGCCGTGGTCGTGGAGTGGGACGACACGAACGCCGAGCGGCGGAGCACACCCGAGCTGCTGGCCGAGCACATCCGGCTGCTCGAGTCGGGCGAGAAAGCCGTGACCTCCCGGAACGACGGCGACGTCGACCGGGCCCTGGCCGACGCTGCCTCGACGATCGACGCGACGTACGTGTTGCCGTACCTCGCTCACGCCCCGATGGAGCCGAACAACGCGGCGTGCCGAATGCGCGAGGACGGCGTGCTCGATGTGTGGGCGGGGACCGAGGGCCCCGAATACGTGAAGATGAACGCCTCCTCGATCGCCGGCATCGACAAGGAGCAGGTTGAGGTACACGTCACCTTCGCCGGCGGATCGTTCGGACTGCATTCAAGCGCCGAACGCGACCCGGTGTCCGAAGCCGTCCAGATCGCGCGAGCACTCGACTGGAAGCACCCCGTCAAGGTGCAGTCGCTGCGGGAGGAGGAGTTCAAAGTGGGTCGCTACCGCGCGATGGCCGTCCACCGAGTGCGGGCCGGAGTCGACGCGGACGGTCGCCTGACCGCTTGGCATCAGCAGATCGTGGCAGAGCCGACTTCGGTGAACCTGCCGTTCATCCGTGACGTGATGTTCACGAACGGCGTCGACTTCTTCACGACAACCGGCGCAGTCAATCCACCGTACGCCGTCGAGAACTTCCGGCTCGAGTCGACCAACTTCGAGTCGCGGATCCCGACGATGGTGTGGCGGTCGGTCGGCAACTCCCACACAGAGTTCGCGCGCGAGTCGGCGATCGACGAGCTCGCGATCGCCGCCGGCCGTGACCCCGTCGACGTGCGGCGCAGGCTGCTGGCCGGGAGCCCACGGACCCTGCGCGCGCTCGAGCTCGCGGCCGAACACGCGGGCTGGGGATCGACGCTGCCCGACGGCAAGGCGCGCGGGATCACCAGCTCCGACTTCCTAGGCCACAGCGCCAACGTGACGGAAATATCGCTCGACGACCGCGGGCGCGTCCATGTCGACCGGATCGTGTTCGCGCTCGACTGCGGGAGAAACGTCAACCCCGACCTCATCCGCGCGCAGGTTGAAGGCGGGCTGCTCTGGGGGCTGAGCGCGGCGGCGTGGGGCGAGGTCGTCCTCGGCGAGGGCGGCGACATCGTCACCCAGAACTTCGACCGCTATCCGGTCGTGCGGATGCGCTCCTTCCCGGTGATCGAGGTCCACCTGATCGAGTCGACCGAACCACCGACCGGTGTGGGAGAGGTCTCCGTCCCGTCCGTCGCCCCGGCGCTGGCGAACGCTATCGCGGCTTTGACCGGCACGCGGGTCCGCCAGCTCCCAATCAACAACACAATCAAGATCACCTAGGAGAGAACTAAAGTGCCCGACGTGAATATCACCCCCAGCGAAAACGGCCCGTACATCGTCTCCGGACCAGTTACGATCACGGCCCCGGACGGTCACGTGATCGAGCACCCCGACCCTGTGGCCATGTGCCGCTGCGGCGGTTCCTCGAACAAGCCGTTCTGCGACGGCACGCACGCCACGATCGACTTCGACGGAACGCTCGCGAACTGAGTGCCTGGGTGAAGTCATGAAGGTCGCACCCACGGCTGAACGAGCGCCTGCGTAACAATGCCGTCTATCGGAACAGCGATGGTGGATCAGCCGAAGCGCAGCGCGCAGGACTCAGGCTCGCGACGTCGCAAGCGCGCCCCGATCGCCGACCGCAAGGCGCGGGAGGCTCTGCGGAGGGCTGATCCGGTACTCGCGCGTCTGATCGACGCCCGTCCGGACTTCCGCCCGCGCGCTTGGATGGACGAGCTTCCTCCGCTTGACGCGTTCGGAACGCTCATCTTCCAAGTCGCCGGTCAGCAGCTGTCGGTGAGCGCGACGCGGACGATCGTGTCCCGTATCGAGCAGCACTTCGGAGGGCACCTGCCGTCACCGGCGGAGCTGCTCGCCGCTGATCCACAGGTGCTAAGAGATAGCGGCATGTCGGCCCGGAAGGGCGCCACGTTGCGAGCGCTGGCAGAGCGGTTCGTCGACGGCCGGCTGGGCGACGACGCGCTGGCGCGAATGACCGACGCGGAAGTTGAGGCCGCCCTGACCGAGGTACCGGGAATCGGGTCATGGACGGCGCGTGGCTTCCTGCTTGTAGGCCTCGATCGCCCCGATGTCTTCCTCAGCGGGGATCTGGCGCTGCGGCGCGCAGTCGGCCGCGTGTATGGGTTCGACCACCCGCCAACCGAGGCCCAGATGGCCGAACTCTCGGATCGCTGGCGGCCGTATCGGAGCCTCGCGGTTAGCTACTTGTTCGCGTCGGAATACGACGTGTGACGCACCGATGGACAGCGTGCCCATAGGCGGACGGCGTATCTGATGCCTGAAACGTGACCACCGACACGCCTCAGCTCGAGCAGGTGGACGCTGCGAAGGCGCGTCGCAGCCTGCGCAACGGGTTCATCACGTTGATCCTGGGAGGCGCGCTGATTATCGGGCTGTTGCTCGCGGTCCCGGGGCTCAAGGGCGTGGCGAGGACCGTGTCGCACATGAAGGTGCAGTGGGTCGTCGTCGCGGTTCTGCTCGAGGCTCTTTCCTGCGCGAGCTACATCCTGGCCTTCCTTCAAGTGTTCGACCGGGCGCCGTTCCGGGTCGGGGCGCGGATCGCGCTTACCGAGGAGGCGTTCGGGGCGGCGGTGTCGCTCGGGGGTGTCGGCAGCCTCGCGGTGGGCGGCTGGCTGATGGTCGAGCGCGGATCGCCTCCGCGACGGATCGCCGAGCGCTCGGCGGTGCTGTTCCTGTACACGACCGCGATCAACGTGATCACATTGGTCATGGCCGGGCTGGGCCTGTTCCTCGGCCTCCCTGGCCCGAGGAACCCGCTGCTCAGCCTTCTGCCGGCGACGGTCGGTGCCGTCGGGTTCGTCCTGGTGTTGCTGTTGCCGCGCTACGTCGACCGGATCGTCCGGCGGCTAGAGCCGGGACGCCTGCACTCGTTTCTGACCGAGACGGCCAACACCGTACGCGACACCAAGCAGCTCGTGTTCCACCCCGACTGGCGGATCCTCGGCGCGATCGGCTACCTGTGGTTCGACATTGCCGTGCTGTTCGCGTGCTTTGGCGCCGCCGGCCAGACGCCCCCGCTCGCCCCGGTCGTGCTGGCCTACCAGATCGCCTATCTGTCGAACTTCATCCCGGTGCCGGGCGGGATCGGAGTGCTCGACGGCAGCATGATCGGCATGCTCGTCCTGTACGGCGTGAACGGAACGGTCGCCGCGGCGGCCACCCTTGTCTACCACGCGATTTCGCTGTGGGTCCCTGCCGTGTGGGGCACGATCGCGTTCATCCTGTTGCAGAGGACCAGGAAGCAGCCGATCGTCTTGCGCAACCCGACCGAAGAACTGCGTCCCCGGTTCCATGAGGGCAAACCGCCCGGGAGACGAGGCCGGAAATCACCACCATCCGGCGAGGACAGCTCACCCGTGTCGGGGCAATGATGCGTTGGTGCAACAACCGTCGAAGGAGATGACCGTCACCGGGGACGCGAGGAAGCGACCGCGGCGGCAGCCCACACGGGAGCAAGGTGATGTCCGGGCGGCTCTCTGAAAAGGTCTGCGTCGTCACCGGCACAGGCGGAAGCATCGGTCGCGCAACCGCCTTGACGTTTGCTCGAGAAGGCGCGCGGGTCGTCGGCTGCGACGTGGCCGTCGAGCCGGCGCAAGAGACCGTGGAACTTGTAGCGGACGCGGGCGGCGAGATGGTGTCGCGGCACCCGTGCCATCTCACCGACCCGGCCGAATGCGGAGCGCTCATTGAGCTCGCGATCACCACGTTCGGCCGGATCGACGTGCTGTTCAACCTCGCCGGGATGCAGTACTTCAACTGGCTCCAAGACATCACGGATGATGAGTGGGACCGCGCTCGCCGCGACGAGGTCGACCTCGTCTTCTACCTCACGCGCGCGGCCTGGCCCCATCTCAAGGACAGCGGCGGCGTGGTCGTGAACATGGCGTCGCTGAACGCGTCGCTCAGCTTCAAGATCCTCCCCTCGCTGGCGCACACCGTGAACAAGGCGGGAATTATCGGCATGACCCGCCAGGTGGCGATGGAGGGTCGTCAGCATGGGATTCGAGCCAACTCGATCTCCCCGGGCCTGATTGAGAGTAACGCTACGCGAGAGCAGCTCAAGGACCCGGAGTGGGCGAGCTACATGCTCGGCAAGACATTGCTGGGGCGTCTCGGCCGCCCGGAGGAAGTGGCGAACGTCGCGCTGTTCCTGGCCTCGGACGAGAGTTCGTATGTGACCGGCGTCGATGTTGTCGTCGATGGCGGAATGAAGGTCTGGTAACCCTGGAGGAAACGTGATGAAACGAGCGGACAGCAAGAGTGTCGGGATCATCGGCGCAGGCCACATCGGTCAGGTGATGGCACAGATCGCGCTCCGTGCCGGCCGGCAGGTCGTGATCGCCAACAGCCGAGGGCCCCAGTCGCTCACCTCGGTGGTGCAGGAGCTCGGCGAGGGGGCTTCGGCCGGAACCGTCAAGGACGCCGCTGCCGGGGACATCGTCGTGCTCGCGGTGATGTGGCCGCAGGTTCCGCAGGCCGTCCAGGGACTGGAGTGGGACGGTCGGATCGTGATCGATCCGACCAACGACTTCGACCCCAGCGATCTGAACGGAGGCACATCCAGCGAGGTCGTCGCCGATCTCGTCGCCCCTGCTCGGGTGGTGAAGGCCGGGAATACGTTCGCGGCCCCCGTGCTCGCCTCCGACCCGCACGAGGCCGGCGGCCAGCGCGTCATCTTCGTCTCAGGTGACGACGTCGACGCTAAGGCCGAGGTGGTCGCGCTCTTCCAAGACGCCGGGTTCTTCACCGTCGATCTCGGCTCCTTGAGCAAGGGTGGGGAAATGCAGCAGTTCCTCGGTCCCCTCGCCGGCCTCAACTTGGTCCGTCTCTCTTGACATCGAAACCCCAGGATGGGTGCTCACCATCGCGAAAATGGTGAAGCGATGAAGGGCGAACTGCTTCGGATCGGCTTCGAGGCCACGGCGAAGATCAACCGACACGACTTCGGCGTCTCCTGGCAGGACGAGATCCCCGGGGCGGCGTCGTGGTGGGCAACGAGATCGAGCTGAATCTCGATGCCGAGGCGATTCTCCTGGACGACCTTGAACGAACCGGCGCAATCGAGTACTACCGAGGGACACTCGGCTAGGTCCGGGTTGTCAGCGCGACCCTGTCATCGCTCAGCCATCGGCAGGCGATCCAGACCGGCCGTGCTTGAAACACGAGGAGGCACAGAACTACGTCATGCGCCGGTAACGCCAAACGGAGAGCGGGATGAACACCGCCAGGAGACCGGCGATCCAGGCGATCGCGCCGCCAAGGGAGGACGGTGTCCCCGGGACGAGCGCTAGGGAACGCGCTGCGTTCGCGGTCAGGGTGACCGGGCTGACCTTCGCGACTACTTGCAGCCAGTTCGGCAGGGTCGAGACCGGCACGAACACCGAGCTCGCGAACACGAGCGGAAAGAGGACCACGAAGCCGGCCGTTTGAGCTGCCTCGGCGCCGCGAACGGTCAGCGCGACGAACGCGAAGATCCAGCTCAGCGCGAGCCCGAAAGCGCTGACGAGCGCTATGCAGCCGAGGGCCTGCGCGAAGCCGGCCTGGAAACGGAAGCCAATGATGTACCCGACGATGATCATGAGCACGATGATCAGTACGTTGCGGACGAGGTCAGCCGCGGTGCGTCCGATGAGGACCGCAGAGCGTGCCATCGGCATCGAGCGGAAGCGGTCGATGACCCCGAGTTTCAGATCTTCGGACAGGCCTACTGCCGTCTGGCTGGCCCGGAACGTCACCGATTGGACGAGGATGCCGGGCAGCAGATAGTCGATGTAGCTCACGCCGGGGGGCAGCGAGTGACTGATCGCGCCGCCGAACACGTATGTGAACAGCAACACGAACATGATCGGCTGGATCGTCGAGAAGATCAGCAGATCCGGTTGGCGGACGAAGTGGCGCAGGTTGCGCACGCTGACCACCTGCGCGTCGGTGACGTCCGCGCGCAGCTCCCGCGGTGACAGACGCCGCCACCGGGACGGTCGCTTCGCGGCCGGGCGGAGCGCCGCAGCGGCGCGTGGGGCAGGAACGCTCCCGACCGTCGGATTCGGCCGCCCGTCATCTGTCGGGCTTTCAACCCCGGCGCCGTTCTCGCTCGGCGGGACACCGGTCAGCTGCAAAAACACGTCGTCGAGCGTGGGCCGGCGCAGCCCCAGATCGCTTACCCCAATTCCCGCAGCGCGCAATGCCGCGGCCGCGTCTTCGATCATCTCCAGGCCATCCCGCGGCGCCGGCAGGGTCAGCTGCGCCAACCGGTCGCCAGGTTCCGGCTCACCGCAACCCACTCCGGCCAGCGCGGCCCGTGCCTTGTCGCGTTCCGCGGAGCTCACCAGCTCGACCTCCAGGATCTGCCCGCCGACCCGGTCCTTGAGCTCGCTTCCGGTGCCCTGCGCGATCACCCGACCGTGGTCGATCACCGCGATCCGCTCGGCGAGCTGATCTGCCTCCTCGAGGTACTGGGTCGTGAGCAGCAGCGTCGTCCCCCCGCGGACGAGTTCGCGCACAACCGACCAGATCTCATTGCGGCTGCGCGGATCGAGACCGGTCGTTGGCTCGTCCAAAAACAGGACGCGGGGGCGGGTCAGCAGGCTCGACGCGAGGTCGAGCCGTCGCCGCATCCCACCCGAGTACGTCCGCGCCGGACGGTCGGCGGCATCAGCCAGGTCGAAGCGCTCGAGCAACTCGTTCGTCCGCTGACGAGCGTCAGCAGCAGACAGATCGAACAAGCGTCCGAACATCTGGAGGTTCTCCCGGCCAGTCAGCATCTCGTCGACCGCCGCGAATTGGCCGGTGAGACCCAGAAGCTCCCGCACGCCTGCGGCGTCGTGGACGACGTCGCGGCCAAACACCTCGGCCCTTCCGGCGTCCGGAGCAAGCAAGGTGGCCAGTACCCGGACCAGGGTCGTTTTCCCCGCGCCGTTCGGTCCGAGCAGGCCAAAGACCGTGCCCTCCTCGACATTCAGATCGACCCCAGCAAGCGCTTTGGTCGCCCCAAAGCGTTTGACCACACCCTGGGCGTGGACCGCCGAATCAGCCATCACTCAGGCCGATCCACCGGTGGACGCGACCCTGGGAGAGCTGGTCGGCGATCACCACGAGCGCCCACCAAGTTGGTCATTGTCTTCGTCGTCGTGGTTGCGAAAAAGGTAGTCCATGTTCGGTTTGGGGCGTCAACCGCGGCTCGATGCGGCGGCCCAACTGCGTGATGGCCGCGTGGATTATCTGGATAGCCACCGGGATCGTCGCCACGGCGTGGGTGATCTGTCGTCGCCGGATCCCGGTGATCCGGCGATCGTCGGAGGATCATCACGAAGCGAGCGCGCGGGTCCGTGCAAGATCGGTTCTCCGTTTGTCTGGATCACCGTGATCCGGTGATGCCTCCTCACCTGCCCGCGGGCAAAACTGGTCGTGGCGTGACCCCGTCAAGACATTTTCAGCCGCTGATTGGCATGGGCGACTGGGGCTAGTGCAACCCAACCCAACGAAAGGGAGATCTCCGTGAGCACCGAGCAGCAAGAGACCGTCGATGCAATCCTGCGACAGTCAGCCTTCCCGGTCGGCAGCGATGTCAACGAGCAACGGCGGCTGCTTCGAGAGGCGTCATCGGCGCAGCCACTGCCCCCCGACGTGATCGTGACCGCCGCCGAATTGGGCGGTGTGCCGACCGCCGAGATCACAATCGAGGGAATCGAACCTCGGAACGTTGTTCTCTACTTTCACGGCGGCGTGTACGTGATATCGGACGCTTTCCTCGCCGCTGGCCTGGCCTCGGAGGTCGGTCGGCGGACGCACGCCAAGGTGATCTCCGTCGACTATCGGCTCGCTCCCGAGCACCCATATCCGGCAGCGGTCGATGACGCTCTCGCGGCCTATGAAGCCCTCCTGGACAACGGCGTGACCCCTTCGGACATCGTCTTCGCGGGCGAGTCCGCCGGCGGCGGCCTCGCCATCGCCACCCTGGTCAACGCCCGTGATCACCGGCTGCCCCTGCCGGCCGCGGCGTTCGTGATGTCACCGTATGTCGATCTCACCCTCGCCGGAGCGACCATGGAAACCAAGCGCGACGTCGATCCGCTGCTCAGCCGAGAGCTCCTCCAACCCCCGAGTCGCCGACTATGTGTCGGGACACGACGCCGCGCTCGGCCTGATCAGCCCCGTATTCGCCGACCTGTCCGGCCTGCCGCCCCTGATCATCCAGGCCGGAAGTCACGAGGTTCTCCTCGACGACGCGGTTCGCCTCGCGCGACAAGCCGCCATCGCCGACGTCGCGGTCACGCTCGAGATCACCCCTCGGGTGCCTCACGTCTTCCAGGGCTTTTCCGCGATGCTTGACGACGCGGCCGCTGCGCTGGACAGAGCCGGACAGCTCCTGTCGGCGCATCTGGCCGGCGCAGAACGCGTCGCCGCGTAATCGAGAGGAAGGTGACTGGCATATGAAGGCAGTCCGATTCGACGATTACGGTGGCACCGAGGTCCTCGACGTGCGCGAGGTGGCGCGTCCGGAGCCCGGGCCCGACCAGGTGCTTGTGGCGGTGCGTGCCGCCGGCATCAATCCCAGCGAGGCGAAGATCCGTGAGGGCGTGGTCCGCGCGATCTTCCCCGCGACCTTTCCCAGCGGCGAGGGTTCCGACCTTGCCGGCGTGGTCGAGGAGGTGGGCGCTGGCGTGAAGGGCATAGCCGTGGGCGACGAGGTGATCGGCTATACCGACAACCGCGCAAGCCACGCCGAGTACGTGCTCGTCGAGGCGGCCAACCTGACGGCGAAGCCTGCGGAGGTTCCGTGGGAGGTGGCGGGCGCGCTGTTCGTCGCATCGCTAGGGACCGGATCGACACGATCGTCGACTTCCCTTCGATCGAGAAGCACGGCGTCAAGGGCGACGGCGGCGCGGCCGCGGCGAGCGCGGCGACCCTGGCCGAACTGGCCAAGGCGATAGCCGCTGGCGACCTCGTCGTGCCGATCCAGCGCACCTACCCGCTCGACGACGTTCGGGAGGCGTTCGCCGAGCTCGAGGCCGGTCACATCGCGGGGAAGATCGTCCTCATGCCGTGACTCGTTCCAGAATTACCCTCGGGTACCACCGGGTTGCTCACGTCGAGGCTGCGCCCGCCAATTCTGCGAGCCGTCCGGCCTCGCACGTCAAACCCGACGCCGTGCCGCCGGCCGTGGTGGTCGCCCAGTTCATGGCGGGAGCCGATGGCTGACCCGGTCCGGATCTTCGCCCTAACCGGCGACGCGGTCGCACTGTTCAGGCTGGATGGCTCCGAGCCCCAGTTCGCGCTCGAGGGCACTCAGGCCCGCTGCATCGCGGTCGATCCCCGCGATCCACGACGCGTGTATGTCGGGACGATGGACAGCGGCCTGTGGTTCACCGTCGACGGCGGCGCCAGCTGGCGCGCGGCCGGCCCGTCAATCGACGAGGCAAGAGTTCTCTCGGTCGCGGTCTCTCGGTCACACGAGCGCTCTGGTGTCTCGGTCGTCTACGCAGGCACCGAGCCGAGCAACCTTTATCGGTCCGAGGACGGCGGGCTCAGCTGGCAACCCCTGCCGGCTCTCCGCGAGCTTCCGAGCGCGTCGAGCTGGTCGTACCCGCCGCGCCCGTG
Organism: Solirubrobacteraceae bacterium; assembly: GCA_035625625.1. Classification (GTDB taxonomy): domain Bacteria; phylum Actinomycetota; class Thermoleophilia; order Solirubrobacterales; family Solirubrobacteraceae; genus Palsa-465. The sequence continues at coordinate 71,232 of DASPPG010000175.1, forward strand.
GACGCACCACGTGCGCACGATCGCGCTTCACCCGACCGACGCGGAGTGGCTCGCAGTCGGGATCGAGCTCGGCGGCGTGATCCGCTCGCGCGACGGCGGAAAGACCTGGATCGATCACAACCCCCGCAGCCGAGAGCTGGTCGCGGTTGCCGGTGCGACTACCCGACCTGATCGGTCTGGCCGCATCGCCGGCGTGATTGCGAGATCGAAAGGGCGATCTCTTGCGACGCTTACCCGTCGCTAAGCGCCCGTTTGCGGGGCGACGGGATCGCTTGCGGCGCCGCGGCGGATCGGGCCAAACCGGTGGCGAAGGATCGTGTAGGCAATCGCGCCTCCGGTCAGCGGCACGAGTAGTCCGATTGCCTGGTGGAGCAGGACCGCGGCCAGCGCCGCGTGGTCCGCCACCCCATAGAGGATGAGCATGCCGGCCATGCCGCCGATCGTGCCCGCCGCCGCCGGAAGGGGAAGCGATCCGCCCAGGGCACCGATGATGTACGCCATGATCACGATCGGAAAGCCTGGGAAGGGGTGGGCATTGACTGCGAGGAACGCGCACCAGAGGACGAGCACGTCGAACACCAGGTAGCTCATCACGCCGAGGACGGCCGTCCCGGTGCCGCGGCGAGTCAACAGCCGCTTCGTGTCCTCGACCGCAGCCGCGAGCGTCGTGATTGTGGTAGCGATCTTCCCGTGCTTGGCCTCCAGGCGCTTTGCACGCGCGCTGGCGTGGGGGGCGAGCAGCACCGCGGCGGCGACCCCGGCCGCGGCGACCGCCGCCGGCAGCAAGGTCAGCAGAAGCTTGTCCTCGCCGGCGAAGATGCCGGTGGCGAGCCCCAGGCCGAAGACGACAAGCGCGAGCGCGTCGATACCCGTGTTGAGAAAGCTCAGATTGAGCTGACGCTCGGCGATGAGCTTCGTCGGCATTCCGAACCGGTGCAGGATCACCCCGCCCAATCCCATGCCACCCCATGAGCCGCCGGGGAGAAGAAGGCCCCCTCCCAGCTGCGCCCAGGCAACGTGCTCGTCCATCCGCCGCCCTCGCCCGTCGCGGCCGAGCACGTTCTGCGGGTCGACGATCGCGCTCCAAGCGAAAATGAACCCCGCCTCCGACAACACCTCGAGCGCGAGCAGAGCGAGCACCCACTCCCAGGAGGCATGCTCGAGGGTGTGCAGCGCCTGCTCGAAAGCCGGAATCAGCTTCAGCACCGCATAGACCACCAGCAGAAAGCCCACCAGCTTCAGAGCCCTGCGTTTGAGGTGACTCCGGACCTCGGCCAGCGCATGCCGGGCATGGTCCGACCGGGTTGACGGCTCGACCGCCGACACCGCGCTCTCGCCCATCACCCGCTCGCCCGAACGCCCGCGGTGGCGTTGGCAGGATCCACGAACTCGAGCGCGAGCGCGGACCAAGCGAAGTCCTGAGCGCCCATGCCGCGCCCATCATGTGGGTCGTAGAACTCCCGCAGCCCCTCTCGCTCCACCGTCGCGGTGATCGCCCGGGCAAGCCTGGCCGCTTGCTCTTCGTAGCCGAGGCGCACAACTCCGCGCCACAACAGCCACGCGCTGTTGATCCAGGTCGGCCCCCGCCAGTACCGTCGCAGACCGTCGAAGTGCTCCTGCAGCGAAAACGACGGCTCACCGAGCGCCACCGACGGTGCGGGCACTGTGGTCCAGAAGCGATGCTCGTCAAACAGGTATCCCGCCAGCCGCTGGCCGATCTCGTCTGGCAGGTCGGGCAGCGCAAGCGGGGAAAGCGCGGCCACGGTGAGCGGGATCCGCGAGCTGATCGCGGGCATCACCGCCGGCAGGAACAGCCCGGTTGGCTCGTCGTAGCACCGCGCGATCAGCGCCGGGGTGATCGACGGAAGCCCCAACGCCAGCCGCGACAGGCCGTGAATCACGTTCGTCATGACCTCGCAGACGACCGGGTCCCCGGCAGCGCGCACGGCATCGATCTGAAACTCGCGCTCGCGATTACGTCTCACGAGCTCAACGAAGTCCGGCAGCCCCTGCGCACGTTGGCCCCAGATGGGATCGAACTGCGGCGAGGCATCCAAGCCGGATTCGTCGGGCTGAAGGATCCACAGCAACCCGTTGCCCTCCAGGTCGCGCTCAGCGGTGACCGCGTTGTGGTGAGCAACGATCCGCGGCTCGAGCGCCGGGTCGCCGACGGCCACTTGCCAGGCAAGCGCCAGCGCCGGCGGCTGGATTGTCGCTGTCATGAAATCGTCGCGATGGATCACGTTGTAGAACAGCACCCGGGGGCCGCTCACCGGGTGCTCCCAGAAGATCGTGTGACCGATGAATCCGTCCGGTCGCGCCGCCGCGAGCAGCGTTTCGAGCTCCGCGCGAGAGCGCGCCGGGTCGAAATGGCGCCATGCGATCGCGGCAAAGCACGAGTCCCAATACCACTGCCAGCGGTATCGCCCCGGGCTCGGGCGGGTGTAGGCGAACGGCACCCCATCGCGCTCACCGACGTTCCAGCTCCCCTCGAGCACCTGCTGGCAACGCTCAGCAAGCCCAGTCACCGCCGCAGCTTCGCAAATCCTGCGAGATCCCGCACCTGTTTTTTCGTGTCACAGCACCGCGGCCGGATGACTCCCCAAAGTCGCACGATTTATCCACAAGTCTGGTAAAGTCGCCGAGCCCGCCGAGCCCGCCGTGCCTGACCGGGGAACGGGCGGTGCAGTTCGGGCCGGGGCTCGAAGGGGCAGCAAAGCGGTGTGGCCGGCCTGCTTTTCGCAGCCCAAGCGTCCTGATTCGTACATCAAGGAGAGGAGTGGTTGTGAAGCGATTTGCAGCGCTTGCCGCCGTGCTGTCGTTGGCGCTGTCCGGCATCTCGTTCGTGCTCGCCAGCGGCGCCGGCGCGCGCGAGCGGAGCGCCGCGTCAAGCACCGGCCTGCCGACGCTGACCCTGGCTGTGACCAAGAACTCGGTCACGGTCGGCGGCGCCGAGGTCTCTGGGGCGGTCAACGTCGCGACTACGGTCAGCGGCGAAGCCGGGGACAATCCCGCGCTGATTCTGCTCAAGCCTGGCGTGACGGCCTCGCAATTCGGTGCCGTGGTCGCAAAGATCGGCAACAAGCCGCTGGACGCGATCGATCCGTACGGCACGATCGTGTACGACAGCCAGAATGCCCTCAAGGGCAAGACGACGATCGGTCAGGTGGTGCTGCCCGCGGGCAACTATGTGGCGGTCAACAACGGCAACGGGTACGCCACGTTCACGGTTACCCAATCCTCAAGCCCGGCGAGCCTGCCGGCACCGGCCGCAACGGTGACCGCGATCGATTTCGGCTTCCGGGGGGCCGCGACACTGCACGACGGAAGTGTGGTGCGCTTCCAGAACGACGGATACCTGATCCACATGTTCCTGTTCGGGCAGGTGAAGAGCCTCGCGGCCGCGCAGAAGGCAGAGGCACTGCTCCTCCAGGGCAAACTCAAAGCAGCCGGCAAGACGTACGGCACCGGCGTCAAGGGCCAGTTCGCCGGCCCGCTCTCGTCGGGCTCGATGCAGCAGGAGGTGGTCAACGAGCCGCCGGGCGTGTACGTGATCCTTTGCGCGATGAACGCCGAGGACGGGCGCGATCACTACCAGCTGGGTATGTTCAGGACGATCAGGATCGTCAAGTAGCGAGTGATGGGCCGCGCGACCCCTGTGGCGGGGTCGCGCGGCTCCGTTTTGCGGAAAGGGCCATGCGGGCGCTAGCGCGTCCTCACCGGCGAGCGCGCGGAGTGAGAGGATGGCGGTGCCATGCTCGTTACGGCTCGCGATGAAGCCGCGCCCTTGCTGGGTCGCGAGCAGGAGCAGAACCTCTTGAGGTCGTTGTTGGATGAGGTCGCGGTGCATGGCCAGGCGTTGGTGCTTCGCGGTGAGCCGGGTGTGGGCAAGTCTCGGCTCCTGTCTGACACTGCGCGGGTTGCACGGGAGCGCGGCATGTCGGTGCTCACGGCCATCGGCGTGCAGTCCGAGGCGGATCTTCCGTTTGCCGGCTTGCATCAGCTCCTGCGTCCCGTGCGCGGACGGGTAACGGAGCTGCCGGCGGTTCAACGCGCAGCGCTCGATGCCGCCTTCGGCCTGACGTGCGGAGCCGCCCCGGAGCACTATCGAATTGCGATGGCTGTGCTTGACCTCCTCTCGGAGGTCGCGACCGATGCCCCCCTGCTGCTTGTCGTCGAGGACGCCCAATGGTTCGATTGTCCGACGTCGGAGGCCCTCGCTTTTGTCGCCCGGCGAATCGAGTCCGATCCGATCATCCTGTTGGCTGCCGAGCGTGACGGCTACCCCTCCTTCTTGGGCGATTCCGGGCTCCGCGAACATACGGTCTCTGGCCTCGACGACGCGACGGCCGAGGCTCTGCTAGACGCAGTGGCCCCTCAGCTTTCGCTTGCGGCGCGCGGCCGGATCCTCCGCGAAGCGGCCGGGAACCCGCTCGCGCTGATCGAGCTGCCACAGGTTGTCGGCGAGTACGAGGACGAGGCATCGATCTCGGGTCCCTTGCCGTTGACCGAGCGTCTCGAGCGCGCATTCGCCGCGCGGGCCTCCGAGCTGCCCGGCGAGGCTAGGTTGGTTCTGCTGGTGGCTGCGCTTGACGACGGAGATGCGATCGGCGAGATCCTCCATGCGGCCAGCATCATTGCCGGAAGAGCCCTGGATCTCAACGTCGTCGCGCCCGCTGCCGACGCGCGCATCATCGACGTCGATCTTCAGACGCTCCGCTTCCGTCATCCGCTTATTCGGTCGGCGGTCGCGCAGAGCGCGGGCGTGGGGGATCGACGGCGTGTGCACGAGGCGCTGGCGAGTGTGCTGATAGATCAACCTGACCGTCGGGCGTGGCACCGTGCGGCCTTGCTCTCGGGCGAGCACGAGGAGATTGCGCTCGAGCTCGAGCAGGCAGCAACCCGGGCGCAGCGACGGGGCGCGATCGCGGTGGCCGTGTCGGCGTTGCGGCGCGCCGCCGAACTCAGCGAGCCGACCAACCGCGCCCGTCGCCTGCTTGGGGCGGCCCGGCTGGCCGTCGAGCTGGGGCGGCGTGATGTTGTGGCGCCGCTACTGCGCGAGGTCGATCAGCTCGACCTTGGCGAGTTGGAGCGGGCACGCGTCACGTGGATTGAGGAGACGGCCCTGACACGGCCCCGCCTCGACGTCGGGCAGTTCACCTCCCTGATCTCCGCAGCGGAACGAGCCGGAGCAGCGGGAGACCACGACCTGCAGGTGGATCTGCTCTGGCTGGTCGGCTCTCGCGCGTGGTGGGTCGATCCAGGCCTTGAAGCGAGACGGCTTCTGATCGAGGCCTCGAGTCGGCTGGGAGACGCCAACGCCGAGGACCCGCGCGTGTTCGCAGTCCATGCATATGCAGATCCGTCGGGTCACGCGGCGGGTGTTCTGGTGCGTTTGAGCAGAGAAGCAGCGCAGCGGCGGCTGGACCCCGACGCGGCTCGGTTCTTCGGCCCGGCCGCGCTCGTCGTCGGCGCGTTCGACTTGGGCAACGATTTCCTAGGCGCCGCCGTGGATGGGCTGCGGAGCGAGGGGCGGCTCGGGCATCTGCCGCGGCTGCTCTCGCTGTACTCGTGCATGGCGGCCCGCCGCGGTGATTGGGAGGTGGCGATGACCGCCGGCGAGGAAGCGAGACGTCTCGCCGAGGAGTTCGCTGAACCGCAGTGGGCAGCCGCGGCGGACACTGCCATCTCCCTCGTGGCGGCGATGCGCGGTGACGAGCAGAGGGCGGAACGCTTGGCTGCGCGGGCCGAGGCCGTCGCCGAGCCGGCCGGCGCGAACATCACCATGGCCTTCGCCCAGTTCGGCAAGGTGCTGGCTGCGCTCGGGACCGGCCACCACGGCGAGGCATACGCATACGCCGAGCGACTCTTCGATCCCGACGACTCGGCGTACCACCCCGTAATCTCGTCCTGGCTGATAGCGGATCTCGCTGACGCCGCCGTGCACATCGACCGGCTCGATGCCGCACGGACACGGGTGGCGCAGGTTGAGGCGATGGCCGGTGGGCAGCCCGGTGCGTGGATCGCGCTGGCCCTTGGACATGCACGCGCGCTCGTCGCCGAGCCCGCAGAGGCCGGCGAACGTTTCGATGAGGCATTGGCGAGCGATCTCACCCGCTGGCCGTTTCAGCGCGCCAGAATCCAGCTCGCGTATGGCCGGTGGCTTAGACGCAGGCGCCGGGTCGCCGAGTCGCGGGCCGTTTTGCGGGCCGGGCGCGACACGTTTGACGCGCTCGGATGCCAACGGTGGAGCGAGCACGCGCGCAGCGAATTGCGCGCGTCGGGCGAACGAAGCCGGCGTCGCGTTCCCGACGCGCGCGATCAGCTAACCGCGCAAGAGATGCAGATCGCTCAGCTTGCGGCGGAGGGCTTGTCGAACCGCGAAATTGGCCAGCGGCTGTATCTCTCGCACCGCACCGTCAGCACACATTTGTACCGCGTATTCCCGAAGCTCGGGATCACCTCACGGGGCGAGCTCAGCGCTGCGCTCGCGCCTCGTCCGACGCACGACACACCGATGTAAGTACGTAGTTCCGCGGGAAAGTGTCGTCATTTGACGTACGCGCCGCGTCCGGCCTGGACCTACCGTCGTGGATGACCACGTCGGCCTCGTTATCAGGTCGACTGAACGAAAAGGAGGTCATCTATGACCGATGTGCGCAACGTTGTTCTTGTCCACGGCGGCTTCGTCGACGGGTCCGGCTGGCGGGGCGTCTACGACCAGCTGACGGCAGACGGCTTCAACGTGAGCGTCGTGCAGAACCAGACGCTCTCGCTCGACAGCGATGTCGAGACCGCAACCAACGTGCTCGACCAACAAGACGGTCCCGCCATCCTCGTCGGCCACTCCTACGGCGGCGCAGTGATCACGGAAGCCGGCACGCACGACGCAGTTGCCGGCCTTGTCTACGTCACCGCGTTCGCGCCCGATCAGGGTGAGTCGGTCAGTGCGCTGATCGCCGGCTTCCCGGCCGACGGACCCCAGCCGCCCATCCTGCCGCCCGTCGACGGGTTCCTGTTCCTCGACCGCGAGAAGTTCGCGGACTCGTTCGCCGCGGATGTCCCGGCGCCCGAGGCGGCGTTCATGGCCGACTCGCAGGTCCCCTGGGGGGTCGAGGCGCTGGGTGGCACCGTCACCGACCCCGCCTGGCGACACAAGCCGAGCTGGTACCTGGTGGTGACCGATGACCGGATGATCCCGCCGACCGCGCAGCGGACGATGGCGGAGCGAGCCGGCGCCACGACCACCGAGGTACCCGGCAGTCACGCCATCTACGTCTCGCAGCCACAGGCTGTGGCTGCCCTGATCGAGCAGGCCGCCCGACTGGCGAGTCCGGCTGCCGCCACGCTCTAAGGTGACGCTCGCGGCTGCGAAGGCGACGGCCTGATCTCACCACCGCTGGCCGGCAGGACGCCGAGCGTCCTGCCGGCCTCGGTTGGGTATCGGATCGTCAGCGTCCCGCGAGGTGGGCGTGGACCAGTTGCACGGCCCACGCTCCTTCGCCAACCGCGGTGGCGCAACGCTTGGTCGATCCGGAGCGGACGTCTCCGACCGCGAACACTCCAGGGACGGTCGTCCCGAGCAGGTTGTCTGCTCCGACGACGGCGCCTGTGAGAATGAAGCCGTCCTCGTCGCGCCGGACCACATCGTCGAGCCAGTCGGTGCACGGCATTGCGCCAAGAAAGAGGAATAGGAACGAGAAGCGCAGGCGCTCGCCGCCCTTTAAGGTGACCGCGTCCAGCTGTCCGTCGGTGCCGTGGAGTGCGGCGATCTCGCTGCGGTCGCGCACAGCGACGCCGTAGCGCTCGAGCTCCCGTACGAGGTAGTCCGACATCGTCTCACGCAGATCTGCTCGCCGGTGTAGCAGCGTGACCAGCGCGCCGCCGCGAGCGAGCCAGACCGCGGCCTGCCCGGCGGAGTTCCCGCCGCCGACCACGGCCACCCGCTCGGCCCCACACAGCTGCGCCTCGGGTGGTCCCGCGGCATAAAACACGCTGATGCCCTCGTACTGGTCGAGGTCGTCGACCGGCAGGCGCCGGTACTGCGCGCCGGTGGCGATCACGACGGCGCGCGCCGCGATCTCGTGATCGTCCTCGAGCCTCGCGTTGTGGCGTCCGTTGCCTGGCTCGAGCGAGACCGCGCGATACGGTGTGGCCAGGCGCGCGTCGAACTTCCGCGCCTGCGTGACGGCGCGGCTGGTCAACTCCGAGCCGCTCAACCCGGCGGGGAACCCCAGATAGTTCTCGATCCTGCGGGAGGTGCCGGCTTGACCGCCGAGCCCGGAGCTGTCGATGACGAGCGTGTCCAGGCCCTCGGATGCGCCGTACACGGCGGCGCCGAGGCCGGCGGGACCGGCACCGACCACGAGCAGGTCGACGTCCTCCCGCGGCGCGAGCTCGCGGCCGATTCCCAGCGCGCGAGAGACCTGACCCGGGGACGGGCCCTGGAGCTCGAGGCCGCCGGGCAACCTCACCAGAGGCAGCCTGCCCTCGTCGAGGTTCGCGACCAGGGCCGCCGCCGACGGATCGTGCTCGGGGTCGCGCCACGTCAGCGGCAGGCGATTGCTACGCGCGAACTCCACCATCCCCACCGTCGCCTTGGACGAGTGCGGCCCAACGATTTCCAAACCGAGTCCCTGGACCGTCTGAAGGGCCTCACGCCTGGCGATGAAGGCAGAGAGCACGACATCGCTGAGCGGGCCGTCCTCGTACAAGAGCGAGCGCAGCACGTCGCGGGAAACTGCGATGTACCGCAGTGGCTGGGTGACGACCGCCGTGACGAACACCGTTTGGCCCGAGAGCAGGTTCAGCTCGCCGAGGAAGCCTGACCGGCCATGGCGGACGATTTCGTGGCCGGCGGTATCGAGGATCACGACCTCGCCCTCCAGGATCGCCATGAACGGGTACTCCCGATCGCCGACCCGGTACAGCACCTCGCCGACGTCGGCCGTGTGCTCCTCGCCTAGCTCGGCGAGCCTCGACAGCTGCGACGCGGACAACGCCGGGCTCGGTGGGGGTGGAGCTGGACTGGCTGGCTGCGGCATCAGACCTCTTGCCCATTTTCGACGTAGCGGTGAAGCGCGCTGGTCGACCGCTCGAGGATCTCGTCGGATAGGGCGCGATCGTCGACTGCTCGCGCCAGCAAGAGCGCTCCGACGAGTGCGGCGAGAATCAGATGCGCGTGATCCGGATCGCGGCCGGGCGTGAGCTCTGTCAGCATCTCGATGTAGCCGCCCACCTGGCGTGAGTACGCCGCCCGGGCGCGCCGGCCGCACCGCGCAACATCGGTCGGGAGAGCGGCCACCGCACAGCCTGTTTCCGCCTTGTCGCGGTGGAGCCGGCTGAGGTAGCCATCGATGATGGCCTCCAGCGCCTGCGGACCGCCGAGCTCCGATGCCTGGCGGACCCGCCGCGACCCGTGAGCCAGCGCGGCGTCGATGGCCTCGGCCACAAGGTCGTCGCGGGACTCGAAATGCCGGTAGAAGCCACCATGCGTCAGCCCGGCCTGGTTCATCAACTCGGCCACGCTGACGTGGTCGACCCCGTCGCGGCGGATCGTGCGTGACGCCGCCGTCACGATCCGCTCGTGGCTGGCGGCCTTATCTGCCTGTGAGCTGCCCACCGGGGTTGACGTTCCTCGCTTCGTTATCGCTCGTCTTGACATTCAGGATGACAGGTATCATCCTAGCTCTGGATGATGGTCATCAGCTTCCTGCGAAGCCCGCACGAGACGACATGATCGGCACAAGCGTCACCGAGGCTGCATGGGTGAGGACGGCGTGCATCCTGTGCGAGTGCAACTGCGGGATCGAGATCGAGCTCGAGGACCGCCGGCTCGCGCGGATCCGCGGAGATAAGGCGCACCCGGGCACACGGGGCTACACGTGCAACAAGGCGATGCGCCTGGATCACTACCAGAACGGCCCCCACCGCCTCACCACCCCGCTCAGACGTCGTGCCGACGGCAGCTTCGAGGAGATCGACTGGGACACGGCCATCCGAGAGGTGGCAGAGCGCTGCGTCGCGATCCGAGACAACCACGGGGGAGAGTCGATCCTCTACTACGGCGGCGGCGGCCAGGGCAACCACCTCGGCGGAAGCTACAGCGGCGCCTTCCTGCGCGCGATGGGATCGCGGTACCGCTCCGGCGCGCTGGCGCAGGAGAAGACGGGTGAAGCCTGGGTCGAGCACAGGCTCTACGGTGCGCATACGCGCGGCGAGTTCCACCTCGCCGAGGTGTCCGTGTTCATCGGCAAGAACCCGTGGATGTCGCAGAGCTTCCCGCGGGCGCGGATCGTCCTGAAGGAGATCGCCAAGGACCCGGCCCGGTCGATGATCGTGATCGACCCGGTTCTCACCGACACGGCCAGGCTGGCGGACTTTCACCTCCGGGTCCGGCCGGGGACCGACGCCTGGTGCCTGGCTGCGCTGGTCGGCGTGCTCGTTCAGGAGGACTTGGTGGACCATCAATGGCTCGCGGCACACACGAGCGGCGCCGAAGTGGTGCTCGCGGCGTTCGCTCAAGTCGACATCGCGCGCTATGCCGGCTACTGCGGGGTCGATGAGGCGCTCATCCGCGGTGCCGCGCGACGAATTGCTGCGGCCGAGAGCGTGTCTGCGTTCGAGGACCTCGGGATCCAGCAGGCGCCCCACAGCACCCTTTGCTCGTACGTCAACCGGATGCTGTGGATCCTCACCGGGAACTTCGGCAACCCCGGCGGGATGCATCTGCACACCTCGTTCGTGAACCTGTTCCGTGACTCGCGGATGCGGCGCACGCCGGTCACGGGAGCAAACATCATCGGCGGCCTCGTCCCGTGCAACGTGATCCCGGACGAGATCCTGACCGACCACCCGAATCGTTTCCGGGCGATGATCGTCGAGAGCGCCAACCCGGCGCATTCACTCGCCGACTCCCGGCGCTTCGCCGAGGCATTCGAGGCGCTCGACCTCGTCGTCGTAATCGACGTGGCGATGACGGAGACGGCGCGACACGCCGACTACGTGCTGCCCGCCGCGAGCCAGTACGAGAAGCCGGAGGCTACGTACTTCAACTTCGAGTTCCCCGACAACACTTTCCAGCTCCGCCACGCGCTGATGGAGCCCTTGCCCGGCACCCTGGTGGAGGCTGAGATCTGGGCCCGTCTCGTCCGCGCGCTCGGCTTGGTCGACCAGCGCCAGCTTGAGCCACTGCGAACGGCGGCCGGCGCGGGCTTACCGGCATACGCGCGGGCGTTCGCCAAAGCGACCACCGACGATCCCGCCCTATCTCAGCTGGCTCCGTTCGTCCTCTACGAGACGCTTGGCCCGACGCTGCCGGAAGGTCTGGCCAGCGCCGCGGCCCTCTGGGGACTCGCTCATCGGTGCGCGATGACCTACCCCGACGCGGTCCGCCGAGCGGGTCACGCCGACGGGAACGCACTGTTCGAAGCGATCCTGAACTCCCGGTCCGGAGTCGTGTTCACGAGCGACGAGTACGGCGACGACTTCGACCGGATCGTCCACGCCGACAGACGGATCACGCTCGAGCTTCATGAGATGCTCGACGAGCTCCGCGCGATCGACGCCGGACCGACCGTTCACACCAACGACCGGCTGCCGATCGTCCTCTCCGTCGGCGAGCGCCGCTCGTTCACTGCCAACGACATCTTCCGCGACCCCGCCTGGCGCAAGCAGGACACCGACGGGCGACTCAGGGTCAGCCTCGAGGACGCGGCGCACCTGGGTCTGGTCGACGGCGCGCGCGCGATCATCACCACGTCTCGCGGAACCGCCGAGGCCGTGGTGGATGTGAGCGACGCGATGCAGGCCGGGCACGCCTCACTGCCAAACGGCTTTGGGCTCGAGAGCACCGGCCTACAAGGGGAAACGATCGTCACCGGAGTCGCGCCCAATTCGCTCACGGCATCCGATTGGCGCGACAAGTTCGCGGCCACGCCATGGCACAAGCACGTACCAGCCAGAATCGAGCCAGCTGAGAAGCCGCGAGGGTGTGTCGGGCCGTCGAGTTAGGTGGCGGCGACGCGCGGCGCGGCCTGTGTCTGGCGCTACGGATACGAGGGCCGGGTCTCGGTCCAGTCGACGTAGAGGTTGCGCTCGGCGAACCGCCATCCGCCGTCCACCTTGACGAATGTGTCGCCGTAGCGAAGCCAGGCGACCATCAGCTTGCGCTCGTCGCCGTCGGTGAATAGGTGGTGCGCGATGCAGTAACTCTCGCCGGTCGCCCGCTCGCCGTCGAGCGCGATCGTGCTCTGGCCGTTGAAGTGCATCGTCGCGTGGTAGTTGCTCAGCGCGTCGAACACCGGGCTCAGCGCGTCGCGACCGTCGAGGACTTGGGTGGGGTCGGAGCCCTGTCCGTCCATGTAGACGACGAAATGGGTGTCCTCGGTGAACAGCGACTTCTGTCCCTCGGCATCGCGGCGATCGGCGCAGCGCGCGTACGCGTCGACCAGCTCGCGGATCGCGAGTCGGTCGGCCTGCTCGGTCGACGTGACCTCGGTGTGGATCATGATGTCTCCCGTCGTGATGTTCGGACCTTTCTACCGGGGAGTTCCCCGGGAGTCGCCCGACGCCTCGCTGAACGCGATCGC
>DASPPG010000176.1:0-4104 GCA_035625625.1 Solirubrobacteraceae bacterium
GCGGAGGCGGCGCCGAGCACTCGGCGCATCCCGCTGCCACGGCGATCGCGCACAACCATCGGAAACACACGACGATGCGCGGGCCGGTCGATGGTCTGTGGCATTGAACGCCTCCTTGATCGCCCCCCGACCATATGCCGCGGGGCGGAGCGGCGCATCGTTACGAAGTACGGAGTGCGCGTCAGTACCGGCGATCGCGCTCGCCCACCATATGCGCGGCGTCAAATGCGCGCGACCACCACAGGGCGCGCCCTGGCGCGCCATCGTGGGCCTATCGCTATCGACGCCCAGCGGCAGTCGCGTGCCCACCGCCGGCGAAGGCGCCAGCTCCAATAAAGCGCTGTCGCTCCACACCGCATAGCGATCGACCATCCACCCGCCGAAAACCTGCTTTCCGGACGCGACGAGCATCACGTCGTTGCCGATCACACACCCTGCAACGCGCGCACAGCGCAACCGTGGCGTTGCAATCGTGAGCGCCGATCTTCGCCGACGCCTCCTCCGTCGCCTTATGTGAGGTCGGGTTTCGCGTGTAATCGACGTCAATGAAGGGCCTCCTGAGAGGTGTGTGCGATGCGATATGTGAGGTTGTCCGCGACGTAATCGACGTCAACGACCTCGGCGCAGTCGTCCTCGTGGCGAAGCGCGAGCCGCTTCGGCCCACGACGGCGCCACTCTCAGTCGAGAACCCGCGGCTCGTGGCCCGTCGCAGGGTGGTGCTCACCCCGTCGTTCGACCCGCCACGAGCCTCGTGAGATCGATGATCCGCGAGCTGCGGACGCCACCAGCCCAGCAGCAGCCTTTCCCAGTAGCGCCTTTGACGTTATTCCTCGGTCGACGCCGACTTCTGTCGTTTCGTACGTCGTCAGCGCGTTGCGGTCGGGGGACCTACGACGCATCGTCGTTGACATGTCAGCGACGGTCAAGGCCAATGATTAAGGCACATTCGTGCCACCGGCTAGACATACTCAATCGTTGGGGGAGCGCGGTCCGGCGAGTTGCCTGGCTCCAGTCAGCGGCCGCCCGTTGTGCGAGACGCACTCGGGCGTCCCCGGTCGCGCTCGACCACCTCGTGGACGTGACGCTCGCAATCACGCCGGAGCAACAGTTTGGCGCAGCGGGCGCCCACGATTTCGGAGCGGGCCCGCTTTTCGACGACAACTGCTGCTTCCCGTGACGAAGCGGCGCTGTCGTTGAAGGTCCTGTCGCACCTAGTCGCGGTGCTCGATCGCCAGAGCTTTCCGTATTGCCGGCGGATGCAGCGGTGTCACGCTCGCGACGACGGCGATGCTGCTAGCCCCAAGCAGCGGCCAGGTCGGTTAGGACCACGGCTGCTGCTCCCGCAGGGAAAACAGGCGCGCCGCGGTCCTGCTGTCCGCGCATTCCGCGGCTCTCGTGAGCGCCCCTCGGTGCTCGTCGAGAAGGGAAAGTAGGACCCGTCTGACCCTCTGCAACCGGCCGACGAGGAGCAGCGCGCTCGCGTCACATCGGAGCGCCTGAGACTTCTGCAGGTTCGCAAGCGGAGCAGTGACCCTCCCCGTGGCGCCGCGAGCCTAGTCGCGCAGGTTGGCTCTACGAGCCGCCGGCACCGCCCGGATCAGCTTGATGTGCACTTGCGACCATAAGTAAATGATGCTAGCCTATCAGCTAATGATCCTTACCAACAAGTCGACTGATTCAGTCGGAACACCGCTGTCAGCCCCTCGCGTGCATGCGGGCGCCGGCTGTTTCCCTGCTCGACCCCAAGAAGGAGGACATCGATGGCTTCCAACCGTGAGCTCGCTGAGCGCTTCGCGCAGACCCTCACCGACCACGATCTCGCAGGATTTGCCGAGCTGCTGCACCCCGACTACGTCAACCACAACCGGTTCGCGCAGCCCGGCAAGGACGGCTCCGTCGCCGTCTTTGCGGCGTTCCTGGACGCGTTCGAGGGCTTTCGAGTCGACGCGGACGACGTACTCGAGGCCGGCGACAGCCTCGTCGGGCGCTACACGTACCGTGGCCGCCACACGGGCGAGTTCCTTGGCATCCCACCGAGCGGGGCAGAGATCGAGATGCACTCGATCGACATCTGGCGCGTTTGCGACGGCCAGCTGGTCGAGCATTGGGACGAGCTCAACACCCTCGAGTTCTTCCAGCAGATCGGCGCCGTACCCGCCCTCGCCTAGTTCGACGCCTGACCGCTCAGCGGCCCGCGATCTGCTCTCGTCGGCCGGATCGCGGGCCGCCGCTCCCGCCCACCGCCGGATGGCGAGACTATGCCGCGCGCCGGGCTGAGCCACCAGCGGGTGGTCGCCGAAGCGGCCGCGGTGGCGGACGAGTTCGGGCTGGAGCAGCTGACTCTCGCCGCGGTGGCCGACCGCTTCGGTGTCACCGTGCCGAGCCTCTACAAACACATCGACGGGCTGGAGGCGCTGAAGCGCGATCTCGCCGTGGTGGGAGTTCGCGAGCTGACCGTGGCCATGTCGACCGCGGCCGTGGGCCGAGCGGGCCGCGACGCTCTGCACGCGATTGCCAACGCTATCCGCGACTACGCCCACTCCCACCCTGGCCTTTACGCCGCCAGCGTCCGCGGCCCGGGTCCCGAAGACGCCGAGCTGATCGCCGCAAATGAAGCTGCGCTGGCGATCTTCATGGCCGCCCTGCGCGGGTACGGGATGACGGACTACTCGAGCCAGTTCGGTCAGCTACTGGACCGCGCAGCGCCGCCTGCTCCGCAGGACGAGCGATCCCTACACGACGCTATCGACGCAATCCGCTCGCTGCGCGCAGTTATTCACGGCTTTGTGACCCTCGAAGCGGCGGGCGGGTTCGGCCTACTCCGCTCCCTGGACGCAACCTACACGCGCCTGATCGATTCCCTGGACACCGCCTTTAGGACCTGGCCTGCCGCGGGGGACGCCACGGACCACCCCGATAGTGCGCCCACGACATGACGCTCTCCACCTCAGTCCAGCAAATCCATCAAAGGAGCATTCGTGCAACCTGCCGCCGCGAATCCGATCCTGACCATCCGCCACGGCACCATGTTCAGCAAGGGTGACGAGCTCTACGACAAGCGGTTCCGCGAGCGATACGTGGTGCTCGAGACGGCACGAGCTAGCGGCGGAGAGCTAGTGAGGGTCGAAGACACCGCCGCGCCCGGGCCGAGCCGACGCCCAACGAGCGCCCATCCAAGCCAGGGCGAGCGGTTCGAGGTGCTCGCCGGGACCTTGGAGCTGACCGTCGACGGTGAGCAACACCTGCTCGGACCGGGGGACTCGTTCACGGTCGCGCCAGGCGCGAGACATCTACCGCGTAACGCTGGCGACGGCGAGCTCAGGTTCGTCGCGGAGATGCGCCCGGCCGGTCGGTTTGAGGAGTTCCTCGTTCAGATCACGGCGGTCAACAACTCCGGACGTGAGGGTCTGCGCTACGTACTGACCGTCGCTCGCGTGCTCAATCGATTCCCGGACGTCGAACACCCGACGCCGTTACCGCGCTGGCTGGAGCGAGCGCTGTTCGCGATCCTGGCCGCCGGCGGCAAGCTACTGGGCCTGGGAATCCCGCCGAGTACCCCTCCTCAGCCTGAAGAGTGAGCGGCGCGCCGCCAACCGTCCTGCGCGGCCGTCGCGCAGCCGGCCTCAGCTCGCGATCCCGCGCAGCACCGCTCGGGCCAGTGCCGCGTAGGCATCGGCGTCGCCCGATAGCGCGACTCCCGACACGCCGCGGCCGGCTCCGGCGATCAGAATCGGGCGAGCGTTAGCCAGCATCGGCCTCATCTGCCAGCGCCCGGAGCGGCCGCGTCAGACCAAGAGGCGCTGCCGCCCACGACTAGAAGGAGTCACGATCACCCCGTCACGAGCATGGCCAGCGGCTACCGCTCCGGACCAAGGGAGTCGCGACGAGCGCGCTGGCACCGCATGCACGGACCGACACGAACGCAGGTCTCGGCAGCGTTGATGACGCCCGTCTCGCATCTCGCCGTGGCTGTCGGGAAAAGGTCGGGCCACTGGATCGGCTCACAACGGGCCTCTCGGCCGACCTCGTGTAAGGCGATGTCGCGGTCATCGAGCATCCGAGCCGACGGATTTGATGTCCGTCTAAATCGAGCCTTTGTAATCA
>DASPPG010000177.1:0-92954 GCA_035625625.1 Solirubrobacteraceae bacterium
CGGCCCCTGAGCCGCCGCTGTGAGTCCCGCCTACCGGGAAACGGACTTCCGCTGGGCGATCTGCTTCAGCAGCGGCGACGGCTCTTCGCGCACTTGACGTTCGTCCTCGGGAGTGAGTCGACCGTGACTCAGGTGGCTAAGGTCGCCCACGCTCGTGAAAGGCACGTGGACAGTCATTTGACGCCCGCCCTCGTTCGCCGGCACGGCGCCGGGCCGTTGAGCGCGGATCGCACGGAGTGACAGCGTCCGCCGGCCGATCGGAAGGTCCATCGACGCAACGATGCTCCAGGCGAGCAGTCCGACTATCGCCACGATCACGGCCGTCACGAGAACTGCGTTCACGATCACTATCCCACTCATACCCATGCTCCCTGTGGCTTGGTTGTGCGATCCACGTCCCGAAATCAGGCGGCCTGATCCACATCGCTGTCCTCCTGGTCGAGCGCTGTGAGACCGCTTGGATGGCCCGGGCGGGAGCATCCCCTGCCATGGGATGCTCCCGCCCTGTTCCCCCGTGATTGCGCCCCCACAATCGCGTCTGGCTATAAGAGCCCCCAGCCTCGACGCTGATACATCGATTTACGACGAGCTGTCACTCTGCGACGCGGTTGCTGCTGCGAGCGCGTCGTGCCCAGAGACGGCCAGCTCCCAGAGCCGCTCCAGGTCATGCGCCGCCGCCTGCTCGCGATCGAGCGCCGCCCGGTACGACAGATAGCTGTCCACGCTGTTGCGAGGTGGCCCTTCGTACCACGTCTGCAGGGCCAGCTCGCATTCGAGCTCGGCCCGTTGCCACGCGACGTGGGCCTCATCGAGCAGGCGGATTCCGATCTCCGCCAGCTCAAGGCGCTTGCGCGGCCTCTCGCGGGTCTCGGTAGTGCTCATGTTCCCTTCCTCCGGCTTTCGAGAGTTCGAGTGACGCCAGTGGGGCGTCACCCGATCAGAGCGCGATGACGGCTCTCTGATACAGCAGGAATCAGCCGATGCCGAGGCAAACGAATCCCGCCTGTCCGTATTCACGCGCGCGCAGGTTCTCCTGCGCCTTCGCGAGCGCCAGGGAAGGCGGGTCGCCGGCCGTCAGGTGGGTGTGCAGCGAGATCATCATCCGCTTCGCCCCTGCATCGGGCACCGGCACGACGCTGGCAATGATCGTGGCCGTTCCCATCCCGATCAAGGCGGCGGCGATCCCGAGCAGCTCATCTCCGGGACGCGCGTCGGAGGTGCCGAGGTCGCAGGCCGAGAGCACGATCAGCTGCGGAGGGCGCCGGACGTGCTGCAGCTCGTACGCATTGAGCGGACCATCCGCGAGCTCGAGCGAGGAGAACAGTGGGCTGTCGGAGCGGAAGCGTCCGTGGCAGGCCAGGTGGGCGACCGTCGCGCCGTCGAGCGCCTCCATCACCGCCGCCGCCGTCGCCTGTCTGCCGATCAGAGTGACCGACCGGGAATAGAGGCCGCCGAGCGCGGCCACCTCACCCCTCGCGTGGCGCAGGCGCGGCCCCGCGACGAGCACGACCTTGTTGCGGCGCGCGGCGCGAGGTGCTTGGAGCGCCGACCATGTGGCGGCGGACGGCGCCACCACGACCGGACGGCCCCGGAGCTGCGGAAGCATCGCCCAGGGCATCGCGTGGAGCAAGCCGGTCGGCACGATCACCAGCCCGTCGTCGCCGAGGCTCTCGGCCAGCGGCGCGAGCAAGCGTTCCCCAAGGGCCTCAGCCGAGGCCTTGGCGCCCTGCAGCATCGTGGCTTGCTGAGCAGCGCCGTGGCCCCGCCGCGCCAGCCGAACAAGCGCGAAGCGCAACCACTCGAGCTCTTCCCTGACGGGCTCGACCGATCCGAGTTCGTGTCGGGTGAGGCTCCCGCCCGCCAGCGTCAGAGCGGTGAGCGTGCCGTCGAGTTCGATCAGCTCGATCAGCGCTGCGCTGCCCAACGCACGGCCGAGTTCACCGCGGCTGGGCGGCGTGCTCTCCGAAGTGGGTCCACCGGCGGCATGTCGCGATAGACGGCGGATTGACGTCTCCAGCGCCGCTTGACGAGCGAGCAGCGTGCGGGCTCCGCGCTTGCCCCGCTCCGCTCGCCAGACCTCGGCGCTGACCCTGCGCAGCTCGGCCGCGCGGTCCCGGAGTTCGGGAACGTCAGGGGGCGTGACCGGCGGCAATCGGAGCGCACTCCCGCGCAGCCGGTCCGCCCAGCTCAGCATCGACGCGGCGTCCACGCCCTCGAGCGCGATCCGGAGCCCGAGCTGGGCAAGCTCGACGCCGATCTCCGACGCACTGGCGCGTAGATCTGACGCGCCCAGCGTCTCCCGGTAGCCCTCGAGCAGCCCCAGCCCGGTACGCAGCGCCCGCTGCGCGCCTACGCGATCGCCGCGGTCCAGTCGCAGGAGTGCCTCCACGTGCCAGGCCTCGATCCGGTCGGAGACCGGGCCTCGGCGGAGCAGAACCGAGCAGCTGGCGAATTCGCGCGCGGCGACGCGCGGCGAGCCGAGCTGGGCGGCGGCGCGAGCCACCATCAATTGCGCCCGCCGCGCCTCTGCCTGCCAGCCGGCGCCGGCGAGGATGCCGGCGGCACGGCGGCCCGACCGCAACCCCGCTGTGCGCACGGCACCGCCGGCGATCGACGCCGCCAGCGCCAGTACGGCGGCGCGAGCGGCATACACGTGACGTTGCTGGGCGGCGAACGATCGCTGAGTCTGGAGTGCGAGGGAGCGTGCGCCGATCGCGTCGCCGGCCAACAGCGTCAGGCGGATCGCTTCCAGGCGGCCCACGTGGTCGTCCCGGCCCGACCGTTTCCAGATCGCCTGGGCCTCGCTCAATGCGTGAAGCGACTCACCGCGTAAGCGCGCTGTCGCGGTGGCTTGCGCCCGCAGCAGGCAGAGCTCGGAAGTGATCCGCGGCGAGACATCGCGGGCGTCGATCGCGTCGAGCCGCGCCAGGCATTCGGGGAGATCGCCCCGGACAAGCGCGCTCCGGGCCAGCTCGATCTCGGTGGCGAAGGCGGCCACGGTCGCGCCGACGCTCGCGAACAGCGTTCGGGCACGGATCAGATCCCGCTCGGCCGCGACCGTCTCGCCGCGCTCCGCGAGCAACCCTCCTCGATTACGCAGCAGCTGCGCTTCCCAGAAAGAGTCTCCATGCTCGCGCAGCACGGCGAGCGCTCTGTCGGTGCCCTTGAGCGACGTCGTCGCCGTCCCGGCGTACCAGAGCACGCCGATCCGGAAGACCTGGGAGCGGGCCTGTTCGTGCGAATCCAGCGCTTCGCACGCGAGTTCAAGCTCGTGTAGAGCCGCAGTAATCGCACCCCGACTGGCCAGGTCGTGTGCGAGACGGCGACGAGCCAGCGCGGTTCGCCGCGTCAAGCCGTGGCGCTCGCCGGACCGGATGGCGCTGCGGATCGTGCGGGTTGCCCGCCTGTCGCCGAGCTCGTGCTGGGCGAAGCTGAGCGCATGCAGCGCAGCGACCTCGGCTTCCGGATTTCGTCGCCTGCGGGCGAGCCTGACCGCGCGCTCGGCAAGCACAGCGGCGGCCGAGGCGTCGGCTTCGACCAGCTCGAAGGCGGACTGCGCGAGCTCGAGGGCGTGGTCCTGACCAACCGCGACTGTCATGTCGGTAGATGTATCAAGGCCCTCGCAGCGTGCTCTGAACATTCATAGGATTGCCCAGCCCCACGTTCATAGGAAAGGATCGCCGGTGAGCCCCAACGACGCGACCGTGTCGAAGAAACTCGCACGCAGCCCGATCGCCGCCCGTGTGTTGAAGCTCCGGAATCTGACGCACGAGGAGCGCGACGACGGGATCGTGATCGCGCATAGCGAGGAGCTGATCGTGCATACCGGCGCGCTGAGCCGCTCGGGCTCCTTCCTCCACGCTCTGAGGGTCGTGGCTGATCGTGTCGGGAGCCTTGCGGAACTGCTGGGGCCGCCCACCCAGCTCGCGGGGGCGCAACCCGACAAGCAACTCGAGCCGGATTACGATCCCGACCCGAACGGCCCGCTCAGTAACGTAGAGATCTGGCGACTGAAGGACACGACGACGGGCCACTCGCTCGACGTCTCACGCGACTTGCGCGCGATCGCGGAGCGCGACGGTTTCTCGACGCCCGACGGCTTGCCGGCGATCCACCCCCACCATGTCGCGATCCTATGTCCTTCTCCCGGTGGCTGCCCGGCCACGGCGCCCTCGCCGGACAGAGCGCCGAAACGGCCGTTCGTCCAGCAACCCTCTCGCGAGTCGACGGCCAAGGTGACCATCCTCGACAGTGGTTACATCTGGACAGACCGCGACACCTCTCACCGGAACCTCAACGACCGCGTGACGGTCGTGCGTGGCCAGTGGCTGGACACGAAAACCGGGGTCTGGAAGCCAGACGAGCCCGATGGCCTTTACACCGATCCCGACGGTCAGCTCGACGGAATCTCAGGACACGGAACGTTCATCGCCGGATTGGTCTCAAACCTCGCTCCCGGGACGAGGCTCGAGGTGGTCGGGCTCCGCAACCAGGAGGTCGAGATCGGGCCCCTCGGTCCCCGCGCACAACTGCGCTTATACGGGACCGAGGTCGCGATCGCCCATGCGATGCTGCGGCGCTGCAGGACCGACGTGATTCAGTGCGGCTTCGCGTTCCCGACGCTCGACGACTACCCGTCGCTTCCATTCGCAGCCGTAATGAAGGAGCTCCGGACGAAGCGTGCGCCGCACGACGGGGGCGTGGCGGTGGTCGCGCCGGCCGGCAACGAGGGGTCCTGTCGCCCGTACTGGCCGGCCGCGCTCCCGGACGTCATCGGGGTCGCGTCGACCGACCCCAAGGGGAAAGAACGGGCCTGGTTTTCGAACTGGGGCAAGTGGTGCAAGTGCTCCAGCCGCGGCGAGGACGTCTACTCGACTTTTGTCTACTGGCACGGATCGGTCCAAGGAAAGGCCGGCGCCCAGGACTTCGACGGCTGGGCGACATGGAATGGAACCTCGTTCGCTGCCCCGAAGGTGTCGGCCGCAATCGCGGCACAGTTCGCCGAGGGCGCAGCGGCGTCTCCGGTGGACGCCTGGGAAGCGTTGAAAGACGGGAAGGGAGATGTACAGATCTCAACCGTCACGGACAAGAAGCTGTGCGGTTCTCCCGTCGACCTTCCGTACCTGCACCTCTGATCGGAGTCGGAGATAATCGCCACCACGACAAGCCTGGAAGCCTTGATAACCGCCGCGAATGGTGGGGACGAGACGGCTTGGGGAGCGATCGTCGATCGTTTCGCCGGTCTCGTGTGGGCGACCGCGCGCGCCCACCGGCTGTCGTCGGCCGATGCCGCCGATGTGGCACAGACGACGTGGCTGCGGCTGGTCGAGAACCTCGATCGGATCAAAGATCCAGAGCGCGTTGGGGCCTGGCTGGCGACGACCGCCCGGCGCGAGTGTCTAAGGCATATCCGCTTGCAGAGTCGCGAGTTCACGACCGCCGAGGATTCGGTGTTCGAGGTCCCGTCGGACGACCACGCCGAGCAGCGCCTGATAACCCGGGAGCGGAACACCGCCCTGCGCCGGGCCCTCGCGAGGATCAGCGAGCGCTGCCAGGGGCTGCTGCGGTTGTTGGCTGCGCCGGAGGACCTCAGCTACGAGGAGATCGCCGCGGCTCTCGGCATGCCGATCGGGGCGATCGGTCCGACCCGCGCCCGCTGTCTGGAACAGCTTCGGCGGACTCCGGAACTGGCCGGGTTCCAGATCGGGTAGTCGAGGCCATGGATGGGGATCAAGATCCGGACGAGCTGGTGATGGCCGAGCTGCGAGCATTCTTTGCTGAGGTCGATTCGGTGCCACCGCTGGTCGTCGAGACCGCCAAAGCATCTCTGGGGTGGCGACGCCTCGACGCCGATCTCGCTGAGCTCCTCAGCGATTCGGCCTTGGTTGAGGAGCCCTTCGCCCTTGCCCGTAGCGGCGAGGCGCCGGCGCGGGCCGTGACGTTCAGCTCCACCGCGCTGACCATCGACATCGAGGTCCACGTGGACGATGAGGCCCGCACCCTGCTCGGACAGCTCTCACCGCCGACTCCTGCCACGATCGAGATCCAGACACTGGCCGAGGCCAAGATCTCGGCCGAGGCCGACCGCCGGGGCCGTTTCCGGGTGCGCCTGCCGTCGGGTGGCGCCCTCCGAATTCGCGTTCTGGGCGCGGACGGACGCGACGGTCCGCCCGTCGAGACGAGCTGGATTACCGTCTAGCGCGGGATCTGAACCAGCAGGGGGGTCAGTCCGGAGACATGAAGCGACAGTTCGGCTGTCGCGGCGCCGATGAGTGCTCGGGGTTCCTCGCGCGGGCGCTCGACGAACCCACCAGCACCAAGGTCTGGAAGCACGGCGGGGACGGGGAGACCCGTGCCGGCGCTCGGTTGGAAAAGCACCTGGCTGGAACCGGGGTCCGGCTCCATCATGACCGCCGGATGCCCGGGGTATAAGGACGTGGAGGTCCGTGGAGCACTGCCAGCTGTTTCCGCGGGCTAGACGACGGTGGCGGCCTCGCTGGTCATCTCGCCACCGAGGCAGCCGGTCAGGTGAGGGCAGCGCGCTCGCTTGGCGACAGCGGTCGCTTTGACCGGGTCGCCAGGTCCCACGCGACGAGGACCGACTTTCCGGACGCGGCGAGGCGGCCGTCGGGCAACTTGATCTCGTGCTCCAACTCGAGGCTCGACGTTCCGACGCGCGTCACGCGCACGATGATCTCGACCTCCTCGTGGTCCTTGCGCACCTCGGCGTGGTAATCGAGGTCCACGTGGGCCAGAACGTACCCGCCCTGCGCATGCTCTTCACCGGAACGACGCATGAGCTCCACGATCAGGGCGATGCGGGCCTCCTCGATCATCTCGTGGTAGACCGACTGGTTGAGGTGGCCCAGCATGTCCATGTCTCGCCACCGTAACTGGACGCGAAGACTGTGCTCGAGTCCGGTGGCCACGGGCCGCAGTCTAAGTGTCCGTTAGTTCGGTCGGCTCAAGGTGGACGATCTCGAACCCGAAGCGGTCGGCCAGCCGCTGGGCAACCAGCGAGCGATGGCAGGCCTCGGCCGTCGCCTCCACGCACAGCAGCACACCGATCCCATGGACGGGCAGTTGCCGGACGAGCGGCTCAAGCGGTGCGAGGTCGAGTATTTCCTCCGTGTAGGCGCGCACGTATTCAGGCGACAGACGGATCCGCGAGCGCTTGCCGACCCCCTGCCGAGCATCGTCGCGGTACTGGAGGTGACGCAGCTCCGTGTCCGGGGCGAGCTCGGGGTGGTGCTCGTATCCGATGTGCGCATCGGCGAGCAGGCTCTGGAGGCGCCGGGAGTTGGCCCAGGCGTACTGCGGACCCCGCACGCCGCGCCGTTGGCGGATGTCGATCACCCGGGTGACCCCGGCCTCGTCGAGCGTGCGGATGAAGCTGGCGGCGTCGAACTCATAGACACCGATCGTCGCGATCTTGGGCATTGAGTTCCACGGTAGTAGACGCGGCACGCGTTCCCTCGGGAAGGTCGACTCCGAGACACGCGCACCACCGCCGGGCGGTCCGTGTGGGACCACCCGGCGGGGCGTGGTCGCGTAGTACTACCTGGTTAGTTCGGGCTTCCCGCCGTAAACGGCGAGGCCGTAGATGACCAGGACATAGAGCGCGACCAGAGCCAGCGACCAGAACGGGTAGGCCGGAATGCTCATCATCGCCACCAGGGCGGCGAAGCCCGCGACGACGATTCCGAACCAACGCCCGAACGCACCTCCGCGCCAGATCGACAGCGCGGCCAGAGCCTCGACGGCTCCGAACCCGATGGCGACCCAACCCCAGGTGTTCAGGTCACTGATGATGTAGTGCGCATTCGCGACAAAGAAGTGCGAGCTCGAGACGGCTGCGATGCCCCAAATGACGTTGAGGGACGCAGCGATCACGAACATCACCGCCGCAAACAGGATCCATCCGGCACCCTTATACGAAGGCTCTCCAGTCTCATACGTCAGTGCCGGACCAGCGGTCCGCACCGGCTCCGTACGCACCCCGTTCGTCTTTAGGGCGGACATTTGAACCTCCTTTTTGCTCACTCCATTTCACCGGAGCGAGTACGTGTCCCCATGCGACACGTACCTACCCATCGTAAGCAGCAGGGTGCAGTCGGCCATCCGGTGAACCGTGCAGAGTTACCGCGGTAAATGTGCAGCCACTCGGTAAGCCCGGTTCAGGGGCGGCGCGTGAGCTTGCCGACGAGTAGCTCGACCGAGCGTTCGAGGTCGTCGAGGCTGGCCTGCTCGACGGACGCGATCCCGAGCTTGCGGTTGATCCACGCGTTGATCTCACGGTGCGTGCTCCCGTCGCGGCGGGTGAGCTCGGCGACGAGCCGATGGCGCTCGTCGCGCAGCCGTGCGCGCCGTTCAAACGCGGGGGCCCGGTGTAGCACGGTCTCGGGATCGGGGACGGTGGCGAAGTGCGGTGCCGCTGTCGCGTGCGGCGGCGGTGCCGGCCCGCCGGACGCCCCGAAAAGCGTCATCTGTGGGGTCACGTCTGCGCTCAGTGGCTCGAACGCCAGCGTCTCACCTCGCTCCGTCTGGAGCGGCTCAGCCCGATCAAACTCGCCCGCGTACTCGTTCTCGGCGGGTCGGAGAGCGTGGCGGAGCTCCTGCTGCACCGCGGCGGCGTGATCGCGCAAAACGGGGTCTGCGGGGATGTAGAGCCAGCTCGGCTCCACTCGTCGGCCCGGGATCGTGCGTACAAACCGACCGACGATCTGCCGGAACACGAGCGGTGTCTTGGCTGCTGTCGCGTACACGCCGACCCGCAGGCGTGGGATGTCGACCCCTTCGGAGACCATGTTCACCGCGACGATCCACGGGTCGCGGGCGTTGGTGAAGGCGGCCAGCTTCTCGGCGGCTCTGGGCTCGGTGTGCAACACGACCAACGGTCGCTGTCCGGTCGCGTCGCGCAGCAGCGCGGCGATCCTGCGCGCGTGGCTTGAGTCCGCGGCGATCACCAGACCACCGGCGTCCCGGTGCCCGGCGTCACGCAGCGTGCGGAGCTTGGCGTCGGCTTCGCGCAGGATCCGCTGGAGGCCGTCGGGAAGCTCGGTCGAGATCGCCGTGCGATAACGGCGGCTGGCCTCGCGCGCGGTCAGGACCGTCTCGAAGCTCGACTCGATCACCTCATCGCCGCTCCGCCACGACAGCGTCCCGTCGTAGGCGACGAAGCACACCGGCCGGCAGATCCCATCCAGCACCGCATCCGCGTAGCTGTAGGACATGTCGGGTTCGGCAAGTCCGCCGGAGCCGTAGCGCACGCCGGGGATCGGAGTCGCGTCGGAGCGAAAAGGGGTTCCGGACAGCAGGAGCCATCGCTCGCAGGTGCCAAACGCCTTCGCGAATCCCTCCCCCCACGCGAGCTCCTCGCCGAGGTGGTGCGCCTCGTCGGCGATCACCAGCGTGCGCGCCCTGGCTGCAGCCTCCCATCGGCTCGGACTCTTCGCGATGCGCGCGTACGTCACCGCCACACCATCAAAGCCCCGCGGCGGGCGGGGCGAGGACGCGTCCGCCGCGAGCTCGACCCCCAGCCGGCTCGCGGCCCGCGCCCACTGTCGCGTCAGCGGGCCGGTCGGGCACGCGACCAGCACGGACCCGGCCCCACCGGAAGCCAGGTGGCGCCGAGCGAGCTCCAGCGCGGGACGCGTCTTGCCCGCGCCGGGCGCCGCCGACAGCAAGAACGAACCTCGCTCCCATCGATCCATGGCGTCAAGCGCGCGCGTCTGCCAGATGCGCAAAGCCGGCTTTGTCTGAACATGGGGCGGGGACACGGGCCGGACATGGTGACCAGCCGCCCGGACACAACGCCCCTGACGGCGATTAGTTCGGTATACTAATCATATGGCGTCCAAACTATCTCCGCAACCGGACAGCGTGGCCAAGTCTTCCCGGCCGGGAGACGCCCAAGCGGCTGCCCAGCCTGGCCATGTGATCGCCCGGCTCGCGCGCCAGGTCGAGTTGGCCGCCGCGACCGTGGACCTCACGCTGTCCCAGTACCGGGCGCTGGCGCTGCTCGGGGAGGGCCGGGAGGCCGCCTCCGCGCTCGCGGACAAGTTGGCGGTCAGCCGGCCGAGCGTCACAGGGGTCATCGACGGGCTCGTGGCCCGCAAGCTGGTGACCCGCCACCATGATGAGGGCGACAGGCGCCGGATCGGCCTCGATCTCACGAGCGAGGGCCGCCGGCTGCTGGCGGCGGCCGACGCGGAGATCGAACGCCGTCTGTGCGACATCGCGTTCTACCAGCCTGAAGGCGCCGCGGCGCCGTTCGAGGGACTCGAGCCGTGGAAGGAGGCGCTCGATCGTTATCGGGCTGCGCGCCGCGCCGGCGCTCCCCGGGCCGGCAGTAGCCCCCAAGGGGCGGCGGCGTGAGCGCGACCGCCGATCGCACCCTCCTCCGCAGGACACCAGCCGACTTCGTCCCCAGCGGGATTGAGCCGCAGTACCGCCGGCCGACCGCGACGATCGACCCCGACAAGACCAAATCCTGGATCGCGCGTGCGTGGCCGGTCGTGATGTCGCACAAGAAGACGCTGTTCACCGCGCTGATCCTGTCCTTTGTCGCCTTGCTTCTTCAGGTTCAGATCCCGAACCTGCTCAACAAAGCGGTCACCAACTCGCTGCAGCGGCACGCGGTGCCGCTGTCGCACTACGTGGTGCTGGTGCTGTCGCTCGCGGTCGCGGCCGGGATCTCGGCTTTCATCTCGAGGCTCTTCCTGCTGCGCACGGCCTACGCGATGGAGTTCGACCTGCGCAACATCATCTACGAGCACCTCACCCGGATGTCGTTCGGCTTCTACGACCGTGTGCAGTCGGGGCAGCTGATCTCACGCGCCAACTCGGACATCCGCTCGGTCCAGATGTACCTGACGTTCGGGCCTTCGATCCTGGTCCAGTGCGCGGTCGCGCTGGTGGCGTTCGCTTACATGCTCTCAATCAACGTCCCATTGGCGTTCGTAGCGATGTCGACGACGCCGTTGGTGTACTTCTCGAGCGTCCGGATGCGCCGGGAGATCTTCCCGGTCTCATGGCTGATCCAGTCACGGCTGGCCGAGGTCGCGACGATCGTCGACGAGAACATCAACGGGGTGCGGGTGGTCAAGTCGTTCGTCGCCGAGCCGCGCGAGCTGCAAACCCTCGCGAAGGCCGCGGACCGGCTGAAGTGGGCGTACATCAAGGACGCCGACATCCGCGCGCGGTTCACGCCGACGGTGCAGAACCTGCCTCAGCTGGGACTTGCCCTGGTGCTGCTGTTCGGCGGGTGGCTCGTGATCCACGATGACCTGCAGGTAGGAGCGATCCTCGCCTTCAGCGCCTACATCGTGATGCTCCAGGCGCCATTTCAGCTGCTCGGGATGCTGATCATGCTCGGGCAGCGCGCCAAGGCGTCGGCCGGCCGGATCTACCAGATCCTTGACGAGCAGCCCGAGATCGTCGATCGCCCCGGGGCGATCGACCTCGTCGACTGCGAGGGCGACGTCCGCTTGGAGCACGTTGACTTCGGGTACGGGGACGGGCCGAAGGTGCTGTCCGACCTCTCGGTGCACATCAAGCCGGGCGAGACGGTCGCGGTGGTCGGGCGAACCGCGAGCGGGAAGACGACGCTCTCGCGCCTGTTGCCGCGCTTCTACGACGTCCGCGCGGGCGCCGTGAAGATCGACGACCACGACGTGAGGGACCTGACGGTGGCAAGCCTGCGGGCCCAGATCGGGGTCGCGCTCGACGAGCCGTTCCTGTTCACCGCCTCGATCCGCGACAACATCGCCTACGGTCGCCCCGATGCATCGTTCGCCGAGATAGAGGACGCGGCCCGGGCGGCAGGGGCTACGGAGTTCATCGCTGCCCTGCCCGACGGCTTCGAAACGGTCGTAGGCGAGCGCGGCTACACGCTCTCGGGCGGCCAGCGCCAGCGCATCGCGATTGCTCGCACGCTCCTGCTCAATCCGCCGATCCTCGTGCTCGACGACGCGACCAGCGCGGTCGACGTCCAGGTCGAGCAGGAGATACACGAGGCCTTGCGGGTGCTGATGCAAGGTCGCACGACGCTGGTCGTCGCCCACCGGCTCTCGACGATCGGGCTGGCCGACCGCGTTCTCCTGCTCGACGGCGGCCGGATCGTCGCCGACGGCACCCACTCGGAGTTGCTGGAGACGACCCCCCTCTACGTCGAGGTGCTCGCGCAGGCCGAGGAGGAGGACCGCAAGGCCCGGGGACGTCGCAGTTTCGGGGAGAACGGGCGATGAGCTTCGGCGGCTTTGGCGGGGCCGGCAATGTCAGCGGCGGCGCCTTCGGACGCACGGGCGGATCGCGCGCGGCGGCTGCGCCCGGTGGCGGCCTCCCGTTCGCCGGAATCCCGCCCGAGCTCCAGAAGGGCGTCGACCGCCTCCTCCAGCAGGAGCCCGACCACGGCGAGCCCGACGCGCGTTTTACCTACCGGAGCACGGACGACAGCGGCGCGCGACTCACGCTGAGAGGTCTGATCTTCCGCCACTGGCACCTCGGCGCAGCGGCGCTGCTGCTCGTGACGATCGTGAGCATCACCAACCAGGCGGGGCCGAAGCTGATCGATATCGGAATCGACCAGGGAATGACCGGTGCTCACAAGAGCTTTGGGGTCGTCCTGGCGGTCACGGGGTTGTTCCTGGTGGCGATCGCGATCACGGCGCTCGCCCAGCGCGCGCTGGCCAAGGTGACCGGGCGACTCGCGGCGCGGGTGATGAACGACCTGCGGGTTCGCGTGTTCACGCACCTTCAGCGGCTCGGGCTCGATTACTACACCGACGAGCAGTCGGGAGTGATCATGACCCGGATGACGAGCGACATCGAGAACCTCCAGCAACTGCTTCAGGATGGGCTCGCCCAGCTCCTGGTACAGGCCTTGACGATGGTGGTGATCACGATCGTGCTCTTCACCCTGGACGTGAAGCTGACCCTGATCACGCTCGCGATCATCGTTCCGGCGCTGACGCTCGGGTCGCTTTGGTTCAGGGCAGCGTCGGAGCGTGGGTATAACCGCGTCCGGGATGGAATCGCGAACGTACTGGCAGACCTGTCCGAGAGCCTGCACGGGGTGCGCACGGTCGCGGCCAACAATCGCCAGCGCTTCAACGTCGTGCAGCACCGCAATGTGGTCGGCGAGTACCGCGACGCCAACAACTACACAGCTCAGATCAACGCCGTCTACGGCCCCGGGACGACGATGCTCGGTTACCTCGGTCAGGGCGCTCTGCTCGCGATCGGCGGCAACATGGTCCTCCATGACCAGCTCTCGATCGGAGCGCTGGTGGCTTTCTTCCTTTACCTCAACCGATTCTTCGCGCCGATCCAGCTGCTCGTCCAGCAGTACAACACCTTCCAGCAGGGAAGCGCTTCGATCTGGAAGCTGCGGACGCTGTTCGCGCTGGCGCCCAGTACCCCCGAGGATCCGCAGGCGCAGGAGCTGCCCCCAATCGAGGGGGAGATCACCTTCGACCACGTGACCTTTGGTTATGACCCGAGCTCGCCGGTCGTTCGCGACGTCGACCTGCGGATCCGCGCCGGGGAGACCGTCGCCTTCGTCGGCGCGACGGGCGCCGGCAAGTCGACGCTCGCGAAGCTGATCACCCGCTTCTACGACCCCACCGAGGGCCGCGTGCTAATCGACGGCCACGACATCCGGCACGTGACGATCGACTCGTTGCGTCGACAGTTGGGCGTCGTGCCCCAGGAGCCGTTCCTGTTCGCCGGGAGCCTCCGCGACAACATCGCGTTCGCCTGCCCCGACGCCAGTGACGAGGAGGTGTGGGAGGCCGTGCGTGCGGTCGGGCTCGCCGACGTCGTCGACCGGATGCCGGAGGGTCTGGATACGATCGTTCACGAGCGCGGGCAATCGCTCTCAAGCGGCGAACGCCAGCTGATCGCGCTCGCCCGTGCCTTCATGGCCCACCCGCGCGTGCTGGTGTTGGATGAGGCGACGTCGAATCTTGACCTCGCCTCGGAGACGAAGATCGAAGCCGCGCTCGATGTGTTGCTGGAGGCACGCACCGCGGTCCTGATCGCCCACCGGCTGACGACGGCGATGAAGGCGGACCGGATCGTAGTCGTCGATGGCGGCCGGATCGTTGAGCTCGGGACGCACCAGCAACTCGTCGCCCGTCACGGGCGCTACGCCTCGATGTACGCCACCTGGATCAGCCAGGCCGAAGCGCAAGCAGCCTAGGTTTGTCACCGTCCCACGACACGTGAGGAGGACAGATGCACGAGCAGGAAATTCGCGTTAGCACTCCAGATGGCGAGATGACCACCTTCGTTGTCCATCCCGACGATGAGGGCTCGTTCCCCGTCGCAGTGCTGTACATGGATGCCGTCGGCTATCGGGAGCAGCTGAAGGAGAACGCGCGGCGGTTCGCGGCCGACGGTTACTACTGCGTCGCGCCCGATCTCTTCTACCGCTCGGGCGAAAAGCTGACGTTCGACATGGGGAAGCTCAGAGCAAGTGGATTCCAGGGACCCGACGCGGAGCGCCTGATGAGCGTCGTCTCGAGCCTGAAGCCCGAGATGGTGGTGAGCGACACCAAGGCGATCTTCGAGGCGATCGAGTCAGACCAAGCGGCGGCCAGCTCGGGTCCGAAGGTGTGCGTCGGCTATTGCATGGGCTCCCGGTTCGCGCTGCGCGTCGCCTCCGTGCTCGCCGACGAGTTCGTGGCCGCGGCCGGCATCCACCCCGGCCCGCCGATCACCGACCAGCCCGACTCCCCCCACCACGACCTGCCCGGGGTGCGCGGTGAGCTGTACTTCGCCTTCGCCGAGAGCGATCGCTTCCCACCCGAGCTGGTCGACCGGTTCCGCGACGAGCTCGAGCGCAATGAGATCAGAGGGGTGGTCGAGCGTATTCCCGGCACCGAGCACGGGTTCTCGATGGCTGACCTGCCCGTCTACCAGCGCGAGGCTGCCGAGCGGCACTTCGAACGGACGCTCGACCTCTGGCGACGCAATCTCTCGCAGCAGACGGTGGAGGTCTGAACGGACTACGACGAGCTCGCCGGCATGGAGGGGACGATCGGGATTGTGCTGTCGGGCGGCGGCGCGCGGGGGGCGTATGAGTTCGGAGCGCTAGAGGTGCTGGCGCCGGCTGGGCATCGGCGTGTCCGGCCCGCCAAGCCTGCTTGACACGAGCCCGCAGCCCGAGACCATCGCGGCGCTGATCGACTTCGGGCGGTTAACCCGCAATGTCGAGGCGGGTGTGCTGGCGGCGGTCGCCGTCGTTGCGACGGCCTACGACACGGCGAGGAGCGTGGTCTTCCACGACGGGGGTGGGTCACCGCCCAGCGATGACCAGCGCGGGATCGACTATGTCGCGACCCGGCTCGCCGTAGAGCACGTTCAGGCCCCCAGCGCAATCCAGTCGCTCTTTCCGGCCGTGCGCGTGGTTCTTCGCTCCCGAGTTCATCCGCCCGCTGATCGAGCTGGGCAGGCGCAACGCGCAGGCGCGGCTCGATCAACAGGGTCGCGCGAACCCGTGGCGCATGGACCACCCGTAGCCAGGTGGGCCGGACGCGAGAGCTCGGCACCTCGCCGCTGACGCTCACGACAACAGGCTCGGACATGAACCGAAGATGTGAAAGCCCGGCATTCACCGCGACCGTACGAGCTCCGACGGGGCGGGCGGCAGCGCAACATCGGCTACTACGGTGTCCATTTGCCCTAACGGCCAGAACCGCTCTGGCAGCGCTCTGGACAGCTCGGTCTGGGCGACCGATACTGCAGCTGATGGCGGACGCATCAGCCCCCGACGATCCACGTGATGCCCAAGATTCCGCGATTCTGGTGCGCGTCACGGTCGTGCCCGGGCCGCGCGGTGGCGCGGGCGTCGGCCAGACCAGGCTCCTCCATCGCCGCGCGCCCGCCGTCGCGGCGCTAACGCTGGCGCTTCTGGCGGGGGCGGTCGTCGGCGTCGCGGCAAGTCGAATACTGGCGGGCCCCGAGCCGCCACTTCGCGCGCAAGCCGCACAGGCGGACGAGGCGGGGCCGGCCGGAGTGGCGGCGGCGTATCACTATCCGCTTGCCTGTTTGAGCGTCACGATCGCAGCTGCCGATCCCGCTTACGCGGCCGCCCGCCTGAACCGTGCCAGCCCGTGCTGGCGTTACGGGGTCTACTCGACGACGATCTTCCACCGTGTCGCGGGCAAGTGGCGGTTGGTGACATCAGGCGCCAGTTGCTCGATCGCGTCGATTCCCACCGTCGTTCGGGCTGAGGTTGGCCTGTGTGAGAGCGGAAGCGCGGTCACGGCCCCGATCGCGAGTGGTCGGCGTCGCGGACTGTCGGACGGGCCAGGAGCCGTCCTAAACGATTGGGATCTGCCACGCGCCCTGGACGGCAGCGGATCGGAGAGCTAGTTGACGGCGAGCGACGAGGCTGACACTCCAGCACGCCCGCTTGATCGTCGCGCGCGACCACGGATTCACCGCTTGGTCATCGATCGATGGCGAGTGCGATCCCGTCTTTGAGCTCGCCGTCGATGCGGTCGTGCTTGGACGGACCCGGCAGCTCAGCGACGTTCTGGCGGAGCACCCAGATCTCGTCGCTCGTCGGTCAGCCTATGGGCACCGTGCGGACGGAGGAACGTTTGACGTGCTGGAGATGCTCAAGACCAGTGCGCATCCGCACAGTGCCGGCGTGGCCGCTGAGATCGAGTGCGCCCTCGCGACGAGCTAACGCGATCAGTGCGGCCCGTTGACGGCCTCGGCCACGTCCGCCATCGTGATGGCTCCGTGCGTGACGCCGACGCAGCCCTTGGCGGCGGTCACGAACGACGGTGCCTTCAGGTTGACTCCGGCGGCACTGATCATTTCCAGCGTCAGTGGACTCTGGGCATTCGGGTCGGGAAAGCCCGAAACCCCGTGATCGCGCAGGCGGCGTCGAACGCCCGAAACACCTGCTTCGACGGCTGGTTGCCGTGCCGGCCATTGCCCGGGGCGCGTACGATCCCCTGGCAGGCTTTCTGTGCGGACTGGAATCTCGGGGACAGGCCGGCGCCGGCCGGGACCGCCTGCCGGATCCCGACACCGCCTCCGCCGGGAGTGGTCGTCACCTGGGGATCCGGGAAGTCGCTGACCACGCCGTCACCGTCGCTACGTCCGCCCTGCGCTCGTTCGTAGACTCTCGTGGCGCTCATGATGACCCCCATGCGTGAACCTGACAGCCTGCCGCGGCCCGGTCAGCCGGCTGGGACTGTCGACGACACCATGCCATTCGACCACATCGTGGTGGTCATGATGGAGAACCATTCGTTTGACAACCTGCTCGGCGCGCTGCCGCGCTCCGGACAGCCGGCGGCCGATGGGCTGAGCTTCGACAGCGCCGGCCAGCCGACCAATACCAATCCGGGCGCTGCCAGCACACCCGCAACGGTCGGGGCATTTGCGTTCTCGAACACCACCCAGGGTCCACATGTTTCGCAAACCTGGAACGCGACCCACGAGCAGATCGGCGGCGGCAAGATGGACGGCTTCGTCCGGTCAGTCAACGCGGCGCAGCCGATGGGGTACTACCCGCGTGAAGTCTTGCCGTTCGCCTACGACCTCGCTGCCACCTTCACGCTGGCCAACCGCTGGTTCTGTTCGGCGCCATGCATGACCTTCCCCAACCGGCGGTTCCTCATGGCCGGGACCGCCTACGGCGACATCGCCACCGACGCGCAGAGCCTGACCGATGCACCACCTCCCAACGGCACGATCTTCGACCGCCTGCACTCCCACGGGATCAGCTGGCGGGACTACTTCACCGACGTCCCCTACACGGCCATCATCCCGTCGATCGTCGAGAAGTACCCCGGCAACCTTGCCACACTCGATGACTTCCTCGAGGATTGCGCCGAGGGATCTCTGCCGTCGGTCAGTTTCGTCGATCCCGAGGTCGGCGCGATCTCGCTAGTCGGCAAGGCGCTCGCCTCGATCCCCGTGCTCGGGCCTATCGTCGGCACTCTCGCCACGGTCGGTGGGGATGAGGAAGCGCCACAGGACATGTACTACGGCGAGGCGTGGGCGCATCGCGTCGTCCAGGCCGTCCTGCGCTCACCGGCCTGGCCGCGCACGCTGCTCATCTATACCTACGACGAGCACGGCGGCTACTACGACCACGTGCCGCCCCCCGCGGCCATCCCGCCAGA
Source organism: Solirubrobacteraceae bacterium (assembly GCA_035625625.1). Lineage (GTDB taxonomy): Bacteria > Actinomycetota > Thermoleophilia > Solirubrobacterales > Solirubrobacteraceae > Palsa-465. The sequence goes on from DASPPG010000177.1 coordinate 18,153, forward strand.
CTCGATCCCCCCGCAGCTCACCCCCGGCGACGTGCCCGGCGGCTATGACCTCTATGGGCCGCGCGTGCCCGCCGTCGTCCTCTCGCCGTACGCCAAGCCGCACGCGGTCACCGACACCGTGCACGACCACACATCGGTCCTGGCCACGATCGAGGCCAAATGGAATCTGCCCGCGCTCACCTACCGGGATGCCAACGCCGCCACCGTCATGGCCTTCCTCGATCCTGACCACGCAGCATTTGCGACCCCGCCCGCCATCCAGGGCCCCTCGCTCACCGGGCCGTCTGGCCCTGCGGCCTGACCTGCGCCCAAGAGCGACCCGCGCGAGCAGTGGTCGGCCGGCAGCTGGGGCGTTCGTTTCAGACGCTGTAGAGTCCATCGTCGGTTGAGCCGGGAAGTCTGGTCGGATTCGTGTCCTCGTGCGCCAAATGTCACCGCAACCTCAGCCTTCTCCAACCGACCAATACCAGGTCGTAGTCGAGCCCGTGGGTCCCGGGGAGTGGATTGTCACGCTACCCGAGGGCGCCCGTTCACTACATGTCTACGAGCTCGGGGCTGCCGATTGGCTCGTGTCGGAGGTGGGACGTGGCAGCGAGGGCCGCGGCACGGACGTGAAGCGGGCCCTCCAGGCGCTGTCGACCGGCGCACCAGCTCCCACGTGGTGGGCGTCAGTTCCGGACGCGGTGGACGAGGGAACCAAGAGCTCTCGTGGCGGTGGGTGAGCGCACCGGGCTGCTCGCGACCCGCGGTCACGCTCACATGAGCACTACCCGTGGGTCATCTCCGCGCCCGCGAAGAGTCAGGCCACCGGTCGCAGACCGCGGTCACCGCGCCAGAGACTTCCTGCGGTCGGCAAGCATTTCGGCGGCGATGTTGGCGCCGACGGCCGCGGCCCCCGCGGGACCGTCGCCGCGATGACGTCCGATCAGGTAGGCGATCATGAACGCATCGCCGGCGCCTGTCGTCTGTACGTCTGAGATCACTCGATCCGGGGCGACGTGACTTACCGTACCGGCGCTGTGGATTTCTGCGCCACGGAACCCGAGCGTCAAGATCAACTCCGGGATGGCCGACAACGTGTCGAGGACGGACTCGCGTCCGTGTTCGGCGGCGAGCACGGCGATCTCATCCTCGGAGAGCTTGAGAACGGTTAGGTGCCGGATCAGCTCCGGGTCGTACCGGGCGTCGAGCGTCAGCTCACCGATCTGCGGGACGCGAACAAGCCCCTGGCCGTCGTAGGCGATTCGATGGCCGCGGGCGGCGAGCCGCGCCACCGTGGGCGCCGGGAAATCGCTCCGCAAGAGCGGCGCGAGGTGCACCCAGTCGGTGTCGATTTCGAGCCGATCGATGTCGGATTCTGACCACGCGTGACCGACGGTGTGGACAACCATCGAGCGCGTCTCGCCGAACTCGCCGAAGTAATTGAGGTCGAACCGGGTTGTCGCCTCCGCGGGTTTGAAGCGGAACGTAACCGAATCGTCGGTGCACGAGGCGCGAAACAGGCCGAGGTCCTCGTCCGCGCAGGCGGCGTTGATCACGCCGCCAGCGTGCAGGTGAGCGAACGCGTACGGTGCGAACGCCGGGCACCCTCCGCAGGTCCAGGGGCCGCGGTTCACCCGGTCGAGCGCCACGTTCGCGATCAGCGTCAGTTCCGCGTGTGGCAAGCCCCGATCATTTCACAGAGTGCCTTGTGGACCCGCCGCCAGAGTAATACCCGCTCTTCCTCCGCCACCCCGGCCACTGATTAAGGCTCCTCAGCCGGACGATCGTCAAGTGTCCCGCAGAGACCCGCTGCGGCGCTCGGCGTCTTCGCGGACGGAATCCAGGAGCCCGTGGACGAGGACATGGGCGCCGTAGCCAACCCCGAGGGTCCAATAGCGGCGAAACCAAATGCGGGCCTGCTCGTCGGTAGTCATCGTGCGCATGGTTGCCCAGAGCAGCGTTTGCTGCTGTCCGAGGCGGCGGGTCCCCAGGGCATACACGGTCTTGGCGAACCCCGGTTCCGCAAACTCCTTGAATGCGACAGCGTCGACGTTGGCGTATTCGATCACCGGCCGCCAGAGTTTCCCGACCATCCCCAGCGCGATCTCCTCCTGAGGTCGTTCGCCAAGCAACACCCATCCGCCGTCGCTCAGCGGGAGCTGCGTCGTATCGCGGAGCGTGAGCCGCTCCGGGGCCGCAGGGTGCTCGCCATGCATTCGTCGCCAGACGACGTCAGGTAGAACGCGCACGGCGCCCAGCAGTCCCACCAGGGGCCGCTGACGACCGAGCTTGATCAGATCCAGGTTCATCAGCGCATCCCAGGTGGTCGAGACGTCCGCCGCCACCACCGTTTCGATCGTGTCCGAGAAGTCGAAATCAGCTATGAACTCATCAACAAGCATGACGTCGGTCTTGCAGCGCGCGGCTCGACGACCGGCGGGCGAGCTCGGCCCCGACCGCGCGAGGTCAAGGGTACCGTCCGAACGCATGCGCGCCCCTGCGCTCAACCGAGGGCAACGGCCTCGTTCTACCCGGTCTCCTGTGCGCGCGCCTTGAGCCCTTGGACCGGGCGATCGGCCAGCAGTGCTTCGACCCTGTCGCGTACCGGCCCGCGGAGTGTCCCCACGAGGATGGCAAGGCGGTGACTGACCCGATCGCCGACGTATAGGTCGCTAGCGTGAGTCCGTCACCCTGCTCTTGGAAATGCCATGAGCCCTCGAGCGAACGCAGGTCGCCGCTCACGCGCGACCATCGCAAGACCGGTGGGCTCGTCGTAGTCGAACCGCAGCGCATCCGCACGCGTGCGACGCATCGATCTCACCCTCGACCACCATCGCCCGGCCGTCGCCATCGCGCTCAAGCACCTCGACGCCCGTCATCGCGCCGCTCCGCGGAGGATTCTCGCTGCGGCACGTCGCGGAATAAGCGAGTATCGGAGTCGAGAACGGTCGTGAATCCGTAGCAACCGCCGATGCGGCGTCGCTGAAACGACTCGATAGTGGGCGGTCGTGGAAGAGCCGGCCACGAGCGACCTGAGATATCCGCGCGAGCGGGAGGCGGACATCGCGTTACGCGATGGCACGACGGTCCATGTCCGTCCTGTTCGCGTGGAGGACAGGGAGCCAGTCAAGGCGTTTCTTGAGGGGTTGTCCCCTGACTCGATCGGGTTTCGTTTCTTCGGTTATCCGAACATCGAGCAGGCGACGACATGGTCGCTCGACGTGGACTACGCGGACCGGTTCGGCCTGGTGGCGGTCACCGGGGATCCGCCTGAGGTGGTTGCTCATGCCACTTATATGCGGATGAATGAGCAAACGGCGGAGATCGCGTTCGTGGTCGCCGACGCGTGGCAAGAGCGCGGAATATCGACGATCCTCCTCGCGCACCTGGCCGAGATAGCCGATCGCCACGGGATCACCACTTTCTTGGCGGAGGTGCTTCCGCATAACCATCGCATGATCGGTGTATTTCGGGCGAGCGGGTTCCCGGTGGATATGCGCTCCACGCCGGACGCGATCGAAATCGAACTGCCAACCTCACTGACCGATGAAGGGGTAACGCGCTTTCAGGAGCGCGACCGAATCGCTGCGATCGCCGCGGCCCGGGCCTTCCTCGCCCCTCGGTCGGTGGCCGTCATCGGGGCCTCCAGGCATCGCGGCACCCTGGGTGGGGAGATCATCCACAACTTGCTGGCCGAGGAATTCCAGGGGGTCGTGTACGCGGTGAACCGCGACGCCGACGTCGTCCAGTCGCTGCCGAGCTATCGCTCGATCGGTGAGATCGGGAGGCCCGTCGATCTTGCCGTGGTCGTCGTGCCGGCCGAAGGCGTCGTCCCCGTCGCACACGAGTGCGCACTCGTCGGGGTCCGCTCGCTGCTAGTCATCTCGGCCGGGTTCGGAGAGGCCGGAGCGGAGGGAGAGCGCCGGCAGCGCGAACTGGTCGAACTCTGCCGCGAGAGTGGCATGCGCCTAGTAGGACCAAACTGCCTCGGCGTTATCAACACGGCGCCGGACGTGCGCTTGAATGCCACGTTCGCGCCGCACCAGCCCGCTCGGGGTCGGATCGGGTTCATGTCGCAGAGCGGCAGCTTTGGCATCGCGATCATTGAGGCAGCGGAGCGCCTCGGCGTGGGCCTGTCCTCATTTGTCTCGGTCGGAAACAAGGTGGACCTGAATGGCAACGAGTTCCTGCAGTATTGGGAGGAGGATCCTCTGACCGACGCCGCGATGCTTTACCTGGAGTCGGTGGCTAACCCGCGGAAGTTCACCCGCCTGGCACGGCGGATCGCCCGCACGAAGCCGATTCTGGCGGTGAAGAGCGGCCGCTCCGCAGCGGGCGCCCGAGCGACCACCTCGCACACGGGAGCCCGTATCTCTGGCTCGGACGTCACGGTCGACGCGTTGTTCGAGCAGGCCGGCGTGATTCGAGCCGACACGCTCCACGAGTTGTTTGACGCCGCCACGCTGGTGACCAAGCAGCCGATACCACGCGGTGAACGAGTCGTGATCGTCACCAACGGCGGAGGACCCGGGATCATGTGCGCCGACGCGTGCCAGGCGAACAGCGTGGTCGTGCCACAGCTCCCTGCCGAGGTCAAGGCCGAGCTCGAGGAGTTTCTGCCGGACGCGGCATCCGTCGATAACCCGGTCGACATGCTCGCTACCGCGTCGGCGGACGACTATCGACGCGCGCTACGCGTGCTGCTGGCCGCAGATGCCGCCGACGCGATTATTGCGATCTTTGTTCCGCCGCTGGTGACACGGGGCACCGACGTGGCTGCGGCAATCCGCGAGGCCGCCGAAAGCACTGATGACGTCCTCATCTCCGCCGTGTTCATGACGAGCGCAGGGCCGCCGACGGAGCTCGGCTCCGAGCGTGTCGAGGTGCCGGCGTTTGAGTTTCCCGAGGATGCCGCGCGCGCGGTCGCCCTCGCCGCGCGTCACGGCCGTTGGCGAGCACGGGGCGAGGGAGCAATCTGGCAGCCCGCCGATGCTCGGCCGGAGCGGGCTGCGGCGATCATCAGTGACGAGCTCCGGCGCGGTGGCGGCTGGCTGTCCCCGGCGACCGCCATCGCCCTGCTCGATTGTTACGAGCTGCCGCTACTGGAGACGCGCCTTGTCGCCAGCGCCGAGGAGGCCGTCGCCGCGGCTGTCGAGCTGGGGCGGCCGGTGGCGCTCAAGTCGAACGCCCGGGGACTCATCGGCAAGAGCGCTGCCGGAGCGGTCAAGCTCGGGCTCCCGGATGCCGCGGAGATACTCACGGCCGCGGCCGACATCGACGCGAACGTCGGTCGGGCGGGTTATCGGTCGGACGGACTGATCGTTCAGAAGATGTCGACCAGCGGGATCGAAATGATTGTCGGCATGGTGCACGACCCCATCTTCGGGCCTGTTCTGGCCTGTGGCCCAGGCGCCAAGACCACTGGGGCGATGAAGGACATTGCCGTTCGGATCACGCCTGTCACTGACCTCGATGTCCACGAGATGCTTCGCTCGCTGAAGTCGTTCCCGATACTTGAGGGTGATGGCAACGGGCCCCACCACGACCTCGCGGCGGTCGAGCGGTTGCTCATGGGGGTCAGTGCGCTGGTGGAGGCTCATCCTGAGATCGCCGAGCTCGACCTGAATCCCGTTGTAGCCAGCCCAGACGGCGCGTTGATAGTGGACGCTAAGGTACGCGTCGAGGCGGTGTCACCGCCGTCGCCGATGCCATCTCTGGACGCCTGAACCCGTCGCGGGCCCGATCACGCTCGCGCCACGCGTGCCCGGAAAACGTTCAGGGCTGCCGATTGGAGCGTGCTTGAATCGCGGTCAAAGCGACCGTGTAGACGATGTCTTCGACGAGGGCGCCCCGGCTGAGGTCGTTGACAGGTTTGGCGAGCCCCTGGAGCATCGGGCCCACGCTGACCACGTGGGCACTGCGCTGCACGGCCTTGTAGGTGGTGTTGCCCGCGTCGAGGTCAGGGAAGATGAAGACGTTGGCATGCCCCGCCACGGGGCTGTCGGGCCGCTTGGCCTTCGCGACGGAATCGATCGCCGCCGCGTCATACTGCAGCGGGCCATCGACCGCCAGATCAGGGGCACGTTCACGCACGATCCGCGTAGCCTCCGCGACCTTCTCGACGTCGCTGCCCGCCCCTGAGGTGCCGGTGCTGAAGCTGATCATCGCCACGCGGGGTTCGATGCCGAAGCTCCGCGTCGACTCGGCGCTCTGGATCGCGATGTCGGCGAGATCTTCCGCATTCGGCTGTGGGTTGATCGCGCAGTCGCCGTAGACGACGACTTCATCGGGGAGGCACATGAAGAACACCGACGACACGAGGCGAGTACCAGGTCGGGTCCCGAGAATCTGGAGCGCGGGCCGCACCGTAGCCGCGGTGCTATGGACAGCCCCGGCAACGAGCCCATCGACCTCTCCCTGCTGCAGCATCATGGTGCCGACCCAGATCGCGTCAGTCAGGCGGTCTCGTGCGATCTGTTCGCTCCAGCCGCGATGGCGTCGGAGCTCGACCAGCGGCGCCACATAGCGCTCGGCGACGGCCTCCGGGTCGATGACGGCTATCTCGCTGGGTAGCTCGAGTCCCAGGCTGCGGGCCGCGTTCATCACGTCGTCGGGGGGTCCCAATAGCACGGTGCGCGCGATCCCTCGCTCAGCACACGTGACGGCGGCCTGCAACGTCCGAGGCTCGGTGCCCTCGGGGAGGACGATGCACGCGTCCGCCGCATGCGCAAGATCCCGGAGCTGATAGCGAAACGCGGCAGGGCTGAGCCGACGGGGACGGGACGAACTGGACATCGATTCGAGCCACGCCGGGTCGAGCGCGTCCGCGATGGCGTCGGTCACAGCTCGGAGCCGGGCGGGATCGTCGACCGGCAATCCTGGATCGAGGTGATCCACTCGCGTGGCGGTTTCGTAGCTGTTGTCCGGCACGAGCAGTAGCGGCAGGTCGGTGGCGCTCGTCGCGTTCGCCAGCGCCCACACGCGCGGATCTGGCTCGACGCCGGCGCTGAGCACCAGCGCCGCGAGCCGCGTGCCGTTGGCCGCGGCCAGACACGCGGCCATGATGACGTCGTGGCGATCGCCGGGTACCACCACCAGCGCGCCGTCGACCAGGACGTGCAGGCCGCCCGGAACGGCTTGGGCGAACACCGCGACACTCTTGATGCGGCGAGACAGGTCGCCTTCGTTGATGATCCGGGGTTTCAGTTCGTGGACGAGGTCGAGAACTCGTGGGCGCGTCAACTCGGGACGGTGTACCGCCGCGCCAATCGCGCGCAGTCCCCTCTTGGAGAGCGCCTCGCGCAGCTGAGTGGCGGCTTCAGGGTGGGCCGGCGGCAAGCCGTGGACTACGCAGCCAATCGCGCGCGCATCCTCATCGTCCCGGTAGCCGGTGGCGGTGAGGGCGAGCAGGTCGGCCAGCCACTCGACATCGGCCACGAGCCCATCCGCCGCTTTCTCCACTCCCAAACCGCCACGGTCATCTCTGCGCTCGTTCGCCGGCCACCGACCGACCAGCAGGACATCGGCATCCAGGGCCGCGCCCAGCGCCTCGTTTAGCTCGCTGATGTACACCTTCGTCGGCCATGGACTGAGCCCCTCGACAACGACGACGTCGGCGCCGTCCTGCACCGGCCGCCAAATCGCGACGATCTCTTCGAGCACGGCGTCGATTCCTCCCTCTCCAAGCTGGTGCTCGACGGCCTCGGAGGACAACGGGTCGGGGGGATTGAGCGCAGTAACGGCGGTAACCAGTGCCTTCGACCGGTCCGGGCCTCCGTCCGGCCGGGGCTGAGCTACCGGCTTCACGTATCCGGTTCTAATGCCCCGTCGATCGAGCGCTCGCAACACCGCGATGGACGTCCTGGCCACGCCGACCCCAGCCGCGCACGGGACCACGAGCAACGTCCGGGCCATTACGCGACCGCGACCGTTGGCCTCGAAGCGGCGTCGGCGACAACACGAGCAGTGTCGCGGGCGATCGTCAGTTCCTCGTCGGTGGCCACGACGAGCGCGACTACCGGTCCGGCGACGCTGATCCGCCCGGCCGTGTCCTGCCCATGGCGGGCGTTCGCCTGCGGATCCTCCCTCAGGCCAAGGAATCCGAGCTGGCCAAGCACCATACTGCGAACCACCGGGCTGTTTTCTCCGATGCCACCGGTGAAGACCAGAGCGTCCAGCCGTCCGAGCGCCACTACCAGTCCGGCGATCGCCTTGGACAACCGGTGCGCAAAGACATCGAGAGCGAGCCTGGCCCGTTCGTTCCCGTCGACCGCGGCGGCAACGACGGCGCGCATGTCATTGCTCACGCCGGAAAGGCCGCGAAGTCCGCTTTCCGTGTTCAGCGTGCGCGTGAGCACATCTAGGCCCATCCCGGTCCTGTCCGCGAGGTAAGCGATCAGGCCCGGATCCACGTCGCCGGAACGGGTGCCCATGACGAGTCCGTCCAACGGCGTCAGGCCCATGGTCGTGTCGACGGAGATTCCGTCGCGCACCGCGGTCGCGCTGCATCCGTTACCGAGGTGAGCGGTGACGAGCCGAAGCTCGCTCGCCGGCCGGCCCAGTAGCGTGGCGGCCCGTTCGCTCACGAACCGATGACTGGTGCCGTGAAACCCGTAACGTCGCACTCCGTGCTGCGTGTACCACTCCTCGGGAACCGCATAGCGGAAGGCATGGGGCGGCATCGTCTGGTGGAAGGCGGTGTCGAACACGGCGACCTGAGGCAGGTCCGGGAGCGCCTCGCGTACCGCCTCGATCCCGGCAAGATTCGCGGGATTGTGGAGAGGTGCAAGGTGGCTCAGTGAGCGCACCGTCGCGATCACCTCATCGTCGACCAAGACCGACGCAGAGAACCGCTCACCGCCGTGCACCACGCGATGACCTGCGCCGATCAGATGCACCCCATCTCGCTCGGCCTCCCGGACCAGACCGAGCACCCGCGCGACAACCGTCCGATGGGTGCCTCGCGGAAGCCGTTGCTCCGCGCCGTCGTGACCCAGGCCGTCGACCCGCAGCACCGCGTCCGAGGTGCCAAGCGCCTCGCCCATGCCCGCCAGCAGCCGGGCCCCGCTTTTCGGCTCGATCAGCGCGAACTTGAGCGACGAGCTGCCGGAGTTGAGTACCAGCACACAGCCATCATGCTTTTCGGCCCTGGAAGGAGGAGCGGGTGGCGGGTGCCGTGTCGCCGCGAGGCGTCTTGCACGGCGTCGTCGAGTCCACGGATGGGCGACCTGTGAGGGTTCGATAGACCGCGCTGCTGTCATCGGCATTACCGCTTATGCACCGCCTGATATGGAAGCCCTCATTCCACCGAGCGAGCGGATGCACCGCATCCGAATTAGTCCACAGTCCGTCTCCGTAACGGATGCCGGAAGGCCCGGACGGCTGTCCCCGCTGCGCGCCGGACCCTCCGGCCGCTGGTCACCCGGGGCGACTGGACGATCAGGCTCTGGCTGCCAGCGCGGCCACCGCGGCCTGCACGTCGGCCGGTACCTCGATCTCCCGTTTGAAAATCTTGCCCGTCCCCCCTTTGGGGAGATCGTCACTAACCAGACATGCCGCGGGTACTTGTACGCCGCGACCTGGCTCTTGACGAAGTCGCGCAGCTCCGCGGCCGTCGCCTCGGCGCCAGCTCTCAGTGACACCGCTGCACCCACCTCTTCCCCGAGTTCCGGGTGTCGGATACCGATTACCGCGCACTCCTGTATGGCCGGATGCTCGTAGAGGACTTCTTCGATCTCACGCGGATATACGTTGTAACCGGCCCGGATGATCAGCTCTTTCTTGCGATCGACGATGAAGAAATAACCGTCCTCGTCGGTTCGGGCCAGGTCACCCGTTCGAAGCCAGCCGTCTGCCGACACTGCCTCGGACGTAGCGTCGGGACGCCGCCAGTAGCACTTCATGACATTGTGCCCGCGGATCGCGATTTCGCCTACTTCCCCCGGGGGCACGGCCTCGTCCCCGTCGTCGATCAGCTTCATCTCCACGCCGTCGATCGGTGTGCCGATCGAGCCAGGCTTACGCTCACGATCCGGATGGTTAAAGGACGCGACCGGGGAGGTCTCCGATAGCCCGTATCCCTCGAGCACAATGCACCCAAACTTCTCCTCGAAGCCGCGGAGGACCTCGACCGGCAGCGCCGCGCCACCAGATATGCACAGGCGCAGACTGCTCACGTCATAGCTCGAGGCCTCGGGATGATTGAGCAGGGCCACATACATCGTCGGCACGCCCTCGAACACGTTTACTCGATCGCGCTGGATGATCTCCAGCACTTTCGTGGGGTCAAAGCGTGGAACCAATGTCAGGCAGCCCCGCGCTGCAATTGCCACGTTCAGCGCACATGTCTGGCCGAAGGCATGAAACAAGGGCAGCGCTCCGAGGAGCACTTCCTCGGGGGCGATGCTGAACATCCTCCGCGTGACCTCCGCGGTCCGGCGGAGGTTGGCATGCGTAAGCTCGGGCCCTTTGGGCTGCCCGGTCGTCCCTGAGGTGTAGAGAATAACCGCGGTGTCACTGCCAACCTTGTCCGCCACCTCGCGCCGTGGCCGATTCTCAGCAAGCAAACGCTCAAAGTCGCCGGGACGCGCGATGATGCACTCGGTGCCCGCACTCGCGGCGCCGGCCGCGGCCTCCTGCTCGACCTCGTGCCAGGCCAACATTAGCCGCGTGTCGGAATCGGTCAGGTAGAACGCCACCTCGCGCCGTTTGAGCAACACGTTCATTGGTACGACGATCCCGCCGGCTCGGAGAATGCCGTAATAGGCGACCGCGAACTGCGGTACGTTGGGAATCATCAGCCCTACTCGGTCGCCGGGCGTGACGCCGCGCTCGTGGAGGAGACCTGCGAGGTGCGCCGTCAGATCATCCAATGCCCCGAACGACAGCGCCGCCTTGCCCATCCGAACCGCCGGCAATACTCCACCGCGATCGGTGCCATCGATCAAATTCAACGGCCAGATGTGTGAACGAAGGATGACACCGCACTACCGTCACCGGACGGACCAATCGCTTGTCACGCAATTATCGAGCCCACGCACGATCGAGTCAGCCGGGGATTACACCCGATTCTGTAAGTAGAAGCGCGCAGGTCTACGGAGCGGGAGACCTGCACGGCATCGCTCGCCCGGGCTGTAGGAGCCGTGGCAACGGACCGCTGAGACGGCGAGCCGGGGTCGGTCCATGGGCAGGGCCGGGCGGAGCACACGCGGTCGGGCGGCTCACCTATGATGGACGGCGTGGGAGCAGGGCGTGAAAGGCTGAGTTGGCGGCTGGCTTTCGCATCGCTGCTCGGGGTGTTGGCGCTCTGGGCGGCGTCGGCAGATGCGGCAACTGCGCCGACCGCTCTGCAACCGTGCCAGACGCAGGCACCGCCTGCCGACGTCGCGCCGCAGGCACAGAGCGCCGTCGCGGAGCTCCAGGACTTGATTGAAGACGTCCCTTGCACCGACAGCGGCAGGATCTCCTACGACACGACGGACAACCTCGGTGGGGGGATGGACGTACTCGACCCGATCACCGATCCGGACGGGGGGTATCTCGGCGTGTACCACACCGCTTTCGGCCCGTACCCGTGGCAGTTCAGGATCAGCCTCGCGCAGTCTGCGGACCTGATCCATTGGACGCAGATCGTGGTGCTGGACCCGCTTGGGGCGAGCATGCCGACGCTTCGCGCGGTTCCCGGCACCAGCGGCTTCCTGCTCGCGTATGAGAAGAAGATCCCGCACGTGGGCAACGTCGTTCGGCTCCGGTACTACTCCTCGCTGGGCCAGCTCGAGGCGGGACGCTTCGCCGCACAGCGGGACCTGCCGCAAACGTTCTCCCGATTCAACGACGGCACGCCGACGATCCTCTCAATCACCTGGCACCACGGCCTCGCGCGCTCGGTTATCCACATCGGCTTCCACTACGAGACCGCGGCCCGAGGTCGCCGCGGGCCCGATCGCGAGGCGATCGGGACGCTCGTCGATTTCAAGCGCTGGACTGCACACACGGAGAGACCTTTGGACGCTGCGCTCGATCGGCAGGGGCTATCGGGAAGCCACGGCGACTGGCGCCAGTTCAGCTTTGCCGGCGATCAATGGCGGATCTACGAGGGACAGACGACGTGGGGTGATTTCGGCAGCTGGCGGGTTGTCCTCCAGGACACCTCGACTGGACAGCTCTACCCACTCACACTGAGCTCGGAGGCGCAGGCCATCTCCGGCTCGGTCGCCAATCCGGTCGTCGCCGTGCTTCCCGCACCCGACGGCGTCGGACAGGTGCTCGTCGTCACGCTCTACCTGTTTACGGCCGACCCACCGGCCCTGCCCGGAGAGCTCGTTTACTACCAGACGTTGTAGCTGCGTCTCGGCGAGGGCGCGAGGGCGGCGAGGGCGGCGAGGCGCCGCGGGAGGTTTCCGACACGCCGTCAAGCCAGTCGACTCAGGTAATCAACTAAGCGTTCGCGCTCGTCTGCGGTGAGCGCGGCAAACACCTCGCGCTGGACTCCTCCAAGCACTTGGGTCAGCTCCTGGTATCGCTCGCGTCCGGCTGCCGTCAGCGACACGACCCGTTTGCGGGCATCGGCAGGGTCGCTTCGGCGGTTGAGGATCCCTGATTGCGCCAGCAACCCCACCGTTACGGCGACGTCGCGACGGTCGAGCATCGCGAGTCGTCCGAGCTGCACCAACAATAGACAGAGGTGTCCTATGAAAGCCCTGCCGCAGGTCACCGGCCCGACCGAGAACGCGCTGCGAGCCCTGCTCAACCGGCAGCTCACCAGCTCGCGCATCCCGGATTACCTCGCCTGGGTGTGCCTGAACTTCTCCGCAGGATCAGGCTCCCGCGCGACCCTCGAAGCCATGCTTGACGCGGAGACCAAATGCGGGCCCGAAGCGGCCACCGCGGCCGTCGAGCAACTCGTCGCCTTCGGGCTCCTCGTCAACGACGGCCACCCCACACCGGACGGGCAGGCGGAACTCGCAGCGGTCCGCCGTCGCGTCCAAATCACCACAGCGAAACTCGTCGCTGGAGTTTCCGAGCAGGACATCGCGACGACGATCCTGGTTCTTGACCATGTTCGCGAGCGGGCTGAAGCGCTTCTTGAGGATTAGCTCGGAAGACCCCACGTACAACGGGCTCATGAACAGCAAACAGTCCGCGCACTGCCCCCGCGGGAGACATCCGGGACAGGCCGGGGACTCAAAGCCCCAATCGCCTGCCTTCCAAAGAGCCCAGAAGATCTGCCAACCCAACCCATCGCGCTGAGCACAACGAAGCTGCTCCCCGAGGAGAGCGAGCGCTCGCGACTGGATCTCTGGCCGCAGGAACGCCTACCATCGGCGTGGCCGTGAGCGACCGCCCTCTGCTTCCCTCGGCGGCGTGAGCCGGCCCGTCAGATCGGATCGACGCAGATCCTCGACCGACGCGCGGCACGGTTCCCGCCCGGCGGGGGTGGGTGTCCAGGCCCGTTCCCGCCGTTGGCCTTTAGTGGTGGCGGTGGCGATCGGGATTGTGGTCGCCGCGGTCGTCGTGCGTCTGATGACGTTCAAGCCCCCGAACGTCATCGTGCGTGTCACGTCCGCCACGACTGTGCGGCTACCCGGATCTGCTCCCACCCCGGCGTGGCCGGCCGCCGGCGAAGCTGCGCTTGTCGTGCCGGGAATCGGCTCGCTCGGAGCGGCCGGAGGTGACACGCTGAGGCCCACCGCCAGCCTCGCGAAGGTAATGACCGCGTATCTGACGCTGAAGCAGTACCCGCTGAGCCAGACCGGCGCCGGCTTCACGCTCACCGTGACGCCCGCCGATGCCCGGGCCGAGGTGCAGGATGCCAAGCAGGACCAGTCCGTCGTCGCGGTTCGGGCGGGGGAGCGACTCGACGAGTGGCAACTGCTGGAAGCGCTGCTCATCCCATCCGGCGACAACATCGCGCGGATGCTCGCCGCCCACGATGCGGGCAGCGTCTCGCGGTTCGTGGGCGAGATGAATCGCACAGCACGGGCGCTGGACATGGACAAGACCACGTACACCGACCCGAGCGGCTACGAGCCCACCACGGTGTCGGACGCAACCGACCAGCTTCGAGTGTTCGAGCGCGCCATTCGGTTCGCGGTGTTCCGCCGGATCGTCTCGATGTCCAGCGTGACCCTCCCCGTGGCCGGAACAGTGGAGAACTACGACCCCCTGATCGCCGAGGGCTACGACGGTAAGACGGGCTCGGACTCCGAGGCGGAGGGTTGCCTGGCCTTCTTCAAGGTCTTCAGGGTCGACGGGCGCCGAATGACGGTAGTCGGAGTCGTGCTCGGCCAGGGCAGCGGCGGGGAGACTTCCGTGATCCTCGCCGCGGCCGCCGCGGCCGCCCAGCGACTCGTCGGCTCCGTAACGCCGGCGATTCGCGCCCGCACGGTCCTCCCAGCCCGCACCGCCGTCGTGATCGCCACCTCGGCGGATGGGCGCCGGGTCGCCGGCGTGACCGCCGACCGGCTCACTGTGATCGGCTGGGGAGGACTCCAAGAGCATCTCGCGATTCGCCCGCGCTCGCTCGGAGCCGACGTCGGCGCCGGTCAGCGCGTCGGAGAGGCAGCGCTGGCCGCGACCCTGCCCACGACGGCCGGCAACCAGAACCAAGCCGCGGTGCGCGCGTCCGCGGCGCTCGCCGCGCCCGGCATCCTCTGGCGGCTCGAGCATCTGCTCTGAGCCCGCTGCAGGTGTTGGACCGTTGCCAATCCAGTCGCATGCACGGCCAGAACGGGGCTATCTTCTCTTCCTCGAGTGCCCAGGTCGCGAACCGCTGCGTCTACGGGCCTGCCAGCCTGGACCCGGCCGGCGCTCCCCAGAGCGCAGGCTCAAGTTCCGGCAGCTGTGGAGCGGGCGATGGTCAGCTGCCGGTAACCGTCAAGCTGCATGCCTGCCTTCGCCTGAAGCGTTGAACCGGCCGGCTACCGCGGGGTCGCCGAACAGGGAGATGCGCGCAATGCCGCCCCCACGTAGACCGAGGACCGCCACGCCCAGCAGGTCACCCCACCGATAGACGACCGCCGCCGGCTGGCCGTTTGCAAGGGTGGGACGCAGCGACCACTCTCCGGGCTGGCCGATCACGGTCCTCAGATAGGGCAGGCACGTCGTCCGACCTGCGAACCAGGTGCGCGCGGGGGTCATCTCGAGCATCGCATCGGCGCGCAGCGTGCGCTCGAGCAGGCGGATATCCGAGGTCTCGAACGCCCGCATGTAGGTATCAAGCAGGTGGTTGGCGGCCGGCTCATCGGCCTCGTGCGGCACCTCATCGATCGTCTCGAGCGTCGCCCGGGCGCGCTGGAGCAGGCTCTTGACAGCCGCGACGCTGATGCCGAGCGCGTCGCCGATTTCCGCCGCCGAGAAATCGAGTGCCTCGCGCAGCAGCAAGGCGCTACGTTGACGGGCCGGCAGCCGTTGGAAGCTCGTGGTCAGCGCGAGACGCAGGCGGTCGCGCTCGATCACCAGCTCCGCCGGGTCGGCGTCGGAGGAGACCAGCGCATCAGGGAGGGGCTCCACCCAGGCGGTGTGCTCGTCCAGGACCACGTCGAGCGATACGTCCGTGGTCGGCGGGCCGAGGTCGGATGGCAGGTGTCGGCGCCGGCGGGTGCTGCTCAGAAACGCGTTGGTGGCGATCCGGTAGAGCCAGGTCCGTACGGTCGCCTCGCCCCGGAAGCGTTCGTACGATCTCCATCCGTGCAGCATCGCCTCTTGCACGAGATCCTCCGCGTCCTGCACGGATCCCGTGAGCCGGTAGCAGTGGGCGAGCAGCTCTCGGCGGACGTCCTCGGCCTCCTCCACGAAGGCGTGTTCGGTCACTGATTGGCCACTTCGAGGCGGTTACGGAGCCACGCGGCGATCCGCGCCAAAGCGTCGTCGGCAACGGGGGAGCGGCCGGCGGCCATCTGGAAAGTGTGCTGCTGCCCGGCAAAGACGTCCACATGCACCGCATCAGGTGCGGCGTCCGCCACGCGCCGCGTGTCGTCGTAGAGCATTTCACTCGCGCTCACCTGCAGGTAGGTCAGCGGCAGCCGGGCCAGGTCGCCGTGCAGGGGACTGACGCGTGGGTCCGTCCGGTCCCGGCCGGGGCCACCGAGCACGAGGTCGACCATGCCGTCGAGATCCATCGGATGATCGCCGCCGAACAGCGCGTCGGTCTGTCGGTTGGTTTTCACCGAAGGCGCCGAGAGCGTCATGTCAGTCCAAGCAGACAGGCCGACCACCGTCGCGAGCGCGGGCCGCTCGGAGGTGATCGCCAGCCCCAGCGCAAGGGCACCGCCGGCGGAGTCCCCTACCACACCGATCCGCTCGTACCCCTGGCTCAGCAGCCACCGGTACGCCCGCCTCGGTGTCCTCGGCAGCCGCCGGATGCGGATGGTCGGGCAGCTGGCGGTAGTCGAGAACGAGCGCCCGCACGCCGGTCTGCTTGGCGACGTGGGCGCACAGCCGGCGATGCGTGTACATCGAGCCGCCGACAAAGCCGCCGCCGTGCAGACACAGCAGCACCTTGCGCTCGACGCTCCCGGCGGGCAGCAGCCACATCGCGCGGACGCCGGCGGCTTGGGTCTCGACATAGTCGACACCTCCCGGCTCCGTGGCGACATCGCCCCAACGCTGATCGAACTCGCGCCTCGCCTCGATCGTCACCCCCGCGCGGTTTGCCGCGTTGCTCGCCAGGTAGTGATCCAGCAACATCCGCTCGCCCATCGAGAGATTTGCAGTGCTCATATCCGTCCTTCCACGCAAGAGTCGGGCTAGAGCATCTGACGCACGACGACGCGCAAAGGAATCGGTCCCGCCATCCGCCTCTCCAGGTGAGGCTCTGGAGACGGTGCCGACGGCCTCAGCCGTCGTCATGCCTGACCTTGTCGCTGCGTCAGGACGATTCAGGTCGCCGAGGGGCGTCCGGGCGGCATCCCAAAACTCGGGCGGAATGGCTCTCCACATGTCAGCTCGGGTGGGTCGTGGTTGGGAGCACCCACTCCCTGATCGATAGGAGCAGCCGAAAGATGAGTCGTCCGGTCGACGTGCTGAGGTCGACGCCGTCGCACGCGCTGACGAAGATGCCGCCGGCCGCTTGGATTCGTTCGATCGAGTCGAGCGCATCCGCGAGTGAGTCTCCGATCTGGTCGAGCCTTGTGATCACGATCCCATCGCTCTCGCGTGCCTCGACTCGATCGAGTGCCTGCCGGAGCGCGGGTGCTGCGTCCGGCGATCGTCCGCCGACCGGTTCCTCGAAGATGCGGCCCAGTCGCCAACCGCGTGCGTCGGCCCAACGCGTGATCTGCCATCGCTGAACCGACGCTGGGGCGGCGCTGGTCCGCTCACCACCGCAGCCCACGTATCCGTCGACGATCAACGTCCGCGGCCGCCCCGCTGGCTGGTCGATCCAGTCGCGCCCGGCGGGCGCCGACTCAGCCGTCGGGGGAGGCTGCGCGCTCACGAGCATGAGCATTAGCGGCACCGACAGGCGGCCGATGCACTGACCGGCCGCCTGTCGCGCTGCGGTTCGCTCGGCTGACCCACCGAGCTCGCGCATGTCCGACCCCGCCCCCGTCTCTACGGCTGCAGGCCGTAGAAGTGCTGGCTCGGGTTGGCCGTGCTGCTGTTGTTGCTGCTGGTCGTGAGTTGGGTGGCGCGCGCTGTGGGAGGTGCCCCCGTCCCGTAGAAATGGGCCAGCGGGACGTATGCAGATGATGGGTGGGACGGCGTCGCCCGGTGTGTCGTGCTCCCGCCCGTCAGGGTGATGATCAAGACGGCCGCGCCGATCGCGACGAGCACACCCAACGTGGTGATGATGGCCTCGGTCACGCGGCGGGTCTTGCGCGCAGCGCGATGGGTCCCCTCGAAGGTGGTCATTGGTGCTCCTAGAGTGATGGGCCGCGATCTGCGGCCGGTGGGTTTAACGGTGTCGCCGGGTGGCTTGTGCTGGTGGGACCCGGCGGCTGTGTGGCAATCACCTTAGGCGCGACCAGAGCCCGTGTAAATCGTGGGACCCCGCACGTTTGTATGCTCCGCGCACGGGGCCGCTTGGGCGACATGAGGAAGGCGCGCAGATCGAGCGCCTGCTCGACGCGGCGTCGAACGGGCCGGTCGGGCTCGCTCTCGAGGGTGCGCCGGGGATCGGTAAGACGACGCTATGGCGAGACGCGCTCGCGAGCGCCCGCGGCCGCGGCTACGCGGTGGTCGCCACCACGCCGAGCGAGCCCGATGCCTCGCTCGCGTTCGCCGGCCTCGGGGACCTCCTCGACGAGCTCCCGGACAGGCTGCTCGCGGGGTTGCCCGATCCGCAGCGGCGGGCACTGGCGGCGGCGCTGTTCGTGGAGGACGCCGCCGGGGCGCCCGCAGACCCGCAGGCGCTACCCCGCAGTGTGCTGGCGGTGCTGCGCGGGCTGGCGACGGACGCGCCGCTGCTGGTCGCAATCGACGATGAGCAGTGGCTCGATCCCGCCTCCGCCCGGGTGCTCGCGTTCGCGCTCTGCCGACTGCGGGAGGAGCGGATCTGCCTGCTGCTGACCCGGCGCCCCCAGAGCGACGGGGCGCTGTGGCCCGAGCTCGCGCGCGGTTTTGGTAGCGACGGACTCGCCGCGCGGTTGCTGGGGCCGCTCGACATGGGCGCGATCCACGATCTGCTGGCAAGACGGCTCAACCGCGTGATTCCGCGGCCGCTGCTGCGGCGCATCTACGACGCGTCCGGTGGCAACCCGCTGTACGCGCTGGCGATCGCGCGCGAACTTGAGGCGGCGAGCGCGGCCGGGGCGGACGACGATGCGCTGCCGCTCCCGCCGACGCTGGCGGATGCGGTGGCCGGGCGGCTCGCACGGCTGGACTCAGCCGCCGAGGCCCCACTGCTGGTCGTCGCGGCGCTGGCAAACCCGACCCTGGCGCTGATCCAGGCGGTGCTGCCCGAGTTCACGCTGAGCGACCTCGACAGCGCGCAACGCACAGGCGTGGTCGAGGTCATCGGAGAGCGCGTGCGGTTCACCCACCCGTTGCTCGCCTCGACGCACTACTCGCGCGCACCGGAAGCCCGTCGAAGGAAGGTGCATCGGCTGGCGGCGGAGGTGGTGGACGATGAGGTGGAGCGCGCGCACCACCTAGCGCTCGGAGCCGAGGCCCCCGATCGCCAGCTCGCGGTCATCCTGGAGCACGCCGCTGAGCTCGCGGCGCGCCGTGGCGCGCCGGAGATCGCGGCCGAGCTGCTCGATCATGCCTGGCGGCTGACGCCGACCGATGCCCTCGAGGCGCGCCGCTCACGGACCGTGTCCGCGGCGGAGCAGCATTACGCCGCCGGCGACGTTCTGAAGTCGCGCTCGAGGCTCGAAGAGCTGATGGAGCGCCTGCCGCCCGGCGCGATCCGCGCCCGCGCCTTGCTCGCGCTCGCGAAGGTCCGGATGGATGACTTCGACGCGTCGGCGGCGTTGCTCGATGAGGCGCTGACCCAGGCCGACGCGCACCATCGTGTCAACGCGAAGGCAGAGGCGCTCCTATCGGAGCTGTGGTCCAACCGCGGCAATCAGGCGGCCGCGATCGAGCACGCCCGCGCCGCCGTGACCCACGCCGAGCAGACCGATGATCCCGGCCTGCTCGCGGGGATGCTGGGCACCCAGGGGATCATGGAATTTTTTTCTGGGGACGGCGTGCAGCACGAGGTGATGGCGCGCGCGATCGAGCTGCAGGAGCACGCTCACTCGACGCCGAGCTACTACGTCCCGAGCACGCAGCTGGGCAATCAGCTCTTCTGGTCCGATCAGCTCGATGCCGCTCGCCCGCTGCTCGAGCGCTCGCTGCGCCGTGCCGTCGAGCGCGGCGAGGAGGTCGACCGTGGCGCTCTGCTCTTTCACCTCGCGCATCTCGAGTGGGAGGCGGGCAACCGCGTGCGCGCCGAGGGCTACACGAGCGAGACTGCCGAGCTCATCCGCCAGATAGCCGACGACCAGGGCGAGTGCTACGTCTTCTGGTTGCAGGCGTTCGTCGCTGCGCGCCAGGGCCGACTGGAGGAGGCCGGCGCGCGCGCCAACGATGCGATCGAGGTCGCGGGCCGGATCGGCGACCAGTTCATCGTCTCGTTCTCGACCGCGATTCTCGCCGGGATCGACCTCTGGACCGGCCGGCCCGAGTCCGCCCACGAACGACTCCCGCCGCTCCGCGAGGCGCTTGTCGGCGACGGCCGCGGCTTTGTCGGGTCGCTGACGCTCAACCTGTGGTCCTACGACATCGAGGCTCTGCTCGCTCTCGGGCGCCTCGACGAAGTGGAAGCGGTGCTCGAGGACCTCTTTCAACGCGCGCGTCGCGCCGCGAATCCGAACGCGCTTGCGATCGCTCACCGGTGCCAGGGGCTGCTGACCGGCGCCCGCGGCGACGCGGCGGACGCGATCGCGGCGATGGACGAGGCGCTGGCCGAGCACGCGCGCCGTTTGCTGCCGCTCGAGCTCGGGCGAACCCTCCTCGAGAAGGGCACGCTCGAGCGCCGCGCGAAGCGCAAGAGCGCAGCCAAGCGATCGCTCGAGCAGGCGCTGGCCGTGCTCGAGCCACTGAGCGCGGCGATATGGGCAAGCCGAGCCCGGGACGAACTCACGCGCATCGGCCTGCGGCGGTCCGCGCACGGCGACGGCCTGACGCCGGCCCAGCAACGGGTCGCGGAGCTGGTAGCAGCCGGGATGAGCAACCGCGAAATCGCCGGTGAGTTGTTCATGAGCCTGCGCACGGTCGAGACGCACCTGACGAAGATCTACCGCGAGCTCGGGGTCAAGTCGCGAGCGCAACTCGTCGCAATCATGGCCGGCCAGGGGTCAGGGGAGACAGAGAAGGGCGAGGTGGCCGAAGTCGGCCAAGCCTCGCAAAGCTGACACCACGCGCGGGGTCAGTCCGCTTGTCGCGCAGTGTGGCGCTCGATTAGGCTTGTCGCGGACCGGACGGAAAGCAGTGTCGAGACATCGGCGATTGTGGCCGCTGATGCTGGCGGTGATCGGGGCGTTGGTACTCGCCGGCTGCGGCGGCAGCTCCAGCTCGTCGCAATCGTCAAATCGGGCCGCGACGACCGCTACGAACGCATCCAGCTCCCCCAGCTCGCCCGGCGGGACCGTGCAGATGCTGATGGGCACCGCGCCGCAGTCGCTCGACCCCGGGCTTGACTACACGTCGGAGGGAGGGGAGATCAATTGGCTGGTGTACACCGGGCTGACCACCTACACCCACGCCAACGGTAACGCCGGCTCGCGGCTGATCCCCGGTCTGGCGACGGCGCTGCCGGTGATCTCCGACGGCGGCAAGACATACACGGTGACGCTGCGCCAGGGTCTCGTGTTCTCGAACGGCGCGCCCGTGCTGGCCAGCGACTTCACCTACACGGTCGAGCGGGCGTTGAAGATCCCGTGGCCCGGCTCGGGCGCGTTCATCGCCCGGACGATCGTAGGCGCGTTGGCGTACGCCAACGGCAAGGCCAAAACCGTCTCGGGAATCACCACCGACAATGCCACCGGGCGGATCGTGATCCGCCTGACCGCCGCATACGGACCCTTTGACAATGTCCTCGCCTTCCCGGCGCTCGGGATCATCCCCGCAGGAACGCCGATGAAACCCGAGCCGACCAAGCCGCCGCCGGGCGTCGGACCCTACGAGGTGACCGACATCGTTCCCAACCAGTCATTCTCGGTGGTCAGGAACCCGCACTGGGCCTCGATGCGGATCAGTGGCATTCCCGCCGGCCATGTCAACGTCGACGTCAGGATCTCGCCCAACCTCGACGCCAACGCGCTGTCGGTGCTCGACAACTCCGCCGACGTGTTCGACTGGTCGGACACCGTCCCCGGCTACCTGGTGCCTCAGATCCGTGCACGGGCCGCCGACCGCTTCCGGATGGTGGACCTCGGTGGCGCGACGTACTTCATCTTCATGAACACGGCCGAAAAGCCGTTCTCCAGCCAACTCGCTCGCGAGGCCGTCGTCACCGGGCTCAACCAGGACGCGATGGCCCGAATCGGGGACGGCACGCTGCAGCCGGCGTGCTTCCTGCTCCCGCCTGACGTCCCCGGGCATCCGAGCGCGCCTTGCCCGTACGGCACGCCCGGCACGGGAAACCTCGCCAAGGCCAAGGCGCTGGTGGCGAAATCGGGAATGGCCGGGCAGCCGATCACCGTGTGGAGCGAGAGCACGAACCCGTTCCAGCAGTGGATGGTCTACTACACGCAGTTCCTCGACTCGATTGGGTTCCGAGCAACCCTCAAGGCGGTCGCCAATGCGGTGTATTGGACGAACATCGCCGCGGAGAAGACACTCCACCCCCAGACCGGCTTCGGCGCCTGGCTCGAAGACTTCGCCAACCCGATCGACTTCTACGCCGTGCTGCTGGACGGCAACTCGATCACGCCCACGGGCAACGAAAACAACGACGAGGTCAACGATCCCCATATCAACGCCGAGATCAACAAGCTCGCGGCGACCCCGACGACCGAACTCGGCGCGGTGGCCGGGCAGTGGCAGACGCTCGACGAGTACGTCGCCAAGAAGGCCTACCTCGCCGTCTTCGGCTACGTCAGTTATCCGGAGTTCGCGTCCGACCGGATCGACTACAACGCGGTCATCTTCGAGCCCCTGTACGGCTGGGACCTGAGTTCGCTGCAACTGAAATAAGCAAGCCGGCGCCACGACTCCCAGGCTGGAGTGACTCAGCGATGTGCGGAAAGACATTCTCGGTGCCGTTCTCGCTAGCGCAGGGCCAGGATGCGGTTTTCCTCGGCAGGGTCCGGTCGAGGACGGAGATCGGCACCACGACGGGGCTGACCGCGATCATGATCCAGGCGATGAGGTGGACGCGGCCGTCGCTGACGCTGGTGTGAAAGACGATGCGTCATCGGGAGCAGGATCAGGCCGGCTTCCGTCTCGCTGAGTCCCCGCACGGCGATCCAGTGGGTGATCCCGTACAGCACGACGTACAGGCAGAGCATGGCCAGGCCGAACCGGAGGTAGGTGCGGCTGAGCGCCTTGTTAGACGCGAGCATCCGAATGTCGAGGAAGGGCGCCTGCACCCAGGCGAGTGCCGCGACGAGCGCGATCAGCGCGAACGGCAGGTTGACGAAGAAGACCGACCGCCAGCCGAGCGCGCCGACCAGGACGCCGACCGGCAGCCCGAGCGAGGCGGTCGCGATCCCAGCTATCAGCGCGCCGCCCAGCACGCCGCCAGGCGGGTTATCGAGGCCGGCGTCCCGGGCCCGGCGCGGATGAGCAGCATCGCGGTCGGGTACGTGCACGAGGTGCCCAGGCCTATCAGTACCCGGCTGATCAGCAGCGTGATCAGGTCCCGTACGAATCCGCCGACCAGCCCGCCGACGCCGACCAGGACGATCCCGGCGAGGAAGACTCGGCGCGCCCCGAACACCTCGGCGGCCTTGCCGGCGGTGGGCTGCGCGATCGCGGTCGCCAGGTACAGCGCGCTGACCAGTGCCGCGGTCTGCCCGATAGGCACCCCGATCCCGTGCGCGATCGGCAGCAGGGCCATCGCATCAGCGAACTGTTGACGGGGTTGAGAGCCGACCCGATGAACAGCGGGGTGGTGACCGCCACGAGAACGGGCGGCTGCGCCAAGGCGCGGAGTCGGTGGGCGCGCCGAGAGAACGGGTCTCAAGTGCCGCAGACATGCTGGCTCCAGTTGCTTCCCGGAGCGGCGCTCACAGCAGATAGGCGAGGCGCTCGATCAGGGGCGCCGCGGCGGCAAGGGCCGCGGTCTCCTCGTCGGCGAATGACTCCTCGAGGACGGCCGTGATCCTGTCGACTACGGCGTTGCGTCCCGAGCGGATGGCCGCCAGGCCTTGCGGCGTCAGGCTCAGGATCGAGCGGCGGGCGTCCACGGCATCCGCGCTGCGCGCCACCAGGCCGAGCTTCTCCAGGCTCGCGATCGTGCTTCCCATCGCTTGCGGGGAGATCTGCTCGCGCCGGGCCATATCGGCAGTCGTCATGGCTCCTAGCCGGTCGAGCCGCGAAAGCCTTGCGGTCTACCGCGTAGCGCAGTATCTTCCAGCCGCACTCCGAGGCAAGGAGGCCTCGGCAGGGCGGCGATTCGGGCGCCGCCGACGAGTTATCGGGGGTAGGCAGTGAATTGGGGAAAGCATCGCCGTCTGACGTGCGCAGGCCGTCTCGTCCGTCTAGTCGTCCCGTTGGTCGTGGCGCTCGGATCCATCGGAGTACTGGCTCCGTCCGCCTCGGCGGTCGGTGCACCGGTCGTGATCGACGGCTTTGGAAGCTCGACGGCTGCCCCTTCCCCGTTCACGAGAGCGGTGACCGCGCTTCCGCTGCCCGATACGTCGACCACGCCCCAGGGGACCTTCTCGGCCGGCAACGGCCTCGCCACGATGACGATGAGCGGCGCCGGGAATGGGTTGTCGGGCACGCAACTCGACTACACCCCGACGTCAGGTGGCTCGGTCGACATGACCGGCGACGGCAACAACACCCAGGTCCTGGTCAGCTTTGCCCTCGTCAACCAGGTCCCGGTGCAGGGCCAGTTCGCGACCGGCGTGAACGTCTTCATGTCGGCCACCGACAGCAGCGGCGGCACGGCGATCGAACCGATCGACGCCGTCGGCAACTACTTCGCGTTCAACGCCGCGTTCCCGTTCGCAGGCTTCCAGTGCACCAACGACACGTGCACTAACACCGAGCACGGGCAACTGAATTTCGCCCAAATAACCCACTTCAGCATCACCTTCGCGTACCCATCCTCAGATACAGGAGGAGGCAGCCTCACGGTTGAGGTGAACGAATTGTGGGCGACGCCGACCGGCGGAGCACCGCCGTCGGCGCCGAGCCCGACCGTGACTGCTCCCGACCCGGCGGTGGCGGTCGCCGGAGGCACGGTCGACTTCACGGTCGCGTTCTCCGATGACGAGGGGGCCGCGCCGGTGACCTATGACCCGCCGTCCAACACCGGGTTGAGGGGCCAGGGCCTCACCGTGTCCGGCACGGCATTCGGCGCGGCGACGCCGCGCGTCACCGTTACCGGAGGCCCATCGACCTATACCGTCGCGGTCGGAGGGATGACCCAGGACGGGACGATCATCGTCGACGTCCCCGCAGGTGTCGTGGACGACGCGTGGGGACAGCCCAACGTCGCCAGCTCGGATGATCCGACCGCGGCCTTCACTCTCGCGGTCGCACCGCAGTTCGTTAGCTCCGGCGCCGCTACGTTCGCCGAGGTCACGAACGGCTCGTTCACGGTTCAGACAACGGGCAATCCCGACGCCGCGCTGTCCATCGAGCAGGGAAGCCTCCCGAGCGGGCTCAGCTTTACTGACAACGGCGACGGCACCGCGACGATTTCTGGCGCGCCCAATCTGAACCAGGTCGGCGCTTACCCCGTCACGCTCAAGGCGACCAACCTGGCAGGAACGGTCACCCAGTCGTTCACCCTTACGGTCGAGAAGACCTCCCAAGCGCCATTGACCCTGACATCGACGAGCGGAACCTACGGGTCGGGGTTGACGCTGACGACGTCCGGCGGGTCGGGAACGGGTTCGGTTTCGTATTCGGTAGCGAACGGCACGGCGTCTGGCTGTTCGGTCACGGCTGGGGTGTTGAGCGTGTCGAGTGCGGGGACGTGCTTGGTGACGGCGACGAAGGCGGCGGATGGGAACTACAACTCGGCGTCGTCGCCGCAGACGACGGTTACGTTTGCGAAGGCGGATCAGGCGGCGCTGGCGGTGACGTCGACGAGCGGGACGTTCGGGTCGGGGTTGACGTTGACGACGTCCGGCGGGTCGGGCACGGGTGCGGTTTCGTATTCGGTGGTGGATGCGACGGCGTCTGGCTGTTCGGTCACGGCTGGGGTGTTGAGCGTGTCGAGTGCGGGGACGTGCCTGGCAACCGCGACAAAGGCCGCGGACGGCGGCTACAACGCGGTGTCGTCGCCGAGCACGACGGTTGCATTTGCGAAGGCGCCTCAGTCCATTACGTTCACCTCGCAGCCGCCGGCCCAGCCACAGGTCGGTGGGGGCTACACCGTGGCGGCGACCGCCGACTCGGGCCTGCCCATCGCCTTCTCGATCGATCCCTCGAGCGGCACCGGAGTGTGCTCGATTGCCGGCGCCGTCGTCTCGTTTACCGCCCCCGGGACTTGCGTCATCGACGCCAACCAGGCGGGCAACGGCAACTACCTGGCGTCGGCGGTGAGCCAGCAGACTGTGACCGTGATGGCGCCAGTGGTGAGCTCGCAGCCGGGGCCCGCCACTGTCCCACCCGTCTCGATTCTGCCCAACAACCACTTCGTCGAGCCTCCGCGATACAAGGCCCAGAGCGATGGCTCTTTCGTCGTATCGGTGAAGGTGCCCGGCCCAGGAAGGGTTGACGTGATGATCACGGCGTGGAAGGGGAACCTCGTCCACGGCTCGCTGGACGCCAGGTTGTTCAGGCTGCTGCAGCCCGCGCCTGGTCGGTTCGTGTTCGCGCGGGCCCACGCAACCGCCATTCGCGCGGGAACACTGCAGATCCAGGTGAACCCCAACGCGGAGGGGCGGCGGCTCCTGGGCCGTCATAGGCCCGAGACCCTCGTGCGGGTGTGGGTCACGTTCACCCCTCCGAATGGCCGGTCCCGCAGCATCGGGTATTACGGGGTCCTCTTGGGCTGAAGGAAGTGCGTTCCGCGTTGACTGCGGGCATCCCTTGCCGCTGCCCAGTTACATGACGTTTGGCGGTCAGTGGATCCACCGGGCGATGTTCTCGCGCTTGTTCGCGAGCACGTGCGCTCTTGCCTTGCTCGCCTCGGCTCGGAGCGCTGACAGTCGCGAGCGTAGGTAGCGCAGGGCGAACCGCGCGGTGCGCGCCTTGCCTGCGGGGGTATTGGCGAACGACGCCACCGTCCAGTCTCCGGCTCGCGCGACGAGGACCATCGTGAGGAGTCCGTTGGCCGCGACCTGCTGTTCATGCTCTCCGCCGAACAGCGCCGCCCCTGTGGCGTGCACCAGCACTACCGCGGGCGCGACGGGTTGAAGTTCGGTGGGGTAGGAGCTGCCCAGCCGGGTCCCGACAAAGAAAGAATCGAAGATCTGCTGATGGGAGGACGCGATCGCTTCCCGCCCGACGGTGCGGATCCCGGTCGCGCTCACGTATCTGGCGTCGTCGCTGAAGACTGCCGCGTAGGCGGCACCGTCGCCGCGTTCCCACACCTCGCGCATAAGCGCGAGCACGTCGTTGATAGCCGTCTCGTCTTGCGGCGAGAGTTGCATGTCTCTTGCGCTCATGGCGTTCGCTCCTGCTACTGCCGATAGGATTTTCTTCCATCGAGCGGGAAAGTTCGACGTATCGAATAATCCTAAACGTAGAAACATTTGTCGACGAAGGCGGAATTGATCGAACGGCTGTCCGACCTGATGCGGCGAGCGTCGACGCTGGGTCTCCTGATCCATCAGGGGATCGCTGAGCAGCTTGGTCTCGGACCAACCGACCTCAAATGCCTCGACATCGCCAGCTGCGAGCCGCAGCTCACCCCAGGGCGGCTCGCCGAGATCACCGGCCTGAGCACCTCCGCCACCACCGCCGCGCTCGACCGGCTCGAGCGCCGCGGGTTCATCAAGCGCCAACGCGACGAACACGACCGCCGCCGGATCTTCGTTGTCTCCACTGGCCGGCACGAAGCCGAAACTGCCCGGCTGTACGCCCCACTCGCCCAAGCCGCGGCCGCGGCACTAAACGACTACAACGTAGAGCAGCTGACGCTCATCGCGGACTTCCTAGAAAGGCTGAACCAAGCCAACGAGCAGCTAATACACGAGCCGCCCGAAATGTGATCCAAGCGACTCGGCTCGCCGTCAGGTTTCGTTGGCGGCTGGGATGGCGAGGTGCTCGCGCGGTTCGGGGGCCCGCGCGTGAGGTGCGCGGCGCTCGACACTCCGAACGGCGTTGAGTGGTGTGGTGCCGAACCAGCCGCGGGCGACGAATCCGGACAGGGCTGCGGTGTTGACGATGCCCCAGTAGCCCGTCGTGACGAGGAGTGGAAGGGATGGCAGCTTGCCCGCTGCGAGCGATGTCGCGAACGCGACCGGGATTAGCAGGGCGAGGATGAGGTGAGGCATGGTCTCGCGCCAGTACCAGCGGACCTCGGTGTCCTTGCGGGTGATTCGGTAGATCGGTTTGCGATGCGGGCCGCCGAGCAGAGCCTTGCAGCACGCGGCGATGTAGACCGGGGCCAGGCCAAGCCACATCAGCTTTAGGCGCCATAGCGCGCGGAGTGGCGAGCGTTGGCGACGACGCCGGTCGGCGAACGGCTGGTTGAGGATGAGCAGCCGCAGTTCGGCGGCCAACGCGTAGGGCATGAGGTGCAGCAGGCAGGAGAGGGCGGACGCGGTGACGGGTAGGTATCCGAGGCAGGCCAGCGCGGTGCACGGCACGTAGATGAGCACCGTGAATGAGTGCAGATAGAACAGCAGGGTCTCGTAGAACTGGAGCCGCTGCCGGAGGGTCAGTCCGGACAGCCTGCCCCAGACCATCAGCCTGACGGTGTCGATCGCCCAGGTGCCGCGCTGCTTGAACACGTTGGCGATGTCCTCGGGACTGTGCTGGGCAACAGCGCCGACAACCGGGAGATAGCAGCTCCGCCACCCGCGCCGGAGCGCTTCCACCCCGGATTGGAGGTCCTCGACCAGGTTCCAGGTGGGAAAGCCTCCGATCTCCTCGAGCGCCTCCCGGCGCCAGACGACGCCGGAGCCGCACGGGAAGACGGCGTTGGCGGCGTTGCGTGAAAGTAACTGGGATCGGTAGAACTGGCCGTCGAGGTTTACAAATGGGTCACCAGCCGAGACCTGGGCTTCCTTGATCGTCTGCACGAACGCGAGCCCTTCATCTGCCTCGAGCTGCCCGACGGTGTGGCGGAGAAAGCTCACCGTGCCGAGCTCGTCGTCGGCGTCACGCGTCTCGATGTGGGCAACCCCGGGAAAGTGCTCCAACACGTACTCCAGCGCCGAATTGAGGTTCCCCGCCTTCGCCGCGCCGTTGCGTCCCGGTGCGTGCCTTGCTGGAGGCTCGTGGTAGATAACGTCCAAGCCTTCAAGCGCCCTCGCGAGATCAGGATTGTGCGCGTCGTCCGAGACGACCACGTGCATCCGGTCGCCCGCATAGTCCTGCTCCAGGACACTGAGCACCGTCCGAAGCACCATCGGGAGGGGCTCGCCCCAAGTGGGAATGATCACCGCCACCTCGGGAACGGCGAGGCCCATGATCAGTCGCGGCGGCGTGACCCGGCTGTGCCAACCGTTGAACACCGACAGCGCCAGACACAATGCCGATAGCGCGCTGGCCGCCGCGAAGGGCCAGGCCAGCCAAGCGACGCCCCAGTTCAGATGGCCGAACAACCACGGCAGGTAGATGAACATCAGGCCGAGCAGCAGCAATCCACTGAGGCGGATCGGCCGCTGCCGTCTCAGGGGCGGAAAATGGTCTCCATACCGTCGCGCCGCCTGCGCCAGGTTGCTCGACGGCGCCGCTAGCTCGCGCGCCGCTCTGAGAGCATCTGCCTTGGCCGCGGTGGGGAGCGGTTCGGGACGATCAAATGTGAC
Source organism: Solirubrobacteraceae bacterium (assembly GCA_035625625.1). Lineage (GTDB taxonomy): Bacteria > Actinomycetota > Thermoleophilia > Solirubrobacterales > Solirubrobacteraceae > Palsa-465. The sequence continues at coordinate 47,666 of DASPPG010000177.1, forward strand.
TGCCATGCCGTCGCCCTTAATCGGCAGGTCTCTGTCAGAATTCGAACACCGCCCCCTGATCCCTCGATCATCGGTCGACGTCGGCAACTGCGGGACGTGCAGCCAGCCGAGCGGTGACGAGCGGAACGTCAAGCGTCCCGGCTCGCAACGCGCCCGCGGCTTCCCGCTCTTGATGCCGAGCCGCGGCGGGCGCTTGTTCGCCGATGCACCCGTGGGGCTCGCGCTGGTCCGTCCGATAGGAGAGAGCGATCGCCCCGATTCCTGGAGGGATCGTCTTACGCTGGATCGCCGGCTCGACTGTCCGCGTCGACGCCTGAACCGTCGGCGTGGCTACGCCGTGCCCGGCCAGGTCGCGGTGGCGCGGACGCCGTCGCCTTCCTCGGGCTTGGGGCCGCCGACGGCGATGATGTCGAGCCCGTCGGGGCCGGCCTCGAATGCTCGGACGACCTCGGGCGCGACGCGGATCACATCCCAGGTCCGGAGCTCCTGGGTCTCGTCGTCGAGCAGGATCCGGCCGGAGCCGGCGACGACGACGTAGGCCTCCTCCTGCTCCTTGTGGCTGTGAGCCATCGGGCTGCGCAGGTTCGGGGCGTAGCGAAAGAGACTGACACCGAGGTCGCGGGAGTCCAGGTGCTTACGCCCGAAGCGGCCCTCGAGCCCCTCCACGCGCCCGGCGACGGAGTCCTCGACCTCGAGCAGGTTGACCTTCGCAAAACGGGACATGCAATCTCCTCGGCTGGGCAGCGAGTCGGTGTGGCCGACGGAACCCTAGCTGTCGAGGTCGGCCATAGGGAGGCGGACGTGCCGGAGGCCGCAGCAGAAAGCACGCACACCAGCACCGTCTGACTCCCAGCCGCCTCTGCTTGGACACTGCGCCCCTAGCCCTGGTAGGTGTAGTCGGTTCCCCAGTTGAACGCGACCTGCTCGCTGCCGTCGGCGCACGAGTAGGCGTAATACGTCCCGCCCCAGGCCGAGGACCAAGCGGAGCCCGGACCTTCTGCCGTCGCCGTGCACGAGCAGCCATCGCTGGCGTACGGCGCCCCTCGCGCCGGTCTGCTTCTTGTCCCACCGTCGCCGCGACGGCACAGGTCGTGTTGGACACCGCGATCTGCGCGTAGACCGATCCGTGAGTGAACTGCTCGGCCTGGCACTGACCGGACCCAACCGGCGCCGGCTGGAGCCGGCCCGACGATGGCTCTGTGGTCGAGCCTTCTCCACCGGTGGCTGCCACGTTGTCCCACCAACCGCCGGCGTGCGCGTAGGTCGCACCCGTGCGGCGGTTTATGAGGTAGGCACAAATGCCGTGCACTCCGGCATGATCGGCGCCAAATTCGGCCACGAGCGAGTAGTGCGCGTGTGGTCCTACGCCCTGGCTCAACCAGAGCGTCACGGCATAAGAGGGCTTGGACACGCGGGCCCTCTCGCCCAGATACGTCGAAGCGCATCCGGAATGCTTGTAGAACTGCTCGTATGCGACGACCCGGTTGGCCTCGCCGCCGGCGAAGCCCTTGATCGTCCAGTTGAAGTCCTGGCCGAGCGTATTCTTGGCCGCGCCGGAAAGCTCGAGCGAGTTGCTTGCGGCGTACGCTGCGGTGCTCGAAGCAACGACCAGCGCCAACGCCGCAGCCGGCGCGGCAACGCGAACGTCCCTCGTCCGAAGGCCCGGGCGGCTCGACGCCGGCACGAGATATCGACGATGTCGGGGTCATAGGCCTCGGACCGACGACGCCAACAGCGTTCGAGGCCGTGGGATACATTCCGCTCCCCGGTTCTACTGACGCGCTTCTAGCTCACGGATCCGGTCGAGCAGTTCGCACACCAGCACCGCTCCGGCGTAGTTGAGCCCGAGGTCCTGGCGCAGTCGCTCTGCCCGCGCGACACGCGCGGCGCTCCGCGGGTCGTACCGCGGTGTCTCGGTCGGCTCAGGGTGCGCGTCGAATAGGCCGAACTCCAGATAACGGCGGACGACCGTGACCCGGACCCCCGCCCGTCGGGCGACGGCGGCCAGGTCGACCGGCTCTTCGGCATTCATGCCGCTGTCTCCTCGGGTGAGATCTCGGCGAGCTGCTCGTAGAGCTCGCGTTCACGGTCCGACAGCTGCTTGGGAACGGTGATCTTGACAACCGCGTGCAGATCGCCATGGCCGCCCCCGGCCTTCGGCAGTCCCCGCCCACGGAGCCGGAGGCGACGCCCGCTGGAGGAGCCGGCAGGCACCCGGACCTGAGCGGTGCCGGCCAGCGTCTGGACCGAGACGGTCGCACCGAGCGCCGCCTGCCACGGCGCTACCGAAAGGTCGACATCGAGGTCGTTCTCGCCACGCCGACGGAACCTCGGGTGGAGCTTCAGCTCGATCCGGAGGTAGAGGTCGCCGGGCGGACCCCCGTCGCGACCGGGGCCGCCCTGTCCAGCCACGCGAATCAACTGGCCCTCGCGCACTCCCGGGGGGAAGTTGACGTTGATCTCATGGTGATCGAGGGTCAGCCTGCGGCGTCCTCCCTCCAGCGCGTCCTCCAGCGACAGCGCGAGCACCGCCTCGCGGTCGAGGCCTCGCAGCGGCCCGCTGGCCCACCCTCCAGGGCCGCTGCCAACACCGCCACCGAACAGCCGCTCGAAAAGGTCGTCGCTGAACTCGAACCGAGCGTCGTCACTGCCGAACCCCTGGCGCGTGAAGAACTCCTCAAAGCTCACGTCCGGCGCCTCCTGCTCCTGTTGGCGCCAGTTCGCGCCGAGGCGGTCGTAGCGCCCGCGCTTCTCAGGGTCGGACAGCACCTCGTACGCCTCGCCGAGCTCCTTGAATCGCTCCTCCGCGTCGCTGTCGGAGTTGACGTCGGGGTGGTACTTCCGGGCCAGCTTGCGGTAGGCGCGGCGGATCGCGTCCTGATCCGCGTCACGGGGCACGCCAAGCACTTCGTAGTAGTCCGTGTAGGTCAGCGCCATCGGCGGTTAATCCTGCAGCATCTGATGATCCGCGCCGCTAGGACGTCGGCCAGGGCACGGGAAGATCGGCGGTTCCGAACAGGCGGAACAACGCGTCCACCGAGCCGAACCTGATCTTCTCGCCGTCCTTGAGGGCGTGTGCCTGGCCAGCGGAGAGGACCTCCCCGCGCAGTTCGGTGTGGTTCAGGCTGCCGAGGTCCTCGACCTCGAACCCGCCCTTTACGCGCCGGATCCGGGCGTGCCGGCGCGACAGAGTCTGGTCCGTGTCGAATGGCTCCAGGTCGATGTCCGGTGCATCGCGGGTCGGGGAATCCGACCGTCCCACCACCTGATCATCCTTGATCTCGAACCGGGCCAGCACCTGCATCTCCTTGAGCACATACAGGAACGCATGCGTCTGCGGATTGAGCTCCCCGATCGAGAGCTTTCTTGTGATACCGGCGGATGCCGCCCGCAGCTGCTCGGGGATCGCGATGACGCGGGTGATCGCCGGCGTGAACCCGGACAGACGCTCGCCCGATGCTCGCTCGCGGATCTGGGTCAGTTCCCTATCGGCCTGCACGGGATCGGGGGCAGGCGGCAGGACGTCCATGACCGCCGCCAGGCTGAGCTCTCGCCCGGACCGCATCAGCGGATGCTCACCCTCGAGCTCGGGAAGCTCCGAGATGACCTTGCCGTTGTGGATGACCGGCCGCCGCCAGTCCGAGGGGTTGAGCGGCACCAGCGCGTGACGCTGCCGCCGCGCGGCTTCGATCGTCCGTGCGCGCTCGTTCGGGTCCGCGCCGCTGGCCGCCTTGATCTGCTCGGCGCGCTCTGCGCCGAAGTTGACCGGGACCGCCTGGCTGTATTCCTTCGCGCTCACTTGTAACCACGCTTGGGTGTCCTCCTTGATCGCGTCGGCGAGCTCGCGGATCGCCTTCGATGGTGTTGCGCCGGCCGCGCGATCCCGCCAGTAATCGAGGACCCGGAAGCCGTGCCCGACCATCCCGGTCATCGCGCCGCCACTGGTCAGGAAGTGGCCGTTGCCGAACGAGTCGCCGGCGACGACGCCGTTCGTCACGACCAGCGGATCGTCTCCGACGCGCTCGATAAGGCTGAACAGCTTCGGCCCGTAGATCATCTGGACTTGCTTGAGCTCGTGGCGGGGAATGTCGAGGACGTCCGCCGCCTGCTTGATGTAGTACTCGTAGAGCAGGTGCTGCGTCGCGGCGTAGAACTCGGGTGTGTCGTACTCGGTGCCCGCAGGGACGAGCCCCTCAGCGACCGGATCGAACGCCTTGAAGTCGGGCACCTGAGCCAGGACCCAGCCGGCCTCCGGGTCGTTCTCGTGCCCGATCGCGATCTGCCGCACCCAGTACTCCTGGCCACCCTGGTCGAACTCGGAGGAGATGCGCCTCCGCAAGCGGCCGCCGACCAGCACTTCGACGAGCCCGGCAACGAAGTCCGCCTGCGCCACCACGGGCCCGCGTCCGTCGTTGTGATTGACCTCAACGTCGTGCTGCTCGAAGCCGAGGCGGCTGGCGTCTTTGCTGCTGAAGCCCTCAGCGATCATGAATAGCTCTGGCACGCCGAGATCGATCACCTCGCTGCCGGGTTCACGGGTGCGGACGAACTGTCCCTTGAAGTCGAACTCTCGCAGCGACTCGATCCTGATCCCCTTGCGCCCGCCGGGACCCTCGTAGAAACCGTCGTCGTCGACCAGCGCGCGATGGTGTGTGTACAGCTGGACTCGGGGCTCGACGCCCGCCTTGACATCCGTCTCCTCGAGCAGTTCGAGGTAGCGGCGCAGGAGCCGCTGGATCGAGGCGGCCTCGGCCTGGAACGTCGACGGGCTGTCGAGTACCTCGACCATCGAGCCGCGGATCTTCGCCGGATCGGGATGATCGGGTGGCACCGGCGGCGGCAGGACGGTGATCACCCGGTTAGGCAAGCCGTGGCGGAAGCGATCATCGATGAACTCGACGTCGTGGATCCTCCCAACGATGTGTTGGTTGGTGTCGAAGCCGTCTATGACGACGTCGGCGACGATGTCGCCACCGGTCGTGTCGGGGCTGTAGAACACCTCGGCCAGCCTGAACAGCTTGCCGTTGCCGCGGCGCGGGACGCGCTCGGCGCCGTAGCGCTCGAGCATCATCCGATCGATCAGGCCGAGCTGGTGATAGAGGGCCTCGCGGATGTTCCAATGCACGCCGAGGAATGGGTCGCCGCGCATCTCGACGCCGACGGCTTGACGGCCGCTGGCGACGGTCCACAGCATCGCCATCATGTTCGTGCCACCCAGGCCCAGCGCGAGAAAGTCTGGGTTGACCATCACTTCCAGATCCGACTGCATCTCTTCTCCTCGCGGGCAGCCGCCCCGGCGCACCGGCGCCCCCACCAGTCGTCACCCGAGTCTAAAGCATCGAGGAAGTGCGAGGCTTGCGGCGACCCGGACGCTTGGTTATGCTCGGCCTAACTGCGGCTGAGTGCCGCAGGGGGTGTGGGCGTTAATCGTGGAAGCGACACTCCTCGCGGTTCAAGGCTCCTTGAAAGGCCAGCGGTTTCCGCTGGGGAGCCAGTCGATCACGTTTGGTCGCAGCGATGAGAATGCCGTAGTCCTCCCCGGCGACGCCGCCTCGCGTCTCCATGCCGAGCTCCGGCACGAGGCCGGCGTCTACGTCGTAGAGGACCGCGGCAGCACAAACGGAACCTGGGTGAACGGCACGCGCGTGACCTCTCACCAGCTCCAGGCCGGCGACGAGATCCAAATCGGCGATGAGGTCTTCCGCTTCGAGGCCGTCACTGACCCCACCACGCGGTTAGCCTCGACCCTGCCAGCCGCTGCAAACGTTTTGCGCGTCACTGTGACCGGTGGGGGGCCGGTTGGCCTGAGTTTTGCTCTGCTCTTGGAACACCTGTTGGGGCCGCGCGTCGAGATCGCGGTCTTCGACGGTCGCTGGGCGAGAGTTGGAGACGAGGTCGTATGGAAGACCCCTGAGCAGGGGAACGTGCGCCGGCAGCAGGTCGTGACCGTGCAGAGCCGGCAGTACTTGAGGCTCCCTCCCGACGTCCAGGAGGGTCTCTTCACCTCGGACGCATACTGCGAGATGTGGCCTAAGGGCCCGGATTCGATTGAGGACTGTGGGCCGCGCAACATCCGGATCGCGCATGTCGAGGATCAGCTGCTCGCGATCGCCAACGGTAAGCAGGACCGCATCCAGCTCGTTCCGGAGCGCTTCGACGCGGCCGCCGCCGAAGACGAGATCGCCATGCAGCACGTGCTTGCGATTTGCGAGGGCAGCCGGTCCAGCACGCTGGATTTCTTCGCCGATAGGTTCGGTCCTGGAGACCCAGGGATGTATGCGCTTGGTGGTAAGCAAGTGCAGGACATGGTCCTGGGCCTTAGGGTGAAGTCCGAGCTGACTGACCCTATGGCGGTGCTGCTAACTGTCGCCCAGAACCGCTTCCTGCTGAACTCGCTGCGCGGCGAAGGCTTTCTCAATATGCGTTTGACCGATCAGGAGGCGCAGGAAGCGGTCGGTATCAACCCGTCCGAGCGTGTGTTTACACCCTGTATCCAGTCCGAGCCCTGCGTGCTGGAGCTGGGGGCGAACCACCAGTTCTTCTGCGCTGGACATCACGCTCTGTTCTTGCCGGCTCTGTTGAACGGATCCGCCCTCTGGACGCGGGTGCAGGAAGGACTGCAATTGTTCGGGGTTCGCCCGGAGAACCTGACTGCGGTGACCGGCTTTCGGCTGGATATGGTGCAGCGGTCTCGCTTCACAGTCCAGTTGTATCCCAAGACGGCAACAACACCCGGAACGTTCGGGTTCTTAATCGGCGACGCGGCGAATGCGATTCACTTCTGGCCTGGGCGCGGACTGAATAGCGGACTGGCCTCGGCCATCTCGCTGGCGCGGTGCCTGGCCGCCCGGCAGGGAGCTGGGTTGCGCGATGCTGACTTCCTGCGCCACGAAGCGGTGATGGCGATGCTCCAATACCGGCATAAGAGCCGAGCCTGGCGACAGATGGTTACTACCGACGAGGCCGGGAACACGCAGGCCATCAAGGACAGGATCGCTCTGGGAATCGCGGAAGGTGACCAAGAAGCGTATGACAGAAGAGCGGACATCGACGCACTGACCAAGCGGCTGCATCAGATTCGAGGTCGGCTGGCATCACGCTTGGACGGCCTTCCAGACGACACGACCCTGCGGGACCACCTGGAGCAGCTTCCCGGGCAGATGTTGCACACGCTCGTCGTGAGCGGGCCCTGGGACACTGACGGCGTCGGCGGAGAGGAGGTCGACGTCGAATGGCTCCTCAAAGCGGCAGCCGCCGCGGAGCTTGTCTAGCGGGACGGACGGGATCGAGCAGAGCCCGAATCTTCTTCGCGCTTCGCTGCTGGACACACGACATGCGCCGGCACGCGATGCACGAGCCTCAGTGCGACAGTAGGATCGCTTGTGAGGGCAACCAGTAAGGAAAGGACAATGCGATGAAGGCGACCGCGCGGCGTACGACCGGGACCTTTACCCATCAGATCGAGATCCGAGGTCATCGGCTCATCGTCGACGAGTCCGCGGAATTGGGCGGCGCGGACGAGGGCCCGAGCCCGCAGGAACTGCTGGCCGGCTGCGTCGCATCCTGCACCGCGGTCACCATGCAGATGTATGCCAATCGCAAGGGGTGGGACATCGGACAGCTCGAGGTCGAGTGCGAGTACGAGATACCCGAGCGTGGCTCCGCCACCCACTTCAACCTCATTTTGCGGCTCCCGGAGGGCTGCACCGAGGAGCAGAAGGAAAAGCTGCGCGTGATTGCCGGCAAGTGTCCGGTCCATCGCGTCCTCGAAGGCGAGTCAATCTTCGCGGATCAGATCGAACTCGTTGCACCAGTGCAAACCTAGGGCGCCACACCCATGTCGACCTGACGCCCGCCGCGGCTCCTGTAACCCCTGCACTTCAGATGCAACGCTGGCCGAGAGGCTCTAGTTCGATGCTCGCGGTCTGGCCCCACGTTCACGGCCGCCGCGGAACCTCCAGCCCATCAAGGCCCACAGCAAAGCTGCAGATGCCAACACCACAACCACGGCACCCAGCGACGCCGCGATCATCAGACCCTGATGGGGAACTACCAGCGGACCTCGGAGACGGAGGTGGCCATGTCCCGTACCCAAGACCGCGAGGTCGGGCGGATGTCTCGTACCGAGGACCGCGACAGCGGCCCGGGCGCGCACGTTGGCGAGCATGCCGAGCACCGCGACAACCAGCATCACAGCGCTGACGGCACCGGCTAAGGGTCCGAGCCGGATCCGCGGCTCCCTCGGAGAGCGATTGACTGGCAGGTCGGCGAGGAGCGCGTCGAGTTCGCCGTAGGTCCGGGCCGCGTACAGCGCTTCAAGCCGTTGTTCAAACTCGTCCCCGCTGAGCCGCCCCTCAGCCATCGCGTGCCGCAGTCGTTCGGCGACCTGCTCCCGATCGGAGTCCGAAGCGCGGTGCGATGCCACGACCTGCACCGGCTCCTTCTACCACCACCCGGGTGACAGGGACGTCACAGACTGAGCGCAAGCGCGAGGTTCTCCTGCCTCGCCCTTTGCGATCGTGCGGATTGAGGGAGGGACGCGACGACGGTTCCTAAGGCGCCGGTTCGGGTCTCCATTTGTCACTGCCTGGCCTGCCAGCGTCGCACCGGCAGCACGTACGGCGTTCAGGCTCGCTTCCCCCGCCCGCAGGTGAGGATCACCGGCGAGGCCAGCGAGTACGTGCGGTACGCGGGCGACGACGGCACCGAACGACGGTTCTTCTTCTGGATCCGCGCTTGTACACATCCGGCGTCTTGGTCTTGATCAAACGGGGCGGCCGTCACACCTCCCCTCTCTTTGTGGGCTTGCGCTCCCGCGCCTTCAGCGCCTCGTCCAGCAGCGCGCGCACGTAAGTCTCGCGCGGCACGAGCCCGCGCTGCTCGTCGAGCCGCCGCACGATCTCCGGCGGCAGCCGCACCGGCAACGGCTTGTCGTATGCGTATGCAGTCCTCATACTGCTAATGCTAGCAGATGGCTGCACATGCCCAGCCTGTCAAGCCGCGCATGCGACTACGCTGCACGCCCGTGGCGATCTCAAGCGGGGTGTACACCTTGGCGGGCGTTCTGATTGGCGGCTTCATCACCACCGCCTCTCAGGTCTACTTCGAGCGGCGGCGGGAGCGTTGTGACGAGCGATCCGAACAGCGAACCTTGCGGGCGGCCAGGCGGAAGATCGCCGCGGAGCTCTTCGATATCGCCATCGCAGCCCGAACCGTTTGGACTCACGGCCGAGCGGACGAGAACTACATACACCTCCTCGGGGACTCCGAACCATGGCACCGCCATGCTCCGTTGCTGGCGGGAGATGACGGCTACGTGCCGGTCCACCTCGCGTACCTGTACGCGGGCCAGACAGGTCGCGCACTCGACCGGGGCGACCGTACGAGCGCGGTGCATTACGCACTCGCGAACTACGATCAGATTCGCGTCGCGTTGCAGCGGATCGACGAAAGCGGCGCATCCGATCTACCCGAGTTGCCGTCTCGGTTCCAAGATGACGCGGAGGACGATCCCGTGCAGCCGTTGAGAGACGGCAAGGCCGTAGGGAAGGTCCGTAGGGAAGGTCACCGCAGCCGGCTGCGTCGGCGGCTGGTCCGCCGGCGCTCGAGCGTCTTCGTGGACCAAAGGGCCCGTGTTCGGCACGACAACATGGTCGGGCTCGGGCACGATCGGCTCGCGGGCCGTGACGGCCCCGCGGATCGAGGGGAACCACCGACGACTTCCGTTCACCCGATTGTTACGTTCTTCGTGTGCTGATTGCGCTGCTGATCGTCGCCCTAATGCTGTACAGCCCGACGATCCGCCGCGGCCTCGGCCAGTTCGTCGCAGGCGCCTTGTTCATGATCGCGATGGCGCTCGCGTTCGGCGCGGCCGGAGTGCTCATCGCGACCGTCCTCGCCCTCTCCTCGCTGTACCGGCCGGCGCCGCCGCGCAGCGGCCAAACACGTCACTGACCGCCTCCACGTCCGCGCCACGGCGGAAGATGCGGCCGTGAGCGAGAAGTGCTCGAGTGACACTCGGCCGTTTGGTGGGGGGGATCGGCGGTTACGCCAATAACACGCGGACCGCCGAATGAACACCAGGGGGTCTAGCGGCACCACGATCCCAGCCCATTGCCCCAATGGTGCCGCCTCGCCTTGCCCCCACTGTTTGCCTTGCCCCCACTGTTTGCCTTGCCCCCGTTGCCCCCTTCTGTCTTGCCCCTCTTCCATCTCATCTCGCCGTACAAAGGTCAGAACGCAGTGGGATCACGCAAGTTGGTGCGTTTTCGTTGCGTTTTGTGCGCTATTTGCGGGTTTCCTTGTCCTCTCGATGCTCAACTGGCCGTCGCGTCGACGTTTCTCTCGATACGCAAGACGTTTGCGGCTGTGCGGGTCCCTCAAATTGGTTAGAAAAGTCCCCATGTAGCAAGAGTCGAACTTGGGGGAACGGATGCCCTCTCCGCCGCGGCGGTTACCCCTGTCTGCCGCGGCAGCAACCGGCGCCCCGCCTTAGCCCCAAGGCGGGGCGCCTCCCTGCCCGGCCGGAGTCTTTGGGACCGAACTCGATGCCGGGCTACTACTCCATAACGCACGTCATGCCGAAACGTTCGGTTTCGGGCCCAGCAACACCCGGCCTACCAATGCCAGGCATTGCGCTCCGGGCGCTCGAGCTCGTCGAACGGATGAGGACCGTGCAGCGCCTCGATGATCCGCAGCGCCCGCCGGACCGAGGTGCGTGGTCGCCTCGACGGTCACGCCTCGCTCGAGGATCCCGTCGTTCACGAGCTGCCCGCGCGCCCAGTTCTCCCCTTCCTGCTCCTCCCATCGCGGGTTGACGGGCCGGTACAAGTTCAGGCGGATCCAGTACTGGTTGGGTTCGATTCTGGCCGCCCAGCCCGGCGTGATCGATGGACCGGCCACCGGTTCGCGCTCGACGGGCTCCGATTCTTCCTGCTCCCGCCGGGCCCGGTCGTGGATGCTCTCCCCCCGCCGCTCCCAAGCCTCCCTGATGATGCTCACCGCCTTCTCCGCGAGCGGTGCGAGCCGGTCGAGGTTCGCGCCCCACCAGATGCTCCCCGCACCCTCATGCTCCCACGGGTTAACCGGATGGTCGAGCACGATCCTGATCGACGCTTCCTCACGCTCACCCGGCATATCCCACGGGAACTCCGCTTCCGAGGTCACGGTCGGCTCCTGTCCAAAATCGACTCGGGATGCGAGCCGCTTAGCCTAACCGGGCGAGCCCCGGTCCAGGGGCGGCCCTGGACACGGTAAAGCGGGGATGTCGTCGTCCGCGGGAAGAGGATCGTGGTGTCGCGTGAACAAAGATCTGCTGGACCTGCTCGACGCGTGCGTGCCGCTGGGCGATCCGCGCGCCGACCGCGACGTCATCGGCCGAGGGCTGATCGGCATGTTGGACGCCGCCCTGATGGACCTCGACCTCGCCCACGCGTGGAGGCTGCTCGCCGAACTCGCGGACCTCGAGGACACCCGGAGGATGGCCGCGTGGGCGGCGGAGACAAATTGAGTGCGCCGGGCGGCTGTTTGACCGCCGCGATGACGGCGACGTCCCGGCCTGTTGGATCCTCAGGATCGCGAAGCCAGAGACTTCTCTTTTTCGATCGTTGCGAGCGTCTCGCCAACGCGACCAATACAGTCCCTTTCCCGTCGGTCGCCGCTTGCTGATCGCGTGGAAATAGCTAATTGCTTGTGCAATTGCGTGCGGATAGCCGAGCCTGCTCGCCGCGTGGACCAGGACGGTCGCGCGCGTTGGTCAGGTGCGCGTGCGATGCGAGACGCAGTTCGGCCGACGCGGTCCGCTCGAGATGCCTGACTGCGAGGAGCAACAGCACCCGCGGAAGCCGCACCCACCGTTTCTCCGGACTGTCGTGGCGGCCTGGAGGGCGGGAAGGAAAGCGCACCGCTGTCCGGAACACTCCCACATGGGTCCTGGTCGTCTTCATGCGCTGATCGATGGCGTTTTCGCAATCGCCGTGACACTGCTCGTTCTGGATCTGCCCACGCTCCCGGGTTCGGCCGACTTCGTTCACCGGCTTGTCGAGAACTGGCCGAGTTACGCGGCCTACCTCGTCTCATTCACGACGATCGCGCTCATCTGGATCGAGCACCTGGGGATGATGAGCGCGGTGCGGTTCGTGAACCGAAGGTTCCTCGAGCGCACGTTGCTTTTCCTGCTGTTCGTCTCAATCATCCCGTGGCCGACCGCGTTGGCGGCCGAGCACATCCGCCAGAGCGGAGCGCCAGCACGAGCGGTCGCTTTGCTCTACGCGGCCATAATGATGCTGATGGGGCTGTCGATGGCGCTCAGCTGGAGGTATCTCAGCGAACACGAGCAGCTAGTCGCCGAACCCGCGAGGACGGTGATGCCGGCCGGCACCCGCCGGGCTCTGCTAGGCGCGCTTGCTTACATCCCGGCGATCATCTTCGCGCTGCTGGTGCCAGCGATCTCGTTCGCGATCGACGCCGCCGTCGCCATCTATTTCGCTCTCTCCAGGAGCCAGGTGCCGGGCCTCATCTACAAAGCCGGGCTCGGGGACGACTCGGCATGAGCGCGAGCAGCCAGCTCAGCCGACACAACTGACGCCCGCTCCCTGGGCGGATCGAGCGACTCGGTCGGCACCGGTCGGGAGGCGTGCGTCGTCGCGAAACCGGGTGCCTCGCCGGTCGGACGCCATCGACCTGCTCCTCGCCTCCAGCAGGGCCTGCCCTCGCGCTCCGAAACCACCGCCCCGGGCTGGCCAGGAGACCGACAGGGAGCTAGCGGCTCAGGTCCCGAACCAGCGGTGTTCCGACACGCGCCGAGACCGCTGCCTCGGGCTAGATCCAGCAGGCTCGATCCGCCCTGGGCGGGGCGGAGAACAAAGCTCGAGCGCAGAACTCGACCGCGACGACGGTATCACCGGAACGGACACCGGTAACGCCACCCCCGAGCCCGGGCGAGAGGTGGCCGAGATTCTCTACGCCCGCTCGCGACGAAGCGACCGCTCGCTAGAGGGCCGCGTATACGCGACGCTCGGCATGCCCGAACGCAAATCGGACTCGGTCGAATACGCCCTCGCGTCCGAGAAGGTTTCGGATCGGATCAGGATGCAGCGAGAAATGCGCAGGGATCAGGAGCCATGCGCCGGAGAGCTCGATCATGATCTCCGCTTCGGCGCACAGAATCTCGGCGCCTGGGACGATGCCGCCGATCCGACGCTTCGGGTAGATCGAGTCAGAGAGATCCAACCCTAAGCTCGAGCCGACGTTGAAGTTCAGAAGCGTCGTGCGAGCACCCGAGTCGACGAGCACTCCTGTGTGGTATGCACCCAGCAGCGCGCCGCGATGATCTACCGCCGCGAATTCGACGGTTATGACCGGCCTCGTTTCCCCCGTGTAGTCGCCCCCTGTGGGTGAACTCGAGTGCGGCAGGTACAGGCAGCCGCGCGAGCGTCAGACGCCGAGGGCGACGTTGGACGGTGGAACGAAGACGATGGTGCCTAGACCCTCAGCCGGCGCGTGGCGGTCCTGAAGCGCGCTGGGGGAGAGGTCGGCGTCGATCGGCGTCAACTCCGGACTGAGCAGCACCCAGAGGCCCTGATAATGCGCAGCCTGCTGGGACTGCAGCCAATTCGCTAGGGGGGACTCTTCAGCTTGGTCGACGCGACGTCGCCGCTAACGGTGCCTCCTGCGGATCTGAACTCCGTTACTAGAACGTCGACCATCACTCGGTCCCTTCTTGGGATGGGTCGGCCCCTGACGCCGGTGGAGCGCTAGGAGCTGACGGAGGCTCAATTTCTGCGATCTCGTCGTGATCGTTCTCGTAGGCCCTGATGTTCTGATCGAGTGCCTTCAGCATCGCCTTCGCGTGCTGCGGCGACACGACCAAGGTTTCGACAAACTGCGGCACGGCCTCGACACGGAAGCGCGCCCCAAACTCGGACTCCTCTTGATGTATCTCGCTGGGGACAGCGCGGGTGAAGAGCAGACTGAAGTCCCAGGGCGAATACACGATCTGCAGGTTGAGCGAGGAACAGAAGGCGTCGATGGGAAAGTTGAGAAAGTCATGGGGAAGTTCTCGCCCGTCGACATGATTCGACCTTGTCGGCTTGCGGCAGCAGATCCGTGAATCTCCCGGCAAGCCTACGCGAGCCTGGGCTTATCGCGTGTAAGCGCCTCACTCGCGAAAGAGCGACACGCTCTACCTGGAGCGAGGGGTGGCACTGCCCGCGCGATCCTCTGGCGACCACCTGGTTGGGTCGTGAGGAGATGGAACGGGCAAGAGATGATGCGCCTCGCGGGGGCCCCGTAGAGCTCGACAGGGGGTTGGCAGGCGATTTCCGGCGTCGACCTCGACCCTGCGGGGAACCGTCGCGGGTGGATGTGTGTACCTGAGTGTGCACCCCCTCCTAGACAACATTGTGCACACAGTCTCGGAGCGTAGAAAAACTCGCTGCTTCCAGCGAGTTTCTCGAGCGCGCCCGGAGAGATTCGAACTCCCGACCTTCGGTTCCGGAGACCGCGCCGACGGTGGCGACGATCGGCGCAATCTGCCTGCTATCCCGTCACATCTGGTCGCTTAGGTAACCAGGATCGCCCGTGGCCATTGGGACCGCTCCGGCGACGTTTGGGCCACGATTGGGCCACAAGGCATCCGCCGCGAGCGGTTTGCTTCACCTTGTGAAGTAGCCTGGTCAGCCTGTCCGACGCTACGGCCGCGGGGGCCCACCGGGGGGAATCACGACCCCGAACCGTGCGTTGACCGACCGACCAACCGACCTGCAGCACTTCGAGCTCTATGGCGCGGTCTTGGCCGCAACCGTGGGCTACGTGCCGCGCGGCCGTAGGTGGGCCTCAGCAAGCGTCACAGCGGCATCGTGGCGATAACCGGGCGGATGCCTCGGCGCCACAAGTCATTCCTAATCCATCCCTTGATCACAACGAAACGTGATGACGACGACGAAACGGAGCGAACGTGGCAAGACCAACCAATCTTGCGAGGGGCATCCCACAAGGCGTCAAGTCGCCAGGACGCTCAAGCTCGAGCAGCGGCAAGTTCGCCGCCGCGGGATTGCGGATGCCGAGAGTCGGCGGTCGCGGTGGCGGCACGAAGGCACCGAGCGGGAAGGCTCGCAGCAGATAGACGTCGGTACAGGCACTGCCGAGATTTCGTTCGCGTTCGGCGGCGGCGAGATAACCGCTTTTCTAGTTTCCTGTGTATCGGATCAGGACCCGCAAGCCAGGCGCGAAGCGAAGCGCTACGCCGAATCTCCAATTCCGAAACGACGGGAACCGAAATTGGAGGCATCTTGACGATCGCCGGCGGCGTCTACGCGTGCACGGGCTGCCATGAGTGGTGCAACGAGCGCCCGGATGAACTCTGCGACGAATGCAAGCGCAAGCGCAAGAACGAACGCGCGCGGGAGCGCTACGCGGAGGACAAGGGCCGTCTGGCGGCGGTGCGCCGCGGCGAGGAGTCGCCGAGGTCGGTGGGTCGGCCGCGGGAGCCCGAGCCCGTGGCGACGATGGAGGACCGGCTCGTGGCGCTCGAGAGACGCGCCGCCGAGCTCCAGCATGAGGCGAACGGTCTTCGTGACCGGCTCGTCGAGGTGATGCGGGACGCGACGTCGTTGTGGACGACGTGCGGCGCGTTGGCGGGCGAGGTGTGGTCGCTCAAGCGGAAGGACGCGGCGTGAGCACCACCGCGACGCGTTCCACGCATCCCGCTGGCAGCGCCGCGGCCGTTGCGATCGTCCGCGGTTACGTCATCACCGAGCGCCGCCAGCGCCGCGAGCGTGAGCTGGCGCGGATCGAGCGCGAGCTGGCGCCGCGGACGCATCGGCAGCGCAAGAACACGCGCCGATTCTTGCGTGGCGGGCCGCAAGCGAAAACGAGCTATGGAGTGAGCCTGATATGAGCACCACCGCGAAGGAAACCACCCCGAAGGAACTTGCCGCCACGTTCGCCGCTGCCCGCGGGGTGTTGGACGGTGCGCCGTGGTTCGTCGGGTCGGAGCGCAATGCGGCGCAGAACGCGTGCGACCGGGTGACGTATCTGGCGGGGCTGGCCGAGCAGCACGGCGAGGCCAAGATGCGCCAGTGGATGAGCGGGATGGCCGCGTGAGCAGCTACGACGAGATCTTGTGGGGGTTGGCCCAGGTTGCCGACCGCGAGCCGCCGACTCGACTGCGCCACGGTGGCGGGCAGCCGTGGTTCGAGCCGACGAGGATGGACCCGACCGTCCACGGCGGCCGTATCGCCACGCGGCTGGCGACCGACGAGCAGCGCCGGACGCCGCGGCGGTGGCGTGTGGCCGAGGAGGCGCCGCCGGTGGACACCACGCCGTCATTCGCGACGATGAAATGGGGCCCGTGGCCGGGCTGATAAAGGAGCGAACTTGGCACAGAAAGTAGGCGACAGCGGCACAGCTTCAGTCCCCACGAGCCGGACGAGCGTATTCCCCGGCGGACAACCCGCGGCCACCGCCGGCGCTGGCAACGGTGGCGGTGTACTTGGTTACACCGCGGGCCAGGACTACGCTACGGCGTGGCGACGAGCACGAGCGCGGGGCCGGACACTGCCGATCCGCCAAGCACGTTGTACACGAACCCCCCGAGCGCTGCCAGCGATATCGGATCGGCGTAGATGTCAGCCGTCGCTGACCGATATTTCCCGCCGAGCCTTCAGAGCCCGTGCAACTGTCGGACACCCGCAACCTGTGTTCATCAATGACCACTCCGTCCAAAGGACAGGTGCTCATGTACGACGGCACCCAGTGGACGAACCAGTGGCCGAACCAGAATCCACAGGAGGACGCGCCAGACCAGTATTTCCCGCCGACGAACGTTGGCTCGGCCGATTGGAACGGCGGCAGCGCGCCCGCGGGCGGGACGCATACGGAGCAATGCGTGATCACGATGCAAGACGGCACGACGTACACCGTCGCCCACTCGGCCGCCGAGGCGAAGGCCAAGGTCGTGGCCGCCTACCTTCCGCCGCCGCCCGCGGGCGCGGCCGCGTGGCTCACCGCCGAGATTCCGTGGTGCGGTTTCGATGTCCCCAACAGCGCGATTCCCGTGGTGCTGAACACCGCGAACATCGCCAGCATCTTTTGAGATGGGCGAGATCCGCGACCCGGCCGTCCCCCGCATCTACGGCGTCGTGGACGGCCTCTACAGGCTCCTCGACCGTGGCTTTGCGGCGATCGAGACGATTCTCCAGACCGGCGACTACCACTCACCCGAGGGTCAGCGGGCGATCGCCGAGTGGCTGGCGGTCCGCGGCGAGGTGCACGAGCACGTGGCCAGGCTCGATCGCCATTCACCCGAGGCGATGGCCGAGTTCCAGCGGCGGCAGGAGGCCCTGAAGCGCCAACCCTGGATCTCGACCGATCGCTCCGAGCGGGTGAACGAGGACGGCCAGATCGTCGCGCCGGACGGGACCGTCGTCGGCGTGTACGACCCGAATGCCCACATCGACCCGAAGGTTTTTGAGGCACTGATATGGCAGACGACACGAAACGCACACGACTTTGCCCGCTGTGTCTGGGCACGAAGGCCTGGCGCGGCGACGATTGCCCGCGATGTGACGGCAAGGGCCGGATCCCGGTTCGCGTCACGGTGAAGGGCGCCAGTGCCGCGCCGCCGCTAGGGCACACCGGCCGCGACGACGGCACGAGCCTCGAATACCGGGCGCTGAACGATGCCGTCCGGGCCGAGAACCCCCGCTCGCGCGGTGCGCGCCGTGGTCGACGCGATCAACGAGCAGATGCCGTCCTACTGGCGGATGTCGCCGCAGGAGCAGGAGCGCCAGGCGCGTCTGATGGTGGCCGACGCGCTCGCGGTGCGCCAGACGATTCCGGACTCGCTACCGACGTCGGGCTATGACGACGGCCGTTGTCCTGAGTGCGAAGGCTCGGGATTCACTGGCGACATCCAGTCCTACGGCGATGATCGGCTGAAGGTCTGCGAGGCGTGCGGCGGCAGCGGCAAGGCCACCGAGGAGAACGGCGACTTCAGGGCGTTCTCTGACGCCGAGTATCAGAACGGGGCGTGGTGGGGGCCGCGGTTGTGACCTTCGAGGACCGGGGAATCCGTCTACTCCGCGCGCTCGCCAGCGTCTACGACATCACGCTTCGGCTTGCCGAGGAGTGCGTGCCGACCGCGTGGATGGACGTACGGGTGGCGCTCTGTCCCACGCCGACCTCTCCGGCGCGGCTCGCGGCTGGCTTGCACGAGTTCGGCCACGTCGTCCTCGGCCCCGACGAGCTAGCGGCGTGGCGCTGGGCGATGCTGCGGATGGAGGAGTTCTGCGACGCCGAGTGTGTGGCGCGGGCGAAGAAGGTCCGGGACGAATCTCTGGCGGTCTACGGCCTGGCGGCGGCATGAGCCTCAGCGCGATCGAGGCCGCCGTCCTGTACCGCGTCGGGGAACGAATCGGCACCGAGACCGATGACCCGCGCATTCTCGCCGCGCTGTGGTGGCGCGTCCGCTCCGCCGCGGACGACGCGGTGGCCGAGGCCCTGCGGGAGCGTGATCGCCAGGACCGGGAGGCGGCATGCCGCTGACCCGTCGCCAGCGCGCGAACGCCGCGCTCAAGCACTCGGTCAGCGAGACCGAGATCACCCAGAGCTTGATGGACCTCGCCAGCGTTGTGGCGTCCATTCCCGAGGGCGCCCGCGCTGGCTGGTACCGGTCCGTGCAGCGCTACCGCAACGCTCCGCACCCGGTGGCGGGCAACCACTACAACCTCTCGGCCATCGCGAGCCAGTGGCTGCGGGTTGCCGACATCGTCTGGGCGGGCTACCCGGAACAAGACGCCGGCGACCGCCGCGCGGTGGCGACCGCGGAGGGCCGTCTCTCCTGCCCTTCGCACCCCTTGCGCGAATCCCCGGCGCCGGCCACTCCTTCCGGCGCCGGGGGGGGGTTCAGCATGGCGCCGACTTCTGGCGCTCGGACCGGTGCCGCTCGGCGCGGGAAGCCGCTGACCGCGACGCACAAGGCGCGGATCGCCGCGGCGCAGACGGGCCACGACACCGACACGCCGACCCGCCAGCGAATCGCGGCGGCGCTGAAGGGCCGCCCCAGCGATCGTGGCGAACTCGGGGCGCAGATCGCAGCGAAGGTGCCCGTCCACTTCGTCACGGTGCTCGATGAGCGCGCACAGGCTCGCGGGCTATCGCGGTCGGAGCTACTACGCGAAATCATCGGGGCGTGGATCGGATGACAACCGAGCCCGTGACGCGCGAATCGATGGTGCGGGCGCTGCGCGACGTGCTGGCGGCCGACCGCGAGTGGCAGGCGGCCGAGACCGGGTGGGAGCGCCGCGAGACCCTGAAGTTTCTCCAGGCCGCGGCCAAGCATGCCTCGACGCAATTCGCGACCCTGGCCGTCCGCATCCCACCGTTCGGCGAGACCGAGGACCCGCTAACCCGCCGCCAGCGGATCGCCATCGAGCGCCAATCGGCCAAGCACGCCGCCTGATGCCTCTCTCGGCTCGGCGGAGGGCCACAGGAGCGCTTCCGAGTGCCAAAACCGCCTCGAGGACGTGGGAGCGACCCCTGAGCACTCAGGGTCCAAACCTGCTGGCTGGTCGAGGCGGCCGGTCGTGTGATGATTTCCGCATGACGGCGAAGGGCACCATCGTGGTCTCCGGCGCCCCTGCCACGGGCAAGTCGACGGTTGCCGCGGCGGTGGCGGACAATCTTGGCTTCCCCCTGCTCAGCTTGGACATGGTCAAGGAAACGCTCGCCGACGTGCTCGGGATCAAGGAGGAGCAAGAGGCATGGTCCTACACGCTCGGCGATGCGGCAGCCGAGGTCGTCTTCCGGCTGAACGACATGTTTCCCTACGCGGTAGTCGAGGGCTGGTGGCGAGGCGACCGACGGAAGCGGGCCGAGGAGCAGTTCGTCGGCTGCGTGGAGATCTTCTGCCGCTGCGAACCGAGCCTGGCCGAGCGCCGGATGCGTGCCCGCCAGGGCGCAAACAGGCATCTGATCCACCGTGACATGGTCAATCCCGAGCTCGTCCAGGAGGCTGCGCGACTGGCTGGCACGGTTCTTCCCCTCGGCGTTGGGGCAGCGTTGATCGAGGTGGACACCAGCTCAGGGATCGACTGGGATTGGCTATGCGGCGCCGTTCGCGACGCGCTTCTAACGGCGACGCGGACGGGCTCACGTGTGCCTTAGGTGACTCCGAGCGAGACTGCCGCTTCGCCGCCAGGGCAGCAGTCTGGGCGAGACGGCTCCTTTGATCGAGAAGCAGCAGGTCCCCGGCGTGCCGCAACGGGCCGCGTTCCCCGGTAGCCCAGCGGTATCAGAGTCCCTAAGTCCTAAACCGGGCAAGGATATGTCCTCAACCGGGCAAGGATGCTTGATCTTCGGCCCCGCGCGTGAGAGTGTCCGCCTCAAGATCCCGACGCGGAGGTGAGACGTGGCGAAGTTCCTGGTAAGAGCGTCGTATACGGATGAGGGCGCGAAGGGCGTCCAGAGCGCTGGTGGAACAAGCAGGCGAGACGCCGTGGCCAAGATGGCCGAGGGTCTCGGGGGGAGCCTTGAAAGCTTCTACTTCGCGTTCGGCGAGACCGATGCCTACGTCGTGTTGGACCTCCCAGACAACCGGAGTGCAGCGGCGGCGTCGATTGCCGTCAACGCCGCTGGGGGAGCGACCTCGGAGGTCATCGTGCTGCTCACGCCCGAGGACATCGACGCGGCAGCCAAGCTCTCAGTCGATTACCGGCCGCCTGGATCTTGACCGGGCGCCCCGCCGGTTAAGGGTCATTGCCAACGGTATCAGCTCTCCAAAGGGGCGAAGCGGCCGAAGCTCGTCGGGCGCAGGCCCCAGGCTTTCCCTATTCGCCGAGGCCGTTGCGCAAAGCCCCGCGGAAGTCACTGTGACAGTGAAGGTGGGTCGGGAGGACCGGTGAAGCCCTGATTCGAGGGTGCTGTCCCAATTGGCACCCGGATCTCAGCCCGCCTCACATCTGTTGTCCCACGGACCAAATGATGCTCCGGATTTCTGAGGGGTTTGTGCGACAGCCGTGTGTCCCGAACGTTGAAGGAGGATCTATGTAGGAAGGTCTTTTCAGAGACGGTGTTGTGCGAGAGATGGAGGCTTGTTGGCTCTCCAGCGTTGGCCTTCGGGGGTTGGCGCTAAACCGCCGGATGCTGCGTTAGCTGAAGACTGTCGTGGTGAGCGATCCGGAAAAGGCGCGCTTGACGCGTCAGGTGGGGACCAGGAAGACGTTCCAGAGAGCGCCTGGTCCCGGGGTTTCCCGGGCTGGGCGTGCGCTGTTGAGGCGTCGTTAGCACAATTGAGGTGGCATCGAAAGCGGCGGATTTGGCTGTTCTGCCGTGTTGGAGCCTGGCGGGCGTCCCGATTACTGGCCAGGTGGTGCCCGGCGTGAAGGCGGCGTGATCCTGGTCTGCGGCTCTTGCACGGAACGGGAGAAGGCGAGCGTCGATACGGCGATCGGGGTCGCAGGCCAAGATGCTCGCTTCGAGCGCAATGGGCCGTGCTCTGCGAGCTGGCGCGGACCGATCACCACCGCTTCCGGGTGCTCGAGCCCGACTCTGATCAGACCAAGGCGCTCAGAGCGCTGACCCGGGCACGAGAGGATCTGGTTGGTACCAGGACCGCCCTGGTCAACCAGCTGCGTGCTGAGCTGGCGCGGTTCTGGCCCGGGCCGCTGGGGCTGTTCACGAGCCTGCACAGTCAGATCTCGCTCGCGTTCCTTGAGCGCTACCCTAGCCCCGCAGACGCGCGCGGTCTGGGCGAGCAGCGCCTTCAGGTGTTCCTGGCGCGCCAGCGATATTCCGGTGGCCAGAAGCCCGCGCAGCTTTTGGCAAAGCTCCGCCGCGCTCCCGAGGCCCGGGTCGGCGAGCTCGAGCTCGGCACCCGCCGAGACCTCGTGTGCGCGCTGGTCACGATGATCAAGACGCTCAACGAGCAGATCAAGCAGCTCGAGCGGCAGATCGCGACCGCCATCCGCGAGCACCCCGACGGCGCCATCTTCCTCTCGTTGTTCAAGAAGCCAAACAGCGTGATCACGGCCGCGGAGCTGTTGGCGGAGATCGGCGACTGCCGCGAGCGCTACCCCACCCGCGACACGCTCGCCGCCGACGCCGGCCAGGCCGCCGTCGCGGTCGAGTCAGGCAAACGCAAGGCAGCCTGCTTCCGCTGGGCCTGCAACAAGCGCCTGCGCCAGGCGTTCGTCACGCTCGCGGACACCAGCCGCCACCACAACCCCTGGGCGCAGGACCTCTACGCAGCCGCCCGCGCCCGTGGGCACGACCACACCCGCGCGATCCGCACGCTCGGCCGTGGCTGGTGCCGAATTGTGTGGCGCTGCTGGCAGGACCGCGTCACATATGACCCCGCTCGCCATCGCGCCCTGCAACGCCACCTCACTGTCACCATCCCCACCTCGTCGGGCCCCCCGCCCGACACAGCCGCCACCCAGCGGATGGCCGGCGCCGCCGTCACCCGAAGGGCGGCCCGCAAGGGCCGAGCGCAACGCGCTTGACGGCAAGCCGACATCCGCTATCGCACTCGGGGGTTGACACAGGACGTCCACGCAGGCAGTCGCCAGCTCGGTCCCTTAGCGGACAACTGCCTCGCGATGCCGCTCGAGGGCTGGAGAGGAGCGTCGTCGGGGCGCGGACTCTCGATCGTGGGCAAGCGGGAGTGAACCAGCTTCCTCGGGGTGATCGGGTCCGGCCGTCGGCCGGCGGCTTCTATCCGGCAGGACACACAGCTGGTCGCGCGGGTCCAGCGGATCGTCTAATTGAGCGATCTCGAAGTGTCTTCGATGCCGACAGCGCGGAAGTAACTGCCAGCGTAGTAGTCTGCCGCCGCGCGGGCGAGCCACAGCGCGCTACTCGTGCGGGCGGCAGTGCAGCGCGTGTCGGTGTTGCGTCTCCGCTCAGGCGACCATCGCGGTGGCGTAATCCGCCCACTCGGCCGCGTGCCAGTAGGCGTTCGCGACGTTGACCAGCCGGACGTCGCGTTGCGCGCACGCGGCGAAGTCGCCGCGCTCATAGGCCAGGACCGCGGCGAGCAGCCGGCCCTCAGGCCCGCGGTGATCGGTGATCGCGGTGGCAAGCCGATCGTCGAGGCAGAGGTCGGCGATCAGCTCGCGCATGGGGCGGCCGAGCAGGGCGTCGAGAACCGAGAAGAGCCCCGCGCTGAACGCCCGCTCCGGGACGGTGTCGGGGTACTCACGCGCGAGCACCTCGCACAGGCGGGCCCGGTGCACTGCGATGTTCAGCAGGTGCTGGGGCCGGTCGGTCATCTTCGACAACGCGAACAGCATGATCCACCGGCTCACCGCGGCCGCACCGAGCCGCATGAGCGCTTGGCGGATGGAACCCACCGGGGTTCGGCCGGCGTAGAACGCGGAGTTCGCGAGCCGCACGAATCGGTAGCTCAGCCCGGGGTCCTCGCAGATGTGGCGCTCGAGGTCCTCGAGGCTCGCCCCCGCTGCGCCGTGAGTGAGCGACACGAGCGCGCCGAGCCGATGCGTCGGCGCCACGACCTCGCGGATCGACCGCGGCGCGGCAAAGTATTGCCCCTGATAGGCATCGAACTCGAGCGCGCGCATCGCCTCGTGTTGCTCGGGGGTCTCGACCCCCTCGGCGATCAGGCGCAGACCGTGCCTCCTAAGCCGCGCCAGGAGATCGTTCACCTCGTCGCCGCCACCAGCGACCGCGCGAGCGTCGAGTTTCACGGCGCTGGCGAGTTGCCATAGGGCTCCGCCGGCACCGGCCGGAATGACCCCGACGATCGCGATCTGAAAGCCGGCCTTGATGACATCGTGCAGGGCCCGCAGCAGGTCCGCGTCCGCGTGGGGCGTTGCGGCCAGCTCGAGCACCACTCGCTCCGGGGGAAGTGGGAGCTGACCGACGTAGTGCAGGAACTGTGGCGTGACCTCGATGTATGCCGGGCGGTCACCAACCAGTTTCTTGAGTCCGATCTCGGCCAGAGCGCCGACCATCACGCTCGCGATCGAGGTCTCCGGACCGTCGAGCTGCCCCGACGGGGTGAGCGGCCGGTAGCGCAGCGCGTAGCCTACGACCGACTCACGACGGTCCAATATCGGCTGCCGCGCGAGCACGACCGAATTGATCGTGTGTCCAGGATGCCTTTCGCTGCCGGCGAGCTCGTCTCGCATTGAGAATGCGGGATCGGCCCGTGTACGGCCGTCCTTGAGCATCGGTGTCAGTCGCGCGCGTATTTCCGATCGCGGGGGTCACGAAGCTCGCGATCGCGATCGCGATCTCTATCGCGGCGACTGCCTACGAACGCGAGCGCGCCGCCGGAGCTACTGTGGCGATGGCTCTGACCCTTGTGCCCGCTCACCGCGTGCCAGCACACCGGCGAGGAGACGCTGGTCCAGGAGCTGGCCAGCGCCCCCGTCTCCTTCGCGTTCCGCATCTCCACAACCGGCCGACGCGATTATGGCCGGCAGATTCTGGATTCTGCCCCACCCTGAGTGGGTCGAGCGTGCAGCGCGCCGCTGGCACCGCATCACCGACGGCCTCGATCCGGATCCCGCGGACCCGGTGCGTGGATTCCCGCCGTTCACACAGATAGCGAGCGAGATCCAGGCCGCGGTGACGGCGCCAACCGTATAGGCGTGACCACGCTGAGAACTCGCAATCGGTGACATGCAGCTACGCCGAGAAGGCCGGTGTACAAGACAGGTACGGGCCCAAATGCCGTCGGTCGCACCCCAACGCGAGTGGACACGATCGCGCCGGCGGACGACTCATTTCCTCGCGGTTGCGCGATCGAACTGGCGACTGGTCTTGGCAACCAGGCAGCCGCCAGCGTGCCGACCGGCGGACGAGCGCTTCGCCACGATTTCTGTAGCCGCGGCGACCGCGCGGCGCTGACCGGTCCCGATCGCCGAGTTGTGCGCTCCGAACAACGGGCGGCTGCTGACGTACGACCCCCTAGTCGGGCGCGTGCTTCCCCAGCGGACCTCGCAACACCAGTGACGCCGATCTCGACCTGCTGCGTCTCGGGGCTGTGGAACTCCAGCCCAAGACGGCGTCGGAGGCTGCGAGCTATCAGCGCGTGAACTATGCCTAGGTCTTTTGTTAGCCTGAGGTGGGTCGCACAGGTAGGCCTCGACGGTGGCGTCTGCGCGTCCGAGCCAGCGGGCGATCTCGCCGATCGAGAGACCCTCTTCGTCGCGGTAGTGGCGGGCGAGCGCCGCCGCTCGCCGCCGCTCCAGTACACGCCCTTGGACGGTCACCCCCTGTGACGATACGCGCCGTGCACGACGCCAGTCGATGATCCGCCACGACGGTAACCGCATTGGCGACGATGGGCGATCGCAGCCCACAGCGCTGGCGACGTATCAGACTGATGCTCGCGCTCAAAGCGAAAGCCCGTGAACGTGAAGATCAGGCGCCGTACGCTGATCCTCCTCGTCCAACCGGGAAGAGATCCGAGGGTTCGGTCGGGCGCCTGCTCTGTCTGTGAGAGCGATAGCGCCGGACCGCTTGCTCACCGGCGCGGGTCAGACCAAGCGGCAAGCGCCTCGCGGCCGTGCCGCCGGCGCCGGCGCCGTACCCGCGTTGATGCCAAACCGCGACTCCGAGCCGATCGGAGCCGCGACCGGGCTGCCGACGGCGTCGCGAGTCTCGAGATTGGCGAGAAGCAGGTCTCTGAAGGCCGAGCGCGGCAGACCTGAGTTGAGCGCGATGCGGGGCAGATCCGATCAGCCGCGCACGCCATGCGGAGTGGGGGAAGCAGGTCTTTGCCCCAGGGTCGTGTCCTGGTCTTGGAGGTGTGAGCGCCAGCCGGTGAGGTGTTTGTGGAGCTGTTCGGCGCCGGCGATTGGCTCCTGCGGAGCGGGCAGCGTGACTGGGTGAAGCACGAACGGGCGCGTTTGATGGCCTCCGAGGCCGCCGTGGAAGGAGATGAGCTCCTCGAACGCGCATCCCTCCTCGAGGTCGGGGTCGTAGAAGCTGCCGACGATGATGTCTGCGACGTGCTCGAAGCCATCGGTGCGTAGGAGGTGAGAGGAAGCGGTGGGCGAGAATGCGGCGAGCGGATCCTCGCCCTCGACTCGGCCCGAGGCGAGCTGACGGGTGCCGGTGCGGCCGAGCACGAGCGGGCCGTCCTTCTCTGAGCGGAGCAACAGCCAGCCGATGTGCGGGTGGTTGCGGAGGGCGTCGATGAGCCGCGGGTGGCGCATTTGGATTTCTTCGAGCGTCATTCGCCGCTTCTCTTGCATGAGGTAGATGAGGCCGAGGTTGCCCGAGCCGAGGACCACGGCGCCGTCGTCGGGAACGGGCTGCTGGCCTGGTTTGTCGTCTCTCTTGGCGGCGCGGCCGGTCGCCTCGTTGATCGCGTGTGCGACGATGTGCGCTCCCTCATCGCCGGCTTGCAGTCCGAGCACGCCGTCGCGGTCGTTTCGCTCGAGGTGACGGTCGACGAGTTCGGCCAGGGTGTAGCCGTTGCGCTGCAGGAACGTGGTGCCCTGGGTCTGGCCGTGGTCGGAGAGCACGACGATCTCGTAGGGCCGCGGCGTGTAGGCGCGGGCGCGGTCGATCCGGGCGAACTGGTGGTCGAGCTTGCGCAGCGCTTCCATGGTGTCGGCGCGCGCGAGCCCGGAGTGGTGGGCAACCTCGTCGTAGGCGGAGAAGGTGGCGTAGAGCACTGGCCGGCCGGTGAGCATGTCGGTGATGACGGATTGGACGATGAGGTCGCGGACGAGCACGCACATCGCGGCCCGGATGAGCGGGTAGCGTCCGCCGCGCTCGCCTCGGGGTCGGATGTCGCGCCGGCGCTGCAGCCCGGAGGCGAGCAGCTCCAGCCAGATCTCCCAGACGAAGAGCACGAGGCTGCGCGAGACGTTGTAGGCGTTGGAGAGAAAGGTGCGATAGCCGGGGTTGGCGCGAATCTCGGCCGCGATTCGGCTGATGGTCAGGATTTGCGCGTCGGCCTCACCGGAGAGGAGGTTGCCACGGCTCGCGCCGCCGTCTCTCAGCAGCCCGCCGCCGTTGATGTGACGGCGCTCGATTTCCGCGCAGTCGCGCGGGTTTGAGCAGGTCATGATCGCGCCGCGTTCCTTCTCGACCCAGCGGAACGCCGGGATGTCAGCGTTGGAGCCGAGCAGGATGCCGGCTTGGCTGGCGCCGGTCTGCGAGGAGAGATCGGTCTCCCATTCAAACAGTGCGTGGGATCCCCGGCTCAACCACCCGGCGAGACACGGTGCGCTGCCGTCTTGCATCGCGCGGCGAAGGATCGGCAGTGCGAGGCCGTCGATTTCCAGGAAGACCAAGCCGGGTGTGTCGGTGCGTTCCGGGGATCGGTGCCGCCGGGCGATCCGGCGGACGATGCGGAAGGTGTACTCGTCGTCATCGTCGATCCCGAGGATCGAAGCGAGACCGATCGAGAACGCCGCAGTCACCAGCGCGGTCATCAGCGCTGCGCCGAACCCCGAGACGGTGATCGCGTGCTCGGTGATCGATGACGCCCACTCGATCATCAGCGCGTTGAGCACGATCATGACGACGAAGCCGGTGATCAGGGTCGCGGGCAGTCGCACTGCCGCGATCAGTGGCGGCACGAACGCATTGAGCACTGAGATCGTGGCCGCGACTGCGACCGCACCCCAGAAACCCTCGATCGTGACACCCGACAGCAGATCGGCGGCGAGCAGCAGCGCTATCGCCGAGACCATCCACGTCGCCACGAGGCCCACCACGCGCAGGCGTGGCCGCTGCGGCTTCCAGCCAAGCTGTTCGGTTGACGAGTTCATCTGAGGCTTCAGGGTCGCGTTGCCGGTGTGCCGGCGCCGGGGAAGCGGGCCGAGCGGCCCGCCCCCTGGGCGCCCGTGTCAGGCGGCGGCTTGCTCCTTGATGTGCTCCTTGACGAGCTTCTGCGCGTCGGCGGAGAAGTCGCCAACCTGAATCTTTCCGTCGTACTGCTTGAGGTTCGCCAACCGCCGGATCCTCGTTTCGATCTCATCGGCTTTGGCGTCCTCGGCCATCACGAACACGGCGCCGTGTCCGGTCTCGAGCTCGTCACCGGCGAGTTTCATGAGCTTGTTGTCGACGCCGTGGTCGGCGAGCGCGGCGATCAGGCCGCCGCCGGCGGCGCCGGCCGCGGCCGGTCCGACCACGGGGCCGGCGAAGATCCCGACCGCGGTGCCGAGCAGCGCGCCCCGGACGGCGCCTTTGCCGGCGGTGACATCCGAGGTCTGGCGGAGCTTCACGCGGCCTTTGTCGTTCTTGTAGACCAGAGCGGCATCCTCGACCTCATCAATCGCCGACAGCTCGGTGATTGCCTTGTCGCCGTCCTCCAGCGACGGCACAGTGAAAGCAACGATCTTGGCCATCAGGGCTCCTCTCGTGTGTTGGGGTTGGCCTGATGATCCGTGCCGCTCGTCGTAAGCCCGTTGCGCATCAGTTGCGAAACGGTGGCTTCGCGCCGGTCGTGACGCGAAGCGCGCACAACAGACGGCGCCGGACAAGGGCGTGTGAAACAACGACAGACGTCCGCTCTCACCACGTCGCACGTCTACAACGCGGTCGCACCCAGTCAGCAACCGGCGCACTCCCCGTCGGCGGGAGGCTGATGACTGTGACAACGCGTCGGGGTGAACGCGATCCAGGGGCACCGCGGACCGGTCGACGCGGTGCTCGCCACTGGCGACACCGGCGCGGATCACCTCTGCCCTCGCGACGGATGCTGGCGGCCGCGCTCCTCGCGCTGGCGTGTGCGGTCACGACCTAGAGTGATACGGCCGGCGCGGCACCCTCAGCTGAGCAACTACTCGCGAACCGCTACGTTCCCGTGCTGCTCGTGGAGCCCAGCCGAGCCGAGTGCGGGCCGGGGGAGCCGTACCGGCCGATGAGCGTCGACGCCGTTCTCGGTCGTGCGGGCCTCATCTTGCGGGACCCGGACGGCCGCGTCGTCACGACGGCTCCGTCCGCCGCCGATCTGTTCGGCCGCGGCAGAAAGTACTACCTCGATCTCCCTGGCGATCCGCTCCGGCCCGGCTGCGAGTACGAGAGGGTGTTTCGCCGGTGGAGTGCCGGCCGCGCGCCGGTCGTCTACGCCCACCTCACCACAGACTCTGACCATCCCGGTCGGCTGGCCTTGCAGTACTGGATCTTCTACCTGTTCAACGACTTCACCGACAACACGAAGGTGACTGGGAGATGGTCCAGATCGACTTCCGCGCCTCGACGGCCGAGCAGGCACTCCACACGGAGCCGTACCAGATCGATCTCTCCCAGCACGGAGGCGGCGAGCAGGCCGCCTGGACCAGCGGGACGATGAAGAAGGACGGAACCCATCCGCGTGTGTACGTCGCCACCGGCTCGCACGCCAACTACTTCGGAAACGCGCTGTACCTCGGCCGCAGCGCGTCGGCGGGCTTCGGTTGCGATGACACGCGCCAGGCCACTGAAGCCGTCCGTGCCCAGGCCGTCATCCTCCCCGACATTCCCAGCTCGGCCACCTCACCGTTCGCCTGGTTGGCATTCCGAGGGCGCTGGGACAGAAGGAGCCGGGCATCAACAACGGTCCCGAGGGCCCGGCCCTGAAGGACCAGTGGCCTCATCCGATCACCTGGGCCGACGGGCTCCGGCCGAGCAGTGTCACGGTGCCGACGATTCGGACGCTCGGCGTGAGCGTCACCTCCTTCTTCTGCGCCGCCGTCAAGCGCGGGGCGATCATCCTCAACTGGGCCATCCCGCACCCGTGGCCGTTCCTCGGGATCCTCGCGCTGACGATCGCGTTCGTGGTCGTCGCCGCCCGCCGTACGACATGGCGTCCTCCCGATCCGGTGCCATTACGCAAGCGACGGGCCGGCGGTCAGATCCTGCGCGCGGCATCACGTCTGTACTGGAGCGCCCGCGCACCTTCGTCGGCATCGGTCTCATCTTTGTTCCGCTGAGCGTTGTCGCCGCGATCGCGCAGTGGTGCATCTTCCACCTCACGCCAATCGAGCGATTCGTCGCGCTCGACGGCCATCAAGGACTCGCCACGGCGACACTCGCGCTCCTGACCGGCGGTGTCGGAGCCGCGATCGCCTCGATCCTCACGACCGCCGCCGTGGCGGCCGGGCTCCGCGAACTCGACGGTGGACGCCGGCCGCGCGCCTCCGCGGCATTCTCACTCGGGCTCGGCCGGGGACGCGCACTCGCCGGGGCCGCCGTGCGGCAGTTCGCCGCCATCATGCTCCTCACCGTCTCGGTGATCGGGATCCCGGTTGCCGTGTGGCTGTTCTTCCGCTGGTCCCTGTTCGCCGAGATCTGCGTCCTGCGCGATGCGTCGGGCAAGCAGGCGCTGCGGACAAGCTCGGAACTCGTCCGCGGTCACTGGTGGCGAACGCTCGGCTTCACCGCGCTCATCGACATCGTCGCGGCGCTCTCCGGACCGCTGCTCGGCGTCGCCCTGCTGTTGATCACCGGCAGCTCCCTAACCTTCATCAACGTGGCGGGATCGCTCATCTACGCGCTCACCGTTCCGTATGCCGCGCTCGCCCTGACGCTCTACTACTTCGACCTCGAGGTTCGCGCACATCCGGCCGGTGCGGGTGGTCGGTCGCCGGCGACTCAGAACCGGTAGCCGAAGCCGCGCACGCTCTCGATCTGCCGCCCGACGGGTCCCAGCTTGCGGCGCAGACGCAGGACCGCGAACTTCACCCGCTCGGCCGTGACCCCCATCGGATCGTGCCAGGCGAGCTCGAGCAGCTGCTCGGGTGAGAGAACCTGACCCTTGTGCTGAACGAAGGCCGTCAGCAGCCTCCACTCGAGCGGTGTCAGCACCACCTCAGCACCGTTGACGCTCACCCGCCGGCTGCGGAGCTCGAGGCGCACGCCGCTCGCCTCGTCGTCGACGACGTCCTCGTCCGGAGCGGCGACGTGAACCTGCCCGCGGCGGATGAGGGCGTGCACGCGCGCGACGAGCTCGGCGTTGCCGTACGGCTTGGTCAGGTAGTCGTCGGCGCCGGCCTGCAGTCCGCGGACCTTGTCGAACTCGAGATTGCGTGCCGTCAGAAGGAGCACGGGAACGTCGCTCACGTCCCGGATCCGTTCGAGCACCTCCCAGCCGTCGATGTCAGGCAGACCGATATCGAGCACCACGGCGTCGGGTCGCACCTCATACAACGCCTTCAGCCCCGAGCGGCCGTCCGCTCGCAGCACGGACTCCAAGCGCCCGCGAGCAAGGACGAGCTCGAGCGCGCCGCGGAGCTCCTCCTCGTCCTCGATCACCAGCACCGTGGGCGTCTCAGTCACGGGCATCGTCTGACGTCCGCGACGTGATCGGAAGCGAGAGCCGCGCGACGGCACCACCGCCGGCGCCGTTGGTCAACTGCAGGGATCCGCCTAGAAGCTCCGCGATCTGCGCGCTGATAGCGAGCCCCAGCCCGGTGCCCGGGCGGCCGTCGCCGCCTCGGCTGCGACCGCGATAGAAGGGCTCGAAGATGTGCTCGAGCTCGTCCGGCGCAATACCCGGCCCGTCATCGGTCACCTCGATGACCCACGACTCGGCTTCCGGGCGTGCCGAGCAGGAAACCTTCCCGCGGGCGAACTTGGCGGCGTTAACGACCAGGTTCGAGACGATCTGGACGAGCCGGACGCGATCGGTTTCGATCGCCGGCCCGGAGGACAGCTCCGCTGAAATCGAGACCTCCCCGGCCACGCTACGGCGAACCTCGTCGACGGCATCGGCCACGGCGACCCGGACATCGACACTGTTGCGCTCCATCTGCAACGAGCGCGACTGCAGCCTGGCGAGCACGAGCAGGTCGTCGACCAGCCGCCCGAGCCTCAGCGCGCCGCGCTGCACGGCCGAGGCGATCCTGCGCTGCTCCTCGGTGAGGGGCTCCCCCTCCGGGTCGACGAGAAGATCGATGTAGCTCCGCACGGCGCTCAGGGGCGTCCTGAGCTCATGCGAGACCGTCGCCACGAACATCGTCTTGAGGTCATCGAGCTCCCGCAGCCGGTCGTTCTGTTGCTCGGCGCTACGGCGAGCTTTCCGCTCCATCTCGAGCAGCCGCGTCTGCCGCCGCTCGAACTGCCGCTGCGCGGTCACGTCGCGGTAGACCCACATCCGGCTCGTGAGCCGCCCACCGACATGGATCGGGAGGAAGTTCTGCTCGAAGATCCGTCTGTCCGCCGTCTCGACCAGCCGCCCACGAACCGCCTCGCCGGCAGACACGATCCTCCGGCCTGATTCGAGAAATCCCCCCGGGTCGACCATCTGCTGCGCGAAGACGTCGTGCAGCTCCTCCGAGGAGCGGCCGATCAACTCCTGGTGATCGCCTGCGGCGGGAAACAATCGGCTGATCTCGGCGTTCGCGAACGCGACGCTCCCCTCGCTCACGACCACGACGCCCTCATCAAGCGTGTCGATCAGCGACGCGAGCATGCGACGGGACGCGTCGACCTCCTCCTCACGTTCGACCATCTCGCTCACATCCCAGGCGTGGACGACGATGCCTCCGATGTCGGGGTCGTCGAGCAGGCTCGCGGCCATGATCGCCAGCCACCGCCACTTTCCCTCCGCGTCGCGGACCCTGACCCGGCGGGGTGCGTACGGCTCACCGCGCAGCAGTCCTTGCCGCCGGCGCTCAGATTCGCGGCGATCGTCCGGATGTAATAACGCGAGGGCCTCGTCCCGGCTCTGGGGCGCAGAAGGTTGATGACCGAGCTCAGGACGCAGGGACGCCGTCGACCAACGTGAGTTCATCTCCTCGTCGTAGATGTGAACAAAGACCGGACCGGTGCCGAGCGCCGCCTCGTACAGCCGCACTTGCTCGCGCAACTCGCGGAGCTCGTCGCGCATCTCCTCTACCGACAGCCGGTCCGCGTCGCGTTCGTTCGCGGTGCGCGTCATCTCAGCGCCCCACTGCGGTGCGATGCACGCCGGCGAACCGAAACCAAGGCCACATCGTCGGTAACTTGGCAGGCAATCGCATCGGTAGGGATCTGCAGTGTCCGATAGGGCTTCCTACGGAGCGGGTGACACTCGGCGAGCCCGAGCCCGTCTGCGCCGGCGCGCGAGCTGCAACGGAGCAATGACGAATCCGATCGTGGCCAGCAGATAGAGCGCGACGGCGACGCTGGGGAGCACGACCGCGAGCGCAGTGGCGATCGCCAGCAATGTCAGCGTGCTGCGGCGCTGGTGGGCGATCTCATGCAGCTCTTCGTCGGCGATCTCGTCGATCACGAGCTCTCGATTCTCGCCGAGGTAGCGGATCACGATGTTAAGCATCACCGAGGCGAGGAGCAGGTCAAGACCGTAGAGGGGCACCGCGATCCGCTGGCCGTTCACGCCGAGGTGCGCGGTCATCAGCGACGTCATGTACGGGAGCAGCGAGACGAAGAACAGCTGCAGGAGGACGAGCCGATACAGGATCTGGTCGCCAAGTTTGATCAGCCTGGTGGCGTTGGCGTGGGCGATCCAGACGCCGCCGACGAACACAAAGCTGATCAGGTAGCCGGCGAAGCTGCGCCACTCGTGCCCGAGGGCTTGGGCGAGGTGCTTGTCCTCGCTCAGGCCCGGGACCTTGAGCTCGAGTACGAGGATCGTGATCACGATCGCCAGCACGCCGTCCGAGAATGCCTCCAGCCGCCCCTTCGGCAAGAGATCCCGCGTGGTCCAGACCTCGCTGAGCGATCGTTGGGTCTGACTTTCGTTCCGCATGGCCTTCACCAGCCTCCGGGAGGTGAGCCCGCCGGGACCTCGAGTCGCCCGGCGGCGATCGCTTCGGTGAACGTGTGGTGGTCGCGTTCGGTCTGGGCGGCGTAGTCGAGCGCGAAGCGCGCGATTGCGCGGTCGAACGCATCGGACTTGCCCAGGTAGCCGGTGATCGTGGCTGTTTGCCCGGAGCGTGAGTGAGCGCGCGCCAGCGCGGCTCCGCACAGTGCCGCGTACACCCCGAACTCGCGACCGGACATCGTCTCGATTTCTGCTGAGCCCTTCATGTCGCGCAGCTGGCGCAGATAGAAGTCCTGCTCCCCATCTGGGCCTCCACGCGCCCACCCGAGGAACACGTCGCTGGCGGCCTGCATCATCCGCTGCCCGTCGACCACGCGGCGGCCTTCGTGCATGACCTCGGGTGCGTCAACGAACGGAGCCAGGACCGAGCGGCCGGCCTGCTTGAGCTGCAGAAACAGCGGATCATCATCTCCGGGTCCCATGAACAGGAACATGAACGCCTCGGTGCCGACCGAGCCGACGCCGACGACCTTGCGCGCAAAATCCGTCAGGCGATAGCGCTCGAACAGGGCGCGATGCTCGGGCGAGAGCGTGCCGGTGTACTCCTCGAACAGCCGCTCCAGCTCGGTCTGCACCCCCTGCCGGCGCTCGTAGGCGACGATCAGCGGCGGTTCGGGCTTGATGCGCCAACCGTCGTTGGTCTTCTCGGCGAACCGTCGCAGCGCACCGAGGTTGGTTCGGCTCTGCGCTTTGCCAAGCGCCTTCTCGGTCTTCTTGCGCTCGCTCCGGCCTGCTCCTGGCAGGAGAACTTCCAGAACGGCCTCGACCGGGATGCTCTGGTACCAGACATCGAGTGTCGATAGCCGGGCGTTCGCCAGCGTCCGCTCGCGGTAGTGCCGCACGCACGCGCGCACCGCCGCCTCAGCCTGCGAGTCGTTGAGCCCACGTCCCCGTGCGGCCACGGCAAAGCTCGCAGCCAGCCGCTTGAGATCCCACTCAAACGGCGCTGGAAACGTCTCGTCGAAGTCGTTGATGTCGAACACCAGGCGCCGCTCGGGCGTCGCGAACACGCCAAAGTTCGACAGATGGCAATCCCCGCAGGACTGAACGATGATGTTCGTCGACGGCGTCGTGGCGAGATCGGCGGCCATCACCGCCGCCGATCCCCGCAGGAACGCGAACGGTGAGGCTGCCATCCGAGCGTGCCGGATCGGCAACAGCTCCCTGACCCGATCGCGCTCCTCGCCCTCGAGCACCGCCACCGGGTCGGCGCGATCCTGCGCCCGGCTCCACCCAGCGTGCTCACGCCGAGACACTTCGCGGCGCAGATCCCGGCCGGCGGAGCGCTGCTCATCGACCGACCATTGCGATCTGCCCAGCTCGAACCTGTCGTCGCGGTCGGAACGGGCACCTCGCGCTGATGTGTCAAACATTGCTTACCCCTTCCTGGTGAATCGCGTTACGCTGGTTCGGGCCGTGCCCTCAGGCATGTCAGCCGCAGTTGATCGCCGCGAACGTTTGCTGGTAGGACTGTGCGAGTTGCTGCACGGCCGTCTTCAGCTGCGCCTCGGCGTTGCTGATCGACAGGTTGGTGCCGATGTTGTTCACCACGGACTCGAGCTCGGTG
The DNA here is from genome assembly GCA_035625625.1 of Solirubrobacteraceae bacterium. GTDB lineage: Bacteria > Actinomycetota > Thermoleophilia > Solirubrobacterales > Solirubrobacteraceae > Palsa-465. The sequence goes on from DASPPG010000177.1 coordinate 82,966, forward strand.
CTGAATGCCTGGTTGGCTGACTGCACCTGTTGCTTGCGCTCGGCGTTCAGCTGCGGCTGCGCATCCTTGATCTTGGTCAGGTCATCGCCGATCGCTTTGAGGCTGTTCTTGACACCGGTCGTGGTCGCCGTGTTGAGCGTGAGACCCTTCAGGTAGTCGATCTGCTTATTGATGTCCGCGCGAGCGCTACAGACCTGGCTCTTTGCCTTGTCTGCGGCGGACTGGCCGCAGCCGGCCAACCCGAGCGCCGGACCGAGAACGACGACAATGAGAAGGAGCGGGCGGATCGCTACCCGTCTCAGGCGGCGATGTGCTCCCCCCGCTCGGGCTTTGTCGGTACTTGGTGTGCTGGTGAGGGTCATCGCGTTGCTCCCGGCTGCGGCTGTTAACTAGTGGTGATCTGCACTCCAGGGTGACCGAGCCGGGTGGTGCGCCAGGTGCCAAACAGGTGCAGCCAGGTTGCGGCCGCCAGCAGCCCGGCCGATCAGCAGGCCCGGTCGGGGACCGATGGCACGAGCGGCTAACCACGGTCACGGTGGCCGACCCGCTCGCCGATCACCGCTCCAGCAACCGCCGCGCCGACGATCAGCAACGCCTGCACGAACAGCCAGGTCAAGAACGCGAACGCGAACCCCACCAGCCCATAGCTCCTCGCACTCGCACTCGCCACCTCGGGCAGGTACAGCGGCGCGACCGCAGCGACCGCACCCAGCGCGACCGCCGCCGCGATGGCCGTCGGGAGCAGGCGACGCGGAGCGACCTGCCGCCCCAGCACCACGTACGGGCCCCACGAGAAAAACGCGAGCGCGAGCGCGATCCGGGCCCCGTCACGCACAATCGCCACCACCCCGTGAGCGGAGACGTCGGCCAGCCCGAACGTCGCACCCACATACACGACAAGGCCGGCGGCCCACAGCAGCCGGCGCCCGGCGTCGCGCCGCCAGCTGCCTGACCCCAACGTCTCCAGCCGCCACGCCGACCGGTAAGAACGTTGCAGAACCCCGCCGCAGCTCATTAACGACCACGCCCCCACCAGGCACGTCGCCACCGTCATCCCCGCCCGCACCACGTCCGGCGTCGCGAACAAACGCTCAGCGGCCAGACGCCCGGCGCCCTGCAACTGAAGGCCGGTCACGAGCCGCTCAGCGAACGTCTGGCCGCCAGGCAGAAATGAGCTGACCAGCAGCGCGACCGGAATCACCGCGACAAACAGGCGCGACGCGAGCGCCAGCGCCGAGTCCAACATCCGCGTCTCGACCGCACGCTTTCCCATCTCGACGCCAAGCCCTTTGGCGCTGCCCCGAGCAACGTCCAACCGGATCCGGACCGCCCCGGGCTGCAACCGCCGACGCTTGCCCGAATCCCCATCCGCGGCTTCAGCCGGCGGCGTCATCGTCGGCCCCGTCGCCGGTTTCCGCCGCGGCGCGGAGAGGGCTGCTCATCAGCACTGAACGCGGTCTTCGTCATCGCTTACTTGAATCTCCGGCTTTCTGTAGCGCTGATGGTCATCTCCGCCGAGACCCAACCCGGTGCAGACCAGGTGCCGATCGGTGGCAGCCAAGCCCTGCCTGCGGCAATCTCGACGCACACACCCCCGGATATGCCGCGCTCGGCCTGCACCCTGCGGACTAGACGGGAGTGCTTAATCCGAATCCGCCGCCCGGCGACCCCGCCCGTGCCAGGCGCGCATCCGTCAGGCCACGCCGGCGCCCGGCGCAAGCCGTCACCGCCAGCGCGCCCGCCACTCCGCCCGAACGCAGCCACCACCACCGGCGTTTAGATCACGGGTCCTGGATGCCGCCAGATGCGTACAGCGCGCCACCGCTCTTATCTCGCGAGCCCACGTCTCCTCATGTCCACGCCACGCAGCCGCGGGCACGCAGACCGAGTGCGACGAATTGATTGAGCTGTCTCATCGGCTCCGACGGCAGCCGTTCACGAGGCGACGGCTGCACCTAATCGGCAACCGTCGCGCGCTGCAACTGCTAGCAGTGGGCCGCAAGCTTCACAACGTGTCCTACCCCGTGCGTGATCCGCGTCGCCAAGTCACCCCGACCCTCTCGCCATGGTCATCGATCGGCGACATCGCGACCGCGGACGGCGAGGCCCGTGTGGGTGGCCACGCACGATCAAACTCAGGCAAGAAGGGAGAAGCATGATGCGCAGACGATTGGCCGGGATCTCCGTCACGGCGGTGTTGGCGGCTGGCGCGGCCTTCGCGGCGAGCGGCGTAGCGGCGAGCGGGAGCACTCAGCCAACGGCGACATTTTCCTACTCTGGGGACAACGGCCCAGGATTCTGGGGCCAGCTGAATCCGGCGTGGGAAGCGTGCGCGGGCGGCAAGGGAAGGCAGTCACCGATCGACATCACGAATGTCCAGATCGACCCGAGCCTCAGAGCGCTGAACCTCGCTCTCAAGCCGACGCCGCTGGCACTGATCAACAACGGGCACACGATCGAACAGGAGTACGAGCCAGGGAGCACGCTCACATTGGGGACCGCGACCTATCACCTGCAGCAATTCCACTTCCACGCGCTGTCGGAACACATGATCGGAGACTGGCGCGGCGTCATGGAACTCCATGCGGTGTTCAAGGATGACGCCGCCAACCGGATCGCCGTGGTGGCGATGCTCTACAAGATCGGGCGCCCGAATCGCTTCCTCGACGAGCTGATCAGCGCGGGTCTGCCCCAGAAGGAAGGACAGACGGTGCATGCGCCGGTAGAGGTCAACTTGGCCGACGGGCTCACCGACGCCTCGGCCTATTACACCTACGCCGGATCGCTCACGACACCGCCGTGCGCCGAGAACGTGACCTGGTTCGTCCTCAAGCGGCCCGCTGAGCTGTCAGAACCGCAGTTCCAGGCCTTCGACAAGATCCTCGGCGACGACTTCCGCCCACTGCAGGCTCGCAACGGACGCACCGTCTGGGCCACCGCAAAGGGCGGAAAAGGACTCGCGCATTAGGTCGCACTGAGATGCTGCAAGTCGCTAGGGGGCGGGAGCACGCAGGGCGCTTCCGCCCCACGCGCCGCGCGGCGCCAATCGCCAGACCGCGGAGGATGAGTTGCGCGCTCGATGTTCCTCTACAAACGGAACAACGGATCCCCATCGGGATGCTGCCCGGAGGCCATCGTCCGGTCCGGATGATGCGCGCGGGAAGCATGCACCATCGCGAGAGAGCCGCAGCCGGGAACCCGGAACGTGCGAGCGGATCGTCTCGGCCGGGACTGCCTTCCGAGTCGAACCGCAACGATTGGAGCCGCATGGAACTGGAACTCAAAGAGAAGAACGCGATGTTCCGCGAGGCCGTCGCGGCTCGACTCCACGTATGGGGGCAACGCGACGACCGGGATCGACGAGCCCGTGCTTTGCGCTGAGGATCAGCAGGGATACCCACGGACCTCAGCGTACGCGCGCCGGCGAACCCAGAGAGGCGAGCGGTACGGTAGAGATCTTGCGCAGGCAGCGGACGCGAGTGCTTGGGCTTCACCCATCCCAACAGCAACACACGATTCGATCCGACCATAGACGGATCATCGTTCAAGTCCCCACCATGGGATGACCGCTCTTGCATCGCCCACCGCGTGTCGGCCGGGCGATGACCACTGCCCGCAAGCACAAGTGGTGCTCTCGGCCCCGGGGTCGCTGCTCCTATCGCGTGGCACCGCCGGACCTGCTTTCCGCGCCAGACGCGCATCGAGTCGGCGCCGAGCTCTTTCCCTGCCACGCGCGGTAGGCAGGCCGCTCCAGCCGGTCGGACCGTTCAGCTGTCCTTCCGACAGCCACGTTCCCGCTTGCCGCGCGAAGCGAGACTGCGACCCCGCGAGTCCAAGATGCCCGTGCGGCAACGGAGGCAGGGCTGGCTGGTCGGCGTGCCGACGGTCGTGTCTACTGGTCTACGCCTTGACCAGGTCATCCCAGTGCGTGGCCGCTTCGGTCGGCGAGCGGAAGCCCGATCGAGAGTGCCGGGTCGGCGATGAACCATAAGCGCGGCAACGCGAAGCCCATCGAATGACCGGGCTGGGTTCCGCGCCAGGATGCCAGCGAGGATTGCTAGCTCCGAGCCAGCTGTCACTGCGACTTTCGCGTGCGCGCTTGCCGCGTATAGCGGGTGCGTGCTCAGTGCGGGCGAGACACCTGCCCGTCCGGCGCGAACTTCGCCCGATAGCGAGGTTTGCATCTGATCTGAGCATGCCCGTTACTACGGATCGATCCATCCCATATACCCAGCGCTGGTTGGGTAGTCCGGGCCGATGACAAGAGTTGGTGGCGGTGTGATTGTCTGCATATGCCTAGCCGTCTGAGGAGGTGGTTGGCATGCCTACCCGTTTGAGGAGACGGTTGGAAAGGGTTGCGGTGGCGGTGGCTGATGCCGTGACCGCTGAGTCGTCGCGTGAGGCCGCCGACGGGCATCTGGCAGCCGTATCGGCTGAACCTGTGACCGCTGGGCCGTCGCGTGTTGCGGTCGGCACCGCGGAGGACCAGATGGCAATTCAGTCGGATGCGCCGGTTCTGGAACCAGCTCCGGCGCCGCCTGCCGAGTCTGTCGTTGTCGAGGCGATCGTCGAGGCTCGTGGCGTTGACAAGCGTTACGACACGGGCGAGGTTGAGGTGCAGGCGCTGCGTGGCGTCAGCTTCACGGTGGGGCGTGGGGAGATGGTGGCGATTATGGGTCCGAGCGGTTCGGGCAAGACGACGTTGCTGAATTGTCTTTCCGGTCTGGATCGGATCGACGGTGGCGAGGTGTTGATCGAGGGGGTGTCGCTCGGCTCGATGCACGATAAGGAGCGCACCGACTATCGCGCCCGCCGGATGGGTTTCGTCTTCCAGTTCTTCAACCTGATGCCGGTGCTGAGCGCGGTCGAGAACGTGGAGCTGCCGCTGCTCGTTGCCCGCGTGCCGGCCAGGGAGGCTCGGCGGAGGGCGTTGGCTGCGCTCGAGATGGTCGGGTTGGGCGAGCGTGCTGTGCACGTGCCGGACGAGCTCTCGGGCGGGCAACGGCAGCGGGCGACGATCGCGCGCGCGCTCGTCAACGATCCGGCGATCGTCTGGGCCGACGAGCCGACGGGCGATCTGGACAGCGAGAACGCCCAGGAGGTCGTGGCGCTGATGCGCCGCCTGAACCGCGAGCGTGGGTTGACGTTCCTGATCGTCACCCACGACATCGGCGTCGGCCGGGCGACCGATCGGATCGTGCGCGTGGTCGACGGCCAGATCGTCGACGAAGAGCGTCTGGAGGTGAGGCGGTAATGGTCGCACGCGTGACAGTTGCCGAGATCGATCCCGTGCGTCAGAACCCGCGGCGCGCAATCGAGCGGTTCGAGACCGACCTGATTCCCGCGCTGCACGAACAGGATGGCTACGAGGGCTGTTATGTCCTGCTCTCCGAGGAGGGAAAGGCGCTCGTCATCACCCTCTGGTCGAGCGAGGAAGCCGCGCACGCCTCACAGGTGAGCGGCTTCTATGAGTCCCAGATCGAGAAGCTGTCCGACGTCGTCTTCTACCGCGCGTCGCCTGGTCGCGAGGGGTACGAAGTCGTGGTCGCGGAGGCGCCAGCCACCGCGAGGTGAGCCATGCAAAAGATCTTCGGGATCCCGATGGGCACGCTCGCGGAAGTGCTCGCGGCACTCGTGGTGGTGCTGCTCGCAGTCGTCGCGGCCTTCGCGGTGCGCAATCGCGTGTTCTTCCGCCTCGGCGTCCGGAACGCCAGGCGCCGGCCGGGTCGTGCCGCTCTGATCGTCACCGGGCTGATGCTCGGAACAGCGATCATCACCGCTTCGTTCGCGACCGGGGACACGATGAGCTCCTCGATCCGCTCCTCGGCGATCACGATGCTCGGCAGGACCGATGAGGTCGTCGGCGCGAAAGGGCTGACGGCCTCGCTCGCGGTCGGCTCTCTCGGCACCGGAACCCGCTACTTCCCACAGAGCGACGTCGGCCGGGTCGCGGCCGCCGGGCACTCCTCCGGGCTCGTGCGCGCGGTGGCGCCGGTGCTCGTCGGGGGCAGCGCCGTCCAGGACGTGAGCCGGAAGCAGTACGAGCCGAACGTGACGCTGTTCGCCGGCGATCCCGCCACGCTTAGTGCCTTCGGCCCGATGCGCGCAGCCGGCCGAACGGTTTCGCTCGCGCAGCTCGGGCCGAACGAGGTGTTCCTGAATGCGAAGCTCGCCGACGCGCTCGGCGCGAAGCCCGGGGACACGGTCCGCGTCCTCGCCGGCACCAGCCTCGAGCTAGCCCGCGTCCGCGCGGTGGTCGAGTATCAGGGTGCGTTCACGTCCAACTACGGAGTGTTGATGCCGCTGGCGCGTGCGCAGACGCTGCTCCACGAACCCGGCCTGATCGACGGGATCTACGTCGCCAACCGTGGCGGCGTCGCCACGACCGACAAGGTCGTGAAAGCGCTGAGGCGAACGGTGAGCCCGCTCGGCCTCGAAACCGACAAGACCAAGCAGAACGCGCTGAACGCGGCGGACAGCGAAGGAGCGTTGTTCGTCTCGTTGTTCACGGTGTTCGGCGCGTTCTCGATCGCCGCGGGGATCCTGCTGATCTTCCTGATCTTCGTCCTGCTCGCAGCCGAGCGGCGCAGCGAGCTCGGCGTTGCCCGCGCGGTCGGGACCCGTCGCGGGCACCTGGTGCAGATGTTCCTCTACGAGGGAGCGGCCTACGACCTCGCCGCTGCCCTCGTCGGCGCCGCGCTCGGCGTGCTCGTCGCCTACGCGATGGTGCTCGGCATGGGCGGCCTCTTCGCCTCGTACCCCGGCTTCCATCTCGCCTTCGCCGTCAAGCCGGCCAGCCTCGTCGTCGCCTACACGATCGGGGTGCTGCTAACCCTCGCCGTGGTCGCGTACTCCGCGTGGCGGGTGAGCCGGATGAACATCGTCTCCGCGATCCGCGACCTCCCCGACCAGCTCGCCGGTATGAGCACGCGCCGCAAGCGGATCGGCGGGATCCTGATCATCCTCCTCGGCTACTCGACCGCACGCAGCGGCATCAGCGCCAAGAACGAGGTCACGCTCGGCCTCGGCGTCTCGCTGGTGATCCTCGGTGTTGCCCGGCTCTCCGAGGCGCTGGGCGCCAACAAGCGCGTCGTGCGGACGGCGGCGGGGCTGGCGCTGATCGTCTGGTTCATCGTTCCGTCGATCCGCCAGCACCTGTTCGGCGCGATGAGCGTGAACGACGGGGGCTTCATCCTCGCCGGGCTGATGATCGTGATCGGCGCCACCTGGACGATCATGTACAACGCCGACATTCTGCTGCGCGCACTCGGTGGCGCCCTCGGACGGATCCGCCGGATCGCGCCCGTCGTGCGCATGTCGCTGGCCTACCCGCTCAAGAGCCTGTTCCGCACGGGCGTCACGCTGGCGATGTTCATGCTGGTCACGTTCACGCTCGTCGTCGGCGCGACCGTTACAGGATCGTTCACCAACGCCTTCAACAACGTCCGCGCGTTCGGAGGCGGCTTCAACGTCCACGCGACAGCCCCGGCGACGGCGCCGGTGCTCGACATGGCGGCCGCCGTTCACCGCTCGCCCGTCCTCCGGCCGCTGATCAGCGTCACCGCCACCCAATCCTCACTGCCGGTCCAGGCACGCCAGCTCGGCACGACGCACACGGCAGAGAACTACGTGGTCGGCGGCCTCGACGACAGCTTCCTCACCCACACAAGCTATGGCTTTGACACCTGGGCGCGCGGCTACAGCTCACCCGCCGCCGTCTGGCACGCGCTGCTCACCCACCCCGGGCTCGCCGTCATCGACCCCCTCGCCGTCCCGCACCGCCAGAACTATGGCGGCGGCTCGACTCTGAAGTTCAAGCTGACAGGCTTCTACGTCGAAGACAAGCGCCGGGCGCCCGTGCGAGTCTCCGTGACCGACCCGCAAACCGGCAAGCACACCACCCTGACCGTGATCGGCGTCCTCCCAGACAGCGTCCCGGCGGCGATGACCGGCATCTGGACCTCGCAGGCCACCCTCACACCCGTGTTCGGCAACCGCGTCCTCCCAACCACCTACCTGTTCAAGCTCAACCCCGGCGTCAATCCCACCACCACCGCCAAGACGCTCCAGAACGCGTTCATCACCAACGGCCTCAAGGCCGACTCGATGCAGAAGCTGCTCAGCCAACAGACCGGCGCAAGTCTTGTCGTCGACCACCTGATCGAAGGATTCCTGGCGCTCGGCCTCGTCGTCGGCATCGCCGCGCTCGGCGTCGTCACCACCCGCGCCGTCGTCGAACGGCGCCAGCAGATCGGCGTTCTCCGCGCGATCGGCTTCCAACGCCGCACGGTGCAGGCCAGCCTGCTGCTCGAATCGTCGTTCATCGCGCTCACCGCGATCATCCTCGGCGGCGCCCTCGGCCTCATCGTCGCCCACAACATCATCAACTCGTCCGCTGCGACCTACGCCGCAGGCTCCGGCATAACCCTGACCCTCGCCGTTCCCTGGCTCACGCTCGGCGTGATCTTCCTCAGCGTCTACCTGGTAGCGCTCGCGACCACGCTCATTCCCGCCCGCTACGCCGCCCGCGTCTACCCAGCCGAAGCACTCCGCTACCAGTAAAAGCCGCCCTCCCGCCGACGGTTCCGCGCAGGCGGTCGATCGCGACGAGCGGCGACCTCTGTCCGTCACTGGCGGCGTCACGGCGCGCGTCAAGGGGCGTCCGCCCCGCCTGCGGGCCGTTCTCGCGCGCGGCCGTCGGCTGGTCGGCGGCGCGCTGCGCCCGGGTCGCCGTGCCGCGCTGGCCGCCGGTGTCGGATGCGCCGCCTACGGGGCGCTGAAGCTCTACTGGGCGCTCGGCGGCGAGCTGCTGGTGCACCAGGCGCCGCTGACCGCCGACCAGCGGCGCCACCTGCTCGAAGGAACGGGCACGCTCACCGTGGAGAACTGGGCCTCGGTCGCGCTGGCGGCGATCGGCATCGCCCTGGCGGTCGCCACCGTTCGCGACCAGCGGCCGCCGCGGCTGCTCGTGGTCGGCCTGCCGGCGCTGATCGGCGCGTTCATGCTCGCGCGCGCCGCCTCGAGTGCCGCCGTCGACATCGCCGTCCTGACCGGCGCCGCCCACGCGCAGACGCACACCGAGAACTGGGACCTCGCCCTGTGGTCGCCGTTCTTCGCCGCCTGGGGAGCGGCGTGGGGCCTGGCCGCCCTGGCCGCGCGCCGGCGCGCCGCAGCTTGCCCACGCCGCCACGCGCACCGCCCGCCCAGTCCGCATCGTGGCGGGCCGCCGTAGCCGCAGCCGAGATTCATGATGTGCGGCACACCGTGGGCGATGGTGACCTCGCGACGGAGCTCGTCGCGGTGATGCTCGCGCCGCCGCTCACTCACCCGCGGGACAGAAGCTACCGGCGGCGGCCTTGTTGATTCCTGTCTGGATGGGCGCCAGCTTGCTGGCCCCGATCGCGCTCGGCCTGCCGCATGGACACCTTCCTGCGCGGCTACCTTCCGGCCCGACCGATCGTCGCCGCCCGCCGGTCACTCAGCGATGAGGCCGTCCGCGAAGCGCGCGCCGAACGCGTGCAGGCGCCGATCACCGCCAGCGGCGGCGTGCGCATCGAGCACGAGCCGCGCTACTTGATTGCCAACGCCTGACGGCGGTCCAAGCGCCCAGCAACCGCTCCCGCTTCCCAGCGAACGCAAGCGTACTCCCAGAAGCGCTGCTCGCGCTCGCCTCGGGCGACGAGCACGAGCGCTACGACGCCCTCGGCGCGTGCGTGCGATGCCACCGGAGCAGCAATCCGTACCTCCACGCGAGGCCGTCCGAGGACGACCCCTCCCGGGACAGAAGCGGCCACGCCCGCACGAGTACCTCTGCAAGCGCAAAGGCAGTTATGCGCAGCTGCGCATAACTGCATCTATGTGCATCGTCCGATTATGTGCAGCGGTGGCGTCGTGATCGGCGTTTTGCCCGCTACGCGGCCCCCGGTCACCGCACCGCTGAACATAATCGGCAGCTTCGAGAAGACCATCGTGGGCGCCAAGGTGCGAGA
>DASPPG010000178.1:0-2525 GCA_035625625.1 Solirubrobacteraceae bacterium
GGCGCGGCGCCCGGCGTCGCAGTCGACAGCCAGCACATCTACTGGACCAACTACACCAAAGACTCGATTGGACGAGCGAACCTCGACGGCAGCGACGCAAACCCCAGTTTCATCACCGGGGCTAGTCCTTAACCAAGCGCAAGACCTGGTTGGATGGGCATCGAAGGCCCGGAAAGCTGGGTATTGCAGGGGTTCTAGCGGCGAGGCTGGATGGCCCGTGTCGGTTTGAAGTGAAGGGGCGTCGGGCTCGGGCTTGTGGGCGTGACCACTATCGGGGTGAGCTGCGTCGGAGGCGGTCCAGTTCGATGGCGGTGTCGATCCACTGGTCGATGAGGTCGCGCAGCTTGCGGTAGTTGGCGATCTGGGAGGTGACCGCGTCGATGTGTTCGGGGCGGATGTTCTCGGTGCGGCTTTTGCCGCGCTGGCTGTAGCTGAGTTGGTGGTATGGGCCGTGGCGCTGGGGCGGGTCGGCTTTGCAGCGACAACCGGGGGTGCGGCAGGTGTTGTATTGCTCAGAGAGCGCTCCTGGCCGCAGGTCGCCGAGCGCGAGCAGAGCGGCTTTGATGTGTTGGATTTTGTCGGTCAGTTGGGCTTCGGTTGCCACGTCATTCTCTTTTGGGTGTTGGGTGACCATTGATGGTAACATACCCATAGCCGGCGAAGGCTATGGTCACCCGGTGAGATTACAAGGAACGTGAGATGAGTAACCACAAGCGACAGCGCCAACGCCGCCTCGAGCGCGAACAGCAGGCGATCGAGCGGCGCCTGGCGGCCGCAGTGACCCCTAACATGGCCGGCCCGCTGCTGGCGGGAGCGCCGATCCGCTACGAGTGGGCCCAGCGCGACCGGGGTGTCGCGCATGGCGGCATCGGGATGATCGCCCGGCTGGTCGACGCGGTCGGCCTGGCCTCAGAGATCGACGCTTCGGTCGAGTTGCTCAAGGTTCACCGCCCCTATCACGAGTCTGACCACGTTTTGAACATCGCCTATAACGCACTGTGCGGCGGCCGGCGCTTGGAGGACATCGAGACCCGCCGCAGCGACGCGGTGTTTCTGGACGGCCTGGGGACGCCGTCGCTGCCGGACCCGACCACCGCTGGGGACTTCTGCCGGCGCTTTGACGAGGACTCGATCATCGCCCTGCAGGACGCTGTCAACCGGGGTCGGCTGAAGGTGTGGTCGCGGCAGCCCGCGTCGTTCTTTGCCCAGACCGCGCGGATCGATGCGGACGCGTCGATCATCGCCACCGACGGGCAGTGCAAGCAGGGGATGGACATCGCCTACAACGGCACCTGGGGTTACTCGGCGTTGCTGGTCTCGCTTCAGAACACCCGCGAGCCGCTGTATCAGGCGCTGCACGGCGCCAACCGTCCCTCGCATGAGGGGGTCATTCCCCTCTATGACCGGGCGATCGCGCTGTGCCGCGAGGCCGGGTTTAGCGACATCTTGCTCCGGGGCGACACCGACTTCTCGCTGACGACCGAGTTTGACCGCTGGGACGCCGACGGGGTCCGGTTCGTGTTCGGCTATGACGCCAAGGCCAACCTCGTCAAAGCCGCCGAAGACCAACCAGAGGACCTCTACCGCGAGCTGCAGGCCAAGGCCGACCGCCAGCTCCAGACGCGGCCGCGGACCCGCCCGACAAACGTCAAAGACGGCATCGTTCGCGAGCGCGGCTACAAGACGATCCGACCCAAGACCCAAGAGGTAGTCGAGTTCTCCTACCGGCCGCGCGCTTGCACCAAGGACTACCGCGTCGTCGCCGTGCGCAAGAACCTCTCGATCGAGCGCGGCGAGAATGTCCTGTTCCATGAATACAGGTACTTTTTCTACATCACCAACGACTGGGAGCTGACCGCCGAGCAGGTGATCGGCGAAGCCCACCAGCGCTGCAACCAAGAGAACCTGATCGCCAACCTCAAAAGCGGCGTGCGCGCCCTGCACGCCCCGGTCAACACACTCAACGCCAACTGGGCCTACATGACCATGATGTCACTGGCCTGGACGCTCAAGGCGTGGTGCGCGCTCATGCTGCCCGTCTCACCGCGCTGGGAAACGCAGCACCAACAGCAACGATCCCGACTGCTCACGATGGAGTTCCACACCTTCCGCGCCGCGTTTATCGAGATCCCCTGTCAGATCGTCAAAACAGCCCGCTACATCCGCTGGCGCATCCAAGCCTGGAACCCCTCGCTGGGAATCTTCTTCCGCCTCCTCGACGCCCTCACCGTCGCGGCTCAATAACTGTCGCAGAATCGGCGCTCACCACACCCAGAAGGCAGGGTTCGTGTGCCCCCGCGCCCACAGTTATTGCTTTACGACCACCAACACCATCCGAGGCCCGCCCTCACGCCCGACCCGGCCCACAGGCTCAGCGTCAGCCACCCAGCAATCGGCCCCCGGCGACATCAGTGAACGCTACGGACGTCGCCCCGGCGCCAAAACGCACTCCAACCAACGACATATGAGCCTACCCGCTGCCAATCAGACCGGCAAGCTGATTTTCGACCGCATCTCAGCACCCA